>NZ_CP075523.1:2064038-2752051 GCF_018502385.1 Synechococcus sp. LA31
CTTGGCCGTTTCGTTTTTGTACACCTGATCGGTCCAATCCGCCCGGGAGCGAATCCGGTTGGTGGGCACGATGGTCACTTCGAGCTTGTAGGTCTTCTCGAATTCCACCTCTTCGGTTTTGGCGGTGCCGGTCATGCCGGCCAGGCGCGGGTAGAGCAGGAAGAAGTTTTGGTAGGTGATCGAGGCGAGGGTTTGCGTTTCGGGCTGGATCGGCAGGCCCTCTTTGGCCTCGATCGCCTGGTGCTGGCCATCACTCCAGCGGCGACCAGGCATCACGCGGCCGGTGAACTCATCCACGATCACGGCATCGGCGCCGCGCACGATGTAGTTCACGTCTTTGACGAAGAGCTCCTTCGCCTTGAGTGCGTTGTTGATGTAATGGGCCCAGGGATCGGCGGGATCGAAGAGATCGCTCACGCCCAGCAGCTGCTCCGCCTTGGCGTAGCCCTCGTCGGTGAGGGTGCAGTTGCGCTGCTTCTCATCCACTTCGTAATCGCCTTCAGGATCGATGCCGTCTTTACCCAGTTCGGCAGCGCGAACGAGGGCGGCGGCCACCTCAGCGGCTTTTTGGTATTTCTCCTGGGGGCGCTCCACCTGGCCGGAGATGATCAGCGGCGTGCGGGCTTCATCGATCAGGATTGAGTCGACTTCGTCGATCACGCAGTAGTGGAAGTCGCGCTGCACCACCTCGGCGATGTCGGACGCCATGTTGTCGCGCAGATAATCGAACCCGAGCTCTGAGTTGGTGGCGTAGGTGATGTCGCAGCCGTAGTTGAGGCGGCGGGTGGCGGGATCCATGTCTTGCTGGATCAGACCCACCGAGAGGCCGAGGAAGCGGTGCACCTGGCCCATCCACTCCGCGTCGCGGCGGGCGAGGTAGTCGTTCACGGTGACCACGTGCACACCGCGGCCGGTGAGGGCGTTGAGGTAGGCGGGCAGGGTGGCCACGAGGGTTTTGCCCTCACCGGTTTTCATCTCGGCGATCTGGCCGTCGTGCAGCACCATGCCGCCCATCAGCTGCACATCGAAGTGGCGCATGCCCAGCACGCGCTTACCCGCTTCGCGCACCACGGCGAAGGCCTGAGGCAGCAGCTCATCGAGCAGTTTTCGCTCACGCTCGAGCGTGGCCTCGATGCTCAGGCCACGGTTTTGGCATTCGAGCTGCAGGGCGGCGAGCTTGCCGCGAAATTCGGTGGTGAGATCGCGCAGCTCCTCATCGGAGAGAGGCGCCACCTCCTCCTCCAGCAGATTGATATCAGACACGATCGGCTGATAGCGCTTCAGCTTGCGGGCATTGGGATCACCCAGCAGCAGCTTGAGCATGGAATCGGGCCGATATGCGCTGGGGGCAGCCTACTGAGAGCAGGCGGGGAGGCCCTGGGCGGGATTCACGCCTGCAGCAACCATTCGAGCGCCGAGCTCCAGATCACAGTGTCCGGCCATTCGCCGGCGGGTGGCGGCATCACGGAGATCGGCACACACCTGAATCAGCTCGCGCCGGCCATCGGCAAAGCGAGCGTGGAAATCCACCTCGAAGCCATCGGCCGTGCGCAAATACCCCACCTCAGCGCCCCGTCGCAACAACTCCAGCAGCACCACCGTTTCGAGCGCATGAGCGAGATTGCTGCGCCCATCCAGCTCATAGAGGGGCAAGAGGCCCGGATCAATCGGGACAACCTTGCGGGGCAGGGTCATGCGGCGGCGTAGGGAGCCGCCCACCACCGAGAGGGTGCGAATCAGGAAGGCACTCTCAAGATGATCCACCAGCTCGGCCAGGTGTTCGCGGCTGATCGCCACACCCTGGTTTTTGAGAGCGCCGTGCAGGCGGTTGAGGCTGAAGCCACCGCCGCCGTGGCTGAGCAGCTGCCGCACCAGCCATTGCAACGCCAGGGGCTGGCGCACGGCATGGCGCTCGATCACATCGCGCAGCACGGTGCTGTCCACATAACTACTCAGCAACAGCCGCCGGCTGCGCTCATCGAGCTGCTGCAGCTCCGGAAAACCACCACGCTGCAGGTAGAGCTCCAGCTGATGGGACAACTGAGAGCGCTCGGCACTGCTCCAGCGATCACTGGGCTGCTCGGGCTCCAGGCCCATGTGGCGCAGACTCTCGCGAAAACTGAAGGGGAACACCACCGCCTCCACGGCACGGCCGCGCAGGCTGCTGGCGATCTCGCTGGAGAGCATCTCGGCTGAGGAACCGCTCACCACCACGTCGATGGGTTCACTGTCCATCACACGGCGCACGAAGCCCTCCCATCCGGGAATGCGCTGGATCTCATCGAGAAAGAGGCAGCCCCGCTGAGTGCCGCTGCGCAGCTCGGGCTGGAGCTGAAACAAGGTTTCCAGCAGCTGGTCCAACAGCTCCACCCCTGGGGAATGGGCCAGCAGGCGTTCATCCTCGAGCGACACCAGCGGCAGCCAGGCCCGCTCCGCGGCGGCCGCCACGCGCTCACCCAGCTCCTGCCAGAGCAGCGACGTTTTACCGCTGCGGCGCATACCGATCACCGCAAGGGTTTTGCCGGGGATCCTGGGGATCTAGATGTCGCGGCGCGTGAGCCGGGGCAGTGGCTGCTGCACGCCATCCAACAGCTTCTGGCGCAGCAACTGCTGGAGAGCGACCGGAATCTTGTCGCCACTGCCGACAAGTTGACCAACCCCTGAACGCCTGGCCGCTTTCATCAGCGAGGGTAGATTAATAACAATCTTCTACCCAGGCAGTGCCATGGGCATGAACATCAAGGACCCGCAGGTGCACGCCATGGCCAAGGAGCTGGCGGCCCGCCGTGGCACAAGCGTCACCGACGCAGTGCGCCAAGCGCTCAGGGTGGAACTGGAGCGGAGCCACACAGCTGACGCCGCCAGGCAGGAGGAACTTCAGGCCCTGTTGGTTCGCTTCCGCCAACTCCACTGGCCGGAAGGCGTGAGCAGCAAGGAAGCACAGGACGCTCTCTATGACGACCAGGGGCTGCCGGCGTGATGGTGGTGGACACCTCCGCTCTGGTGGCCATCCTCAAAGTGGAACCGGATGCGAGCACGCTCCTGAGCTGCCTGGGCAACAGCGGTGCCAATCGCATCGCCACCGCAACGCTGCTGGAAGCGCAGATGGTGGTGATCAGCCAGCTGGGAGAGGCGGGAGTCCCGGAACTGGAGCTCCTGCTGAACCGGGCGCCAATCCAGGTGGTGCCGTTCAACGCCGACCACATGCGCTGGGCGCTGCACGGTTGGCGCCACTACGGCAAGGGACGGCACCAGGCGGCGCTCAACATGGGGGACTGCATCAGCTACGGGCTAGCCAAGGCGATGGATGCGCCGCTGCTGTTCAAGGGCGAGGATTTCCAACACACCGATGTGAAGGTGCCCGCTTGAGCGCCGCGCCCATTCAGCTGATCCGCCACCGCCGCGGCGCCTGGCGCCTGCGCCGCGCCCCGGGCCAGCTGCGCCAGCTCCAGCACCTTCTTGATGCGCATAGCTTTTGGGCCAACGGCCGCTCGCGGCGCGAACTGAGCCGGATGCTGGCCGGTAGCCAGGCGGTGGTGAGCGCCTGGCAGGCCTCACACCTCGTGGGGTTTGGCCGCGCCACAAGCGATGGCGTGTTCCGCGCCGTGCTCTGGGATGTGGTGGTGGCTGGCGAGCACCAAGGTCGCGGCCTTGGCCGGCGAATCGTGGAGGCGCTGCTGCAGGAGCCGGCCCTTCAGGGGGTGGAACGGGTGTATCTGATGACCACTAACAGCTCCGGCTTCTACGAACAGCTGGGCTTCACGGCCGTGGACAGCCAGCGGCTGATGCTGCGCCAGGGCCGCTAGAGCAGTTGCCGTGGCTGGCCCAGCCAGCCACGGCGGCCTCATGGATGTCTTCAAGGCTTGCCTTGCGTTCCGAACGACCTGCCAGCACACCAAAAACAGCCTTGATGCTTTCAGTGGCCGGCTCGAGATCGAGCTCAAGGCGTCCCATGTGTCTCGCCAACCTGCCGCAACACCGCTGCAATTAATCCATCTCCAAGGTAGTAACCCTGCTCACGCAAAGCCAGCAAAAGCGGCCCACAGGCACGAACGAGACCTTGCTCCTTGGCCAGCACGAGCACGGCAGCCGTTCCGATCACAGCCAACCCTTGGCACCGGGCCTCCGCCCGACCGCAGCGGTCATCGATCACGAGCAGAACCTCATCTCCAGAGGCGCGCCGCTGAAGGGCCGTGCCGATAGCACTGGCCTCTCCAGCATCAACACCAGGATTGAGCGGAGCCCAGGGAAGGGTGCAAGGCCCGGCTACGCGCAGCCAGCCCTGATCACAGGCCTCCTGCAGCAGCACCGTGCCAGGAAGAGATGGCACAGTACCGCTCACTACTTCAGTGAGACCCAGCTCAGCAGCAATCACCTCGGTGATCCACACAGTGGTGAAGAGATCACGCAGCAGCTGCAACCTCTCAATGCGGGCCAGGCCGATCAATGGGCCGGCATCCGCCAGTACAACGCGCATCGCCGGGCTGGATCAGGCTCCCTGCCCGAGCCAGCGGCGGGCCTGAGCGAGTTCATCATCCAGGTCGGCATCGCTGGCATCCGCCACAGGGATCCGGAGCGAGGCCAGTATCTCCAGGAACCGCGGTAGCGGCATCCCGGCGATGCGCGCCGCTGAACCCACGGATAGGGAGCCGGCCTGAAACAGCGACAACGCCAGACCCGATCGCACCGCGGCTGTATCCGGCAAGCCCAGGCGATCCAAAGCCACCACGAGCGCAGTGGGCTCCTGATGACTGGTGACCACAGCCATCGCATCCGCCTCAGCGGCTCGGAGCACCGTGGATGGATTGCTCTTGAGCTGGCGAACCGAAAAGGCCTGCATACTGTTCCTACGCCCTGTGGCCATCATGCCCCAGAGAACCAGTTCCGGCTGAACGGACGCACGCAGAAGGAAGCCGTGCGAAGGCTGTACATCCACCACATCCCTGACGCAGTGGCCGAGCAGCTGGAACACCTAGCTCAACGCGCAGGAGTGTCGCTGAGCACATTCGCGTTGCGGGAACTCACCGAGGCAGCAAAGCGAGCCGATCACGCCAGCCTCCTATCCAGCCTGGCTCCACAGCCCATCCAACGCAGCACGATCCTCGAAGCACTGGACGCCTGTCGCGGCGAGCGTTAGGCGTCGCGACAGCGGGCTTGGTGGCCTGCAAACGCAACAAACAACTCCATCCATAGCTTCCGCACAGTCCGTACAGAAGCCCGAACAGCGCCGCACCAATCACCGCAACCACGCCGACGCGAGCAAAATGGCGATTGAAACTCCATTTCGGCAGCAAAAATGGCGGTGGTTGGGCGATTTCTGCAGCCGCCGGCCGGCAGTTTCTTTCTGTTCGGCCCACGCGGCACGGGCAAATCCACATGGCTGCAGGAGCGGTTTCCCAATGCACTAAGGCTGGATCTACTGGCTCCGGAGGTGCTGCGGGCCTATCAGGCCAGGCCGGAACGCTTGCGGGAACGAATCGCCGCGGAGGAGCCCGGCCTCACCACCGTGGTGATCGACGAGGTGCAGAAGGCGCCCCAGCTGCTGGATGTGGTTCACAGCCTGGTGGAGGAGCGGCCCGAGCTTCGCTTCGTGCTCACGGGCTCGAGCGCCCGCAAGCTGCGGCATGGAGCCGCGAATCTGCTGGGCGGGCGGCTGGTGGCCGCCCACATGCCGCCCTTTATGGCCGCGGAATTGGGCGACGGCTTCAGCCTGGAGCGGGCGCTGCAGATCGGCCTGGTGCCATTGGTGTGGGAAGCGCCTGATCCCCAAGCCACGCTGGCGGCCTACGCCGCGCTCTATCTCCAGGAGGAGGTGCAGGCGGAAGCCCTGGTGCGCCAGATCGGCGATTTCAGCCGCTTCCTAGAGGTGATCAGCTTCTCGCAGGGCAGCCTGCTGAACCTGGCCAGCCTGGCCCGAGAGGCTGAGATCCCGCGCAAACGGGCCGAGAGCTATCTGGGAATCCTGGAGGATCTGCTGCTGGGCTTCCGCCTGCCCGTGTTTCAGCGCCGAGCTCAGCGGCAACTGGTGCAGCACCAAAAGTTCTTCTTCTTTGATGCGGGGGTGTTCCGTTCATTGCGGCCGCGGGGCCCCTTGGATGCGCCAGAAGAGATCGAGGGGCTTGCGCTGGAAAGCCTGGTGGCGCAGCACCTACGGGCGCTCTGTCAGTTGCGCGCCAATGGCACACAACTCAGCTTCTGGCGCACCCGCGCAGGCCTGGAGGTGGACTTTGTGGTGTACGGCCCAAACCTCTTCCAGGCGATTGAGGTGAAGCGCTCAGCCCGGGTGACCTCAGCAGACCTGAAGGGCCTCAAAGCCTTCCAGGCGGACTATCCGGAAGCGCAGTGCCTGCTGCTTTCTTTCTGCCCGGAGCCGCTGCTGATCGATGGCATCCGCTGCGAACCGCTGGAGGGCTGGCTGCGTCAGCTACGCCCTTGATCCATTCAGCGGTAAACCTCCTTGCGGTGCCCAACACGCACCACAAGAACCACCAGCTCCTGCTGCTGCCACTCGTACACGATCCGATAGCGACCTACGCGCAGGCGACGCAGTCCCTCGAATTCGCCCTTGAGCGCTGAACCAGCGGCCGGAACCTCGCAAAGCTTGTCGATCGCGGCCACGAGGCGGAGGCGGTCGGCCCTGGGCAGCGCTGCCAGCGCCTTAGCGGCACTGCGTTTAATCCGCAGCGAGCAGCGCATCGCGCACCTCAGCCCAATCAAGAACAGGATCAGCGGGATCCCTCAGGGCAGCGGCGCCCGCCCGGAGATCTTCGATGTCATCGAGGTAGTACTCGATGGCCTGGCGAATCACGTCGGCTCGGCATCGATTCAGCTGCTGCGCGGCAGCATCAAGTTCAGCCGTGAGGTCATCGGGCAATCGGGCCGTTACCTGAGCCATCAACACCTCCCGACATTCGAGCGAAGTCAACGCCATCAGTGTAGCGGCCAAAGGCTCCGCTCAACCTCTGCCAACCTGCCCCCCAGCAGGCAGGCACGCGTGAACATCCTGTTCATCCACGGCAACTATCCGGCGCAGTTTCAGAGCCTGGCGCGGCTCACCGGGGCGGATGCGCGGCATCGGGTGGTGTTTCTCACGGCGCGGGCCGATGCGGCCAGTGATCCGATTCCGGGGGTGGAGCTGCGCACCTATCAGCGGGCCCGGGATCCGCGGCCGGAAACCCATCACTACCTGCACGCCACCGAAGAAACGGTGCTCAACGGCCAGGCGGTGCTGCGGGGTGTGGATGCGCTGCTGCAGGAGGGCTTCCGGCCTGATCTGGTGATCCTGCATGCCGGCAACGGCCTGGGCCTATTCATCAAGGATCTGCTGCCCGACGCGAAGCTGATCGGGCTGTTCGAGTGGTGGTTCACGCCGGCCACCAGCCGCTGGCTGTTTGCCGAGTTCCCGCTCGACACGCAGCTCAAGAGCCAACTGCGCAACCTGGTGATCCAACAGGAGCTGCTGCTCTGCGATGCGGCGGTGGTGCCCACGGCCTGGCAGGCCGCCCAGTTTCCAGCTGTGTGGCAGCCGAAGCTGCGGGTGGTGTTCGACGGCATCAACACCGCGTTCTTCCAGCCACCGCCGCCGGATCTGAGCCGCAGCCTGGAGCTAGACCGCGAAGAAGGCGGCCCCCCTGTGCGGATCGAGCCTGAGCACAGGTTGCTCAGCTACGCCACCCGCGGCATGGAGCCGGTGAGGGGATTCCCCCAGTTCATGGCGGCTCTGCCAAAGCTGCTGGCATCAGATCCGCAGCTCCAGGTGGTGATCGCCGGCCGCGATCGCTGCGCCTACAGCTACCCGGCGCCGCGCCCCGATGGCAGCTGGAAACAGCACTGCCTGGAGCAGCTGGGTACGTTCCCTGGCCGCGAACGAATCCACTTCACCGGCCTGCTCACCTACGCCCAATACCGCCAGCTGCTCTGGCGCACCGATGCTCACTGCTCCTTCAGCCGGCCCTACGTGTTGAGCTGGAGCCTGTTTGAAGCCCTGGCCTGCACCACGCCACTGGTGGTTAGTGACACGCCTGCGATCCGCACTGCCGTGGCCAAAGCACAGGCTATTTGGGTGGATCTGGATGATCCAGCCTCGATTCAGGCAGGGATCAAAACCCGCCTGAACAACACCGAACGGCACCAAGAACAGCAGCTCAACCAAGACTTCTCACTGGATGCAGCCGTGAAAGGCTGGAATCAAGTGATCAATGAACTAAGCGGATGAAGAGATTCGAACTCTCGACCCTCTCCTTGGCAAGGAGATGCTCTACCACTGAGCTACATCCGCAGGGCCGCCTTGGGCGACCCCGGAATCATGCACTACGGCGGGTCCCCCGGTCAACGCGCGGAGAAAACCCAAACGACTCCATACATTGGGCTACATGCAAACGCCTTCTGCCGAAACGCTGCAGCCCGAAGCACTGGCCCTGCTGCGCCGCCACAACCTGCTTGCGCCCCTGATTCGCGCTGAGGTGGTGGCCGGGGCCGTGGGCGCCATCCAGCTGGAGCCGCAGCAAACCGAAGAGCTGCTGCAAAACCACTGCGAGCGCCAGGGACTGGAAAACGAGGCTGAGCTGTCTGCCTATCTGCAGCAGCTCCAACTGAGCCAGGCCGATCTGCTTTGGCAGCTGGAGCTGCCGCTGCGGGTGCAACACCATTGCCAACACCACTTCCACCACAAGGCCGAGGCCCGCTTCCTGGCACGCAAAGAGCAGCTGGATCGGGTGGTGTACAGCCTGCTGCGGGTGAAAGATCCCTTCCTGGCCCGCGAGCTTTACCTGCAGATCGCCGGCGGCGAAGCGAATTTCGCCGATTTGGCCGCCGAATTTGCCGAAGGGCCCGAACGGGGCACCAAAGGGATCGTGGGGCCCGTGCCGCTCACCCAAGCCCACCCGGCCCTGGCAGAGCGGCTGCGCACCACCACCGCCGGCCAGCTGATGGAACCCTTCCAGATCGCCGATTGGTGGCTGGTGACACGGCTGGAGCGCTACGAGCCGGCCCGTTTCAACGAGGCCATTGCCGAACAAATGGCCCAGGAACTGTTTCAGGAGTGGGTGCAAGAACAAGTGACCGCTAAGTTGGCCCGACTGCCGCACCACCTGAGCGACACCTCACCTGCATGACCGCTGCTCCCCAGATCAACCTGCTGCGGCATCCGGCCTTTGAACAGCTCTCTGAGCAGGGCCAGCGCCGTTTAGCGGAAACGGCTGAGCCAGTGAGCTTTGGGGTGGGGCAAACCCTCTGCCTGGGCAATCTGATTCCCCACCGCGTGCTGGTGGTTGAGGCGGGCAAGGCTCGCCTGCTCGGCCGGCACCACGGGCAGCTCTCCACCCTGGCGGCCTTCGGCCCGGGCTCTGTGGTGGGCCTGGCCTCACTGCTGCGGGCAGCGCCCTGCGAGGACGTGAGCGCCTCCTCGCAGGTGCAGGCCACAGCCATCCCCGATCACGTGATCGTGGAGCTCTATGAGAAGGAGCAAAGCTTCCGCGCTTGGTGCCAAAGCACGCTTTTCCCGGCTGAGCTGGCGGCATTGATCGAGCTGCTGCTGGATCGCACCGAGCGAGCCCCCTATGGCCTGCTGGATGTGCTGCGCCATGCGGCCTCTCAAGCCACCCTGGTGACCCCCAGCCAAGAAGCCCTGGGCAAGCTTGCCCCTGGCATTGAGCTGTTCGTAGCCAGCGCTAATGGCGAAGGCGCGGCCCTGGGGGATCAACTCGGCGATGAAAGCGCCCTACCCGCTGCCAACGGCCCTTTCCCGCTGCGGCTAATCGCCCTGCCCGCAGCCCTGATGGCCGAGCTGCGCCAGGGCCGCCGCCCACAGGAGGAATCTGAAGACGGCACTAACGAAGCCAGTGAACAGATGGCGAGCCCATCTGCCTTGGCCGAACTGCAGCCCACCAGTCTGCTGTTAGGCAAAACCAGCCTGCGCGAGCAGCTGAAACTCCAGAGCGGCCAAGGCCCACTGGAAGAAACCATGGCCTGCTTCCAGATGCTGGCCCAGGTGATGGAGCTTCCGTTCCGCCGCGACGCAATCGAGAAAACGATCCGCGATGCGCTGCGGCGGGGGCAACAACCCAGCCTGCCGCTGCTTGGCCAGCTGGCAGCGGGCATGGGCCTGCATGTGGTGGGCGCCCGCACAGAACCCGCGAATTGCACCCGCCTGGCCACGCCCTGCCTGATGCCCTGGGCGGATGGCTTCGGTGTGGTGGTGAGCAGCAACGCTGCTGGCCTGGTGATGGCCCACCCACGCCTAGGCTGGCTGGAGCTCAAGCCCGCAGAGGTGGCAGAAGCCTGCGGCGAGGAAGCCTTGGAGCTGATCCTGGTGGATCGCACCAATGCCACGCCTGAGCAGAAGTTCAACTTCACCTGGTTTTGGCCTGCGCTGAAGCGCTACCGCTCCACGCTGCTGCAGGTGCTGCTGGCCTCCTTTGTGGTGCAGCTGTTCACCCTGGCCAACCCACTCCTGATCCAGGTGATCATCGACAAGGTGATCTCCCAACGCAGCCTCGACACCCTGCAGGTGCTGGGCATCGGCCTCGTGGTGGTGACCCTGTTTGAAGGGGTGCTCGGCAGCCTACGCACCTTCCTGTTTGCTGACACCACCAACCGGATCGACCTGCGCCTGGGCGCCGAGGTGATCGATCACCTGCTGCGGCTGCCGGTGGGTTATTTCGATCGCCGCCCAGTGGGCGAACTGGGCACGCGGATCGCGGAGCTGGAGAAGATCCGCAACTTCCTCACGGGCCAAGCGCTCACCACGATCCTTGATGCCGCCTTCTCGGTGATCTACATCGTGGTGATGGCGCTCTACAGCTGGGTGCTCACGATCGTGGCCCTGATCGTGGTGCCGATCCAAGTGGGGCTCACCCTGGTGGGTGCACCGCTGTTCCGCCGCCAGTTCCGCCAGGCGGCGGAAGAAAACGCCAGCACCCAGGCCCACCTAGTGGAAGTGCTCACCGGCATCCAAACGGTGAAGGCCCAGAACGTGGAGATGGTGAGCCGCTGGAAGTGGCAGGAGCGCTACTCGCGCTACATCGCCCGCACCTTCGAGAAAACAGTCACGGGCACGGCCCTGAACGAAACCGGCCAGGTGCTGCAGAAGCTCTCACAGCTGATGGTGCTCTGGGTGGGGGCCACGTTGGTGCTGAAGGGCGAACTCACCCTGGGCCAGCTGATCGCGTTCCGCATCATCTCGGGCTACGTGACCCAGCCGTTGCTGCGCCTCTCCAATATCTGGCAAAACATCCAGGAGCTACGTGTGAGCTTCGAGCGCCTGGCTGATGTGGTGGATACACCCGAGGAGTCCAGCGCTGCAGACAAGGCCAAGATCCCTCTACCGCCGCTCAAGGGCGAAGTGCAATTCGACGACCTGCAGTTCCGCTTTCAGGCAGGATCTCCTCAGGTGCTGAAAAACATCAACCTCACCATTCCTGCTGGCACTTTTGTTGGCGTGGTGGGGCAAAGCGGCAGCGGCAAGAGCACGCTGATGAAACTGCTCCCCCGTCTCTATTCACCCGAGCAGGGCCGCATCCTGATCGACGGGTATGACATCGACAAAGTGGAGCTGTATTCACTGCGGCGCCAGATCGGCATTGTTCCCCAGGAGCCGCTGCTGTTTTCAGGAAGCGTGAGCGACAACATTGCCCTCACCGATCCCAATGCCACCAGCGAAGCGATCGTGCGAGCCGCAACGATCTCCTGCGCCCATGAATTCATCATGGGCTTACCCTCGGGCTACAGCTCCCAGCTCGGAGAAAGAGGAGCCAGCCTTTCAGGCGGCCAACGCCAACGCCTGGCTATCGCTCGCACCCTGCTAGCCAACCCACAACTGCTGGTGATGGACGAAGCCACCAGTGCTCTCGACTACGACACAGAGCGCCGTGTTTGCCAGAACCTGCGCGAATCGCTCACCGGCTGCACCGTATTCTTCGTGACCCACCGGCTCTCCACCGTGCGCAACGCCGATCTGATCGTGATGCTGCACCAGGGGGCAATCGTGGAAACAGGCACCCACAGCCAACTGATGGATCGGCAGGGTCGCTACTTCGCCCTATACCGCCAGCAGGAGGCCGTTTGAAATGGGGCTAAAAACTCCAGGGCAGTTGTTCCGCCAAGCTCAGCATTCGCTCGAACAACGGGTGAAAGCCGGTGCCGAAGAAGGCGAGGTGTTGCAGCAATCCCCCGTGTGGATGCGAGCCACCACCTGGGGCTTGATGGGCACCGCCGCCTTTGGCATCGGCTGGCTGGCAATCGCGCAGACAGAGGAGATCGTGGTGGCGCCGGGGAAGCTGGAACCCCTGGGCGGCGTGCGCGAGATCCAGATCCCGATCAATGGCGTCGTGAAAACCCTCGATGTGAAAGAAGGCGAACAGGTGAAGAAAGGCCAGATATTGCTCACCTTGGATCCTGAAGCCAGCAGCCAGCGGCAAAAAAGCGTGAGTCAGTCACTCCAACTCACCCAGGAACAATTACGGCTCAAGCAGGAGGAACTGAAGCAGTATCTGCAGCTGAACACCACAGAACAGGCCAAACTGCAACGCAACCTGCAACTCAACGAAGAAATTCTCGAGCGCTATGCACGCCTCGAAGCTCAGGGCGCGAGCGCCGAACTACAATTACTGGAGCAGCGCAACCGCGTTGAAGAGATCCGCGGGCAGCTCGAACAAACACAGGTAGATCGGCTACGCCAAGTGGCCGTGCTTGATCAGGCAACCCAGCAGTTGCGCAGCCAGCTTGCCCAGCTACGTGGAGACCTGAGCGAACAAAACATGAACATCCGCTATCAGACGGTGACCTCCCCGGTGGATGGCGTGGTGTTCGAACTCAAACCCCAGGGCGCAGGCTTCGTGAACCGTGACAGCATGCCGGTGTTGAAGGTGGTGCCATTCGACAAGCTGGAGGCTCGCGTGGAAATCCAGAGCTCTGATATCGGCTTTGTGCACGTGGGCCAGGCCGCCGATCTCTCGATCGACTCATTTCCAGCCACTGATTTCGGCGTGCTTGAGGGCACGGTGCGCCGCGTGGGCTCCGACGCCCTGCCCCCCGACCAGCAAAAGCAGACGTACCGCTACCCGGCGGATATCCGCCTGACCAACCAGCAGCTCAAACTCAGGGATGGGAACCTCCTCCCACTGCAGGTGGGCATGAGCCTGACCGCCAACATCAAGCTAAGGAAAGTGAGCTATCTTCAGCTGCTGCTAGGCAGCTTCAAAGACAAAGCCGACTCGCTACGCCAGATCTGAAGCATGTCAGCCAATGCCGACACAGCCAAAAGCCTGTGACTGCAAAGGCTCTGGCACAACAGAAAGGCCCGAGTGATTGACCTATCCCTCTGCTAAACGATAAGATAGGTAGGAGTCTTCACAAACCGAGACCTTGGCTTTCACGACCACCACCGGTGCAGGCGGCACCTCTCTGATCGGCACCTCTGGTGTCGATGCAGTATCCCTTGATGGAAATGCTTTTCCCCTCTTCATCGGGGCTCAAGCATCCAATGATGTGATTACTCTCACGGGTAATAGCTCCAATATCACGGCCGAACTCGGAAAGGGAGCTGACACCTTCAACTCGGCAGCTTTTTCTACTGGCACCGTTCAAGGCGGTTACGGAAACGACTTCGTCACCTTCACCGGCTCAATCTCCGGCGGCCTTTACCAAGGGAATGAAGGCGATGATTCGATTACCCTTCTAGCGGTAAGCAATAACGCGAAGATCAACGCCAATGCAGGAAACGATACAGTCAATGTCAATGGGAATTTGACCTCTTCCCAAGTATTGGGAGGTCAAGGCAATGACACTCTTGACATTGGCGACGTAGCCATTACCGGAGGCGCCAAAATCAATGGCAACAAAGGCAATGACACCATTGATCTCGCCGACCTCACGACAGCAACCAAAGATATGGCTTCTTCCACCATTTTTGGTGGAGCAGGCAACGATAACTTCATCGCTCCTGGCGGCGGAGCTGATGTAATTCTCAGTGGCGACAACGGCAACGACACTGTGCGAGGTGCCGCTGGTTCCGATACTCTTTACGGTGGCGAAGGCAATGACTTGATCATCGGTGGTGATGGTGGAAACGTCCTCTCAGGTGGATCAGGGTCTGACATCTTCAATAACAGCTTCGACACCGCCACAGGCCTTTCTGGAACGGCAGCCACCATCACCGTTGCAACTGGTGAACTCGGCTATGTGACCGACTTCTCATCTTCTGATGACAAAGTCTCCTTCACAGGCTCTACATGGGGCAACAACACCACCGTTTACACCACCGCAGGTGCCGGTGCTTGGTCTGCAGCATTTGTTGTTGGTCGGGTCTATGCCATCACAGGAACACTGAGCAGCGACAACGCAACCTTTACTGTTGGTTCCACAGTCAATGCCGGCGCAGACACTCTTCTGGCCAAGGCAGTTAGCACTACCAGCCTTCAAGGTGTTGAAGAAGGTGTTGTCCTTCGAGGAGTTAATTCAAGCGTAATCGGTTCCGGCAGCCTTGCAGTTGCTTGATCTACTCAACTGACACTCTTTGACCTTATGCCCCTCTCCGAGGGGCTTTTTTATTATGTTTTGATCACTCTCAAGATGAGTTGACTTTGAAAGGCACTGACACAGTTGGCATAGCTCACCTTGATGGCCCAGATCAACCGAGACACGGCAGATAGCCACTGATTTTCCGGACTCTATAATCTCGTTTAGATCTTGTCTGATCTGGTGGATGGAGTGAGAGATGCTGGAGAAATATATATCGGCTTTCTTGTTGGTGATTGCCTGCTCATCCGAGGGACTTAGTTCAACTAGACCGCAAATAACCTCTCCATCATAGGAGTGGTGAATATCGATGATCTTTCCGGCCGTTTTCAGCATTCTTGCGTGTCCGACGACAATCAGGTTGAGGGGCGCTTTGCATCAATCAATTGTTACCGTCTTTGATTGACGCCTGGTAACACACCTTCTTCTGTCCAGGGTTTGGTTTCTGCTCTGTCTGCCGCACGCTCCAGGCACTGCTGCACCCTGGCTACGCGCCAATCCCTGATTCGCCGCTGCAGCGTGCGTTTGTGTTGGGGGCCATAGCGCTCAGGGGCCAAGGCGATCAGCCTCTCCAGTAGCTCCTGGCTGCCCACATCCGGCTCTGCCTCCAACCACTGGGGGATGAGGGCTGCATGAACCTCAAAGGGATCCACACGGCTGCGCCGGCCTTGGCGCGGTTTGGGCTTTTTCTGCAGTGGTCTGCTCTGGCGCCACAGCGCCTGTAAACCCTGCAGAAAGCACTCCAGCTCTCGCTTTTCTTCGTCTGGGCTTTGCCAGGCGAGCGGATCACCCGCCATGGCGTTGGCGTGCTGGCCGCTGATCAACAGCGCCAACCGGCTCTGGCAGCTGCGCATCGTGGCTAGTAGCGCCACAGGGTCACACCGTTGTCTCAACTCCCTGAGGTCAGCGGCTTCCTGCTCGCCCATCACACCGGTACGCAGTAGCTGCTGCAGCGGTGTCCGCGGCGGGTGGTGCAGCCGCTTGATTCGGCCACCCTCCCGCACGCTGCTCTTGAGCTTGAACGACGGCTGAAACAGGTTCGTGAACAGCCGCAGTGCCGCGTACAGCTCAGCTAGCACCTGAGCGGCCTCCAGGCCCACCAGGCGCTCGTAGCCCACCACACGGCGGATCAGCACCCCGTTCTTCTGCTCCACCCAGGCCTGATCGTTGCTCTGGTAGGCGCGTGAGCGGGTGAGCTCGATTCCCTGCTCCGGGGCATCACACCACTGCTCCATCAGCGCATTCATGAACGCGGGATCGTTGTCGGCATCGATCCCACGCAACGGGAAGGGAAGTTGCTGCCGCAGCCGCTGGATGGCGGCCAACACCGAGGCCCCATCGCGCGTGATCACCGGCAGGCTCTCGCTCCAGCCCGTGGCGATATCGGTGGCTACCAGAGTCCAGATGAAGCGTCCTTCCAGGCGCCCACCGCAGTGGGCCACCAGATCGATCTCCAGCCAGCCGGGCTGCTTGTGGTCATCCCAGCCCTTGAACGTTCGTACCTGCACGCGGCGGCGGACGCCGCTATGGGCCCGGGGAGGGCGTCTCCATCCATTACCTCCGCTGCTCTGGCGCATTGGTGCCAGCAGACGGTCAATCGTGGCGCTGCTCATCGTCAACACCCGTGCCCTCACGTCCTGCTCCAGCTGCAGGTGGCCGTGGTGCTCCAGCGATTCCACCAGTTGCGGTAGCAGCGCATGCAGGCGCTTGCCGCACAGCCGATCGCTGGCTTCCCACAGCGGTACCAGCGCCTCAACAACCTCCGGGCCGTACCGGCGGCGGTGTTGGCCCCGCCGGCTGCTCTGCTGCTGATCGGTTCGCTGGTTCAACCGGCGCAACAGCGATTTGCGGTGATAGCCGGTGAGCGCCTGTAACTCATCCAACAGCAGCTGCTTCCCCCCGCGGCTCAGGCTCCGGTAACGCTCTGAGGCCGCGTTGATCGCCACGGCAATCCGCTCACGATCCCTCAAAGACCCGGGCCGGCTTGGCTGATCGCCTTGCGTGTCGACCCGTGGCCGGACCATGGGCGGTTACTACAAGTGATGCAACAACCCTAATGGAGTAGCAGCTTTAATGATGCAATGCGCACATCAACCTGATTGACACGGGACAGCCTCCTCAAGATCAACGACCTTTCCCTGATGGCGATGGGTACTGCAATGTTGGCCAACTACCTTGCAGGCGAAGCGTTCTGAAACCAGGAACATGGCGCGCAGGGCCTCAACAGCCCTACGACGTCGTTCCGGGCTCAGAAGTTTCCCTCAGCCAACTCCTTGAGCATCGCCTTCTCAAGCTCGGCCTCGGCCAAGAGCTTCTTGAGACGGGCGTTCTCCCTTTCCAGCTGAGTCAGCCGTTTGGCTTCCTCAGCCTGCATCCCGCCGTACTGCTGCTTCCAGCGGTGGTAGGCCGGCTGGGTGACCTCAATGGCGCGGCAGACGTCGGCGGCAGTCTTGCCCTGAGCGATCAGCTGCTCAGCGGTTTTGAGCTTGCGGATGATCTGCTCAGCTGTGTGGCGGATTCGCTTCATGGTGGAGTCCTCCGCCCAGTCTGGCCGGATGAGGTATCTCATTCACCGTGGACTTATTTCCAGGGGCCACGTCAGCCTCATCTGCCTGGATGAACAGGCCTGGCTCGAGCGGTTTTTGGAAGACAGCAAACCTGATGCCCCGATGCCGAAGAACGAAATGCTGAATCAGGCTCTACGCCCTTACCAATGGATATTTCTTCCTGCCAGTGCGTGGCTTGCCGGGCTTTGGCTTACCGGCGAGTGACGAAAACGTGCTGATCTCAATGGCGCAGTCGGGAAACACAGCCCTGACCTGGAGGTCACCACCCATGGCCTGGACGAAGTTGCGCAGGGTGCTCATCAGCATGTCGGCCCGATTCTCGATCTTGGAGATCTCGGCCTGCTTGACGTTGAGGTTCTTGGCCAGTGTGGCCTGAGTGAGGGAAAAAGCCTTGCGAAGTTCTGCCAGGGTCATTTCCTGCCGCAGCTGCTCTTTGCGCTGCTCGATGCGCTCCCGGCGCTCAGGGCTGAAGTCCTTGGTGAGTTCAGAGAAAGAGCGGGTCATGGCTTGGATTGGGTGTTCAGGCTGTTGAGGTGTTCGTCGTAAAGCGCGTCTGCTTTAGGGATCATCGTTTTGTAGAAGCGTTTGTCCTTGCCGGTCTTGTTGCCACCGATCAACAGGAGGGCGCTGCGGTTTGGATCAAAGGCATAGAACACACGCAGGGGGTCGCCATGGGACTGAATGCGTAGCTCGCGCATATGGCTGTGCCTGGAACCCTCCACACCTGAGCAGTAGGGGAAGGGCAGCTGAGGCTCCATCTCCTCCAGTAGCTCCACGATGGCTGTCACATCGTCCTGCTCCTGCTCGCTGAGCTCGCACCACCAGTCTTCGAAGACAGCGGTCTGACAGACATCCCACATCGAGCATTCCCTCCATGGAATATTTTAGGGCTGCAATGGCGCAAGGGTCACCCCCGCAGAGCGCAAGGGCGTTTGGCAGTGCCTGGCAGCGGCCCCATTTGATCGCCTGCAGCTGGCTCATCTGGCCAACGCTGAGGCTTTGATCCCGCCCGCCATAGCCTGGATACCACCGTCTGCCGTGCTCCGAGCCTTGATCGTTGGCGACTCCTTTCTCTGGCTGCACCTACCCAAAACCGGCGGCACCTCAATGAACCGCCTGGTTCGCGAACGCGCCCTACCGGGAGTCGCCGTGGATCCCGACGAAACACCCCAGAAACACGACTCCGTGCCCCTGCGCGAAAGCCGCGGCAACTGGCGGGCCGGGGATCGGCACCGGTTCATCACAGCGCGCCGCCTCGAGCACTGGTTGATCAGCGACTGGCAGCACAAACGCCGCCAGATGAATCTGCCCGATCTCGACTTCGAACCGGTGCGCAGCGGCCTCTACTACTCCCTGCGCCTCGGCGGCACCTGGGTGGCCGCCGATTGGTGGCTGCAGTATTTCGAGGTGGATGAACGCGTCACCGCCCTGCGGCTCGAGCACCTACAGGACGATCTCAATCGCCACCTCCTGCCCCTGCTTTCCCAAGGCACGGCTCCCTTTCACACACCGCCCCGCGAAAACCGCAAGCCAACGGCAATGGCCGCGGATGAACCCAGCTTCAGCGCAGAGGATCTGCAACGGATCAAAGCGGTGAACCCCCGCTGGAGTGCATGGCAGGAGCGGGTGTACGGCGGGTGATGCAGTGTTTTCGTGGTGGCTACGCTGATGCCACAACCACTCTTCCTGGATCGCCCAGCCAGTGCAGCGCTGCTAGCAGGCAGCCTGCTCATCTCAATCTCCTTGTTCACCAACTACGGCCATGGAGCTTTCGTCCACGTCCTCCAACTCACGCTGGATGAGCAGATCGTAGTATGTCTCCACGCTGCCGCTCTGGCGGCGCTGTTTGGCGATGTTGAACTGGCGACCCGTTTACGAGACCGAGATGCGCGAACTCGAGAGCAAGAAACGATCGCAAAGGCTCGAGACCGAGATCGAGCGGCGCACGCTTGCATTGCTCCTCAATGCCAATTCCTCCTTGCAGAAACACCAAGAAGCAGACTCCAGCTCAAACAATCAATGGCAGCGCTTCTCGAGCAAATCAAAGTATCCATCAGCAATTGATTACTTGATTCATCAGTGAGTCGAAACCTCAGCTTCGTTACATTTCTGATTGCCGGAGTCCAAAAGGGTGGCACCACGGCACTAGCTGATTACCTCCGCCAGCACCCAGCTCTCTTCATCCCTGCGCTTAAGGAGCTGCATTTCTTCGACAACGAAGACCTCAACTGGCAGCACCCCGAGCAAACCATCAGCACTTACCACGCCTACTTCAAGGACGCCCCCACCGGCAGCCTCTGGGGCGAGGCCACACCCATCTACAGCTACTGGTGGCCGGCGATGGCACGGATCTGGACCTACAACTCCGCCATGCGCGTGATCCTCTGCCTACGCAACCCCGTGGAGCGGGCCTACTCCCACTGGGCGATGGAAACGGGTCGCGCCTGGGATGCTGTGTCCTTCGCGGAGGCCATCGCCTCTGAACAAGAGCGTTGCCGCAGCGCTCTACCCGAACAACACCGGGTGTTCTCCTACATCAGCCGGGGCTTCTACAGCGAGCAGCTGCGCCGCCTCTGGAGCTTCTTCCCGCGGGAGCAAACCCTGATCCTGCGCCAGGAGCAGCTGCTGGAGGATCCCATCAGCACCCTGGCTGCGGTGCATCAGTTCCTGGGGGTGGACCCGCTGCCGGCAGCTCAGCCCCTGCGGGCCAACAAAGGCAGCTACAGCAGCCCGATGGGACCCTCCATTCGCGCGCAGCTACATGAGCTCTTCAACCCTGAGATCAGCCAGCTGGAACAGATGCTGGGCTGGGATCTCAGCGCGTGGCGGTGAGCAACCTGACCAAACCGACTCGGGGAGGCAGTGAATGGAACCTTGCGGCACAAGCCGCGGCCATGCTGTTGTACGGAGAGTTGGACAGTTGCCGTGCAGATTGTCAGTTTCTCTGAGGCCCGTGAACGGTTCAAGGCGATCCTTGATCGCGTGGAAGCCGACGCTGATATGACCCTCATCACCCGACGCCATGCTCAGGGTGCCGCGTGGTGATGTCGCTTGACACCTACAACAGCCTGATGGAGACGGTGCATCTGCTTCGCTCTCCGGCGAACGCCGCCCACCTGCAACGATCCCTGGACGAGGCCGAACGCGGGGAACTGCTCGAGCAGCCCCTGATTGATGTCGCTCAGCTCCATGCCAGCAGCTGAGCGGCTGACATGGACTCCCGCCGCTTGGGAGGACACCATCTACTGGCAGGGCCAAGACCGCAAACAGCTGCGTCGAATCAACCAACTGATCCAGGCCTGCCTGCGCGACGCCTTTGTGGGAATCGGCAAGCCGGAACCGCTGCGGGCAAACCTGTCGGGCTGCTGGTCACGCCGGATCGATGACGAGCAACGCTTGTTGTCCGCCTTGAGGGCGTCACCCTTGTGATCCTGGCCTGCCGCTACCACTACCGCTGACGAGGCCCTGCAGCCGCACGCAACTGGGCTACAAAAACCACAAGCAATTTCGTCGACTGGCACTCAAACAACTCTCAGATGCCCATATGCGACGGGTAACGATGCAAGAGGCCAAAACCCACCTTGATCACCTGGTGGAAGAGGCTGCAGCCGGTGATGCATTTCTGATCTGCAAAGCGGGCAAGCCGATGGCGTGTGTCACCCCCATCGACCAAGACACATCACCAAAGCCTCTCCCGCGGCGTCTCGGGCTGCTGGAGGGCCAATGCTCCGTGCCAGACGATTTCGATCGTTTGGGCAGTGAGGCCAGCTCCGATCTCTTCGAGGGAGCGTGAGCCGGCGATGCATCTCCTGCTGGGCACGCACCTTGCGACAGGACCAATCAAGGCTGCTTAGCCTGAGTGCATGACCAATCCTCAGCTTGCCGAGAACCTGCTTGCCGTGATCCGCAGCCTGCCCGCAGCGGACCGCCAATGGCTGCTTCTGCAGCTGGAGCAAGACAACGGCGACATGAGCGCCAACGCCCTGGCTCAGATGGCCATGGCGGGCGGCGCCTTTGACGACTTAGCCGCAGAGCCCGATCTTTACAGCTTCTCCGATGGAGCAGCTGTCAGCGCAGGCTGATGTTGCAGCGTTACGAGATTGTGCTGGTTGCTTTCCCTTTTACGGACGGCCCAGCTGCAAAACCCAGGCCGGCCTTGGTGATCACCACCAGCGAGCGCTACGGCGATGTGCTGCTGGCCTTCATCAGCTCCAACGTCAGCGGACCACCTGATGGTGATGAACTCGACCTCTCAACAGAGCATCCAGACTTCGCCTCAACAGGCCTGAAGGTCACCTCGAGGCTGCGGCTCAGCCGAATGACCACCCTGGCAGCGCCCTTGGTCAAACGGCGCATTGGAGTGCTGCCCCACGCCTGGCAGGTGGAGTGCCAAGAAGTTCTGCAGAGGGTGATCGGCGGCAGTGATTCAGGGTATGGCTCTCTTTGAATGAGGTTGAGCCGGCACGATGCACCCGTAAGCCATGCGCACCACCGTGACCCTCGACGATGCACTGCTGGCTCAAGCCCAGCAGCTCTGCGATGAGAACGAGCGCTCCGCACTGGGCGAGCGAGAAAGCGCCTGTGGACTGGCAGCCCTGGGCGGCAGTCAACCGCATCTCGAGCCGATTCCACGGCGCCGCAGCGCCGCATGAAGCTCAAACCCTGGCACAGCAGTTGGGTCAGGCCTGATGCGTAGCCCGCTCCTGCTGATCGTGGGCATGCACCGCAGCGGTACCTCGCTACTGGGTTCCCTGCTGCCGGCCTGCGACATCGCCATGCCCGGCCCCTTGATCCCCGGCGATACCCACAACCCGGAGGGCTACTTCGAGCGGGCCGACGTGACGG
Source organism: Synechococcus sp. LA31 (assembly GCF_018502385.1). Classification (NCBI taxonomy): domain Bacteria; kingdom Bacillati; phylum Cyanobacteriota; class Cyanophyceae; order Synechococcales; family Synechococcaceae; genus Synechococcus; species Synechococcus sp. LA31. Next base: position 2,085,965 of record NZ_CP075523.1, read on the forward strand.
CCCTGCAGGAGCAGTTGCTGATCGATCTGGAGCGCTGGTGGCCCGCGCCCCGGGGCATGCAGCCCCTGCCCGAGGGCTGGCTGGAAAGCCCCCTGGGCCAAACGGCCCTGGCCGACCTGATCGATTTGCTGCTACCCGAAGCCGAGCACCAGCCGGGCCCCTGGGCGATCAAAGATCCCCGCAGCAGCCTGTTGTTGCCTCTCTGGAAAGCGGCCTGTCAACAGCTGGGCATTCCCCTGACGCTGCTGCTGGCTGTGCGTGATCCTGCGGAAGTGATGGTGTCGCTGGTGCGGCGCGATCAGGCCGCCACGGGCATGGACGGTTGGCGGGCCCAACAGCTCTGGTGGCATCACAACGCCCAGGTGCTGCGAGATGGCGGAGATCTACCACTGCAAGTGGTCAGCTACAGCCACTGGTTTGAACCGCGATCCGCGCTGGCGCAGCTCCAGCAACTGGCCCCCAGCATCAGCACGGAGCAGCGGCATCAGGCGTTGCAGGCGATCAAACCGCAACACCGCCGCAGCCGCCGGCAGCCGTTGCCTGCTCGTTTAGCCCCACCCGTGCAGGAGCTGTATCAACACTTGGAGCGCTTGGCACTCAGGCCTTCCCAACGGACGGCCATTGAGCAGTGGCTGGATCGGCAAAACCCCCTCTCGCCCCTGGCGCCACTGCCAAAGCGCCGGAGCCAACTCAAACGTTCTATCCAGATGCGGCGCGGCCATGCTCCCAGCAACCAGGTGGCCACACACCCCTGGGGCTACCTGGCCGAGATCACCTGCGGCAGCCAGGGGCCAGTCGCTGAGCATCAGCTCGCCTTCTGGCTGGAGCATGGCTTTCGAGATTTTGAGCTGAGCCAGTGGGCAGCCCTGGCGGGAGCCTGTCCGGCCGCCATGCCTTGGCCAGCGCAAGGCAACGCCGTCACCCTCCAGGTGCGTGGGGGTGATCTGAACGCCTGGCCGACCCATGCCTGGCTGCAGCATTGCCCGATCCAAGGCGCCGCTTCCATCCACGCCACACCGCTAGGAGCCGCGGAGGCCAACGCCATCGCGCTCAACCTCGCAGATCTCAGCCCCGGGCCGGCCTGCGCCGCTGAGCTGCTGGCCATGGCAGCGCTGGAGCGGGTGTGGGATCCCAACCCAGAGCGCGTGCGCCTGCTGCGGCAGTTCGGGGTGAACGCCTCCTGGTTGCAGCCAGCCGCCGTAGGCAATGGAGCGCTTCGCGGCAGCCCCGCAGACTGGGCCGCCTGCAGCGCGGCCCTCGGCCTGGCAGCACCTGATTCCTTGCGCCGGTTAGGCACCACGATTTGCCTCGGCAGCGGCGGAGAGGCCTGTGATCAGGGGCTCCAACCTCCCCTGCTGGGGGTGCCTGGGTTCGATGGCCTGAGCATCGCTGGCCCAGAGCAAGCCAGGCTGCAGGCCCTGTGGCTGCAGGGTTGTCTGGATGGGGGCCTGGAGCTGGTGCGTTTCCAACCCACACCCGCTGAACAAGAGCTGGAGGGATGGAGGCTGCTGATCCAGCCTCAACAGGCCGGCCGCGCCCCGATCGTGCTGCCCAGCGATCCGATGGGTGCCAACGAACTGCTGGAGGAGCTGCACTGGTATCGCCAGGGCTGTCCGCCCCCTGAACCCTGCTGCACCCCAGAGCCCAAGCACAGGGTGTTGTTGGAGCGCAGCCAAGGCCGCTGCCACACCGCCGTGTGCATCAGCCTCTACAACTACGGCCCTCGCATTCATCAGGCACTGGAGAGCGTGCTCCATCAGGAGCAGGCCAGCGGCCTGGAGCTGATCGTGGTCGACGACGCCTCCACCGACAACGGCGCCGCCGTTGTGCAGGCCTGGATGGCCGAGCACCACAGCCGCTTTGCGCGTTGCCTGCTGCTGCAACACACCGCCAATGGCGGCCTCGCCTCAGCCCGCAACACCGCCTTTGCCGCCGCCGAAAGCCCTTGGTGCTTCGTGCTCGATGCCGACAACCAACTGGATCCCTTGGCCGTGGCCCACTGCGGCCTGCTTGCCGAGGCAGCAGATCCAAGCTGTGCGGTGATCCACAGCCTGATCCGCGTACAGCCAGAGCCCGGCTGCCACGATCCGCGCCACCTGGTGAGCGATCTGCCCTGGCAGCAAGAGATCTTCAAACGCGGCAACTACATCGATGCCATGGCCCTGGTGCGCCGCGAGGCCTGGCAGGCCGTGGGCGGCTACACCCACATCCCCGGCGGCTGGGAAGACTTCGACTTTTGGTGCTCCCTCATCGACGCCGGCTGCCACGGCAGCCTCTGCCCCCAGGTGCTCGCCACCTACACCAGCCACAGCAGCTCGATGCGCAACAGCAACACCAACCAGCGCACCTATCGCCTCAGCCGCCTGCTCCAGGCACGCCACCCCTGGCTCGAGCTACCCCAGGCACGCGATCAGGCGGTGTGGCCCGGGAGGACAACCCGGCCACTCGGAATTGATGCGCACTAAAATGCGCATCAGGAACCTCGCGATCCATGCGGACCACACTGGAGCTGCCCGACCCGCTCTTTGCACGTTTGAAAGCGAGGGCAGCCAGTGAACAGGTCACGTTGAAGCAGCTGTTGCAGAACTACGTGGAAAAGGGTCTCGAGGCTCCTACGCATCCGACACCATCGCGTCGGTCAGCAGGCCAGCTGCCAAAGCTTGAAGGCCGCCTGGCCATCGATTCCAGCCACGTGAGCAATGCAGATCTGTTTGAGCTACTGGAGCCATGAGCAGCAGCGCAGACCTCCCAGACTTGAACGTGTGGCTGGCACTGGCAACACCCGATCACATCCATCACCAACAAGCAGTGGCCTACTGGGAAGAGCAAGCCGCTGAGCAGGTGCTGTTTTGCACGGCGACTGCCCTTGGCCTCGTGCGACTGGTGTGCCAACCCAAGGTGATGGGCTCAGCCGTGAAAAGTGCCCAGGGCGCTTCGGCGTTACTGCAAGCGTTTTGCCAGCAACCAGGTGTTCGCATGGCAACTCCAGCCAGCGATGGATGGGATGTGTTCCACCAGCTGATGGGGAAGGAGAACCTGCCGGCCCGCCTCTGCACCGATGCCTACCTCGCAGCGCTAGCGATCAGCAACGGCTGGCGCCTGGTGAGCCTTGATCGCGACTTCGAGCGCTTCGCCGCTCTGGAACGACTCACGCTCATCTGAACCGCAACGCCGCACTTGACTGGTGAAGACATCCCCGTGAAGCGATTCGAAAGCGCTAATCGCTTCATGAGATGAAGCGATTAGGTTGGCTCCATGGTGAACCGCTGGATCTGGCAAGAGCCCAACTGGCCACGGTTCCACTGGGATGCCCCTCGGCTTGCCCCGGTTATCCACCGCGCTCACACCAAACGGCTCGAGCTCCAGCAGCTGCTGAACCAACTGGACACGAGCCTCAGCCAGGAGGCATCAGCCGCGCTGATCAGCCGCGAAAGCCTCAGCACGGCCGGCATTGAGGGTGAGCAGCTCGATCCCGCAGACGTGCGCTCCTCCGTGGCGCGCCGCTTGCAGCTGCCGCTGGAATCTCGCCAGCCGCGCACCAACATCAAGGTTGACGGCCTGGTGAACCTGCTGCACACCGCCAGCAGCCACCCGGAAACACCGTTGAGCCTGGCAACCCTGCATGCCTGGCACAGCTCGCTGTTCGCCGCAGGCCCTGATGGCTTGCGTGCGATCCGCATCGGCAGCCTGCGGGGCAACGACCTCATGCAGGTGGTGTCTGGCCCGATCGGCCATGAAACCGTGCACTGTGAGGCACCGCCGCGTGAGGGACTGGACATAGAACTGCAGCAGCTGATCCACTGGTTCAATCACCCTCCCAACGGCCTGGATGGGCTGATCCGAGCCGGAATCGCCCACCTCTGGTTCGTAACCCTCCATCCCTACGACGACGGCAACGGCCGCCTAGCCAGAGCCCTCACTGATCGCGCCCTGGCGCAGGTGGACGCACACGAAGTCCGCATCCACCACGCCTTGACCCTCTCGGCGCGGATCCAGCAACAACGCGACGGCTACTACCTCCAGCTCGAGCGCTGCCAGAAGGGCACGCTCGAGATCACCGAATGGCTGCTGTGGTTCCTTGAGCAGCTGAGCGCTGCTGCGCAGCAGAACGGCCGGGTGGCGAATGCCGTGCGCGCCAAGGCTCTCTTCTGGTGGAGCCACCGCCACACCAGCTTCAATCCGCGCCAGCGCAAGCTGCTCAATCACCTCCTGGATGCGGAACCGGAAGGGTTTGAGGGCGGCCTCACCCTGCGCAAGGCCATCGGCCTCACCCGCACCAGCCGCGCCACTGCCTGGCGCGACCTGCGCGAGCTCGTGGATCAACAGGCCCTTGAGCCGATCGGCGCCGGCCGCAGCAGCGCCTACCGGATCCGCTGGCCGCAAAACATCCTTGCAAATCCGGACCATGACTCCTGATTTGCAAGGAAGAACGAAAGCACCACTAAGACACCCAGCGCTTCAAACGGGGAGGTCGCGCAATGCGAAACGGTTCCCCATCCAGGGTCAGGTTGGGGTTGTAAGCGGGATCGGCTGTCAGGCGATGCTGCCAACGCTCTTGCATCCAGGCCACCTCCTTGGCAAAGCGGGCCTGCTTAGCCGGCGTGTCTTCATAACCACGACTCACCGATTCATGGTGCAACAGAACAGCCGTTGGCGCATAGATGTTACGAAGGCCCATCTCACCAAGCTTCAGACAGAAATCCACATCATTGAAAGCCACACTGAGATGTGCTGCATCCAAACCACCCACAGCCTGATAGTGCTGCTTGCTCACCAACAAACAAGCAGCCGTCACCGCTGAAATTTCCTGCGCCAGTTGAGCTCGGCAGTAATAGCCCAGATCATTATGTGCCAAGCCATGGTGGGCATGTCCAGCCACACCGCCGATCCCTAAGAGCACTCCACCGTGCTGAATGCGCCGGTCTGGATAAAGCAACCTGGCCCCAACAGCACCCACACCCGGCCTACGCCCATAGGCCAACATCTGGACGAGCCAGCCTGGCTGAAACACCTCGATATCGTTATTCATCAGGCAAATCCATTCCCCCCTCGCCTGATTTACAGCGTTGTTATTCAGCGATGAGTAATTGAACGGGCTCGGATCAAGCAGCACCCGAATTCGCCCGTCTGATTCCAGATCAGCCAGAAAAGCCAGCGTTGCAGGATCATCTGAACCGTTATCCACCACCAACACCTCAAGGTTGGGGTAGTCGGTTTTGCTCAGCAAACTGAGCAAGCAAGCCCTCAGCACATCAAGGCCATTCCGCGTGGGAATGATAACGCTCACACTTGGAGCCGGAACAGGAGCAGCGAACCGAGGCTGCAACCCTGCCTCCGAACACTCCACTTGCGTGGCAGACACCTGCAAGCACTGCAAATGTTCAGCAACAGCTCGTTGAGCGGCAGTGTTGCTATAGGGCTTCGCATCAAGACCTGAAGCCGTGCTCTCCGCATGCAAACGCCAGTGATAAAGGATACGAGGAATATGAACAATCTGATCGCGGTGAAGCTGACGCGAGCACCGCAACGTGAGGTCGTGATCCTGCGCCCCTTCAAAGCCTTCGCGAAATCCACCAACCGCTCGAACAAGCTCAGTGCTGTAAACACCTAAATGGCATACCGCATTTTGACCCTCCATCAACACCGGATTCCAATCCGTCTTAAAGAAAGGGTCACGCGCCAAACCATCAGCCCCTAATTTATCTTCATCGCTGTAAAGCATCCGAACAGATGGCTGCTCCAGGATTGAGCGTGCCACCCAAGTTAATGCATCCTCCGTGAGTAGATCATCGTGATCTAAAAGAGCCATCCATGGAGCATCAACTAACTCCAAGGCCGAATTAGATGATGCCGAAATATGACCATTCCGCTCACGAAACACCACATGGATGCGCTCGTCGCTTTGCGCAGCAATCTCGAGGAGTTCGCGAATGTCGGGGTTCGTGGAGCAGTCGTCAGCAATGCAGAGCTGCCAGTGTGGATACAGCTGCCCGCGAACGGATTCGATCGCCTCTTGTAACCAATCCGGCCGGGGATCGAACACCGGCATCACCACCGCAATCCGGGGAGGATCGGCGAGTTGAGCAGCCCAAGCCTGCATCGCCTCCCGTTCTTGGGGAGTCGGTGCCTGAAACTCCGACAACCAACTGCGGTAGGCATCCGGCGTGAAACGGGATGGATCGCTTAAGGCACGCAACCGCGCCAGGCTGACCTGAGGCCCCTCCCGTAACGCACGCCACACAAACCTTGGTGCACGCGCCAGCGCTGCCGGATCTGCCAACACCACCTGGGCCGAAGTGCGCAGCCGGCGCAACAGGGTGCGGAGTTTCATCGGGGCAACCAAGCCAGCAGACCGTAAAGCCCCAGCGTGCGCAGGGGTCCGTGTTTCCAGGGGTGCTGCTCTACCGGAAGCCGCAGCAGCGCCCACCAGCGCTGACGCCGCCGCAGGTGCAGCAGAGCCGGCAGCGCCGAGATTGATTGGCCGTAGCGCTGCTCAAACAGCTCTGCCTGCTGCAACGCCGCTCGGGTGTGGCCGCCCGCAGCTGGATCCGCCAGCAGCGCCTGAAGCCGCTGCCGCCAATAGGCCAGCCCCAGCCCCTGCGCTCCGAGCACATTGCTGCCGTGTTGGCGATAGAGCACCCCGGGCTCGTCCACCAGCGCGATCTCTCCAAAGGCACTGGCCACCAAGGCCAGCCACCAGTCGTGCATCAGCGCTTCCGGAGGAATCGGCAGGGCCTTCTGGAGCAGAGCCCGGTTCAGGAGAGCGGTGCAACCGGTCACCACGTTGGTGAGCGCCAGATCCACCGGAGCACAACGCCGCGGATCCAAGCGCTGGCGCTGCAAGTAGCGGCAGCCCAGCCGCTCCCCATGGGCATCGATGAGCTCCAGATCACCATGCACGAGCAGTGGTGTAGTGCTACCGCGGCTGGCCTCCAGCTCCTGCATCTCCGCCAGGGAGCGCTCCAGCTTGTGGGGCAGCCAAAGATCGTCCTGATCCGCCAAGGCCACATAAGGAGCCATGGTGGCTTGCAGCAGCCGATTCACGTTGGATGTGCAGCCGAGATTGCCATCAGCGGGCAACACCTGCAGCCAGGCCCCGTACCGCTCTTGCAGTTGGCAAATCAGGGCTTCGGTGCCATCGCTGGAGCCGTCGTCGCGCAGCAGCACCCGCTCGGGGCGGAGGGTTTGTGCGCTGATCGAAGCCAACTGTGCCTCCAAGTAAGGCGCGCCGTTGTAAGTCGGCAGCACCACCTCGATGGCGGCGGCACTCACCACAGCGCCCAGCCCCATTTGCGGAAGTAGTGCCAGGCACTGGCCAGGTTCACCGCCATCAGTCCCAGGTTGCGGTAGTTGCCGCGGCCCCAGCCATGCACCACACCCGCCACCGGCAGATGCACGCAGCGGCCCTCACGGGCGAGGCTGCGGGTGAGATCGGCATCCTCCAGATAGAGGAAATAGCGCTCATCGAAGCCGCCGGCCCGGCGGTAGGCATCGCTGCGCATCAGCATGCAGCAGCCGCTCAGATAGGGCGCGTCGAACACCTCCTGGTAGTTCTGATCCGCCATCACATACCAGCGGTCGTAGCGCTTCAGCCAGGCAGGCTTGAGCACATCCGGCAGGAAGCGGCGGCTGAACAGCCCCAGCACCGTGGGGTGATGTTTGCAGAGCTTTTGCGGCGTGCCGGCCTCATCGAGGATCTGGGGCACCGCCAAGCTCACCTGTGGGTGTTGCTGCAACCAGCCCAGCAACTGTTCAAACGTGCCACTGGGCCAGGACAGATCAGTGTTCAGCACCCCGATGTAAGGCGGCAGCTGGCCCAGCCGCACCACCAACCGGTTCACGGCACGGCCGTAGCCGGGGTTATCGCGGTTGGTGAGGAAGCAATCGGCCCCAGCTGCCAATTGCTCCACCGGCTCACCGGGCTGGTGATCGTTCACCACCACCGCATAGCCCACCTCTGCCGGCAGCTCCGCCAGGCAGGCCTGCAGCTGCTGCACCTCCAGCGGCGAGGGGTGATACGCCACCAGCAACAGCAGCATCTCGCGCTGGGTGGGCTTTGGCTTTAAGGAAGTCGGCTGCCCAGCACGCTGCCTGCCCTCGGCCACCGGAGAGGCCGCTAGCCGTTGGCTGGCTTGCATCCGCGCCAGCGGATGCAAGCAACGCCGCAGCAACAACCCCCACAGGGCCAACACCGCCCCCAGGATCACCAGCGTGCTGCGGTGGAACCACACCGCCGTGGCCGCTGCGTTCAGCAGCCAACCCGCCAGCACCGCCAAGCCCAGGGCACTGCCCACCACCAGCAACCAGCGCTGGACCAGCTGCCGGTAGGGCATCCAGGGCCATCGCAAAAACGAATACCCCCCCAGGAACCAAGCCAGCAGAAGAAACACCAGGCCAAAGGCCAGGCCATCGGCCTGCAGCACCAGGGCTGGGTTGTGATGGCGCAGCTGAGCGGCTAGCAGAGCTCCCGCCAGCACCCCCAACAGATCGAGCCCCACGCTGAGCCAGAGCAGCGGCCAGCGCCGACTCATACCTGGGTGCCGATGCGCTCGCCGCTATAACCGGCGCGGTTGCGCACCGCTTGGCACCAATCCAGGTGCTCGAGATACCAGCGCAGCGTGGCCTCTAGCCCCTGCTCAAAGCTGTGGCGCGGGGTCCAGCCCAGCTCCGTACTGATCTTCGCCGCGTCGATGGCGTAGCGCCGGTCGTGGCCGGGGCGGTCGCTCACCCGGGTGATCAGGCGGGCATGGGGTGCACCCTCAGGCTTCAATTGATCCATCAAGGTGCAGATGGTCTCCACCACATCGCGGTTGGTGCGCTCGCTGGGGGAGCCGTGATCCCCGGCACCGCCCACGCAGTAGCTCTCACCCAGGCGCCCACAAGTGGCCGCCAACAGCAGCGCCTCCACATGGTCTTCCACGTACAGCCAATCGCGCACGTTGGCGCCATCGCCGTAGAGCGGAATCGGCTCGCCAGCCACAGCCTTGAGGATCACCACCGGGATCAGCTTCTCGGGGAACTGCCAGGGGCCGTAGTTGTTGGAGCAGTTCGTAAGCACCACCGGCAGGCCATAGGTGTGGTGCCAGGCACTCACCAGGTGATCGCTGGCGGCCTTGCTGGCGGAATAGGGGCTGCGAGGGTCATACGGCGTGGTTTCGGAGAAACGGCCCGTGGGCCCCAGCGACCCAAACACCTCATCAGTGCTGATGTGATGAAAGCGGAAGCGCTCACGCCGTTCGGCGGGCAACTGCTCCCAGTGAGCCCGCACCGCCTGCAGCAGGTTGAACGTGCCGCTCACATTGCTCTCGATGAAGGCACCCGGCCCATCGATCGAGCGATCTACATGGCTTTCAGCCGCTAGGTGCATCACCAGATCGGGATCCGCCGAGCGAACGGCCTCGGCGGTGGCCGCTGGATCGGCAAGATCCACCCTTAAAAAGTGGTGGCGGGGGTGATCGCCAATGCTGGTGAGATCGCTGGCATAGCCAAGCTTGTCGAGATTGAACACCTCCGCCGAACTTGCGGCCAGCAGGCGCCGCACCACGGCACCTCCGATAAAGCCGGCACCTCCGGTGACCAGCACCCGGGCGGTGCCCTGCGGTAAGAGATCCTGCACCGATCGAGCCCTTGAGCTCGAGGGAGCGTAGGAGAGGGTCTTGAAGTCGCCCTGTTCGTCGCCCGTAAAGTGCCGGCACGGCGCGCAAGCAGTGTGAACGTTCTTTTTGTTCACCAAGGATTTCCAGGCCAATACCTGCACATCTGCCGCGCTCTTGCCCAGCAAGGCAACCACCGATTGGTGGCGATGGGGATGCAACAGCCCCGCACACCGCTACCCAAAGGTGTGCAGCACGTGATCTATGGCGCCTCAAGGGGCAATGGCCAAGACGTGCACCCGCTGGCCCTCGAAACCGAAACGAAGGTGATCCGCGCAGAAGCCTGCGCCGCTGCCGCCGAACAACTCAAACATCAGGGCTTCCAGCCCAACATCATCTGCGGCCATCCCGGCTGGGGAGAACTCTTATTTCTTCCCTACGTGTGGCCCGATGTGCCGATCCTGATGTATCAGGAGTTTTACTACCAGATTCGCGGCTTCGATTACGACTTCGACCCCGAATTCCAAGCCGAGCTCAACTGGCAAAAGTGCGCCAAGGCGCACATGAAAAACGCCAACACCCTGCTCAATCTCGAGGCCGCCAGCTGGAACGTGGCCCCCACCGGCTTCCAGCGCAGCAGCTTTCCCGAGCGCTTCCAGCAGCGCATCTCTGTGATTCACGACGGCATCGATGCCGGCGCCGCCCCCGCCAAAGCCAATGCCGGCCTCACGCTCACCCTGCGCGACGGCCAAGAGCTGCGCCAGGGCGAACCGATCATCACCTTCGTGAACCGCACGATCGAGCCATACCGGGGCTGCCATTCCTTCATGCGCTCCATCCCTCTGATCCAGGAGCTCCAGCCCAACGCCCGCATCGTGATCGTGGGGGCTGAGCAGGGCGTGAGCTATGGCTCCGCGTGCCCGCAAGGGGAATGGAAGGATCGCTTTATGGCCGAAATTGAGGGCTCCTACGACCCCTCACGCCTACATTTCGCCGGCAGCCTCGGCTATGCCGACTTCCTCAACCTGCTGAAGCTGAGCCAGGCGCATGTGTATCTCACCTATCCCTTCGTGCTCAGCTGGAGCCTGCTGGAGGCGATGAGCACTGCCTGCGCCATCGTGGGCTCCGCCACCGCCCCGGTGATGGAAGTGATCCGCGATGGCCACAACGGCCTGCTGGTGGATTTCTTCAGCCCCAAGGCCATCGCGGAAGCCGTGGATCAGCTGCTGCGCGATCGCAAGTTGGCCAAACAGCTTGGATCTCAGGCCCGCAACGATGCCCTGGCTCGCTACAGCCTCGAGCGCTGCCTGCCCCGCCAGCTAGAGCTGATTGATCTTGTAGCAAGTGGCGCCCTGGGGCGTTAACTCGATGCAACCTCTGCGCCAACAACCTGCCGCCCTCCTGATCCTGGGGCTCCTGCTAGCCGGCATCGCCCATGGCCTGTTTGAGATCGCGGCGCTCGCTCTGGCCCACTGGGCGCAACCAAATCTGTTTGGTGACAGCTTCAGCTTCGTGCTGAGAAACGGAGGGAGCGAACTGGGGCAATGGCTCACTGACCAACACAACGAGCACCGGATCGTGTGGGCCAAGGCAGCAAGCGTGGTGGAAACAGAGCTGCTCAAAATTCCACCAGGGCAAAGCGCCCTGTTTCAAAACCTGGCTCTGATCCTGGGCTGCGCCGGGCTATGGAGCTGGCTGTGCCAGCGGATGCTCCACCGCAACGACCTCCGCCTGATCACAGCTCTGGCCGGCTCTTTGCTGCTGTTGAACCCTTGGCAGTACGAAAACCTTGGCTGGGAATTCCAAACGCCCTGGTTTCTGATCAATGCGCTGGTGCTGCTGGGAGCCTTGGTGCTGAGTATCCCCACAGCGGGACGCTTCCCTCAGAGCGTGGTGTCGGCTTTGTTGCCTTGGGTCGCCCTCACCAGCACGGGGCAGGGCTTAGCCCTGGCCGTGGGATTCGCCGGCTGTGCCTGGCTGCACAGCCGCAAGCTCGGAGCCTTAGTGAGTGCATCCACAGCCTTGGCAGGGCTCAGCTTTTATCTGCTGCTTCCGTACAACAAACCAGCGGGGCACCCAGAGCTCAGCTTCCAGATCGATTACTTCTTGCGCGCCTGGCTTGGGGGGCCCTGGCAGGGGCTGGCGCTGCTGTGTGTGGTGATCGCAGCGGTGCTGCTTGGGCGTCGCCACCCGATCCCCAGGGCCAGCTGGCCAACCCTTCTCTTACCAGGGCTGTTCAGCCTGCTCTTTGCCGGAATGATCACGCTTTCGCGGGCAGGATTTGGCGTTGAGCAGGCGAACTCATCCCGCTACATCACCCATAGCTTGATGTTGGGCCTCACCGCTCTCATGGCCCTCGCGTTATCAGACGACCACAGCCGCCGACCAACAACGCCACTGCTTGGCGGGTTTCTGGTGCTGCTCACCACGATCGGCTCCTTTCCCCAGGGCCTTCAGTCCGGTGCACTCAGCTATGCAGGCGCCTGGAACGAAGGGCGGCGCTGGGCCGAGCAAAAACGAAAGCGATTCATTTGTCATGCAGAGCAAGCAGAGCTAGCGGCAAACAACATTCGCCTCCTGGATCCGTGCAATGAAATCTTTCCTAATCAGCAGGTGATCGATCAGTATTTCCAGAGTGGATGGCCCGTGGAGCCACTGGGTTGGCACCGCGAACTTCTCGTTAATCACCAGATCTCAGCGAGCAGCCCCATTCGCTATCAAGTTGATCATCAAACCCTCAGCTCATCCTCTGTGCAGCTGCAAGGTTGGGCCTTCATGAAAACACCGAATCACCCACAGCTTTATCTGATCGCCGATTACGGCAACCAAGGCCGGTTAGCCGTGCCTATCGATCAACCGCGGCGTGATGTCAAGCGAACCTTGGGTTTATCCACTGCGCGAGTGGGCTTTAACGCCACCTTCTCCCGCAGCCAAAACGGCCAAGTCCTGCGAGCCGTGCGCGTTGGCACGCCTACCCAGGCTGTGCAGATCTGGGAGAATCCCAACGCCGATGGCTGAGCAACCCGGTGTGATCCAAGCCCTCATCGCCGCCTGCCGGCCCCGCCAATGGACCAAGAATCTGCTGGTGTATGCCTCGGCCCTGTTCTCCTTCCAGCTGAATCCCCAAATCTGGTGGGCATCCAGCGAAGCGCTGGTGACCTTTTGCCTGATCTCCAGCGCGGTGTATCTGCTCAACGATGTAATCGATCGCGAGGCTGATCGCGCCCACCCGAGCAAGTGCCGCCGCCCGATCGCCTCCGGTGCCCTGCCGGTGCCCATCGCCCTGAGCGCCGCGGCGCTGATCACAGCCCTCAGCCTGGCCATGGCGGCGTTCGTGAGCCCTGGCCTGGCCGCAGTGATCGCCGGCTACGCCGTGATCCAGACGGCGTACTGCCTGGGCCTCAAGCGCCAGCCCCTGCTGGATCTGTTTTGCATCGCCTCGGGTTTTCTGCTGCGTGCCCTGGCGGGGCTCGTGGCCACAGGCCTGGGGGCATCGCCCTGGTTTCTGCTCACCATCGGCCTGCTGGCGTTGTTTTTAGCGGTGGAGAAGCGCAAAGCGGAGCTGCGCATCTCCCTCGATCGCGGCGTAGTGACCCGCCAGGTGCTGCTGCGCTACTCGCTGCCCCTGCTGCAGCGGCTGGAATCGCTGGTGGCCAGCAGTGCCTTCATGGCCTATGCCCTCTGGAGTGCTGGCCCCACCCTGCGCGGTGCCTCCACCAGCTGGATGCTGCTCACGGTGCCCTTTGTGATTGTGGGGATCTTTCGCTACCAGCTGCTCAGCGACCCAGAAGAAACCGAGCGCCGCTGTGCCCGCTACCCCGACCGCAACAGCGAAAAACCCGAGGAAATCCTGCTGGGTGATCGCGGCATTCAGCTCACCCTGCTGGGCTGGTTGGCCACAGCGATCGTGGTAGGCATGGGCCACCGCATGGGCTGGTTGGCATGACAGCAGTGCTTCGCTCCGCCTGGGTGCTCGGCAGCACCAGCACCGTGGCCATCGCCATCTGCCGCAGCCTGGCCGAACGCGGCTGCCGCCGTTTCCACCTCTTGGCCCGCAACCCCGAGCGCAACCAGGCCCTGGCCAGCGAGCTGCGCGATCGCTTCGGCGCAGAGGTGAGCTGCGAAGCCATCGATCTCCTGGCGCCGCAGCCCTTGCAGCCTCAGCTCAATGAACCGTTCGACCTCTACCTAGTAGCCGCCGGCAGCCTCGGGGATGCCGAACGGGCCCGCAATGATGCCGCCGAAGCCCAAGCGATCACCCAAGCCAACTTCACCGGCTTGATCCCATGGCTGACGGCAATCGTGTCGCCCGAACGGATCCAGCAACCCGGTGCACTCTGGGTGTTCTCCTCGGTGGCCGCCGATCGCGGCCGCCCCTCCAACTACCACTACGGCGCCGCCAAAGCCGGCCTACTGCGCTTCTGCGAAGGCCTGCTGCTGCGCTGCCACGGCACACCCTTCTCGGTGCGCATCCTCAAAGCCGGCTTCATCGCCAGCCCGATGACCGACGGTAAAGCCCCAACGATCCTCTGCGCACGCCCCGAGCAGATCGCCCGCGACCTCCTGCGCCATCCCCGCCGCCGCGGCATCGAAACCATTCCTTGGTGGTGGACGCCACTGATGGCCCTGGTGCGCCGCCTGCCCGCCCGCCTTGCCGCCAAGCTGTAACGCCATGACCAGCACCCTCAGCGGCCACAGCGAATCCCTCACCGGCTGGGGACGCACCGATCCCTCCACGGCCGTGCTCTACACCCCCACTGCCGTGGAGCAGATCCAGAGCGCTGTGGCGGCAGCCGGCCCCGCCAGCCTGATTGCCCGCGGCCTCGGCCGCGCCTACGGCAACCCCGCCCAGTGCGATGGCGGCAGCGTGCTGGAGCTCACTGAGCTCAATCACATCGAGCTCGATCCCGCCACCGGCTGCGTGACCTGCGGTGCCGGCGCCAGCCTGGACGCTGTGCTGCGGGTGATCGTGCCGGCGGGCTTCTTCCTGCCCGTGACACCCGGCACCCGCAACGTGACCGTGGGCGGCGCCATCGCCGCCGATGTGCACGGCAAAAACCACCACGGCGAAGGCAGCTTTGCCAACCATGTGCACTGGCTGAAGCTGGTGGATGGCAACGGCCAGCTGCGCCAGCTCAGCCCCAGCGATCCCGCCACCGCTGAAGCGTTTTGGGCAACCGCCGGCGGCATGGGCCTCACCGGCGTGATCGTGGAGGCCTGCTTCCACCTGATCCCCATCAGCAGCTCGCTGATCAGCGTGGACACCACCCGCTACCGCGACCTCGATGCCCTGATGGCCGCGATGGTGGAGGCCGATGCCCGCTACCGCTACAGCGTGGCCTGGGTGGACAGCCTCAACCCCGACGGCCGCGGTGTGCTCACCTGCGGTGATCACGCCAGCCGTGAACAGGTGGAGGCCCAGCAGGGCAACACCGCCGACCCGCTCCAGTACGACCCCAAAGCACTGGCCGGTGCCCCTTCCCTGCTGCCGGGCGGCCTGCTCAACACCTGGACGGTACGGGCCTTCAACGAAGCCTGGTATCGCAAGGCCCCCAAACAACGTGAAGGCGAGCTGCAGGCGATCAGCCCCTATTTCCACCCCCTCGATGGGGTGAGCAATTGGAACCGCATCTACGGCCCAGCCGGCTTCCTGCAATACCAGTTCGCTGTTCCGGATGCCGCGGCCCATCTGGTGCGCACCACCCTCGAAGCTCTGCGCCGCATCGGTGCCCCCAGCTTCCTCACGGTGCTCAAGCGCTTCGGGCCAGGAAACCCCGGTCCCCTCTCCTTCCCGATGCCGGGCTGGACGCTGGCCGCCGATGTGTCGGCCGCGGTGCCCGGCCTGTTTGCGCTGCTCGATCAGCTCGATGAGCAAGTAGCGGAGGCTGGCGGACGGCTCTACCTAGCAAAAGACTCGCGCCAATCTGCAACCATGCTCGAGCGCAGCTATCCACGCCTGCATGAGTGGCGCCAGCAGCGATCTCTGCTGGATCCTCGCGGTGTGTTCAGCTCCGATCTGGCCCGTCGCGTGAAGCTCTGATGAAGGTGTTTCTTCCCGGCGGGGCCGGCCTAGTGGGACTCAACCTGATTGCCCTGCTCCAGCAGCAGCACCCCGATTGGCAGCTGCTGGTGGTAGACAAGAAACGCGAAGCTGTGGAAGCCGGCCGCAAGCTCTTCCCCGCGGTGGAGTTTCTCTGCGAAGACCTCACCAGCACCAGCGGCGTGAGCTGGCCGCAGCGCCTGGCTGGCTGCGACGCCTGCGTGATGCTTCAGGCCGAAATCGGCAACACCGATCCCAGCCAATTCGAGCGCAACAACATCCGCACCACCGAGGTGGTGCTCGAGCAGCTCAAGCGCCAGGCCATCCCGCGGCTGGTTCACATCAGCAGCTCGGTGGTGAACTCGGTGGCCACCGACCTCTACACCACCACCAAGCGCGCCCAGGAGCAGCTGGTGCAACGCAGCTGGCCCGGTGTGGTGATCCTGCGCCCCACCCTGATGTTCGGCTGGTTTGATCGCAAGCATCTGGGCTGGCTGGCCCGCTTCATGCAGAAGCTGCCCGTGTTCCCGATCCCCGGCAGCGGCCGCTTCATCCGCCAACCCTTGTATGTGGGGGATTTCTGCCAGGTGATCCAGAGCTGCCTTGAGCAGCCGGGCCTGAGTGGCAGCTACGACATCACTGGCCTGGAGCAGGTGAGCTACATCAGCCTGATGCGCCAATTGCGCCAGGCCGTGCATGCCCGCCCCTGGATCGTCCATTTGCCGATCCCACTGTTTGGCTGGTTGCTGCAGCTCTGGGCCCTGATCAGCCGCCAGCCGGCCTTCACCCGCTCCCAGCTCACCGCCCTCACCGCTGGCGATGAATTCGACGTGATCGATTGGCCCGGCATCTTCTCGGTGCAGCCCACAACGCTGGCTGATGCCCTGCGGATCACCTATCAGGATCCGCACTATTCCCAGGTGGTGATTCCCTTCTGATGGCGCCAACGATTGCGGTGGTGGGCGGCGGCCCCATGGGCCTCGCTGTGGCCTATCAACTAGCCCTGGAAGGCGCCAAGCCGGTGTTGCTGGAGGCCGACGATCGCCTTGGCGGCATGGCCGCCAGCTTCCAGTTCGCCGGGCAGACCCTCGAGCGCTATTACCACTTCCATTGCCTCAGCGATCAGGCCTTCTTTGAGCTGCTGGAAGAGTTGGGCCTGGCGGATCAGCTGCGCTGGAAGCAAACCTGCATGGGCTTCTTTGTAGATGGGCGCCTCTACCGCTGGGGCAGTGCCGGCTCAGTGCTCAGCTTCCGCCGGCTACCCCTGCTTACCCGCCTCCGCTATCTGCTGCACGCGGCCCGCTGCCTCAGCCTGCGCCGCTGGCAGCACCTCGATGACATCCGCGCCACCGACTGGCTCAAGCGCTGGTTGGGCCCCCAGGGCTATGCGCTGCTTTGGCAAAAGCTGTTTGCTTACAAGTTTTACGAGCACAGCGACACGCTCTCCGCCGCCTGGATCTGGAGCCGCATCCGCCGCCTGGGGCAATCACGCCGCTGGCTGAAAGAAACCCTCGGCTACCTGGAAGGCGGCTCCCAGCGCTGGATCGATGCCCTCGAGCAGCGCCTGCGGGAGCTGGGCTGTGAGATTCAGCTCGCCAGCCCGGTGCTGGCGATGCGCTCCCAGGGCCCTGGCCAAGGAGCTGTGCTGCGCACCCCAGCTGGCGAGCGCCACTTCGATGCGGTGATCTCCACCGTGCCGCTGCCCCTAGTGGCGCCGATGCTGCAAGCCGGCGGCGCCGATCCGGCCCTGGTGGCTCGCTACAGCGATCAGCTGTCGGTGGCATGCGCCTGCGTGGTGCTGCAAACCCGCCAGCCGATCACCGGCAACTTCTGGACCAACATCAACGACGAGCGCTTTGCCATCCCCGGCATCATCGAGTTCTCGAATCTGCGGCCGCTGCAAGGGCACATCACCTATGTGCCTTATTACATGCCCGCCAGCCACCCGGATTACCAACGCCCGGATGAGGCCTTCATCGCCGATTCAATCGCTTGTTTACAAGCAATCAACCCCGATCTAGCCCGCGCCGATGTGCTGGCGGCCCACTGCAGCCGCTACCGCTACGCCCAGCCCGTGTGCGGCACCCACTTCCACCAGAGCCTGCCGCCGCTGCAGCCCCTACCTGGCATCACCACTGTGGACACCACTGTGTACTACCCGGAAGATCGCGGCATCGCCGAAAGCGTGGGCTACGGGCGCGAGCTGGCCCGGCAAGTGGTTCGGGCATTGCAGGCCGACAGGCGATGACCTCCACCACCCGGCCCCAGGCCCCTGCCGCCCATTCACCCCGGCGGGAATTTCTGCTGTTTCTGATCACCGGCGGTGTAGCCGCCCTGGTGAATGTGGTGAGCCGCGTGGGCTTCTCGCAGCTGCTGCGCTTTGAGCTGGCGGTGCTGCTGGCCTACGGCGTGGGCATGCTCACGGCCTATGTGCTGGCGCGGAAGTTTGTGTTTCTGCAGAGCCGCACCAGCGTGCGCCGTTCCTTCGCTGCCTTCGCCCTGGTGAATTTGTTTGCGGTGCTGCAAACCTGGCTGGTGAGCGTGGGCCTGCGCAACTGGCTGTTGCCCCTGCTCGGCATCGTGGTGCTGCGCGATCTGATCGCCCATGGCATCGGCGTGGCAGTACCGGTGCTAAGCAGCTATTTCGGCCACAAACACATCTCGTTCCGCCAGCGCTGATGAGCGGAGCCAGCCCCAGGGCCACCGCATCTCCACCTGTGGCGGCCTTCGATTTCGACGGCACCCTGCTCGCGGGCGACACGCTGCTGATCCTGCACCACCTGGTGCGCTCCCCCCTGGGGCAGCTGATCGATGGCCTGCTGCTGCTGCCAGCCCTGCTGCTCTGGAAGAGCGGCCAGCGCAGCACTGCCTGGTTCAAGCAAGTGGTGCTGCAGCGGCTGCTCACCCCAGCGATGCAACAACGCACCCCTGAGGAGCGCACCGCCTTGCTTGAGCGCAGCCTGGCCAACGCGCTCTGGCGGCAGCTGCGGCCCGCAGCCTTGGCCCGCCTGGAGTGGCACCGCCAGCAGGGGCACCGGCTGGTGATCGTGTCGGCCTCACCGCGCTGCCTGCTCCAACCGATCGCCCAGCGATTGGGGGTGGAGCTGATCGCCACCGAAACCAGCGATCCCTGCAGCAACGCACCGATCCAGCTCCACTCCGCCAACTGCAAGGGCCCCGAAAAGATCCACCGGCTGCAGGCCTGGCTCAACCACGAGCCCCTCAGCCACACCGAGCTGCATGCCTACGGCGACAGCCGCGGCGACCGTGAATTGCTGCAGAGTGCAGCACATCCCCACTGGCGTAGTTTCAGCGCCGGCAGCCGCCCCTACCCACCAGCACCAGGCCTACAGCGCTGGCTGGCACCACTGGCCTTCCTGCTGCTGCTCTCGGCCCTGGCCGGCCTGCTGCAGCTGGATCCCGCAACCCAAAGCAGCCTGATCCATGGGCTCAGGCAGCTTCCCGCCTGGATGCCCGCGATCCTGGCGGTGCTGGCGCTCAGCTACGCCGGCCGCTATCTGCGCTTCCGGCTGCTGCTGAGCGCCGAAAGGATCGGCCGCCCCAGCCGCCGCGAAGCCTGGATGTGGTTTGAAGGCTTTGCCCTCACCGCCACCCCCGGCAAGCTGGGAGAACTCTCGCGCGTGCAACAACTGCGCCAGCAGCTGGGCTACCCGCGCCAGCCCCTGCTGCACGCCTTCCTGGCGGAGCGCCTCTGCGATGCGGCCGCCGTGGTGGTGTGGCTGGCACTACTGGTGCCAGGCCAGTTGCTGCAACGCCTGGGGCCACCAGCGCCAATCGCGCTCGGCATCAGCGGGCTTGCTGTGGTGCTCACCCTGGCGCTGGGCCGCTGGTTCTGGCGCCAACGCTCCCGCTGGCAACACCACCTGCCCAGCGGCCGCCTAGCGCGGGCTTGCCTCCCCGCCAGTGGCCTGAGCCTGGGGATCTGGGGCCTAGAGGCGATGATCCTGTGGCTGCTGGTGCAGGCGATCAGCCCCAACGCAGCCTTCACCGCCGGCCAAGCCATCAGCACCTATCTGCTCTCGGGCACCGCCGGTATGGCCTCACTGCTGCCAGGGGGCCTGGGGGTGAATGAAGCCGCCACCACGCTGCTGCTCCAGCAAGCGGGCATCCCCGTCTCCCTGGGGCTGAGCATCGCCATCCTGCGCCGCCTCTGCAGCGTGTGGCTGATCACCGCCTTAGCCGCCCTTGCAAGCTGGCTACGGGTAGCACCGATCAGCGCCCCCCCGCCTTGAGCACCGTTTTGATCGTGCGAAACAGAATGATCAGATCCAGCCAGGTGCTGAAGTGCTTGAGGTAGTAGAGGTCGTAGGAGAGTTTCAGCTCTGAATCCTCCACGCTGGCGGCATAGGGCGCGCACACCTGAGCCCAGCCGCTTAGGCCAGGGCGCATCCAGTGGCGCTTGCGGTAGTGAGGAATGCGGGCCTCCAGCTCCTGCTCCAGTTCCGGCCGCTCTGGCCGAGGGCCGATCAGGCTCATATCACCGCTGAGCACATTGATCAGCTGAGGCAGTTCATCGAGGCGCAGGCGCCGCAGCCACAGGCCCACCCGGGTGATGCGGCGATCGCCTGGCACGGTCCAGGCTGGAGGCGCATCAGCGGGAGCCACCTGCATCGTGCGCAGCTTGAGCACCTGAAACGAGCGTCCCAGCCAGCCGCTGCGCTGTTGCACGTAAAACACCGGCCCGCGATCCTCCAGCCAGATCAGCAGCGCCGCCACGAGGAGCAATGGGCTGGTGAGGGTGAGCAAGCCAGCCGCCACCAGCAGATCGGCCACCCGCTTTAGCTGACGCTCCAGGCTGAACACCCGGTTCCAGGGCAGCTCCTGATAGTTGAGCCAGGGCTCCGGCACCAGAGCGGGAGGCAACCGCTCCAGTTGACGCTCCAACAAATTGAGCGGGGTGGTGAGGCTGGTGTCGCGCGGGTCGCGCTCTTCGAGCTGCTCCAGCAAGCGGCGCTGCTGGAGATTCTGCTCCAGCGATGGCGCCAGCGCCAGCACCACCGGTGGCGCCAGCTCAAGCGCCTGCTCCAAGCTGAGGCAGCGCAGCGGTTGGCGCACCGGTGTTGGCGTGCGCCGCCAGGCAGTCAGCACGGGCTCAAGCTCGCCCGGAGGACCCACCAGCGCCACCTGGGCCTCAGGCGGCAGCAACACCCCCCGGCGCAACAGGCCCCGCATCAACAGCGACCAGAGCATCAACGGCAGCAACCAAGCGGCCTGGGTGCTGCGATGCACCAGCCACACCGCATCCGGTGGGTTCAGAAACAACCGCGCCAAGGCCACCACCACCAAGGTGACCACACCGGTGATCAACACCCGCTGCAGCACCGCCGCCAGGGGCAACCGCCGCCAGCGCAACACCGTGTAGCTGCCAAACAACCAGCCGAGCCCGAGATAGGCCAGGGCGGTGAACGCCAACCATCCCAACTGCGGGAACACCGGCAGCGGCTTGAACAAGCTGATCAGAGCCAACAGCCCGAGCAGCCCGGCCAGATCCAGCCCGGCACACGCCAACAAAATGCGGCGCGGATTACGCCACGACATCGCTGATCACCTGCCGCAAAGCAGCCCGCCAATGCAGGGGCGGCAGCTGCAAGGCCCGGCGTGTCGCCGTGCAATCCAGCAGTGAATAGCTGGGACGCTGCGCAGGCGTGGGGTAGTCAGCCGTGGTGATCGGATCGATCCGCGCCGGGTTGGTGAGCAAGCCCGCCTCCTGGCCCAGATCAGCGATGGCCACAGCGAAGTCGTACCAGCTGGCTGCACCGGCATCACTCCAGTGATGGATGCCGCTGATGCCCTGCTCCAGCGCAGCCCAGCAGGCACCAGCCAATCCCGCCGTGGCGGTAGGACAGCCCACCTGATCCGCCACCACCCCGAGCTGCTCTCGCTCGGCCATCAAGCGCAGCATGGTGAGCAGAAAGTTTTGACCCACGGGGCCGTACACCCAGCTGGTGCGCAGGATGCAGAGCCGCTCGGCCGCCAGGGCAGCGCTCGCGGCGGCTTCGCCAGCAGCTTTGGAGGCGCCGTAGACACCCAGCGGATCCACCGGCTGATCAGGGCGATAGGGCGACCCCTGCGCTCCGTTGAACACAAAATCAGTGCTCACCTGCAGCAACCGCCCGCCTGTGGTGGCCAACGCCTCAGCCAAAGCTGCGGGAGCGGCGGCATTCACGGCCTGGGTCAACGCCGGTTCACGTTCCGCCTTATCCACAGCGGTGTAAGCGCCGGCATTGATCAGCCAATCGGGCTGCTGCTGCGCCACCAGGGCCCTGCAGGCAGCCGCATCCGCCAAATCCAACGCAATCGCGCCCTCTCCACCGGTGCGGGTGGTGGTGATCAGCTGCACAGCACGGCCCCCGATCGCGGCAGGCACGCTGCGGCGCAGCGCTTGGCCCAGCTGGCCGGCTCCACCGGTGAGGATCACCTTCATGGTTGCTGCACCCATCAGCGGAACAAATCCTGATCCGTGAGATCAGCCAGCAGCGGCGCCACAGCATCCTTATCGGAGAGCAGCGGTGTCGCAGGGGCTGGTGCGCCCTGGCCTTGCGGCCAAGCGATCGCCACCTGGGGATCGTCCCAGCGGATGGCACGCTCGCAGTCGCGGCTCCAGAAATCGGTGGTTTTGTAAAGCACCTCAGCGTGCTCACTGAGGGTGAGAAAACCGTGGGCGAAACCCGCCGGCACCCAGAGCTGTTGATGGTTGGCTGCGCTCAGGCGAACACCCACCCACTGGCCAAAGCTGGCCGAACCACGGCGGATATCCACAGCCACATCGAAGATCTCGCCCAGCACGCAGCGCACGAGCTTGCCCTGGGGATGGGGCGGTAGCTGATAGTGCAGCCCGCGCAACACACCGCAGCTGGAGCGAGAGTGGTTGTCTTGCACAAAGTCAGCCACCGGCTGGCCATCGGCCTCGAGAGCCGCCGCAAAAGCCCGCTGGTTCCAGCTCTCGAAAAAGAAGCCGCGATCGTCGCCGAACACGCGCGGGGTGATCAGCAGGGGGCCCGCCATCGAGGCGCCAGCGGCCGTGTGGAGGCGTTCAGCGTTCATCAGGCCTCCAGCAGCTGCAGCAGATAGTTGCCATAGCCACTCTTGCGTAGCGGCTGAGCCAGCTCACTTAGCTGCTCAGCGCTAATCCAGCCCATGCGCCAGGCCACCTCCTCAGGGCAGCCCACCTTGAGGCTCTGGCGGTGCTCGAGCGTGCGGATGTAACTGGAGGCCTCGTGCAGGGAGTCGCAGGTGCCGGTGTCGAGCCAGGCCATGCCGCGACCCATCAGCTCCACCTGGAGCAAACCCTCATCAAGGTATTGGCGATTGAGATCGGTGATCTCCAACTCACCACGCGCGGAGGGCAGCACCCGGCGAGCACGCTCCACCACCGAGTCGTCATAGAAATAGAGGCCGGTTACGGCATAGCGCGACCTGGGCTGGGCTGGTTTCTCTTCGATGCTGAGCACCCGGCCGGTGGTGTCGAACTCCACCACGCCATAACGCTCCGGATCACGCACCGGATAGGCAAACACCGTGGCCCCTGAAGCCGCACCGATCGCACTGCCCAACTGGGTGTCGCCATGGAAGAGGTTGTCGCCCAGCACAAGCGCGGCAGGAGCTCCCGCCAAAAAATCAGCACCGATCAGAAAGGCCTGGGCCAAACCATCCGGGCTGGGCTGCACGGCGTAGTGGATCTGCATCCCCCAAGCAGCTCCATCTCCCAGCAGCCGCTGAAAGGCGGTTTGATCGTGGGGAGTGGTGATGATCAACACCTCGCGAATTCCCGCCAGCATCAAGGTGCTGAGCGGGTAGTAGATCATCGGCTTGTCGTACACCGGCAGCAGCTGTTTGCTCACTGCCTGCGTGATCGGATGGAGGCGCGTGCCGCTGCCACCCGCCAGGATGATGCCCTTACGTGCCTGGGTCATCGAAGCGAGACTGCTGCGTGGATGCTCGCATGCAGCAGCTCCCAGAGAGGCTGAAACAGCGGTGGCATTCAACCCTTGAAAGCCAGCTACGTTTTCAGGAGCGCACACTGATGGGCTTGATCTACGCCAGCCTGCGGCTGCTGAACCCCACACATCCGGAGCAGCAGGGTCTCCATGTGAGGGCTCTGGCCGACTCGGGAGCTGTGCACCTCTGCCTTCCCGAACATGTCGCCCTGCAACTGCAGCTCAGGGAACTGGAGCGCCGGGAGGTGGTGCTGGCTGACGGCCGCCGACGCAGCGTTCCTTATATGGGACCTGTCGAAGTGCGCTTTGCCAATCGCCGCTGTTTCACCGGCGCGATGGTGCTCGGCGATGAGGTGCTGCTGGGAGCCATCCCCATGGAAGACATGGACCTGGTGCTGCAACCGCAGCTTCAGCGGCTGAGCGTGAATCCGGAGAATCCAAACCTGCCGCTGAGCGTGGCCAAGTGAATCAGCCCGGCAGCGCCGCCATCAGGCTGCCCATCTCGATCGCCTGAAGGCCGTAGCTCCAGCCCAGGTTGCTCTTGATGCCAGCGCGCTCGAGGGCCTGCTGCATCGTGTCGGTGGTGAGCACACCAAAGATCACCGGCACACCGGTGTCACGGCTCACGGCGGCCACGCCTTTGCTCACCTCTGCCACCACCACATCAAAGTGGGGGGTATCGCCGCGAATCACCGCACCGAGGGTGATCACCACCTGGTAGCGGCCGCTGGCAGCCAAACGCTGCGCCACCAGCGGGATTTCAAAACTGCCGGGCACCCAAGCGGTGTCGAGCTGGGTGCTGGATGCCGAGATATCGATGCCATGGCGCGACAGGCAATCGAGGCAACCGCTCAGCAGCTTGGCGGTCACCAGATCGTTGAAGCGGGCCACCACTACGGCGATCCGCAACGACTGCGCTCCGACGAACTGGCCTTCAAAAACGGTCACGCGAGCTGGCCTTGCACTGGCGCCAGCCTACGAATCTGAGGGTCGGCGCCTCAGGCGACGAAGTAGCTCATGCCCCAGTTCACCAGCACCAAGGCCACCCAAGCCAAGCCGCCGAGCAGGATCAGGCGGTTAGAGCGACCGCTGGTGTCTTCACTGGCGTACAGCACGGGCACAGCCACGATCAGGGCGAACGACATCACCACCAGTGCCAGAACGGTGAGGGTGTTGAGGATCGTCATGGAACAGCGGCGGCGCCGGCCGAGCAGTTGGTGGATTCTCCCACGCAGGTTCCGGCCGAGCATGCCGCGCCAGCGGGTTCCTTCACAAGTTGTGGCGCCTACGATCAAGCACCCGCCTGAGCGCCTTGGCCGCGTCGTCCTCGCAGCAGCCGGAGCTGGCCCTGCAGGGGATGCTGTTTGGCCTGGAATCGGCGGCGCCCCAACCAGCCAGCGGCCCTGGTGGCGATCCAGCAAGCTGCGATCCACTCGATGAAGCCGCCCTCGCGGCGGATGCCACCCGCCGGCCACGCCAGCGCCAAGCGCAACAAAGCTCGGCCCTAGCCAGCACTGCCGCAGGCGGAGGCGATCCAGCCGAAGCCGAAGCCGACGACCTTCCCCCCTGGCACCACCACAGCCTGGTGGAGGCGCAGCAGCTCACCCCGATGCTGCGCCACTACGTGGAGCTCAAAGCGGCCCATCCCGAACGGGTGCTGCTTTACCGCCTGGGCGACTTCTTCGAATGCTTCTTTGAAGACGCCATCCAGCTGTCGCGTTTGCTGGAGCTCACCCTCACCGGCAAGGAAGGGGGCAAGGCGGTGGGGCGCGTACCGATGGCGGGCATCCCTCACCACGCCGCCGAGCGCTACTGCGCCGAACTGGTGGGCCGCGGCCTGAGCGTGGCCTTGTGCGATCAGGTGGAGAGCACCCCAGCCAAAGGCGCCCTGCTCAAGCGCGAAATCACACGCGTGCTCACCCCCGGCACGGTGCTCGAGGAGGGGCTACTCAGCGCCCGCCGTAACAACTGGCTGTGCGCGGTGGTGTGTGAGCAATCGCGCTGGGGGCTGGCGGTGGCCGATGTGAGCACCGGTGAATTCCGCGTCACCGAACGCGATGGCAGCGATCTGCTGCATCAGGAGCTGTTGCAGGTGGAGGCCGCGGAGGTGCTCTGGCCTGGCGATGGTGAACCGGCCTGGTGCCCAGACGCCCTGCGGCTCACGCCCCTGCCGCGCACCCCCTTCACGGCACCGGAAGCCCGGGCCGCGCTGCTGAAACGCTTCCGGCTAGCCAGCCTCGATGGTCTGGGGCTGGGCGAAATGCCGCTGGGCCTTCGCGCCGCAGGTGGGCTGCTGCGCTATCTCGACGACACCCAGCCCGGCACCAGCGTGCCCCTGGAACTGCCTACCACCTGGCAGGCGGGCGATCAGCTGGTGCTTGATGCCGCCACCCGCCGCAACCTGGAGCTCACCCGCACCCAGCTGGGCGGCGGGCTGCACGGCTCGCTGCTCTGGGCTCTCGATCGCACCCACACCGCCATGGGCGGGCGCTGCCTGCGCCGCTGGATTGAAGGGCCCCTGGTGGAGCGGGCCGCGATCCTGGCCCGTCAAAACGGCGTGAGTGAGCTGGTGGCCAGCCGGCGGCTGCGGGTGGGTGTGCGCCGGCTGCTGCGCCCCATGGGCGATCTCGAACGGCTGGCGGGCCGCGCCGGTGCCGGCACCGCCTCAGCCCGTGATCTGGTGGCCCTGGCCGATGGCCTCGAGCGCTTGCCGCAGCTGGCGGCGTTGATCAACAGCGGCGAGGTGTCCAGCCCGCCCCTGCTGGCCCTGGCGCGCCCTTGGCCTGAACTCGAAGCCCTGGCGAGCGAACTGCGCCACCACCTGCTCGACACCCCTCCTCTGAGCCTCAGCGAAGGCGGCCTGATCCACGACGGGGTGGATGCCCAGCTCGATGGCTTGCGCAACCAGCTCGATGATCAGGAGGCCTGGTTGGCCGAACAGGAAGCGGCCGAGCGCAGCGCCAGCGGCATCAGCACCCTCAAGCTGCAATACCACCGCACCTTTGGCTATTTCCTGGCGGTCAGCAAGGCCAAAGCGCGGGGCGTGCCGGAGCACTGGATCCGCCGGCAAACCCTGGCCAACGAAGAGCGCTTCGTCACCCCCGAGCTCAAGGCCCGCGAGGGGCGCATCCTGCAACTCAAGGCGCGAGCGGCCCAACGGGAATATGAGCTCTTCTGCCAACTGCGCAACCGCGTGGGCGACCAGGCCGCCCCAATCCGCGCCGCCGCGCGGCTGGTGGCCGAGCTCGATGCGATCGCATCCCTGGCCGACGTGGCCGCCACCAGCGGCTACTGCAAACCCGAGCTCACCGATCCCGAAGGACCGGAAGCGCGGCTCTTGCAGATCGAGGCCGGCCGTCACCCGGTGGTGGAGCAACTGCTGGTGGAGGAGCCCTTCACCCCGAACACCATCCAGCTCGGCTCCACCGCTGCTGAATCACCCAACCGCAGCCATCCGGATCTGCTCGTGCTCACCGGGCCCAACGCCAGCGGCAAGAGCTGCTACCTGCGCCAAACGGGTCTGCTGCAGCTGATGGCCCAGATCGGGAGCTGGATTCCAGCCAGCAGCGCCCGGCTCGGGATCACCGATCGGATCTTCACGCGGGTGGGTGCCGGCGACGATCTGGCCGCCGGCCAATCCACCTTCATGGTGGAAATGGCCGAAACCGCCAACATCCTTCACCACGCCAGCGAGCGCTCCCTGGTGCTGCTGGATGAGATCGGCCGCGGCACCGCCACCTTCGATGGCCTCTCGATTGCCTGGGCCGTGGCCGAATACCTGGCGGGTGAGATCGGTGCCCGCAGCGTGTTCGCCACCCACTACCACGAGCTCAATGAATTGGCCGATCAGCTCAGCAACGTGGCCAACGCCCAGGTGCTGGTGGAAGACACCGGTGAAGACCTGCGCTTCCTCCACCGCGTGGTGAGCGGCGGCGCCAACCGCAGCTATGGCATCGAAGCCGCCCGCCTGGCCGGCGTGCCCCCGGCCGTGGTGCTGCGGGCCCGGCAGGTGCTGGGCCGAATCGAGGCCAACAGTCACATTGCGGCGGCCTGATCAATAGGCCGCGTACGACTTCTCCTCCACCAGCTCCGATCCACACAGAGCATTGATCTGGCGCTTGAGCGCTGCCCGTTCATCGTTGCGGTAATACACCGCCCGGGCCAGCTCGATGAAGCTGGCTCCAAAGTCGTTCTGGCGCTCACACTCGCGGATGTCGTCTTCGATCGTCCAAAGCTGTGCATTCACAGCAGCCAGCTGCCCACCGAGCTCCGCCAAGGCACCACTGGGGTAGCCCAGGTGTTGCTGCTCCACCACACCCATCAACGCCACCAGTTCGCGTTCGATGTTCTGCTGCTTGGCATGATCGGCGATGCGTTCACGTTTGATCTCCAGGATCGTGATCTTGTCGATCAGCTCGCCCACCGATGCGGGAATCAGCAAAGCCATCAGCGGGCGCCGGAGATATCCGTCATTATCTCGTGCTCTAAAGCACGCCGCATCTGCTCCACCGGTGCCGACCAATCGCCGTCAACCTTCTGGCGAAATAATGTGGCACTTGGATACCAAGGTGTAGTGGAACCCTCTGCTCCCCAGCGCCATTCCGGAACACGCTTGAGGGGGATCCACAAACGAGCCCCGATTGCCCCCGCAAGGTGAGCAGCAGATGTATCAGAACTGATCACCACGGAGGCGCAATCCATCAGGGCCGCAGCATCTTCAAAATCCCAGGCCGCATCAATCTCAGCTTGGCAGCCCACAAAGCGATCCCGGAAACTGCAAGAAGCAAGCTGCTCGCTGCCATAACCCTTCTGAAGCGAAAGGAAACGAACCCCGGGTAGTGCGGCCAGCGGTGCCAATGCCTCAAGCGGAATCGATCGACCTCTGGATGTTGTTTTTTCATGCTCAGGATTACCCTGCCAATTGAGAGCAATCAAGAGATCAGAACCAGCGGAAAGCTTGTCTTGCCAAAACAAGCGCCTCTGAGGATCAACTGGGAGAAATGGAATGCGCTCAGCAAATTTACCCTCAGGCACATCCAACAAGCCAGGCACACTCATCAACGGAAGCCAAGCAGCCTGCTCTGAAAACTGATCCGGATCCGCATCCAAGGGCACAACTCGATCCACAAGGCCCGACGCCGCAAAAAGCGACATCTGCGGCTTGGGGCAAGTCATCACAATGCTCTGTGCAAACTCACGCAGTAACGGCGCAAAGCGAATGAACTGGAAACTATCACCAAGGCCTTGCTCATGCAGCAACACAAGCTCCTGCAGTTTCGGTTGCTCTAACGGCCCCAGCCAAAGCGCATGACCAGGCAGCTCACGCACAATTGGATGACGCGCATTATGGGTAAAACGCCACTCATATTCTTTCCAACCTTGCTCATACAAACCCTGCTGAAGCAGAACCGCCGACAAACTGAAGTGAGATTCTGCGTGGTGCGGTGCAAGCTCTAAGGCACGCCGCAGCGACGCTTCCGCTAAACACCAGGCACCGCGCTCATGCTGGATCACACCAAGATTGCTATGAATATCAGCATTGAGTGGAGATTTTTCAAGCGCTAGCTGACAAGTTTGCAGAGCCTCATCCAACTGGCCCAGCGCTCGTTGCGTGATTGCAAGATTGGAATAAGCCTGGAAATAGTCAGAATCGAGATTAATAGCCCGGCGGAAAGCCTCTTCCGCCTCAACAAGACGATCAGCCGCACGCAACGCATTGCCAAGGCTGGACAGAGCTGGTGGAAACTGGGGTCGCAAGCGAATGGCTTCTTGGTGGGCAGCTATCGCGTCTTGCCATTGCTCCTGTGCATGCAAAGCGTTGCCAAGGTTGAGATGCGCCTCAGGCAGCAAAGGATCAAGTTCTACAGCTAAACGTGCTGATTGTTCAGCCGCCAAGAAATGCCCCAAAGCCAATTGGATCATCGAAGCATTGGCATGTGCAGCCGCAGAACGAGGATCCAGCGTTAAGGCGCGCTCACAGGCACTCAAGGCATCCTGATAGCTGGTTTGGTCATGCAACACCACCGAAAGAGTGAGCCAAGCAGCAAAAAGATCCGCATCCAACTCAAGGGCACGGCGCAGACAATCAATCGAAGCCTGAAGATCGCCACGCCGGCGTTTCACCGTTCCCTGCAACGCCCAAGCGGCGGCCAAATCAGCCTGCATCTGCAAAGTTTGATCCAGCAGGTGTTCGGCACGATCCAATGCACCTGAGGCGAGCTCAAGCTGAGCCAAATTCAGGCTGAGAACCGGATGCTGAAGACCACGGTCATACAACTGGCGATAGGCCGATAAGGGATGATTGAGCCGGCCGGCAACGTGATCTTCAACCAATCGTTGGAGTTCAGATAAACCAACCTCAGGTTTTGCTACACCCTCGGCTGAGCGAGCGTTCTTCCGCAACGAGAAGCGGCTGGGTTGAAATCCGCGACTCACCAGCACATGATCAGCTTTCGATCATTATCAACGAACGTTCTGCTGATCCAGCCAAGCCCGGCGCAACAGGGCGTTCACGGCGGCCCCCACCAATCCGGCCCCGCCACGGCTGCCCTCCAGGCGGATCTGAGGTAGGCCACTCTCAGCCAGATGGCGCTTGCTCTCCGCCACCCCCACAAAGCCCACAGGCATGCCGACCACCAGCGCCGGCGGCCTGCAGCGTCCGGCCGTCACCTGCTCCAGCAACAGCTCGAGAGCCGTGGGTGCACTGCCAATCAGCACCACAGCCCGGTGGTGCTCGTGCAAAGCCCGCTCCATCCCCACCGCTGCCCTGGTGCTGCCAGCAGGGGCCTGGGCAGGGGCCCAATCCAGCACGCTGCGCACACTGTTGCCAAACGTGCGCCGCGCCATCGGTGCCACCGCCGCGGCCGCCATGGCGGTATCGGTGAGGATCGCAGCACCCGCTGCCAGAGCCTGGAGCCCCGCCTGGCAGGCGCCTTCCGACCAACACACATCCGCCACCAGGCTCAGATCACCGCTGCTGTGGATCAACCGCAACAGCACCTCCTGCTCCAAAAGGGGTAACGAGGCAAGCTCAAAGCCGTTTGCAGCCTGCGGATCGGCCAAGGCAGCACGGATCAAGCGAATGCTCTCCGTGAAGATCGGATGATCCAAAGCGGCATGCAGGCTGACGCCTTCCTACAGCGTGATCAGCTGTGGCGCGGGGCTCGATCGATGAAACGCCAAGCGCAATCACCCAGTACTCCGTACAGTCTGTACAGCAATTGGCATCACACATGGCCACCCCAAGCGTCGCGGCGTCTCCGCTTGGGGTGGAAGAAGCCCGGCGGCGGCTCCCCGAGCTGCTCGAGCGGGCGGCAGGCGGTGAGCAGTTCGTGATCCAACGCCACAAAAAGCCGATGGCGGCCCTGATGCCCTTGGGGGGCCAGTCGCCCACGGATCCCCTGCAACGGCAACGGCAGATCCAAAGCCTGATGAGCCTGCAGGGCAGCGGGCGCAACACCTGGGATCCCAACCAACGCCATCCGGCCACGCCAGACCCTCGAGCTCCAGCGATCAGCGCGCAGCCCAGCGACCATTTCCGCCCCAACCAGCTGGTGCAGGGCAGCCGCATCGCCCTGGATGGCTCTGCCCTGGTGGCCTTCCTCGCAGATGCCAAAGGCACCGGCACCTATTTGCAGCCCCTGATGCAGGGCATCGCCCAGGGCACCTGGCAAGGCGTGATCAGCAGCGTGAGCCTGGCGCGGGTGATGGAGGGGCCCCTGGCGCAGGGGGATGAGCTGCTGGCGCAGCGGTATGCCACCGCATTCACCAACCCGCAGCAATGGCTGCAGCTGCCTGCCGATGGGACCTTGGTGGTCGCCGCAGCGCGGCTTCAGCGCCAGGAACCCCAACTCGATGAGATCCGAGCCATCGAACTGGCCACGGCGATTGCCGCCGAAGCCACCGTGCTGATCACCGATCACCCTGCCCTCGCCCAAACTGGGCAACACCCCGTGCTCAGCGCCCGACGGATCTGAGCGCCCGCTGCAGTACTGCCGTGCCGATCCATCTGCTCTGGGGCGACGACGAAGCGGCCCGCACGCGG
The DNA here is from genome assembly GCF_018502385.1 of Synechococcus sp. LA31. NCBI lineage: Bacteria > Bacillati > Cyanobacteriota > Cyanophyceae > Synechococcales > Synechococcaceae > Synechococcus > Synechococcus sp. LA31. The sequence continues at coordinate 2,117,600 of NZ_CP075523.1, forward strand.
GCGGTGGAGACGTTGATCAGCCACCACACCGATCCGGCCTGGCAGAGCATCAACCTGGCCCGGCTCGATGGCAACGAAGCGGGCCAGGCCGCTCAGGCCCTGGGGGAGGCCCGCACGCCGCCCTTCGGGGGAGGGGATCGGGTGGTGGTGTTGCAGCGCAGCCCCTTCTGCAACCAGTGCCCGGCGGAGCTGGCGGAGCAACTGGAGGCAGCCCTGCCCCTGATCCCCGCCAGCTGCCACCTGCTGCTGGTGAACAGCGGCAAGCCCGATGCTCGCCTGCGCACCACCAAAGCCCTGCAGAAGCTGGTGAAGGCGGGCGAAGCGCGCGAGCAGAGCTTCCAGCTGCCGGCGGTGTGGGATGGCGCCGGCCAGATCGACCTGGTGCAGCGCACGGCCCGGGAGCTGGGGCTGCAGCTGGAACCCGCCGCCGCCGAAGCCCTCAGCGACGCCATCGGCAGCGACAGTGCCCGACTGGCCAGCGAACTGGAGAAGCTGGCCCTCTACGTGGGGGCAGAGACAGGCAGCCAGGCCCTCCAACCACCGATCACCGCTGCGGCCGTGGCTGCCCTCGTGGGCAGCCAGGCCACCAATGCCCTGCAGGTGGGTGACGCCCTGCTCGCGGGCAACCCCGCCGAAGCCGTGGCGCTGGTGGATGCCCTGCTGGCCGCCAACGAACCGGCACTGCGCATCGTGGCCACCCTCTGCGGGCAGATCCGCGGCTGGTTGTGGGTGAGCCTGCTGGATCAGCAAGGCGATAACGATGTCAACGCCATCGCCAAAGCCGCCGGCATCGGCAACCCCAAACGCATCTATGTGATGCGCAAACAGATCCGCGGCCGCAAACCCGCGCGCTTTCTGGCGCTGCTGCGCCAGCTGCTGGAGGTAGAAGCCGCCCTTAAGCGCGGCGGCAATCCAGGCGATGCCTTCCGCGATGGTTTCCTGCTCACGAGCTGAAACAGCGCCACGTAGGACAATCAGCCGTTAACGCTCTATCGGCGCGTCATGGCCCTGCTGGTCCAGAAGTTCGGCGGCACCTCCGTGGCCGATGTGGAACGGATCCAGGCCGTGGCTCAGCGCATCGCCGCCAGCCGCCAGGCCGGCCACGATCTGGTGATCGTGGTGTCGGCCATGGGCCACACCACCGATGAGCTCACGGGCCTGGCTCGGGCGATCAGCAGCGCGCCTCCCCAGCGGGAGATGGACATGCTGCTGGCCACCGGCGAGCAGGTGTCGATCGCGCTGCTGGCGATGGCGCTGCATGCCCTGGGGGTGCCAGCCGTGTCGATGACCGGTCCGCAGGTGGGCATCCTCACCGAATCAGCCCACGGCCGTGCCCGCATCCTCGAGGTGCGCACCGACCGGCTGCAGCGCCTACTGGGTGACGGCAACGTGGTGGTGGTGGCTGGTTTCCAGGGCACCAGCAGCGGCCTCAGCGGTCTGCCCGAGATCACCACGCTGGGCCGCGGCGGTTCCGACACGTCGGCGGTAGCCCTGGCAGCGGCCCTCGGCGCCGATGCCTGTGAGATCTACACCGATGTGCCCGGGGTGCTCACCACCGATCCGCGCAAGGTGGCTGATGCCCAACTGATGGACACGATTACCTGCAACGAGATGCTCGAGCTGGCCAGCCTGGGCGCGGCCGTGCTGCATCCGCGCGCTGTGGAGATCGCCCGCAACTACGGCGTGCCACTGGTGGTGCGCTCCAGCTGGAGCGATCAGCCCGGCACCCTGCTCACCAGCGATGCCGCGAGCCGCCGCGGCAGCGGGGAGGGTCTGGAGCTGGGGAAGCCCGTGGATGGCGCCGAGCTCGACACCGACCAGGCCGTGCTGGCCCTGGCCCATGTGCCCGATCGCCCCGGCGTGGCCGCCCAGCTGTTTGAAGCGCTCTCCGCCGCAGGGCTGAACGTGGATCTGATCGTGCAATCCACCCACGAAGCCGACGCCGCCTGCAGCGGCGACCACTGCGGCTTCACCAACGACATCGCCTTCACCGTCGCCGAGGCACAGCTGGATCGGGCACAGCTGGTGTGCCGCGAAGTGCTGGCGGCCATGGGCCCCGGCGCCGAGAGCGCCACGATCAGCGCTGAGGGCGGCATGGCCAAGCTGAGCATCGCCGGCGCCGGAATCATGGGGCGCCCCGGCGTGGCGGCCCGCCTGTTCGACACCCTGGCCAAGGGGGGGATCAACCTGCGCCTGATCGCCACCAGCGAAGTGAAAGTGAGCTGCCTGGTGGCCGGTCACCAAGGCAGCAAAGCCCTGCAGGCCGCAGCCCAATGCTTTGAGCTGGGCGAGCGGCAGTTGCATCTCAACCCACCCCCATCCGGCGCCGGCGCACCCGAGGTGCGCGGTGTGGCGCTCGACCGGGATCAAGCCCAGGTGGCCGTGCGCCGCATCCCCGATAAACCCGGCACCGCCGCGGCCGTGTGCCGTGTGCTTGCCGATGCCGGCATCAGCCTCGATGCGATCGTGCAATCGGAGCGCAGCCACGGCGATGGCGATCAGCAAAGCCGCGACATGGGCTTCTGCCTCAAACGCGACGATCTCGAACGCGCCCGCAACGTGCTGCAGCCGCTGCTCAACCAATGGCCTGGAGCCAGCTTCGACGAAGGCATCGCCATCGCCCGGGTGAGCGCCGTGGGTGCCGGGATGCCCTGCACTGCTGGCACAGCAGCGCGCATGTTCCGCTCCCTAGCGGAAGCGGGCGTGAACATTGAGATGATCGCCACCAGCGAAATCCGCACCAGCTGCGTGGTGCCGGAGGTCGAGGGCGTGAAAGCCTTGCAGGTGGTGCACGCCGCCTTTGGGCTTGGCGGCGCCGTGCAGCATCAGGCAGAGGGCACGGAGGCATCAATCTGATGCGAGTTCAAGTCTGCATCCCTCACTACTTCCGCGAACACACGGATCCAGGGGATAACCCCAATGGCTACGGATCGCTACGAAGCGGAGCAAAACTACAACGAAGCATTGCTCTTGCGCGTTGTATCACGGCACTGCTCGATCTGCAGCGGAAGCAAGAAACCTGCCTACTCAATATTAATCAAAAAAGCATTGAGCATTGGCAAAACAAAGAGGAACAACTAGAAATATCTATACACGTCTTCACCGACGGCATCAACAGGTTGCAGGATACTCTCGATATTTATAAAAACAATATAACCATTTCAGATAAACAATTAAAAAATCCTCGTGAACTACCATTAGAATGCAGAGATTATCTTATAAAGAATGAAACAGATGCCGATCTTCTATTCTACATGGAAGATGATATCATTATAAATGATAGATTATTCTTCGATAAGCAGAAATGGTTTATACATAATACAAGTCATAATTGCTCCCTAATGCCACACCGATATGAACGCATTGATCAGGGTTCACTAGAAACACTCATTGTCGACGGATCATTAAGACCAGACTTCATTAATAGGTTTACAAATCCACAGAAAAATGCTGCTAATGGTCAATTTAGAGGTTCAGATTTTGTTTGCTTTGATATAGCAGATAATCCACATTCTGGTACATTCTGCGTTAGCCGAGATCAAGCTGAAAAACTCAGAGATTTATCATTGCCACGCGAAGGATTCGTTGGACCACTTGAAACAGCTGCAACACTAACAGTACTTAAATTTTTTCCAGTCATGAAACCCAGTATCCAATATTGGAAGTTTCTCAGTGTTGAACATGGTCATCCTTCTTTTCTGCCATTGATCAAGACACTTCCACACCAGGCAGCCAGCTAAGACTGGAACTGAATCCGATTTCAAAGCAAGACTCTCAGACCGTGGCGGCGATCCCTTTGGGTTCGAGCATCAGCTTGCTGCCGCTCACGCTCTCATCCATTTCGATCGGATAGGCGCCATCGAAACAGGCGGTGCAGAAGTGGCCGGCATTGGCCTGGGCCGCTTCCACCATGCCCTCCTTGCTCAGGTAGGCCAGGGAATCCACCCCCAGATGAGCAGCGATCTCCTCGAGGGTGAGGCGGGCCGCAATCAACTGGTCTTGGGTGTCGGTGTCGATGCCGTAGAAGCAGGGGTGCGTCACCGGCGGTGAGCTGATGCGCATGTGCACCTCTGTGGCGCCCGCATCACGGATGGCGGCCACGAGCTTGCGGCTAGTGGTGCCGCGCACGATCGAGTCGTCGATCACCACCACACGCTTACCGGCAAGCACATCCGGCAGGGGGTTGAGCTTCACGCGGATGCCGGCCTCGCGCATGGCCTGGGTGGGCTGAATGAAGGTGCGGCCCACGTAGCGGTTTTTGATCAGACCATCACCGAAGGGAATGCCACTGTGCTGCGAGTAGCCGATCGCAGCCGGGATCCCGGAATCGGGCACACCAATCACGATGTCGGCCGCCACAGGCGTTTCACGCGCCAGCACTTCACCGATGCGCACCCGGTAGCTGTAGAGCGATTCGCCGAAAAAGCGGCTATCGGGCCGGGCGAAATAGATCATCTCGAACACGCAGAGCTTCGCGGGCTCGGTGATCCAGCGGCTGCGGCTGGGCTCGGGATCCCCGAGGCGGAAATGCATGATCTCGCCGGGCTCCACATCGCCATCGAAGCTGGCGCCGATGATGTCGAGCCCGCAGCTTTCGCTGCTCACCACCCATTGGGCCTCGCTCTGCTCGCCCATGTGGCCAAACACCAGCGGCCGGATGCCATGGCCGTCGCGCAGCGCATAGAGCCCCTCGGGGGTGCCGATCACCAGGCTGAAGGCGCCGCGGCAGCGGCTGGCGGCCTCGCGGATGGCCGCCTCCCAGCCCAGCCCCTGGTTCACCGCGTGCTGGATCGCAAAGGCAATCAGCTCAGAATCGGTGGTGGAGGTGAACTCCGCCTCAGGAATATCGGCCGCAATGGCCTCGCGCAGTTCGCCGGCATTCACCAAATTGCCGTTGTGGGCAAAGGCGAGCGGGCCGAGGCGGGTGTTGAGCAGCACCGGCTGGGCATTGCAGGCCTTGCTGCTGCCGGTGGTGGAGTAGCGGTTGTGGCCGATGGCGAGCTGTCCGGGCAGGCGCTCCAGCACGCTCTGATCGAACACCTGGCTCACCAAGCCCATGTCTTTGTGCATGCGCACCTGGGGCCTGGCCGCTTCACCGGGCTCGGCATCAAACACGGCGATCCCGGCCGACTCCTGGCCCCGATGCTGCAGGGCGTAAAGACCGAAGTAGGTGAGGTTGGCCACCGGCTGATCAGCCGCCAGCACGGCAAACACGCCGCAGGCTTCTTCCGGCTTGTCAGGGCGCTCGGCGCTGATCTGATCGGGGGTGGGAAGCGAGACGGAGTGCACGTCGGTCACCGCAGTTCCCACCTTTTGGTTTGTTTCAGCATTGTGCATCAGCGCTGCTCTCATGCTGGAGCGTTCAGGGTTGGGCTAGCCACGGTCAACTCGTTGGCGGCAGATCCACGCCCATGCGGCGCGGAATGGCCTGCTCAAACTGGGCCTCGAGCTGGGCGACGGGCAGCTTGAGCAAGGGTTGACCGGCCTGCTGGATCTGCAGCTCAGCCTCAGCGGCCACCACACCCAGGCACTGGGCGGGGACGCCTGCGGCATCGAGCGCCTGCTGCCAGGCAGCGCCCTGAGCCGGAGCCACACTCACCAGGATGCGGGCACCGCCCTCAGCGAAAAGCAAGCGATCCACCCGAGCGGTGCTGGCAGGGATCTCCAGATGGGCACCCAATCCACTGGCGATACAGGCTTCCGCGGCGGCCACAGCCAAACCGCCATCACTGAGGTCGTGGGCGGAGCACACCAGGCCGGCGGCGATCGCCTGGCGCAGGAAGCCCTGCACTGAGCGCTCCAGCGGCAGATCAATCTCGGGCGGGCGCCCCGTAACGGCTCCATGCACCTGCTCCAGATAGCTGCTGCCGGCCAGGCTCAGGCGGGGATCGGCGGGAGCCTCCCCCGCCTCCAGCCCAGCCCCAAGCAACCAGATCGCATCGCCGCCATCGCGCCAGGCCTGGCCGCGCACGTGGGCCAGATCGTGCACCAACCCCACCATGCCCACCACCGGCGTGGGGTGGATCGGCTGCATGCGCCCATCGGGCAGGCGGGTTTCGTTGTAGAGCGACACGTTGCCGCCGGTGACGGGCGTATCAAGCACTGAGCAGGCCGCCGAGAGGCCGCGGCAGGCCAGGGCCAGCTGCCAGTAGCCGGTGGGAGTTTCGGGGGAGGGGAAGTTGAGGTTGTCGGTGACGGCCAGGGGCTCGGCACCCACGCAGCTGAGGTTGCGGGCGGCCTCAGCCACGGCCGCCATGCCGCCGCGCTCGGGATCGAGCGCCACCCAACGGTTGGGGCAATCCACCACCGCCGCCACACCGCGCCTGGCCGCTTGGGTGTCTGCCTGGGGCCGCAGGCGCACCACCGCCGCATCAGCGCCGCCAGGGGGCACCACGGTGTTGGCCTGCACCTGGTGGTCGTATTGGCGGTACACCCAACGTTTGGAGGCGATGGTGGGGTCATCGAGCAGCTGCAGCAGCACCGCGTTCCAACTGAGGGCGGTGCCACCCGCGGGGGTGATGCCGGCGGGGCCCGCTGCAGGGAGTTCAGACTCGCTCCAGCGCCAGTGGGCCTGGATCTCAGCCGGGGGCTCACTGATCAGCTCGTGCCGGTTGATCGGGGTGTCGTCGGCCAGGGCGCTGGCGGGCACCTCGGCGGCTACGGCACCGTTCTGGAGCACACGCACGATGTTGTCCTCCAGCACGCGGCCCACCACGGCCGCCTGTAAACCCCAACGGCTGAAGCGCTCCATCAGCGCCTGCTCGCGGCCGGGCTTCACCACAAACAGCATCCGCTCCTGCGATTCAGAGAGCAAAAACTCGTAGGGGGTCATGCCCGCCTCACGGGCGGGCACCCGATCAAGATCCAGCTCGATGCCCAGGCCACCCTTCGCGGCCATCTCCGAGCAGCTGCAGGTGAGGCCGGCGGCGCCCATGTCTTGCGCGGCCACCACATCGCCGGTTTGGAAGGCCTCGAGGCAGGCCTCGATCAGGCCCTTCTCCAGGAAGGGATCACCCACCTGCACAGCGGGGCGATCGTCGAGGGAGGCTTCGGTGAGCTCAGCACTGGCAAAGCTGGCGCCGCCCATGCCGTCGCGGCCGGTGGTGCTGCCCACATACACCACCGGATAGCCCACGCCTTCGGCGCCGGAGCACACAATCTCATCGGTTTCCATCAGCCCCAGGGCCATGGCGTTCACGAGGGGATTGCCGGAATAGCTGGCGTCGAACGCCACCTCGCCGCCCACGGTGGGCACACCCACGCAGTTGCCGTAGTGGGCGATGCCAGCCACCACGCCCTCCATCAGGCCCACGTTGCGCTCGTCTTCCAGCGGGCCGAAACGCAGAGCGTTGAGCAGGGCGATCGGGCGGGCGCCCATGGTGAAGATGTCGCGCAGGATGCCGCCCACGCCTGTGGCAGCCCCCTGGAACGGCTCCACGGCCGAGGGATGGTTGTGGCTTTCGATCTTGAAGGCCAGGCGCTGGCCCTCGCCCAAATCCACCACGCCGGCGTTCTCGCCGGGACCCACCAGGATGCGCGGGCCGGTGGTGGGGAAGCCCTGCAGCAGGGGCCGGGAGTTGCGGTAACAGCAGTGCTCCGACCACATCACACCGAACATGCCCAGCTCAGCGCGGTTGGGGGCGCGGCCGAGGCGGCGGCAGATCTCGTCGTAATCGGCCTGGCTGAGGTTCTCCTTCTTGAGGGCGTCGGGAACGGAGTAAGTGAGGGAGGCGTACTCGGGAGCGGCGACCACAACCAACGGAGCAGATCAATCCACTCTCGCTGAGCGACTCACCCGAGCTCGCCGGTGTAGCTGGCGGACAGGCCAACGCTGAGATCACGCAACGCCGAGCGGCTCAGTTCATCACCGGTGTAGATGGCCTCCAGGCGCTGGCCCACATAGATGCCAGTGCCGTCCAGCCGGCCATAGGCCTTGCTTTTGAACGTGGTGCTCTCGAAGCGCAACCGGCCGGTTTTCGTGCCAAGGATGCCCACAACGTCTTCCGAGCCGAGCTCAGCGATCTCATCCACGCTGCGGCGGTTGCGGCGGGTTTTGCGGGAGCCATCGCGGCTGATCAGGAGCCAATCCTGCTCGCCATCACTGCCGCTGAAGAACTGATTGCTGCCTTTGCCGCCCCAAAGCTCATCGCGGCCGCCGCCACCGGTGAGCACATCGTTGCCCTGCTCGCCGCGCAGCAGATCGGGACCGCTGCCGCCGGTGAGCACATCGTTCAACACGGTGCCAATCAGCCGATCACCGCTGGGGCTGGTGGCTGTGGGGCTCATCACCTTCGTGGTTTCAACGCCCCAGATGGCCTTCAGAGCAGCCAAATCATTGGCTGTAAACCATGTGGGCCAGCTCTCGCCAAGTGGAGAGCGGTAGGCCAGCAGGGTTTCTTCTGGATAGGCGCTGCGGGATGAATTACTGCTCTCAAACACATCTCCATCGGTTTGATCGAAGGGATGTTCACCGCCCAGGGTATGGAGCAGCTCATGCAGAGCGGCGTAATAGAGATAGTCGATCTCGCCATTGAAGGCGGGCGTATTGAGCATGATCTCCCAGAAATCACGCTGGGGGGTGTCATTTGAGAGAGCGATGCCGAGAGTCACACCATTACCACTGCCCTCCAGAGCGATTTCGCTATCGAAGTAGAAGCGAACATCAGCAAAGTCGGGCGAGTCAACAAAGCGAAAATCGAGATCGATCTCGGCATCCAGCTTCTGCACAGCGTCCTGGAAGAAGGCCACAAAGGCTTCATCCATCGCAACGGTCTGGATCGTTTGAGCGCCATAGCCGCCCCCATTCACCGCCACCGGGCCAGCCGGCCGATGCAGATAGAGATCCAGCACGCCATCGGTCAGCACCTGCTGCTTGGTGAAGCTCTCGAAATCCGGAGCAATCAGCTGCTCAACCGGAATTGTGCGCAGGGTTTGTTCACCCAGGGCATGGGATTCACCCAGAGCCACGCTGTTGCCGCTGGCCAGAAAACACCGATAACACATGGCAGCTCTGCCTCAAGGGCTGCCTGCAAGCTAGACCCAACAGACCTACAACCAAGGGTCGGCATCCCGATGGTTGGGGTCGGGCTTGCTCTCCTCATCCCAGTCATCCCAGGCTTCATCCCTGGCGGTGACTGCGCGGCGAGGTTCGTCGTCGTCAGGCTCCGGCTCCTCCTCCAACCAACCTTCCAAGCGGTCATCGAAGCGATCGCCCACCTGCTGGAACTGCTCACGCAGGCGGGAGGTTTCTTCCGCAAACTGATCGCGCCAACGGCGGCCGCGCCGCAGAAACTCCTGGCGCACGCTGGCCCGCGCCAAGGGCAAATCATCCAGCCCATTGAGGGCGGTGAGCACCTGGCCCGGCTGTTGATCGCGAATGCGCTCGGGGCTGAGGCGCCAGCGGCTGCTGCCGGGTAAACGCGGATCGCTGCGCGACACCAGGTAGTGGAGGATCTGGCCGGTGCTGAGCTCCACAGCTGCATCCGCCACCATGCCCATGAGCTCGCCGTGGCGATCGAGCAGGGCCGCCTCCATCAAGGTGGGTAATCGATCAGTGGTGGGCAGATCCGTATCAGCGCCGGGGCCCTGCACCAAGGCTTCCAGCTCTACCAGTCCGCGCAGTTGATCGAGCCGCCAGGCCTCGCGCCGATCCCCGAACGACGAAGGCTTGCTGATCCAGCCGAGCAACCGGTGCACAGGGGGGTGCATCCAAGCCAGCACCCCTGCGCCGTGATCGAGCCCCTGCTCGCAGCGCACCCGACGGCGCAGCAGATCACTCAACAGCAACTGCTCCGGCAGGCTCACTGGCGGATCTGCACCGGCATCACCAAGTAGGTGAAGGCCGAATCATCGTCAGGAGCCAGCACCACCGGCGTGGTGGGGGCATTGCAGCGCAGCTCCACGCGCTCGGCGCTCATCGCCTTGAGGCCATCGAGCACATAGCGCACGTTGAAGGCGATCTGGATGGCATCACCGCTCACGTCAGCGGCGATGGCTTCTGAACCACTGCCCACGTCTTGCGCATCGGTACTGATACTCAGCTGACCGGCCGCGGGATCACTGCTGATCTTCACCACGTTGTTGTGCTGATCAGCCAGCACAGCCACCCGCTCCAAAGCGCCCAGCAGACCCTTGCGGTCGAGCTTGAGACTGCGGGTAAAGCTCTCAGGGATCAGCTGGCGGTAGTTGGGGTAGGTGCCATCGAGGCTGCGGCTGGTGAGCACCTGATCGGCGAACTGGAACACCACCTGGCCGTGATCACAGAACAGGCTCACCAGGTCGCTGCCGCCGCGGCTGGAGAGCAGCCGCTCCAGTTCGCGCAGCGAGCGAGCGGGCACGGTGACATCGAGATCCGCCCCACCCTCGGCGCTGTTTTGCAGGCGCAGCACAGCTAGGCGGTGGCCGTCGGTGGCAGCGCACTCCAGCCCATCGGCATTCAGGCCTAGATGCACGCCGGTAAGCAGCTGCTTGGCTTCATCGCCGCTGCTGGCAAACAGGGTGGCGCGCAGGCCTTTCACCAGCACCTCAGGGTCGAGCTTGATCGGTGTAGCGGCCTGGGCGAGGGGCAATTCGGGAAAGTCGTCGGCGGGCATGCCGCGCATCTGATAGCTGCCGGAGGCGCTGGTGAGTTCCACCTGCTCGCCGCCTTCCTCACAGCTGAGGCTGATCGGGCTGTCAGCCGGCATGCGGGCCACGATTTCACCGAACAACCGGGCCGGCAGGGTGATGGCGCCGCTGGTGTGCACCGAGGCGCTGAGGCTGGTTTGGATGCCGAGGCTCAAATCAAAGCCGGTGAGGCTGAGCCGGCCTGTGCCGGCGTCAGCGGTGAGCAGCACGTTGGCCAACACCGGATGGGTGGGCCGGCCTGCCACAGCGCGACTGACCAGCTGAAGGCTGGCGTTGAGTTCGGCCTGGGAGCAGACCAGCTTCATGGCAGGGGCAAAGCGATCCCCACGCTTCCACAACGGGGCGGGAAGTGCAACGGGCCTGGCGAGCGGTTTCCCCGCGTTTCCCCATCCCTCCGTCTAACGGATCAAAAGGTTTTAAAACCAAAATCCCAATCCGTAGCCGTAGAGGGTGGGGAAACACCGCAAAAGCCACCAAACCCTTTGCACCGCAGTGGTTTTTGTTTCCACAAGCCTGGTGAATGATTCGGCGGGTTTGGCGCGAAGTAGGCGTTTTCCGCGAAATCCCGCTGCTGTGGAAATCTGCGCCTGGATCAGGGGGTTGGTCGGCCTCTGTTTTCCCGTGGGGCAACCCATGGTTTTCCCCAGGTTGTGGGCAGACGCTTTGTGGGTTGGCTCGCTGCATGAGCAACCAGCAAAAAGCCCCGCCGGGATCAACCGGCGGGGCTATGGAGGCTGCGCTCGTTTCGGTTGTGGCCTCAGAAGCCCATCACCCGGGCCACGGTGGCGGTCTCCGGTTCAAGGCCGGTGTGGAACTTCGAGTCGTTGTGCTCGATCGCCGTGGTGGGGTCCTTGAGGCCGTTGCCGGTGAGCACGCACACCACCGTGGCCCCCGCTGGCACCTCGTGACGACGTTTGATCAGGCCGGCCACGGAGGCGGCACTGGCGGGCTCGCAGAACACGCCCTCACCACTGCCCAGCAGCTTGTAGGCCTCGATGATCTCGGCGTCGGTCACAGCCATGAAATCACCGTTGCTCTCGCTTCTCGCCTTGAGCGCCCGCTCCTTATTCACCGGGTTACCGATGCGGATGGCGGTGGCGATTGTGTCGGGCTGCTCCACCGTGTGGCCCAGCACCAGGGGGGCTGATCCAGCGGCCTGGAAGCCCATCATGCGGGGAAGGCGGCGGCTGTGGCCGGCGGCCTTGTATTCGTTGAAGCCCATCCAGTAGGCGCTGATGTTGCCGGCGTTGCCCACGGGGATGCACAGCCAATCGGGGGCCTCGCCCAGGGCATCCACCACCTCGAAGGCGGCGGTTTTCTGGCCCTGCAGGCGGAAGGGGTTCACCGAGTTCACCAGGGTGATCGGGTATTGGTTCGCCACCTCCTGCACAATCGCCAGGGCCCGGTCGAAGTTGCCCTTCACGGCCAGCACTTCAGCGCCGTAGAGCAGGGCCTGGGCGAGCTTGCCCTGGGCCACATAGCCATCGGGGATCAGCACGAAGGCGCGCATGCCACCACGGCGCGCATAGGCCGCAGCTGCGGCTGAGGTGTTGCCCGTGCTGGCGCAGATCACCGCCTCGGAGCCCGCTTCCTTGGCCTTGGAGATGGCCATGGTCATGCCCCGGTCTTTGAAGGAGCCGGTGGGGTTAAGGCCGTCGTATTTGAGGAACACCTTCACGCCCTTGCCGATCCGCTCGGCGATCACCGGGGCGGGGATCAGGGGGGTGGCGCCTTCGCGCAGGGTGATCACCGGCGTTTTGTTGCTCACCGGCAGCCACTTGCGGTAGCCCTCGATCAGACCGGGCCAGTCCTGCATGGCCGGGCGGCGTCTGAAGGGCAGCAGGGGCACGGGTGGCTGGGGCGCGGTCTAGAGCCGAATCTACGGGGCGGGTTTCGCCTCGGTGGCGTCGCTGTTGCCCCTCAGCCCATCCAGCGGCGACTCCATAAAGAACTGCACCAGCTCGCTGATGGATTTGGCCTTCTGCATCACGGCTAGCAGAGCCGGGATGCTCACCTCCATTTCGTCGACGGGGTAGGCCTCGAGGAAGCTGATGGCGCTGAGCTTGCCATCGGTGGCTACCAGGGCATTGATCACCCCCGCTCGCAGGGCCGGCACCCCGGCCGGCTTCGCATACAACGGGTAGATGATCTGCGCGATCCGCGCCAGCAGGGCCTCACCCAGGCGGGTGCTGAGCAGGCGGCTGGTGAGCAGCAACGGGATCGAGAGCTCTGCCTTGAGCAGCTTGCTCACTTCAGCGGGGTCCACCCGGGCAAGCATCAGCACGTCAGACATCAGCCCGCGGGCCCGGCCGGTGTCGGCTAGGTACACCAGGTCCGACACCGGAATCGAGCGGCGAAAGGCCCCTGTCACGAACACCACGTTTTCGGCGGCGATCGCCCCAGGGCTGCCCATCAGGCCGAGGCTCAGCACAGCGGCGGTAAGGCGCTGTCGCTTGCTGAGCCTGGGCATGGTTGATGGCGCTGGATTGGCCAGACCCTAGGCCGGCTTCCGCTGCAGATCAGCGCCCACCAACACATCGCGCACCAGGTGCACCACGCCCCGTTCGGCCAGGCCGCGGGCCAGCTCGGCCCCCATGCGCCGCAGCTCCGTTTCCTGCAGCAGCCTCGGCAGTCGCTTGAGCAGCAGCTGAGGTTCGAAGCCCGGCAGCTGGCGCAGGATCGCCACCAGCCGCTGGATCGGCTCCAGTGAGAGCAGCTCGGCGTCGTTGGCGCTCATCGGCAGCCGGTTGCGCAGGCCCGGGGGGCGCAGTGGCCGCGGCAGCCGCTGGGCGATGCGCAGCGTGGTTTGCCAGCCGAGGGCATCCATTTGATTCACCGCCGCTTCCACCAGCTGGCCCCGCAGCATCCCGGCGTTGGGGGAGAACAGAAAATCGAGCACTTGATCCAGCAGCCCATCGAGATCGAGCTGGCTACCGCTGGCGGCGCTGCTGATCAGGTTGTCGAGCCGCTGCCAGCGGAAGATCTCGCCATCAAACAGCATCTCTTTAAGGCTGTTGCGCAGCTGCGGATCGGGATCCTCCATCAGCCGCCGCGCGAAGTAGGGATAGGCGGCACCGAGGATCTTGAAGTCGGGATCCACGCTCAAGGCGATGCCTTCCAGGGTGACCAGCGAGCGGATGATCAGCGCGTAGTAGGGCGGCACCTGGAAGGGGAAGCGATACATCACACCGCTGAGGTCGTCGGTGACGGCCTTGAAGTCCATGCGGCTGACGCCCATTTCCAGCGCCTGCCCGAACACGCCTTCGAAGGCCGGCACGATTGGTGAGAGGTCCACGTCTTCCGCCAGGAAGCCGAGGCTCACGAAGTCTTTGGAGAGCTTGCCGAAATTGCGGTTCACCAGGTGCACCACCGCCTGAATCAGGCCGGTGCGGCTCTCACGACTCACCTCGCTCATCATCCCGAAATCGAGGTAGGCGAGGCGGCCGTCGGGGAGGGCCAGCAGGTTGCCGGGGTGGGGATCGGCATGGAAGAAGCCATGCTCGAGCAGCTGCTGCAGCGAGCAGTTCACGCCCACCGTCACCATGTCGTCGGGGTCGATGCCCAGCTGGCGCACCGCCTCGAGGTTGGTGAGTTTCACCCCATCGATCCATTCCATCGTGAGCACCCGCCGGGCCGTGGCCTGCCGGTAGATGCGGGGAACGGCGATGCGAGGGTTGTGGCTGTGGAGCGCTGCAAACTTCTCGGCATTGCTGGCCTCATTGCAGTAATCCATCTCCTCGAACACCCGCTTGCCCAGCTCATCGATCAGGGCCACCAGATCGGAGCGGATTAGGCCGATGTTGCGGTTGAGCCAGGCAGCGATGTTGCGCACGATGTAGAGATCGAGCGTGATCTGCTCGCGCAGGCCTGGGCGCTGCACCTTCACGGCCACCTTGTCGCCATTGAGCAGCACGCCTCGGTGCACTTGGCCCAGCGAGGCGGCTGAGATCGGTTCGCGTTCGAGTTCGGCGTAGATCGAGGGGATCGGGGCGCCCAGGTCTTCCTCGATGCAGGCCATCGCCAGGGCTGAATCAAAGCCTGGTAGTTGGTCCTGCAGGCCCGCCAGCTCTTCGAGCAGCAGCGGCGGGATGATGTCGGGCCGGGTGGAAAGGGCCTGGCCGGCCTTGATGAAGGCGGGCCCGAGCGAGGCCACCAGATCGGCGGCTTCCTTGGCCCGGGCCTGAGCGTGCTCAGGGTTCTTGAGGCGGCGGGTGAGCCAGTCGATCGCCACGCTGAGCATGTAGAGCCCAATGGGCACCAGCGTTTGCCAGACGCGGCGGATCAGGCGTTGGGGGGCGCCGGCATAAATGCGGCTGATGGCTGCCGGGTCGTATTCCAGTAAGCCGGAGGCCTCGATGAAGTCGCTGAGGTCGGCGGGCTGTGGGTCAACGGCAGCAATGGTCAGGGGTTTTGTCTCCAGGTCTTCGCCCAGCACGTTGTGCCGCATCGCGGCGCTGGCGGCTTCCAGGGGCGTAAGCGAACGGTTGGTGGTTGGCATACCGCGGGTTGGGGCCCCGGGTGCCCTTTCAGTGTTGTCCCTCTTCTAAACGAAAGACACAGCCGCTACGGTCGGGCCGACTACCCGGCTGTAGCCGCGTCGCCCCCTTGCTCACTGGACTGCGCCTTCAGAACATCGCGCTGATTGAGCAGTTGCAGCTCGATTTCAGCGACGGATTCACGGTGCTCACCGGTGAAACCGGCGCTGGTAAATCCATCTTGTTGGATGCTCTCGACGCTCTGCTTGGCGGCACCGGCCCACGCTTGCTGCGCCAGGGGAGCGAGCGCGGTGTGATCGAAGCCAGCTTCAGCCTTACCCCCCCTCTGCAGAGCTGGTTGGCGCAGCAGGAGTTGGAGGCTGATGACGCCGAAATCCTGCTCAGCCGCGAATGGCGCCTCAGTGATGAGCGCCTGAGTAGCCGCCATCGGCTGAATGGGGTGGCGGTGAATCGGGCGCAGATCCAGGAGCTGCGGCCACTGCTGCTCGATCTCACCGTGCAGGGCCAAACCCAACAACTGGCGCGCCCGGGCCAACAGCGCCGCTGGTTGGATCGTTTCGCCGGGGAGGGGCTCCAGGCCCTGCTCATACCGGCGGCCGAGGCTTACCGCAGCTGGCGCTGCGCTGCTCAGCAGTTGGAGCAGGCCCGCAGCAATTGGCAGCAGCTGCAGCAGGAGCGCGAGCGCCAGGAGCAGGTCTTGGCAGACCTTGAGGCGGCCCAGCTGGAGGATCCCGCCGAACGCGAGCAGTTGCAGGCTGAAGAGAACCGCCTCGCCCATGGGGTGCGCTTGCAGGAAGGGGTGATGACGCTCCTCGGCCGCCTGGTGGATGGTGCTGACGACGCTCCCTCCGCTCTCGACCATCTGGCCGCTTGTGAGGGGGAGTTAGCGGCGATGCAGCAGCTGGATCCGTCGATCGCTGAACTGGCGGGCTGCGCCAGCGATGCTTTGGCCCAGCTGCAAGATCTGGCTCGCGATCTCGATCGCTACGGCGCCTCGCTGGAGAGCGATCCAGACAGCCTTGGGCAGTTGCAGGAGCGCATCGCCCAGCTCAAAGCACTGGAGCGGCGCCATGGCAAAACCTTGGCCGAGCTGATCGAGTGGCGCGATCAGTTGCGGGGGCAGCTGGCGCCCGGCGGCGCTGAGGCCAGCCTGGAGGCCCTCGAAGCGGCTGAGTTGGCAGTGCGTCGCCAGCGCGACCGCTCCAATGCGGAGCTCACCACCGCCCGCCAGGCTGCCGCGGCACACCTGCAAGAGCAATTGATGCAGGCCCTGCGGCCCATGGGCTTGGCCAACGTGCGCTTCAGCGTGGCGATCGAGCCGGCGGCCCCGGGCGAGGAGGGCGCTGACGCCGTGCAATTTCTCTTCTCCGCCAACCCCGGTCAGCCCCTGGCACCGCTGGCGGAGGTGGCCTCCGGCGGCGAGATGAGCCGCTTCCTGCTGGCTCTCAAAACCTGCCTGGCCGCGGCGGACCAGCACGTGACGCTGTTGTTCGATGAGATCGATACCGGTGTGAGTGGCCGCGTCAGCGGCGCCATGGCTGAGCTGCTGCAGCGGTTGGCCCAGCAACGCCAGGTGTTCTGCGTCACCCACCAGCCCCTGGTGGCCGCGGCGGCCGACCACCACTTCCGCGTGGCCAAGGAGGTGCGCGGCGGCACCACCCACACCCAGGTGTCCCAACTGCGGGACACCCAGGCCCGCCAAGCGGAACTGGCGGAACTGGCCGGGGGCGACTCCGGCGAAACGCGCAGCTACGCCGCCAGCCTGCTGAAGCGGGCGGGCTAAGCATCCGACCAATCCCCGTAGACTCCCCTATTCCCGAGCCGCCCGGATGCCCCGCGCCCTCGCCAAGAGCGTGAACGAGAAAGCGGCCCTGCAGGCGCTGAATGGCGGCTCGCTGGAGGACGTGATTCGGGTGCGCGGCGCCCGGCAACACAACCTCAAAAACGTCGACGTCACCATCCCGCGCAACCAGCTGGTGGTGTTCACCGGCGTGAGCGGCAGCGGCAAGAGCTCGCTGGCGTTCGACACGATCTTTGCGGAAGGTCAGCGCCGCTACGTGGAGAGTTTGTCGGCGTATGCGCGGCAATTCCTCGGCCAGGTCGATAAGCCGGATGTGGATGCGATCGAGGGGCTCTCCCCGGCCATTTCGATCGATCAAAAATCCACCAGCCATAACCCGCGCTCCACGGTTGGCACGGTCACCGAGATTCAGGACTACCTGCGGCTGCTGTTTGGCCGGGCCGGTGAGCCCCACTGCCCGGAGTGCGACCGCTCGATTCGGCCTCAGTCGATCGACGAGATGGTTGATCAGATCCTGAAGCTGCCGGAGGGCACGCGCTACCAGTTGTTGGCCCCAGTGGTGCGCGGCAAAAAGGGCACGCACGTGAAGCTGCTCTCAGGCCTGGTGGCCGAGGGCTTCGCGCGGGTGCGTATCAACGGCGAAGTGCGCGAGCTGGCCGACAACATCGAGCTCGACAAGAACCACGCCCACAACATCGAAGTGGTCGTTGATCGCCTCGTCTCCCGCGAGGGCATTCAAGAACGACTCACCGATTCCTTGCGCACGGCCCTCAAGCGCGGCGACGGCCTGGCACTGGTGGAGGTGGTGCCCAAAGCGGATGAGGAGCTGCCAGAGGGGGTGGAGAAGGAGCGCCTCTACTCCGAAAACTTCGCCTGTCCGGTGCATGGCGCTGTGATGGAGGAACTGTCGCCGCGGTTGTTCTCGTTTAACAGCCCCTACGGCGCTTGCGCTGATTGCCATGGCATCGGCCATCTGCGCCAGTTCACGATGGAGCGGGTGATCCCGGATCCTTCGCTGCCGGTGTATGCGGCGGTGGCTCCTTGGGCGGAGAAAGACAACGCCTATTACTTCTCCCTGCTCTATTCCGTAGGTGAGGCCTTCGGCTTCGAGATCAAGACCCCCTGGAATGAGCTTTCTCCTGAGCAGCACGAGGTGTTGCTCCACGGTTCCAAGGAGCCGATCTCGATTCAGGCCGATAGTCGCTACCGCAAATCGCAGACGTATGAGCGGCCGTTTGAAGGCATCCTGCCGATCCTCGAGCGCCAACTGCGCGATGCCAGTGGTGAATCAATCCGCCAGAAGCTGGAGAAATATCTAGAGCTGGTGCCCTGCGCCAGTTGTCATGGCCTGCGCCTCAAACCGGAAGCTTTGGCGGTGCGGGTAGGGCCCTATCGCATCCATGAGCTCACCAGCAGCAGCGTGGGTGAAAGCCTGCGGCGCATCGAAGAGCTGATGGGCGTTGGTGCTCACGAAGGGGATGAGCCATTGCTGAATGCTCGCCAGATCCAGATCGGCGATCTGGTGCTGCGCGAGATCCGCATGCGGCTCAAGTTTCTGCTCGATGTGGGGCTCGACTACCTCAGTCTTGATCGCCCGGCGATGACACTCTCTGGCGGTGAAGCCCAGCGCATCCGTTTGGCCACCCAGATCGGCGCTGGTCTCACCGGCGTGCTTTACGTGCTCGATGAGCCGAGCATCGGCCTGCACCAGCGTGATAACGACCGGCTGCTCAACACGTTGATCAAGCTGCGCGATCTGGGCAACACCCTGATCGTGGTGGAGCACGACGAAGACACGATCCGCGCCGCTGATCACATCGTGGATATCGGCCCTGGAGCTGGCGTGCACGGCGGTCACATCGTGGCCGAAGGCGATTTCAATACCCTGATTAGCGCGGAAGACTCGCTCACCGGTGCCTACCTGAGCGGTCGCCGTTCGATCCCCACCCCGGCAGAACGGCGCGACACCGGATCCCGCAAGATCACCTTGGTGGGCTGCGAGCGCAACAATCTCGCCGGCTTCGATGTGGAGTTTCCGCTGGGCCGGCTGGTGTGTGTGACCGGTGTGAGCGGCAGCGGCAAGAGCACGATGGTGAATGAGCTGCTGCACCCGGCCCTGGAGCACAAGCTCGGCATGAAGGTGCCTTTCCCCTCCGGCG
Organism: Synechococcus sp. LA31; assembly: GCF_018502385.1. Lineage (NCBI taxonomy): Bacteria > Bacillati > Cyanobacteriota > Cyanophyceae > Synechococcales > Synechococcaceae > Synechococcus > Synechococcus sp. LA31. The sequence goes on from NZ_CP075523.1 coordinate 2,136,682, forward strand.
TGCAGGAGCTGAAGGGGATCAAGGCGATCGACAAGGTGATCGTGATCGATCAATCACCGATCGGCCGCACGCCTCGCTCCAACCCCGCCACCTACACCGGCGCGTTTGATCCGATCCGCCAGGTGTTCGCCGCCACGGTGGAGGCCAAGGCCCGCGGTTATCAGGTGGGTCAGTTCAGCTTCAACGTGAAAGGTGGCCGCTGTGAGGCCTGCAGCGGCCAGGGTGTGAACGTGATCGAGATGAACTTCCTGCCTGATGTCTACGTGCAATGCGATGTATGCAAAGGCGCCCGCTACAACCGCGAGACGTTGCAGGTGAAATACAAGGGCTACACCATCGCCGATGTGCTGGAGATGACGGTGGAGCAGGCCTCAGAGGTGTTCTCCGCCATCCCTCAGGCGGCAGATCGCCTGCGCACCCTGGTGGATGTGGGCCTCGGTTACGTGAAGTTGGGCCAGCCGGCGCCCACCCTCTCAGGTGGTGAAGCCCAGCGGGTGAAGCTTGCCACCGAACTCTCCAAACGCGCCACGGGTAAGACGCTCTATCTGATCGACGAACCCACCACCGGCCTCAGCTTCTACGACGTGCATAAGCTGATGGATGTGATTCAGCGTTTGGTCGACAAGGGCAATTCAGTGCTGGTGATTGAGCACAACCTCGACGTAATCCGCTGCTCTGACTGGATTATTGATCTCGGCCCCGATGGTGGTGATAAGGGCGGCGAGATCGTGGTGACGGGCACTCCAGAAGAGGTAGCGGAACATCCCACCTCTCATACGGGGCGCTATCTCAAGCAGGTGTTGGAGCAGCATCCGCCACAGCCCGTGGCGGCTTGATCAGTCCTGCCTGATCCTCAGCTGGGTCTCTGGCAGGCGTTTGCGTCTCCTCAAGGGGTCGCTGATGCTGCTATTCAGTTCAGCAGCGGCACCAGTTCGGTCATCGTTTCGTTGCTGCCGAGCCCAAGGTGCTGACCGCTGCCAGTGTCGTCTTCGGCTTGAAGTTCCGCTGTATTGAGTCGCAGGCTGCGTCCGTCGCTGAGCACAGCGGCCAGCACGGTGCTGCGGTCTTCGCGTAGATCGATCAGCTGATCACTGCGTTCCTGGAAGCGCACCCCGATCTGGCCGATGTCGCCCCGTTGGCAGCGACGCAAGCTAGACACCTCCAGGCGCTTGAGTTGGCCTGAGCGGCTGGCCAGCAGCACGCAGCCTTCAGGCTTCACACCGGCCGCGCCCACCACCGTTTCACCAGGAAGCAGCCGCAGCAGAATTGGGCCCTGGGCGTTGCGGCCCATTACCGGCAGGTTGGCCTCATTCACGGCCAGACGCAGCAGGCGGCCGGTGGAACTGCCCACCACCAGCTCTTCTGCGTCGCGGCACAGCACCACCCGCTGGAGGGTGACGCCGTCTTTCAGTTTGAGCACCGAAGCTGCCCGGCCGGAGAGCTCCTGAAAATCCTCGATCGGCAGCCGTTTGAAGCGGCCATCGCTGCTGAGCAGCCCAATGCTCGCGCCAGCGGCGGCCTCGCGAGCGGGCAGGGGTAGCAGCTGCACCACCTGCTCGCCGTTCATTCCCTCCGGCAGGAATTTCTCCAATGTTCCCGGCTGCTGGCCGGCAAACTCCCAGCGCAGCAGGGCCACCCGGCCCGCATCGGTGAAGGCCAGCAGGGCTGGCTTGTCGCTGATCGGCAGGATCAATCGTGCCGGTGAGGGGTTGTCGCCCAGCGGTGCCGGCTCATCCAGGTGCAGGCGACCCAGCAGCTGCGGACCCACCACCTTCACCTGGCCATCGGCTTGGATCACCAGACGGCCGTCGCTCGCCAAGCCCTCGAATGCGCGCTGACGCAGCACTTCGGTGTTGGGGCGTTGGGCAGCCGTGCGTTGGGCCACCAGTTCATCGCCGCCTTCCACCAGGCGCGTGCGGCGTGGCGTAGCAAAGCGCTTTTTCAGCGCTTTGAACTCAGCCACCATCGCGTCCAGCAGGGCCGGGCGTTCATCCAGCAGATGACGTAGCCGCGCCCGCTCGACCAGCAGGTCTTCCGCTTCCTTGCGCAGACTTTCCTGCTCCAGGCCTGTGAGCCGCCTCAAGGGCATCGCCAGCACCGCATCGGCCTGACGCTCGTTCAGATCCAGATGCACCTGCAGGCTGGCCCGGGCGCTGGCGGCATCGGGAGCGGCGGTGATCATCTCGATCACCTTGGGTAGGGCGTTGAGGGCGGTGATCAGGCCTTCCACCACCTCGAGCCGGTCTTCGGCGCGCTTGAGGGCGTGCCGGGTGCGGCGGATCAGGGTGAGTTCGCGGTAGTCGAGGAATTCCTGCAGCAGCTGGCGCAGGGTGAGCTGGATCGGCTTGCCGTGCACCAGGGCCAGCAGGATCGCGCCGTAATTGCTCTGCAGGGCGGTGCGGCGTTGCAGTTCAGCCAGCACCGATTCGGGGTTGCTGTCGCGGCGCAGTTCCACCACCACCCGCATGCCTTCGCGGTCGGATTCGTCGCGGATATCGGCAATGCCGTTGATCTTGCCGTCGTTCACCTGCTCCGCCAGCTTCTCGATCCAGCCAGCCTTGCTCAGCTGATAGGGCAGCTCGGTGATCACCACGGCGCCGCGCTTGTGGCGCCCTTTGCCGGGTTGGATTTCCTCGATGTGGGCCACCCCCCGCATCGGGATGCTGCCGCGGCCATACAGGTAGGTGTCGCGCACGCCGCTACCGATCAGCACCTCGCCGCCGGTGGGGAAATCTGGGCCGGGCACCAGCTCCAGCAGCTTCTCGTCGCTCAGGTCGGGCTTGCGCACCAGGGCGATCAGCGCATCCACCACTTCGCCGAGGTTGTGGGGGGGAATGTTGGTGGCCATGCCCACGGCGATGCCGGTGCAGCCGTTGAGGATCAGGAAGGGCAGCTGGGCGGGAAGCACCGTGGGCTCCTGCTGGGAGCCATCGAAGTTGGGGGCGAAATCAACGGTGTCGTCGCCGATCTCATCCAGCATCGCCTCGTTGGCGATCGGTGCCAGGCGCGTTTCCGTGTAACGCATGGCGGCCGGCGGGTCGTCGTCCACCGAGCCGAAGTTGCCGTGGCCATCCAGCAGCGGGTTGCGGCTGGCGAAGGTCTGCACCAGCCGCACCAGGGCGTCGTACACCGCCTGGTCGCCGTGGGGGTGATATTTGCCGAGCACGTCACCCACCACGCGGGCGCACTTGCGGTAGGGGCGATCGGGGGTGAGCCCCAGCTCGTGCATCGCGTAGAGGATGCGGCGCTGCACCGGCTTGAGACCGTCGCGGGCATCGGGCAGGGCCCGGCCCACGATCACGCTCATCGCGTATTCCAGATACGACCGCTGCATCTCCTGATGCAGCTCGATCGGCTGGATGCGCCGGTCGTCGGATGGATCCGGCAGCGGCTGATCGGGGCGCGCCTTGGGCATCCGTTGCTCAGGCCGGGGGGCTGAAAGTGGCGCTCAGCCTACCGATGCTGTGCTTAACCGTCGCCCAGGTCGTCGGACGCGCCCGCATTGGCCTGGGCGCGCTCCACGTCGGCCTTGAGGGCTGGTTCAGCAAGCAGTTGCGCTGCAGCGCTGCGCAGTCTGGGCCCCCAGAGTTGCTCCTTCTGCCAGCTCTCGAGCACGTAGTTCGGATCCTCGGCCAGGGCCTTGGCCGCTAGCTGCAAGCTTTCGGTGTTGCCGGGTTGGGCTGCGTTTAGCGCTGCAGCCAGGGCCAGGTTGGGTTCCGCTGCATCCTTGATGCCCACCACTCGCCGCCAGCGTTTGATCGCTTCGCCGGCCTTGTTTTGCTCGTAGAGCACCAGCGCCTGGTTGTTGATCGCTTCCCAGAAATCGCTGCGCAGTTTTGAGGCCCGTTCGAACGCTCCCAGGGCATCGCCCGACTTGCCCATCAGGATGTAAGCGTTGCCCAGATCGAAGTAGGCGCCAGCATTTTTGCCGTCGAGCTTCAGGCCTTCGCGGATCAGGTCAGCCGCTTCTGAAGGCCGGCTGTCCTTGAGGGCCAGGGAGCCCTGGGCAAACAGGATGCCGGCGTTCTTCGGATCGAGCTCCCGTGCTTTGGCGAGCGACACGGCAGCTTCCTCATTCTGATTGCTGCGCAGTTGCGCCTCCGCCAGCAGCACCCAGCCCCGCGGATCATCCGGGATCAGTTGCACCGTGAGGGCTGCCAGCCGGGCTGCATCGTCCGCCTGGCCGATGCGCAGCAGCCGGGCCGCCGCCTGGGCAATGCCGAGGCCCGCCCCTTCGAGATTGCGTTCCGCCGGCACAGCCACATACGGCACCAAGGCGTGGGCTGGCTGCGCGGTCGTCAGGGCCGAGAGCATCAGGGGTGCCGCCGCCAGAACCTTTAACCAGCGCGCAGCCATCGATGCAAAACGATCACAGTCGCAGGTTAGGCAGGGGCGCCAGGGCTGGCTGCGGCAGCACGGATGTTGCGCCGCCACATCGCTGGTTTGATCCGCCGCAGGGCGGAGGCGCGCAGCTTCTCGTCCCATTCGGCATCGCTCCAGGCCAGTGCTTCTTCGGCGTGTAGATCCAGCCACCAGGGCCGCGGTTGCATGTCGGGATCACTGCTGCCTTTCAAGGCTCTGTGATTCCACGGGCAGACGTCCTGGCAGATGTCGCAGCCAGCTACCCAGCCCTCCAGCGCGCCGGCGATCGCGGCGGGTAGCTCGGGATTGCGGTTTTCGATGGTGTGGAACGCGATGCAGCGGCGGGCATCCACCACAAATGGTTCTGTGATCGCGTTGGTGGGGCAGGCATCGAGGCAGGCGCTGCAGGCGCCGCAGGCCGGCACCGCCGGCGGGTCGGCCGGCAGCACGGCGGTGGTGAGCAGATGCCCGATCAGGAGCCAGGAGCCGTGCTCGCGGCTGATCAGGTTGCTGTGTTTGCCGATCCAGCCCAGGCCTGCTTCTTCCGCCCAGGCCTTGTCCAGCAGTGGCGAGCTGTCCACGCAGGCCCGCCAGCCCACCCCCGGCAGCTGCACGTCTAGCCAGCGCCCGAGGGCCCGCAGCCGCCCATCGATCACCCGGTGGTAATCGCGCCCCCAGCCGTAGCGGGCCACCTTCAGGCTTCCCGCTGCCCGCTCCGCCTCCACCCAATAGGGCAATCCCACCGCCACCACGCTGCGCACCCCTGGCAGCAGGGCTTCCACAGCGCGGCGGCGCGGGTCGGCCATCCAGGCCATGTCGGCTTGGTGGCCTGCGGCCAGCCAGCGCTCGAGGGCTGCGGTGCGTAGGTGCAGTCGTTCGCTGCCGGCGGCTGAGGCGATGCCTACCGCCACAAAGCCCAGCTGCCTGGCTTGTTGCTTAAGGGTGTCAGCTAGATCCACCGCCCCTACGATTGCGCGATTGCGTCAACACCACTGTGAGTTCAGCAGCGTCCGGCCGTTTCGGCAGCTTGTTCCGTTGGCTGGGCATCACCCTGGTGGCGCTGCTGGTGCTGCAGCTCCTCGCGGTGCTGAGCGTGAACGGCTGGGGTGAGGAGAGCTTCCGTCAGCTCCTCTCCACCACGGTGGTCACCCAGTCGCCCATGGCCTTCGTGGGCATGTTGCTGATGTTGATCGGCCAGCGCCTGGATGAGCCCGTTCCCGGCCGCACGCCCCTGCGCTGGTTCGTGGCGGTGGTGAGCGGCCTGTTGGCCCTGGCTGTGCTGATCACCATCCCGGTGAGCATCAGCGGTGATCGCGCCGTGAGTGATCAGGCCAACCAGTCTCTGCTGGCTCAGCGCGGTCAGCTCGAGATGGCGAAGGCTCAGCTCGAGAACCCCCAAGTGCTCGATCAGGTGATCGCCCAGGGCGAGCAGGCCGGCCAGATCCCCGCCACCGCCAGCGATGCCGAGAAGAAGAAGGCGGCTCAAGCCTTCATGACTCGCCAGCTCGATCAGGCTGAGGAGCAGCTCAAGCAAGCCGAAAACCGCCGCGACCTGGCGGCCAACCAGCGCCGCATCGGCGGCACGGGCACAGCTGTGGTGCTGCTGGTGGCCTTCACCCTGCTGGCTGTGGTGGCCGTTTTGTGAGGGCGGCTGGCTAAGTTGCCAATTGGACTTTTTTCACCGGACGCCCCGGCCTGTCATTGGTGCAATCCAGTCCCAGACCTGAGCAGCCCCTGGGCGATCGCCTCCAGCAGGACCTCAAGAACGACCTGATCGCCGGCCTGTTGGTGGTGATCCCGTTGGCCACCACCATCTGGCTGGCCACCACGGTGACGCGCTTCGTGCTGGCGTTTCTCACCTCGATCCCCAAGCAGCTCAATCCCTTCAACACCCTCGATCCGATCCTCCAGGAGTTGATCAACCTGGGCTTGGGCCTGTTGGTGCCCCTCCTCGGGATCCTGTTGATCGGCCTGATGGCACGCAACATCGTGGGCCGCTGGTTGCTCGAATTCGGCGAGGGCACGCTCCAGCGCATTCCCGTGGCGGGCAGCGTGTACAAAACCCTCAAGCAGCTGCTGGAAACCTTCCTGCGGGATAACTCCAGCCGTTTCCGCCGGGTGGTGTTGGTGGAATACCCCCGCGAGGGCCTTTACTCCCTCGGGTTTGTTACGGGCGTGCTCGGCGCCACTCTCTCCGCCGGCTTTGATCAGCCGATGCTGAGCGTGTTCATCCCCACGGCCCCGAATCCCACCACCGGCTGGTATGCCGTGGTGCCCGAAGCCTCGGTGAAAGACCTCGACCTTTCGGTGGAGGATGCCTTCCGCACGATCATCTCGGCCGGCATCGTTAACCCCGACGAGCGCGAAACCCCCGCCAGCCGCAGCTTCTCCAGCCTGCTGGCTCAGCTGCGGGCCCCGGCCTATTCCCCCATTCCTTCCAACAAGGCCTGATGCAGAGCCGCACTGTTGCCCGTGAACTGGCCCTGTTGATGCTCGGCCAGATCAGTGATCGTCAGCCGGCGGCTGATCTACCCCTTGATGCGCTGTTGCAGCAGGCGCAGGCCTCGCTAAGCCAGCACGTGCGCGAAGCCCTTGATCAGGCCGCCACCGATCTCCAAGCCGCCCAGCAGCAGCTGCTCGATAGCGAACTGCAGGATCAAGGGGGCGCTGATCAACTTCCTCGGATCCGCCAGCACCTGCAGGAGGGCCTAGCCCACGCTGAGCAGGGCCTCAATCGCCTGTCCGCCAGTCTCGAGCTGCCCCGATTGCTGATGCTCTCGGATCAAGACGAGATCCGCCGTGGCGCCGTGGAGCGTGCACGGGCCGTGCTGCGCGGCCGCGAGGATCTCGATCAGCGCCTCGATGCTGTGATGGAGGGCTGGCGCCTCACCCGTCTGCCGCGCATCGATCGCGACATCCTGCGCTTGGCCGCCGTTGACATTGAGCAGTTCAAGACGCCCGCCGCTGTGGCCTGCAACGAAGCGGTGGAATTGGCCAACCGCTACAGCGACGAACAAGGTCGCCGGATGATCAACGGCGTGCTTCGCCGTTTCACCAGCGCTCCCGCTAAGGGCTGATTCAGGAGGCGCCCATGGTTTACGACTGGTTCAATCGCGGCACAGCCCCCCAAAACCCCGAGGAGCCCCAGCCGGAACAAGCCTCGCAGGCGCCTGCGGCTGAAGAGCAACCTGCCGCGGCCGCTCCTGCCGTGGGCGCTGTTGATCAGGACGCCCTCGATTGGGCCCGCCAGGCCTACGCGCGCCTGAAGGCCCAACAGGAAGCTGACAAAGAGGCCGCCGCGCCCCCGCCCCCTGCTCCGGCTCGTGCAGAGCCCCTGCAAAGCATCGAACCGGTTCAGCAGGCGCAGCAAGACCCCGTTGCTGAGCCGGCCGTTGAGCCATCTGCATCGCCTGAGCCCGAGCTCCCTTCAGCAGGTTTATCGCTGCTTGAGCAGGCTGCAGCCCAGCGGGCGCAGCGCCAGCAGGAGCTGCTTGAGCGTGCGATCGACACGCCGGCTCCGGCTCCCACCGCTGCGCCTGCAACGCCCGCCGCGCCCGCTGATGAAGCCGCTCCGCAGCTCGGCGCGTTTGACGACGACTTCACCTGGTCGGCAGAAGTGCTCGCGGCCCAGGGCCGCAACCTCAGCGACATCTCCTTGGAGGAGATCGACTGGCTGGGCCGCCTGCGCCGCGGCATGGAGAAGACCCGCCGGGGCTTCGTCACCCAGCTGCTCGACAACCTCGGCGACGATCCCCTCACCCCCGAGGTGCTGGACGATCTGGAGAGCCTTTTGCTCCGCGCCGACGTGGGGGTGAAGGCCACAGATCAAGTGCTCGATGCCCTGCGCAAGCGCCTGAATGAAGAGGTGGTGGAGCCGGCCGAGGGCATCCGCTTCCTCAAAGAGCAGCTCAAGGGGTTGCTTGATGCGCCGATCCAGGCCAGTGGCGCACAGCTGCTGGCGCCGGAGCGCGGCCGCCTCAACGTGTGGCTGATGGTGGGTGTGAACGGCGTGGGCAAAACCACCACCCTCGGCAAGCTCGCCAATCTCGCCGTGCGCAGTGGCTACAGCTGCCTGATCGCCGCGGCTGACACCTTCCGCGCCGCGGCGGTGCAACAGGTGGCGGTGTGGGGTGAGCGCAGTGGCGTCACCGTGGTGTCGAACCCCTCCGCCAATGCCGATCCCGCGGCGGTGGTGTTTGACGCCATCGGCGCGGCCCAGGCCAAGGGCACTGATCTGGTGCTGGTGGACACGGCCGGTCGCCTGCAGACCAAGCACAACCTGATGGAGGAGCTCTCCAAGGTGCGCCGCATCGTCGACAAGTTGGCGCCTGACGCACAGGTGCAGTCGCTGTTGGTGCTGGATGCCAGCCAGGGGCAGAACGGCCTCAAGCAGGCCATGGCCTTTGCCCAGGCGGCCGGTCTCACCGGTGTGGTGATCACCAAGCTCGATGGCAGCTCCCGCGGCGGCGTGGCCCTGGCGGTGGCCTCAGAAGCGGGCCTGCCGATCCGGTTCATCGGCGCTGGCGAGGGCATTCGCGACCTGCGGCCCTTCAACAGCTTCGAATTCGTGGAAGCGCTGCTGGCCAAATAAACGCGGCTATCTTGCGGGCACTTCGCGGCCGCTCGGTGAGCAGCAAGCCGCCCCCACGGCGGTCTGACCCTCCGCTTCAGATCCACGCCGACCGCGCCACCACCCCGCGGCCGCCATCGGCGCTGGCTTCGGTGCGCCAGCTGCTCGACAGCCTCAACCGCGAGCAGCGCCGTAATCACGAGCTGCTCGCTTCCCTGGGCTTTGCCCTGCGCAGCTTTACCAACCTCAGCCGCTTCCTTGAGCTCGTGCCCTTGGTAGCAGCGCGCCTGGTGGAGGGTGACGGTGCTCTGCTGGTGGTGTTTCACCCCGATGGCCGCCTCTGGCGCGAGCAGCTGCATGGCAGTGCGCCTGAGGTACTGCGGCAGCTGGCAGCCCTCCCCGACGACGAGCTGCTGCAGGCTTCCGGTGATGCGGCCGTCGCGGCGCTGCTGGATCGCCTGGTGCGCCGCCAGCTCACCGATCGCCCCTTGTTTGCCACCTCCGTGGTGGCCCGCAGCCGCTGCCGTGGCCGGCTTTATGTGTATGGCCCTCGCACGGGCCTGAGTTGGAGCGAAAGCCACCGCGGACACGCCCAACTGGTGGCGGATCTCACCGGTGTGGCGATTGAAAACGAGCAGCTGTTGCAGGAGGCGCGGCGCCATGAGCGTGTCGACCGGCAGCTCTCCACCGGCGCGGAGCTCCAGGCCCAGCTGCTGCCGGACCACTGCCCAGTGATCGAAGGGGTGGAACTGGCGGCCCGCTGCCGGCCCGCCTTCCAGGTGGGCGGCGACTACTACGACTTCATTCCCACCCGCCCGCAACTGCTGGGTCGCCGCCGCGAGCAGGGCCGCTGGGCGCTGGTGGTGGGTGATGTGATGGGGAAGGGGGTGCCCGCCAGCCTGTTGATGACGCTGCTGCGGGGCATGCTGCGGGCGGAGGTGCTCAGCGGTCTGCCACCGGATCGAATCCTGCACGACCTCAATCAGCTAGCCCAGGAAGACCTGGCCCAGTCACACCGCTTCGTCACCCTCTTCTATTCCGATTACGACCCCCGCACCCGCCTGCTTCGCTACGCCAACGCTGCCCACAACCCGCCGTTGATCTGGCGCCGCATGCGCAACGCCGTGGATCGCCTCGATGCGCCGGGATTGTTGATCGGCCTGCAACCTGAAGCCAACTATGGCTGCGAGCAGATCGTGCTCGACCCAGGCGATGTGCTGCTCTGCTACACCGACGGCGTCACCGAAGCCAGTGGCCTCAACGGCGAGCGTTACGACGAGGAGCGGCTGATCACCGCCTTTCAAGCGGCCTGCCGCTCCGGGGTTGGCGCCCAGGGGATCCTCGATCAGCTCTTCACCCGTTTGGATCGCTTCGTGGGTGCTGATCGCCAGCTGGACGACGATGCCTCGATGGTGGTGCTCAAGGTGCGCGAGGAGGTGATGCTGCCCTCGCTGAGCCGCCTGCCAAGCTGAGATTCAGTGTGATCGAGCCGGGCCCCGATGGCGGTTGAGTCGTCTTCCTCCACCTGGAGTCAGCGTTTTGAGGAGGGGCTGCATCCGGCGATCGAGCGCTTCAACGCGTCGATCGGCTTCGACATCACCCTGCTGCAACACGACCTCGACGGCTCCATCGCCCACGCCCGCATGCTTGCCAGCACCGGCGTGATCACGGCCGAGGAAGCCGAGCAACTGGTGGTGGGCTTGGAGCAAGTGCGTAGCGAAGCCGCTGCCGGCCAGTTCAACCCCGGCCTCGACGATGAAGACGTGCACTTCGCGGTGGAGCGCCGCCTGATCGCGATCCTCGGCCCCCTGGGCAAAAAGCTGCACACCGGCCGCTCACGCAACGATCAGGTGGGCACCGATCTGCGCCTGTGGCTGCGCGGCCAGATCGATGCGATCGACAGCGCCTTGGTGCGCTTCGAGCGGGCGTTGCTGGATCAGGCTGAGGCCCACGCCGAGGTGATGATCCCGGGCTACACCCACCTGCAGCGGGCCCAGCCCATCTGCCTGGCCCACCACCTGCTGGCCTATGTGGAGATGGCCGAGCGTGACCGGGCCAGGCTGCGCGATCTGCGCAAACGCGTGAACATCTGCCCGCTGGGGGCTGCGGCCCTGGCCGGCACGCCGGTGCCGATCGATCGCCGCCACACCGCTGCGGCCCTGGGCTTCGACGACGTGTACGCCAACAGCCTCGATGCGGTGAGCGACCGCGACTTCGCCGTGGAGTTCAGCGCCGCCGCCAGCCTGGTGATGGTGCACCTCAGCCGGTTGAGCGAGGAGGTGATCCTCTGGGCCAGCGAGGAGTTCAGCTTCGTGAAGCTCACCGATCGCTGCGCCACCGGCAGCAGCCTGATGCCCCAGAAGAAAAACCCGGATGTGCCCGAGCTGGTGCGCGGCAAGTGCGGCCGCGTGTTCGGCCATCTGCAGGGGCTTCTGGTGATGATCAAGGGCCTGCCCCTCGCCTACAACAAAGACTTCCAGGAAGACAAGGAAGCCCTCTTCGACGCCGTGGCCACCACCCTGGCCTGCCTGGAGGCGATGGCGATCTTGTTTGAGGAGGGCCTGCAGTTCCGCCCGGAGCGGCTGGAGGCTGCTGTGGGCTCGGATTTCTCCAATGCCACTGATGTGGCCGACTATCTGGTGGCCAAAGGGGTGCCGTTCCGCGAGGCCTACCAGCTGGTGGGCGGACTGGTGAAGGGTTGTTTGCAGGAGGGAATCCTGCTGCGGGATCTGCCGCTGGAGCGCTGGCAGCAGCTGCACCCTGGCTTTGAGGCCGACATCTACGAGGCCATTCACCCTCGCCAGGTGGTGGCAGCGCGCCGCAGCGAAGGCGGCACGGCGTTTGATCAGGTGCGGCTTCAGCTGGGGCGAGCCAGGGCGCGGCTTGAAGGGGTGGCCTAACGCCGGGCCGGTACCTGCCGAATCGTCTCGGCCGCCTTAGGCTTTTTGAGCTGAATTTCTGCCTGATCGGCCCCCTCGGCCTGTGAGCATTTTTGTTGGCAACCTCCCCTTCCGCGCGGAACAGGAGGACGTGGCCGAGCTGTTTACCCCTTTCGGTGAAATCACCAACTGTTTCCTGCCCCTGGAGCGGGATACAGGCCGAAAGCGGGGCTTTGCGTTTGTGGAACTGGCCGACGAGGACAGCGAATCACGCGCCATCGACGCCCTCCAGGGCGCAGAGCTGATGGGTCGCCCCCTGCGCATCAACAAAGCCGAACCCCGCAGTAGCGGCGGCGGCGGCGGCGGCAGTGGTGGCGGCTACGGAGGTGGTGACCGTGGCCCCCGGCGCGGCGGTGATGGCGCTGGCGGCGGAGGCAGCTATGGCGGCGGCGATCGCGCTGCTTACGGAGCTGGCGAGCGTTCGTCCGGTGCACGCGGTTGGGAAGACCGCAGCTACGGCGGCGGCGGCGATCGCGCTGGTGATTCCTTTGGAGCGGGCCGCACCCGCCGGCGGCGCAGCAGCGGTGGTGGCGACTGAAGCCTGACGGGGCCGCTCGATTGCTGGGGTTGAGGCTCGTTTAGAGCCCCCGCTCCTCCAGCTGGGCAGCCGCGCGCTCGAACACCTCGGGGCCTGCATCGCGGGCTCCAGCGGCCAGGCCGAGATCGCGGCGCCAATGGCGCGCCCCGCTCACGCCTTCCACCACCTGCACCAGATGCCGGGCAATGGCCCAGAGGCGGCCGCCGCCGTTGCACCAGCCCTCGGCATAGGGGATCAAACCCCGCACCACCGTTGAGGCACTGGCCATCGGTTGGCTGCTGTCGCTGAACAGGTCGCGGTCCACCGTGGCCCAGCGCAGGGGGTGATCGTAGGCGGCCCGGCCCACCATCACGCCATCCACCTGTTGCAGCTGCTCAGAGCAGCTGGCCAGATCGAGCAGGCCGCCATTCAGTTCGATCGTGAGAGCGGGCCGCTCTCGTTTGAGCTGATGCACCAGCTCGTAGCGCAGGGGCGGGATCGTGCGGTTTTGTTTGGGATCGAGGCCCTCCAGCCAGGCCTTGCGGGCGTGCACGCTGAACCGCTGCGCCCCAGCTGCAGCCACCGCATCCACGAAGGCCAGCAGCTCCGCGTAGGAATCCCGCTCATCGATGCCGATGCGGTGCTTCACCGTGACCGGCAGCGGTGAGGCCGCGGCCATGGCACTGATGCAGCGGGCCACGTGATCCGGTTCAGCCATCAAGCAGGCCCCGAAGCGCCCCTTCTGCACCTTCTCGCTGGGGCAACCCACGTTGAGGTTGATCTCGTCGTAGCCGCGATCGGCGGCGATCCGGGCGGCCTCCGCCAAGAGTTGCGGATCGTCGCCGCCCACCTGCAGGGCGATCGGATGCTCGATCGGGTCGAAATCGATCAGGCGCTCGCGCCGCTCGCTGTAGTGCAGCGCCTGGGCCACCACCATCTCGGTGTAAAGCAGGCTGCGCCGAGTGATCTGCCGCATCAGCACCCGGAAGTGCCGATCGGTGTAGTCCATCATCGGGGCCACACTGAAGCGGTAGGCCCCGTTCAGCAGCGAATCGGGCATCGCTCCATGCTCGCCTTTCACGCCGATGCCCTCCTCTTCTGAGCACTGGTCGCTGGTGGTGGCTGGTGGTGGACCGGCCGGCTTCATGGCGGCGATTGCCGCGGCGGAGGCCGGGCTGCAGCGGGTGTTGGTGCTTGAAAGCACCCCGGAGCCCCTGGGCAAGGTGCTGATCAGCGGGGGCGGCCGTTGCAATGTGACCCACGCCTGCTGGGATCCCAGGGAGCTGGTGGGGTCCTATCCCCGCGGTGGCAAGGCCCTGCGCGGCCCCTTCAGCCGCTTTGCTGCCGGCGATGCGGTGGCTTGGTTCGACGAGCACGGCCTGGAGCTGGTGGAGGAGGCGGATGGCCGCATGTTTCCGCGGGCTAATCGCTCCACGGCGGTGATTCAGTGCCTGCGCCGTGCGGCGGCCGCGGCCGGTGTGGAGCTGCGCACCCACTGCGCGCTCCAGGCAGCACGGCAGCGGCCCCAGGGGGGCTTTGCGCTGGATGTGCGACGCGGTTCCCAGGCTGGAGCTGAGGCCGCAGCGGTGTCGCTCACCGCCGATCGTCTGCTCCTGGCCACCGGCAGCCATCCCAGCGGGCGGCGCCTGGCCCAGAGCCTTGGCCATGGCCTGGTGGCGCCGGTGCCCTCCCTGTTCACGCTGGCCTTCAAGCCCAATCCGCTGGTGGCGTTAGCCGGGGTGGTGATGGATCCGGTCGACCTCGAGCTGGAGATCGACCTGGATCAGATCGCCGCTCCAGCGCCGCCGGGTATGGCCCATCGCTTTCGCCAGTCGGGTCCGCTGTTGATCACCCACTGGGGCTTAAGCGGGCCTGCCGCTCTGCGGCTCACGGCCTTTGCGGCGCGAGCGCTGCACCATGGCGGCTACCGGGGCACTTTGCGGGTCGACTGGAGCGGTGGCCGTAGCCAGCCCCAGCTGGAGCAGCTGTTTGCCGAGTGCCGCCGCGATCAGGCCCGGCGCCAGCTCAGCAACGCCCGCCCTTGGCCGGCGCTGAGCCGCCGCCTCTGGCAGCACCTTCTCGATCAGCAGGGGGTGGAGCCGGAGCGTCGTTGGGCTGATCTGGGCAAACGCCAGCAGCAGGGCTTGATCGAAAGCCTGCGGCGCAGCAGCTACCCGGTGGCCGGCCGCGGCCCTTTTGGTGAAGAGTTCGTCACCGCCGGCGGCGTGCCCCTGGGGGAGGTGAACCTGGCCACCATGGAAAGCCGACTCACCACTGGGCTCTACCTGGCCGGTGAGCTGTTGGATGTGGATGGCATCACCGGCGGCTTCAACTTCCAGCACTGCTGGAGCTCTGGCTGGCTCGCGGGGCAGGCGATCGCGGCTGTGGGTTCCTGATGCGGCCGTGGCTATTTGATCTGATCAAAGATCGAGAACATCGGCAGATACATCGCCAGCAGGATTGAGCCCACGATGCCGCCCACGATCACGATCATGGCGGGTTCGAGCATCGAGGTGAGTGCCTTCACGGCGGCTTCCACTTCGTCTTCGTAGAAGTCGGCCACCTTGGAGAGCATCGTGTCCATCTGGCCGGTTTCCTCGCCGATGGCGAGCATGCTCAGGGCCAGTTCGGGGAAGACCTGTTTGCGTCCGAGGGCCACGCTCAGGGGAATGCCCTCTTGCACGTCTTGGCGGGAGGCCACGATCGCGTCGGCGATCACGGCGTTGCCTGCCGTTTCTTGCACGATCTCGAGCGAGAGCAGGATCGGCACCCCAGCTCGTGTGAGGGAGCTGAAGGTGCGGCAAAACTTGGCTGTGGCTGTTTTCTGGATCAGGTCGCCGAACAGGGGCAGTTGCAGCAGCAGGCCATCCACCCGGCGGCGGCCATCGGCGGTGGCGTAGTAGCGGCTGAACAGCCAGCCCCCCACCACGAGGACCAACACCAGCAGCAGCGAGAAGGAGGAGCGCAGCAGCTTGCTCAGATCCACCATCAGCTGGGTGAACACGGGCAGCTCGGCGCCCAGGTCTTCAAAGATCCCCGCGAAGGTGGGGATCAGGAAGATCGTCATCCCCAGGAACACCAGCACCGCGATCACCAGCACTGCCACCGGGTAGCCCATCGCCCCCTTGATTTGGTTTTGGAGCTTGGCGTTGCCCTCCAGCAACTTGGCCAGGCGCCGCAGGCTCTCATCGAGCACACCGCCGGCCTCTCCCGCTTCCACCATGGCGATGGTGAGCTTGTCGAACACCTTCGGCCAGCGCCGCAGCGCCGCCCCGAGGCTGCCGCCCTGGTTCACATCGGTGCTCACCGCCGTGAGCGCCCGCTTGAACAGGGGCATGCGCTGTTGCCGCGCCATCAGATCGAGGCTGCGCACGATCGGCACCCCGGCATCCACCAGCGCCGCCAGCTTGTTGGCGAACAGCGCTTTCTCGCGGATGCCAGGCCGGGCCTCCAGCAGGCCGGAGAGATCCAGGCCAAACACGGTGGTGGCCGGCACGGCGGCGCCGCGGCCTGTTCCCTCCACTAGCTCCAGGGCGCTGGGCACGATGCCGCGGCGGCGTAGGTCGCGGCGGGCGCTGGCGACATCGGCGGCCTGCAGGCGCAGTTGGCGGGTTTGGCCGGCGCGGGTGGTGTAGGTAGCGCTGAAGTTGGGCATGGGGGCGGCTCCGCTCAGCCGCTCTGGCCGTCGAGCAGGCGGCCCAGTTCCTCCGGTTTGCTGGCCTTGGCCATCGCCTCCTCGCGGCTCACAGCCCCTTGCACCACCAGGTTGGCCAGGGCCCGTTCCAGGGTCTGCATGCCCTGCTGGCCGCCGGTTTGGATCTGGGAATAGAGCTGCGCCGTTTTGCCCTCGCGGATCAGGTTGGCGATGGCTGGCGTGTTGATCAGGATCTCCTGGGCCATCACGCGCCCGAACTGGCCCGGCATGGGGTTCAGCCGTTTGCACAGGGTCTGCGAGAACACCCCCACCAGCGAACTGCTCAGCTGCACGCGGATCTGGGTCTGCTGCTCAGCCGGGAACACATCCACCATGCGATCCACCGTCTGGGCGGCGGAGCTGGTGTGCAATGTGCCAAACACCAGGTGACCTGTTTCCGCTGCGGTGATCGCCAGCTGGATCGTTTCCAGGTCGCGCATCTCCCCCACCAGGATCACGTCGGGGTCCTCGCGCAGGGCCGCCCGCAGGGCCGCGGCGAAGCTGCGGGTGTCTTCCCCCAGCTGGCGCTGGTGGATCACGCTTTGCTCATTGCGGTAGGTGAATTCGATCGGGTCCTCGATCGTGAGGATGTGCTCGGCGCGGCTGCGGTTGATGTGATCCAGCAGGGCCGCCAGGGTGGTGGTTTTGCCGGAGCCGGTGGGCCCGGTCACCAGGATCAGCCCCCGCGGCCGCCGGCTCGTTTCTTCCACCACCGGCGGCAGATTCAGGCTGGAGAGGCTGGGGATCGAGCTGCCCAGGGCCCGCAGGCAGGCGGCGTAGCTGCCCCGCTGCCGGTACACATTCACGCGGAAGCGCGACACCCCCCGCAAGCCGTAAGCACAGTCGAGTTCCCAGGTTTGCTCCAGCTGCTTGCGCTGGGCGTTGTTGATCATCGAGAAGATCAGGCGGTTGCACTGGTCTTCGCTGAGCTTCTCCTCGCGCATGGGTCGCAGCGCTCCGCTGAAGCGTCCGTAGGGGGGCTGTCCCGCTGCCAGGTGCAGATCGCTACCGCCGCTCTCCACCAGCTCCTCCATCAGCTGCTCGATCTGGAGCTCCATGGCCGGGCGGGATGCGTTCTGCCGTCAGTGTGGGTGGGGCGGATCGAGGCGGCAACGGCGCTGCCGTGGTGCTGGGCCCCGCTTAGGTGATCGCCCGTGGCGTGAGGCAGTAGGGGCACTCCAGCCATTCATCGCGCATGCCGGCGCCGCAGCCGCCGCAGGTGATCGTGTGCAGCGCCTTGGCCCGGCGCTCTGATTCCAGGCTGGAATCGGTGAGGATCATGCGCTCGATCTCCTCGAGGGTGGTGTGGCCCTGGCGCACCAGATCGAGGCCGTAGCCCAGCAGCGTTTTCATGCCGGCCTCGATCGCCAGCTTGCGGATCCGATCGGTGCTCGCTTGCTGGGCGATGGCACTGGCCAGGGTTTCGTTGATGCGCAGCACCTCGTACACCCCCACGCGGCCGCGGTAGCCCAGGCCCTGGCAGGTGGGGCACACCGCCGTGCTGTCGCCCTGGTGACGGCTGGCCTTGAAGAAGGTGATGGCTTGCTCGTTGCTGGCAAACAAGCCGAAGCGGCCCAGCTCCTGCTCGCTGGGGTGATACGCCTGCCGGCAATCGGGGCAGACCCGCCGCACCAGCCGCTGCGACACGATCCCCATCAGTGAGGCGCTCACCATGAACGGCTCCACCCCCATCTCCGCTAAGCGGGCGATGGCACTGGGCGCGTCGTTGCAATGCAGGGTGGTAAGCACCAGGTGGCCGGTGAGGGCCGCTTCGATGGCGGTTTTGGCGGTTTCCTGGTCGCGGGTTTCACCCACCAGCAGCACGTCCGGGTCTTGGCGCATGAAGGCCCGCAGGGCCAGGGCAAAGTCGTAGCCCTTCTCCCGGTTCACCTGGGTCTGGGCGATGCCCCTGAGGGTGTATTCGATCGGGTCTTCAACGGTGGAGATGTTCACCCCCGGGTCGTTGCGCTCCGCCAGCAGTGAGTAGAGGGTGGTGCTCTTGCCCGAGCCGGTGGGCCCCGTCACCAGCAGCATCCCGAAGGGTTTGCCGCCCATCTCGCGCACGCTGGCCAGGGCTACCGGATCGGTGATCAGCTTGTTGAGTCCCAGGTGGGTCGTGCCGCTGTCGAGCAGGCGCATGCACACCTTTTCGCCGTAGCGGGTGGGCAAGGTGCTGACCCGCAGATCAAACAACTTGCCTCGGTAGCGGCGGCGGATGCGGCCGTCCTGGGGCAGGCGCCGCTCGGCGATGTCCAGGTCCGCCATGATCTTGAGGCGGGAGGTCACCGCAGGGGTGAGGTTCTTTGGCAGCTTGTCGAGCTGCTCAAGCACGCCGTCCTGGCGCAGGCGAATCAGCAGCCCATCGTCTTGGGGTTCGATGTGGATGTCGCTGGCGTTGCGCTGCAGGGCCTGCACCAGGATCCGGTCCACCAGGCTCACCACCGGTGAAGCATTGGAGGCCGAGAGGCTGGCCTCTACATCCATCTCGTCGACGCCGTTGCTGGGCGCTTCCTCGAGGGTCTCCTCCAGCTGCAGGTCGTGCACCAGGGAGGCGCCAGGTGCTGGCCGCGGCGGTGCTGGGCTGATCGGGGTGGCGCTGGCGGTTGCTGGTTGGTGCTTCTCCGCTGCGGTGGCCGTGTCGTTGAGAGCAGCCTGAAGCGCGGCGGTCAGCTCATCGGGCAGGGCCAGGCGCAGGCTGATGGGCAGAGCGGCGGCCGCGGCGATCTGCTGCAGGCTGTCGCGCTGCTCCGGTCCCCAATGGCTGGGGATAGCCAGCACCAGGGTGCCGTTTCGCCGCTCCACCGGCAGGCAGCCCAGCTCTTGGCAGCGTTGCTTTGAGAAGGTCTGTTCCCAGCCCCAGCGCTCCGTGCCGGCGGCCCGTAGGGCCTGGCTGTTGAGCACCGCTTCCCCCAAGAGCAGCTCAACCTCCAGCCGCTGCTGATCAGCGCTGGCCGCGGCGGGCACGGGCCGAGTGGGCGTGCGGGTCATGGAGGTGCGGGCTTCCGCCGCTTGTGGGGGGGTGCCCCTTCACACCAACATGTCTAGATCAGATTTCCGGTTCGGTCAGCATGAGCGGCGAAGCGACCCCCCTCTCCCAGGAATCCGCCGAGACCCTCAACACAGCGGTTGAGGTTGAGCAGTCCGCCACTGCGGATGCTGTGCCTGAGGTTGAGGCCCCTGCCACCGAAGCGGCAGCCAGCGCCGATCCGGAGCAGCGGGTGCGCGAGCTTGAGGCGGAGCTGGAGGCTCTCAAGGCCGAGCACGAAACGGTGCGTAGCCAATACATGCGCATCGCCGCTGATTTCGACAACTTCCGCAAGCGCCAAAGCCGCGACCAAGACGATCTGCGCGTGCAGATTGCCTGCACCACCCTGAGCGAGATCCTGCCGGTGGTGGACAACTTCGAGCGGGCGCGCCAGCAGCTTGAACCCCAGGCGGAGGAAGCGCAGACCATCCACCGCAGTTATCAGGGGCTCTACAAACAGCTGGTGGATGTGTTCAAGCAGCTGGGCGTGTCGCCGATGCGGGTGGAGGGCGAGCCCTTTGATCCCAACCTGCACGAAGCGGTGCTGCGCGAGCCCAGCGATGAGCACCATGAAGATGTCGTGATCGCCGAGCTCCAGCGCGGTTATCACCTCAACGGCCGGGTGCTGCGCCACGCCTTGGTGAAAGTGTCGATGGGCCCTGGCCCCAGCGGCGGTGAAACGGCCGCTCCGGCCGAGAGTGCACAGGCCGAGAACGAGGCCTGATCGATGGCCGACTACTACGACTTGCTGGGGGTCGCCCGCGACTCAGATGCCGACACCCTCAAGCGGGCCTATCGGCGTTTGGCGCGCCAGTACCACCCCGATATCAACAAAGAGCCCGGCGCGGAGGACAAGTTCAAGGAGATCGGACGCGCCTATGAGGTGCTGAGCGATCCCCAGACCCGCGCCCGCTACGACCAGTTCGGCGAAGCCGGCCTGGGTGGTGGTGGCGGCATGCCCGATATGGGCGATATGGGCGGATTTGCCGACCTGTTTGAAACCTTCTTCAGCGGCTTCGGTGGTGGCGTGGGCGGCCCGGGTGGTGGCGGTGCCCGCCGCCGCGGTCCGCGCCAAGGCGACGACCTGCGCTTCGACCTCACCGTGAGCTTCAGCGAAGCGGTGTTTGGCAAGGAGAAGGAGATCCAGATTCGCCATCTGGAAACCTGCAGCACCTGCAGCGGCTCCGGGGCGAAGAGCGGCAGTGGCCCCACCACCTGCGGCACCTGCGGTGGTGCCGGCCAGGTGCGCCGCGCCACCCGCACCCCCTTCGGCAGTTTCACCCAGGTGGCTCCCTGCCCCACCTGCGAGGGCAGCGGCCAGGTGATTGCCGATCCTTGCAATGCCTGCGGCGGTCAGGGCGTGCAGCAGGTGCGCAAGAAGCTGCGCATCAATATTCCCGCCGGTGTCGACAGCGGCACGCGCTTGCGGGTGGCCAATGAAGGCAATGCCGGCCAGCGCGGCGGCCCCGCTGGTGATCTGTATGTGTTTCTCACGGTGCAATCGCATCCGCAGCTGCGGCGCGATGGCATCAACATCCACTCCGAGGTGGTGGTGAATTACCTCCAGGCGATCCTCGGCGACACGATTGAAGTGGAAACCGTGGATGGCGCCGAGCAGCTGGAGATCCCCGCTGGCACCCAGCCCGGGGCTGTGCTCACCCTCACCGGCAAGGGCGTGCCCAAGCTGGGGAATCCGGTGGCCCGCGGCAACCACATGATTGCGATCAAGGTGCAGCTGCCCACCAAGCTCAACCGCGAGGAGCGCGAGCTGCTGGAGCAATTGGCCGGCCACCACACCGCCAAGGGCCATAAGCATCCGCATAAGAGCGGCCTGTTCGGCGGCCTGTTCGGGTGAACCACCCGTGAGCACCGCCGCCCCTGATTCCTCTGCTCAGCTCAACCTGCGCGGCACCCCCTGCCCGCTCAACTTCATCCGCAGCAAGCTGGCGCTGGAGAAGCTCGCGCTCGGTGCCTGGCTTCAGGTGGATCTCGATGCCGGCGAGCCCGAGCAGATGGTGGCCTCGGGTTTGCGCGAAGCAGGCCAGTATGTGGAGGTGGAAGCCCTCGAGCCCGGAGCGGTGCGGTTGCTGATTCAACGCCTTGGCTGAACGGGCGCGGGTGATGGCCCTGGAGGCCAACTTCTGCCGTGTGGAGCTCGAGCAACCTGGCCCCGGCGGCATCGAGCATTTGCTCTGCGTGCGCCGCACCCGTCTCGGCAAAACCGGCCAGCAGATCTGCGTCGGCGATCGCGTGCAGATCGATGGCATCGACTGGCCGGAAGGCCGCGGCGCCGTTGCGGCTCTGGAACCCCGCAACAGCTTGCTGGAGCGCCCCGCCGTCGCCAACTGCAGCCGGGTGGTGGTGGCGGTGGCGCTGGAGCAACCTCAGCTCGACCCTCTGCAACTCACCCGTTTTCTGATCACCGCTGAGCGCACTGGCGTGGCGGTGGAATTGGTGCTCACCAAGGCAGATCTGCTGCGTGCCGCGGAGCGGGCGGCTTGGTGCGAGCGTTTGCAGGGCTGGGGCTACGGGCCGTTGCTGGTGTCAGCCCAGCAGGGCGCGGGGATTGCGGAGTTGCGGCAGCGTTTGGCCCAGCCCGGCATCGCTGTGCTCTGCGGCCCCTCTGGCGTGGGGAAAAGCAGCTTGATCAATGCCCTGGTGCCGGAGCTTGCCTTGCGGGTGAGTGCCGTATCAGGCCGTCTCCAGCGCGGCCGCCACACCACCCGCCACGTGGAGCTGTTTCCCCTGGTCCCCGGGGCCCTGCTGGCCGATACGCCGGGGTTCAACCGCCCCGATTTGCCTCTGGAACCAGGGGATCTCGGGCCGCTGTTTCCCGAGATCCGTCAGCGGCTGGTCGCTGGCGTCTGCCGGTTCAAGAATTGCCTGCACCAGGGCGATCCCGGCTGCGCCGTGGGCAGCGACTGGGATCGTTTTCCCATCTACACCACCTGCCTTGAGGCAGTGCAGGCACAGGCGGCGCGCGAGCAGGGCCGCAGCATTGGTTCCGCCGGGCTTAAGCAGCGGGGCAGCCGCCGAGAGCCGCTGTTGGATCAGCGCTTGCGTCAGGTGTCGCGCCGGCGCCAGCGCCAGAGCGATGTTGACGACGACTGAGCTCCGCTGACCCCTCAGCCCATGCCTGGCAGGTTGAGGTTGAGGCCGCCGGTGAGCTCTTCCATCCGTTGCTTCATCGTGCCGGTGGAGAGCTCATAGGCCGCTTTCAGGGCATCGAGGGTGGCACCTTCGGTGGCGCTCTGCCCCTCCGCCAGCAGAGCCGGATCGAGGCGCACCTTCAGCGGCTGCTGGTTGCCGGAGAGCCACACGCTGGCGCGGCCGCAGCTGCTCGTGCCCTCCAGTTCCATGGCATCCAGTTCCTCTTGGAGCTTGGCGGCGTCCTGCTGGATCTGTTGCGCCTTTTTGAAGGCTTCGGTGAGTTGGCCGAAGTTGGGGAGTCCGAAACCGGCCATGGGGGCAGGGAAGTTGAGCTGCTCGGCAGGCTACGTGGTGCTGCTCAGGCCCAGCCGCTTCACCTCGGTGTGCAGGCTGATGCCGTGAGCGCCACGCACCTGCTGCTGCACCTGGGCGATCAAATGATCGATCTCGCTGGCGGTGGCCCCGCCGGTGTTCACGATGAAATTGGCGTGAATCGGTGACACCTGTGCGCCGCCGATGTTCAGGCCCTTCAGGCCGAGCCCCTCGATCAGCTGGCCGGCCTTGTGGGGTTCGGGATTGCGGAACACGCTGCCGCAACTTGGCTGCTGGTAGGGCTGGGTGCTGGTGCGGCTGTGCAGGTTGGCGCTGGTGCGGCGGCTGAGTTCGGCCGGATCGTGACCGGCCTCCAGGCGGAAGCGAGCCGTGAGCACCACCAGCTCTTCGTGCTGCAGACGGCTGTGGCGGTAGGCGAAGTTCAGCTCCTGGTTGCTGATCTGGAACGGTTGATCCGGCCGCTGCGGGTCGATCACCGTGACGCTCTCCAGCACCTCGGCGGTGCACCCCCCCTGGGCGCCGGCATTCATCACGGCAGCCCCACCCACGGTGCCAGGGATGCCCACGGCCCACTCCAACCCGGAGAGCCCAGCCCGGGCAGCGCGGCGCGCCAGGCTCGGGATCGGTTCACCGGCGTGCGCTTCGATCAGCCCAGAGCTGCCATCGAGCGCCGCACCTTGTAGGTGCCGGTTGCAGATCGTGAGACCCTCCAGGCCGGCATCGCTCACCAGCAGGTTGGAGCCCGCGCCGATCACCCTCGCGGCCAGCCCTTCGGCGCGGGCCCATTGCAACAGGGCCTGCAGCTGCGCGCTGCAATCGGGTTCGGCAAACCACTGGGCCGGCCCCCCAACCCGCCAGGTGGTGTAGTCCGCCAGGGCCACGCCGCGGCGCAGGCCGAGCGGTGCAGGGGGCGGCGCGGCGCTGCTCACGCGGCTAGGGGAAACGTGGCGAGGGGGTCTTCGCGGAGTTGCAGGCGCCCCCAGAGCCCATTCACATCGCCGGCTCCCATGGCCAGCACCAGATCCCCCGGCAGGCTGCGGGCCGCCACCGCATCAGCGAGCTCCTCAAGGCTGTCGGCCACTGTGACGGCTAGCTCGGGACGCAACCGCTGGATGGCGGTTGCCAGGGTTTGGCTGGAGATGCCGGCAATCGGTGCTTCGCCGGCGGCATAGAGATGGGCGAGCACCACCTCATCGGCTTGGCAGAGGGCCTCGGCGAAGGGCTCGAGGAATTCGGCGGTGCGGCTGTAGCGATGCGGTTGGAACACCGCCAGGAGCCGTTGGGGTGCCTGCGGCAGCGGGCTGCGGCCGCTGCGCACCATCAGCTGGGCCGTGGCCAGGGTGGCGCCCACTTCGCTGGGGTGATGGGCATAGTCATCCACCACCTGGCGCTCGCTCCAGGTGCCGCGGTAGTCGAAGCGACGGCCTGGAGCTTGCAGCCCTTCCACGGCTTGGCGCAGCTCCGCAAACGACACGCCGTGCAGCCGGCAGGCCGCCATAGCAGCGGTGGCATTGCTGAGGTTGTGCAGGCCGGGCAGCGGCAGGTTGAAGCTGCCGATCCGAACGCCCTGCTCGTAGAAGTCAGCCACGGTGCGCTCGCCGTTCAGCTCCAGCGGAATCGCGGCGAACTCCACTCCCGCGGCCGTGGTGGTTGACCACCAGTGACTGGCCTGGAAGTGCTCGTGGAGGATCGGGCAATCACGGTTGGCCAGCAGCTGCTGGCAGCCCCGCCCGAAGCGCTGCAGCGTGGCGATCAGTGCCGCCAGATCGGCGTAGTGATCGGTGTGATCGAGCTCCAGGTTGGTGATCAGCCCCAGCCAGGCCTGGAATTTCACCAGGGTGCCGTCGGATTCATCGGCCTCAGCCACCAGCAGGGCTCCATCACCGTTGCGGCCATTGCTGCCAAATGCCGGCACCACGCCGCCGATTACGGCGGTGGGGTCGTGGTGGGTGGCGTGCAGGAGGCTGGCGATCAGGGTGCTGGTGGTGGTCTTGCCGTGGCTGCCGGCCACCGCCACTGAGTTTTGGCCGGCGATCAGCGCTGCGAGCACATCGGAGCGGTGCGCAATCTCCAGCCCAGCTCGGCGCGCTTCTTGCAGTTCGGGATTGGTGGCGGGCACCGCTGAGCTCACCACCACCAGCGGTTGGGTGGAGGTGCCGCTGCGGATGGCGGCGATGGTGGTGGCGCTTTGTTCACGGAACACGCGCACGCCGCGGCTGCGCAGGTCTTGCAGCACGGCGTTGTCGCGCGGGTCCGACCCGCTCACCTGATAGCCCCGATCCGCCAGGATTCCGGCGATGGCCGACATGCCGATGCCGCCCACTCCAATGAAATGGAGGGGTTGACGGCGATCGAGCTGCTGGGCCAAGGGCGTGTCCAAGCCTCCGGAGACGGTAAGCCGGGAAGTGCCCCTTGTCTCCCTGGATCGTTGTGTTTGAGAGGGTTTTGCCGGGCTTGAGATCCATGTCCCCAGATGGGGACATCACGTAGATCTCTGTATGATCGGCGGCCAAATCCCCCTTGCTAGCGGGTTTCCCCGCTCGATGCCATGACCATCAAGGTTGCGATCAATGGATTCGGCCGTATCGGTCGCAACTTCATGCGTTGCTGGCTCAGCCGTGGAGCCAATACCGGCATTGAGCTGGTGGGCATCAACGGTTCAGGTGACACGTACACCAATGCTCACCTGCTCAAGTACGACTCGATGCTCGGCCCCCTGCGCAACGCAGAGGTGACCACCACCGACGACACGATCGTTGTCAACGGCAAGACGATCAAAACCTTCTACGACCGCAATCCCGCCAACCTCCCCTGGAAGGAGTGGGGCGTCGATCTGGTGATCGAGTCCACCGGCGTGTTTAACGACGACGTGGGTGCCAGCAAGCACTTTGAAGCCGGTGCCAAGAAGGTGATCCTCACCGCCCCCGGTAAGGGCGACAAAGTGGGAACGTTCGTGGTGGGCGTGAACGCCGATCAGTACCGCCACGAAGACTGGGACATCCTTTCCAACGCCAGCTGCACCACCAACTGCATGGCGCCCATCGTCAAGGTGTTGGACCAGGCTTTCGGCATCGTGAAGGGCACGATGACCACCACCCACAGCTATACGGGCGACCAGCGCATCCTCGATGCTTCCCACCGCGACCTGCGCCGCGCTCGCGCTGCCGCCGTGAACATCGTTCCCACCAGCACCGGTGCCGCTAAGGCCGTGGCTCTCGTCTACCCGCCGATGAAGGGCAAGCTCAGTGGCATTGCCCTGCGGGTGCCCACCCCCAACGTGTCGGTGGTTGACATGGTGCTTGAGATGAGCCGCGACACCACCAAGGAGGAGGTGAACGCCGTCCTCAAGGCTGCCTCCGAGAACGGCATGAAGGGGATCATCAAGTACTGCGATCTACCCCTGGTGTCGAGCGATCACGCCGGCACAGACGAGAGCACCATCGTGGATTCCGATCTCACCCTGGTGATGGGCGGCAACATGGTGAAGGTGATCTGCTGGTACGACAACGAGTGGGGCTACAGCCAGCGCGTGGTCGACCTAGCCGAGATTGTGGCCAAGAACTGGAAGTGATGGTCTGAGACCACCACGAAGCCGCCCCTTCGGGGGCGGTTTTTTATTGGAAATGGGTGAAGCCTTCAGCCGCGTTGGCCAGGGGTTCTCCGCTGTTCTGCCAACGCACCAGCCCCGCTTCCCCTGCCATCAGTGTTCCGATGCGGCTGGCGCCGGGCCAGGCGGCGATCAGGGCTGCAGCCCAGGTGGGCTCGAGGGCAAGCACCAGCTCAAAATCCTCGCCGCCCCCCAGGCACCAGCCCTCCCCTTGGGGCAGCTGGGCCAGCTCAGGATCAAGCGGCAGCTGCTCGTGCTCCAGCGCCGCAGCGCACCGGCTGGCGGCGGCGATGCTGCGCACGGCTGCGGCCAGCCCATCGCTGCTGTCGGTGCCACCCACCCGCCATGGCTGATCAGAGGGTTGGCATCGGTGCAGGATGTCTGACGCATCCAGGCGTGGCTGCGGGCGGCGGTGCGCCTGGATCGATCGCTCCTGTAGCCCTGGGCTGAGCTGTGCGGCGGCGGAGGGCTCCAGCTGATGCAGAAGCAGCGCCAGGCCCAGGCGGCTCAGCCCATGGGGGCCGCTGCTCACCAACCAGTCGCCGGCTCGGCCATCGCCGCGCCGGATGGCCTCGCCTGCCGGGTCAAGGTGTCCCAGGGCCGTGATCGAGAGCAGCCGCTCGCTGCCGCTGCTGCAGTCGCCCCCCAGCACCACACCGCCGTAGTGGTTTAACGCTGCGCTCAGCCCCTGATAGACCCCTTCCACCCAGGCCCAGGTGGTGTCAGGTGGGGCCACCAGGGCCACGGTGAGGCCCACCACGCTGCTGCAGCCCATGGCCGCCAGGTCAGAGAGGTTGGCCGCGGCAGCCCGCCAGCCCAGGTCCACGGCACCCATGGTGGCGTCGCTGAAGTGCACCCCTTCCACCAGCACATCGGTGTTCACCACCAGCTGGCGGCCGCTCTGCTCGCTCAGTAGGGCGGCGTCATCCTCGAACTGGCCGGGGGGCGCGAACGCGGCTAGGCGCTGCAGCAGCTCCCACTCGCCCAGGTCGCGCAGGCGCACGGGATCAGGCGTGGGGCTTGAGGTTGTCGGCTCCCTCGATCACCTTCGCCTTCACGATGCCGTCTTCGATGCCCAGCTCCTCCAGCACATCAAAGCCATCCACCACATAGCCGAACGCGCCGTAGCGGCCATCCACCAGATTGAGTCCGGCCGGGGTGAGCTCAGCTTCGTAGAGGAAGAAAAAGAACTGCGACGATCCGTCGTTGAGGGCCTCGTCGGAGTGGGCCCAGCCCAGGGTGCCCAGGGTGGCGAAGGGCAGCACCGGTTGAGCGGTGAACAGGCCGAGATCCTCAAAAGTGGCGTTGTAGAAGGGCTCGGCTTCGCCCGGCACCATGATTTCGAGCGGCACCGTGCGCTCGGTTTTGGTTGTCGGGTCGAGGTAGCCGGTTTCTGGGCCCTTGGGATCGCCGGTTTGGAGCACGTAGAAGTCTTCGGCGCGGGTGAAGGGCAGGCCGTCGTAGAAGCCTTTCTGCACCAGATCCACGAAGGCACCGGCGGTGATGGGGGCGTTGTAGCCATCCACCACGGCGATCACCGTGCCTTGGGTGGTTTCAATCTCCACGGTGGCCCGGCCCAGCAGCCGCGGTAGATCCGCAAATTCAGCCGGGATCGCGAAGGGGAAATCCCCCACCAGCAGCGCTTCCACCTCGCCGATGCTGCTGAGGGCTGCACGGCGCGCGTCGAGGAAGCTGTCGCGATCGTTCACTTCGGTGGCGGCGGCCACCTGCTGCAGTTGGGTGTCCAGCTGATCCAGCAGGGCGCTGCCTTGGGCCTGATCGCCGCTGGGAAGGCTCTTGAGAATGGTTTCGCGCTTGCTGCTCAGGAGTGTCTGGCTGCGGCGCACCGTGGCGGTGAGCGCGCTCCAGCGTTTGGCCCGCAGCTCGTCGCTCGTGCTCTCCAGCCGGTGTTGCAGCTCCTGCAGCTCGGGCTGATCGATCGGCAGGGCGTTGCGCAGGATCGCTGTGGGGTCTTTCACGGCGTTGCCGGGAGGCAGCGCGGCATTGGCCGGTAAGGCACCGATCGGGCAGCTGAGGCCCAGCACCACCAGAAGGGCCAGGAGCCAGCGCTTGAGATCCATGCTGCAGCCTTGTCTCTGCCCGGACTCTGGCACAGCCGTACAATCCCGCCTGAACCGTTCTGCCGGAATGATCTCGAGCAACGACTTTCGCACCGGCACAACGATTGAGATCGATGGCCAGGTCTGGCGTGTCGTTGAGTTCCTGCACGTGAAGCCCGGCAAGGGCTCAGCGTTTGTGCGCACCAAGCTGAAGGCGGTGCAGAGCGGCAACGTGGTGGAGAAAACGTTCCGCGCCGGCGAAACTGTGCCCCAAGCGCAGCTGGAAAAGGCTGTGCTGCAGCACACCTACATGGAGGCTGACGACTACGTCTTCATGGATATGTCGTCCTACGAGGAGACCCGCCTCACCGCCAAGCAGATCGGTGATCAGCGCAAATACCTCAAAGAGGGTATGGAGGTGAACGTTGTCTATTGGAACGGCAAGCCCCTCGAGGTGGAACTCCCCAACTCCGTGGTGCTCGAGATCACCCAGACCGATCCTGGCGTGAAGGGTGATACCGCCACCGGCGGTACCAAACCCGCCATCGTGGAAACCGGTGCTCAAGTGATGGTGCCGCTGTTTTTGTCGGTGGGCGAGAAGATCAAGATTGATACCCGCACGGATAGCTACCTCGGCCGCGAGAACTGATCGCCATGCAACTTGATCACAACCAACTGCGCGATCTGATCGCTCTGCTCGGCGAGAGCGACATTCAGGAGCTCAAGCTCGAAGGCGACGACTTCCGCCTCGAGTTGCGTCGCAACCTGCCGAGCACACAGCCTCAGGTGTTGATGCAAACGGCCCCGGCGGCCATTCCGGCTCCTGTGGCTGCAGCACCTGCCGCTCCGTCTGCTGCTCCCCCAGCGGCCCCGGCTGTGCGCGGCGATCTGGTGGAGATCACGGCGCCGATGGTGGCCACCTTCTACCGCGCCCCTTCCCCTGGTGATCCTCCGTTTGTGGAGCTGGGCACCCGCATCAATACGGGGCAGACCGTCTGCATCCTGGAGGCGATGAAGCTGATGAATGAGCTGGAGTGCGAGGTGAGCGGGGAAGTGGTAGAGATCCTGGTGGAAAACGGCACCCCCGTGGAGTTCGGCCAGGTGTTGATGCGGGTGAAGCCCGCCTAACCGAGCTCCAGCGCTGTTTCCAGGGCGGCACGCATGCTGGCTGCCCGAGCGACGCCTTGGCCTGCAATGGCGAACCCGGTGCCGTGGTCGGGTGACGTGCGCAGAAAGGGCAGGCCAAGGCTGGTGTTCACGGCTTGGTCGAAGGCCAGCAGCTTCACCGGGATCAGACCCTGGTCGTGGTACAGAGCAAGGAAGCCATCGGCTGCGCGGGGCTCGGGTTCCCCTTGGCTATGCCAGGCGTGGCCGGCTTCCAGCCAGCAGGTGTCAGGCGGTAAGGGGCCGCGCAGCTGCACCTGCGGGTGTTGTTGTTGCCACTGCTCGAGAGCAGGGATCAGCCAGTCGAGCTCCTCGCGCCCGAGTTGGCCCCCTTCGCCGGCGTGGGGGTTGAGGCCTGCCACCACGAGTTGCGGTTGGGCGCTGAAGCGCTGGCAGAAGTGCAGCAAGGTATCGAGCTTGGCGGCGATACGCCCACTGTTCAGCTGCTGCGGCACGGCGGCCAGGGGAATGTGGGTGGTGGCCAGCAGCGTGTTCAGCCGCCAGCCACCGCTGGGAGAGCGAGCTGTGAACAGCATCGAAGCCTCAGCCACGCCGGCGAGCTCGGCCAAGCGCTCTGTTTGTCCGGGATAGGTGTGGCCGGCGGCGTGCCAGGCGTGTTTGGCAATGGGCGCTGTTACCAGGGCTTGGCAATGGCCGCTCTGAACCTGCTCGACGGCCGCGCTGAGCCAATGAAAGCTGGCATCGCCGCTGGCGGCGCCAGCCTGGCCCGGTTGCAATGGCTGCTCCAGGGGGCGATCCAGCACCTCGAAATCGGCCGGGTCTGCCAGGGCGGATGCGCTGCAGCTGCGCAAGTGCTGGTAGCTCTGCTCGAGCCAACGGCGGCAGCCCACCAGCAGGGGTTTGGTGTGCTCCGCCGGCCAGTGGGCCAGCGCCTTGAGGGTGACTTCCGCGCCGATTCCGGCTGGGTCGCCGAGGGAAACGGCCAGGCGAGCCCGCTTAGCGTGCTGAAGGCTGGCTTGATGGACCATGCTGCGCTGGGTGTTGTTGCTGCTGATCGGCTTTGGCCTGGTGAAAGGCGTGGAGAGCGGTTGGGTGGAGCTGCATTGGCAGCGGCTTCTGCACGATGTGGGTGTGCCTTTTGTTCCGCATCCTGAGAATCCTGCATCCCAGGGGCAACAGCAGACTTAGGCGCCTGGGTTGTTCCCCCGCTGCTCTTCCGCCAGGCTGGCGCTGAACCCTTCGCGGTAGCTGGGGTAGCGCAGTTGATAGCCGAGTTCGTGGCAGAGCAGCGCGTTGCTCACCCTGCGGTTATCGGCCCAGAAGCTCAGCGCCATGGGGCTCATCTCCGGTGCAATGGCTTCAAACCGTTGCACGGCCGGGAGCTTGCAGCCCAGTAGGTGCGCGGCATAGGCGAGCGTTTCGCTCGATGGGCATGGGGCGTTGT
Source organism: Synechococcus sp. LA31 (assembly GCF_018502385.1). NCBI lineage: Bacteria > Bacillati > Cyanobacteriota > Cyanophyceae > Synechococcales > Synechococcaceae > Synechococcus > Synechococcus sp. LA31. The sequence continues at coordinate 2,167,508 of NZ_CP075523.1, forward strand.
CGCTCACATTGATCACGGCGGGCTGCTTGCCTGCGGGTTGATCGGTGGCGTGCAGCAGGGTTCCCACGATGTCGTCCACATGGATGCGGCAGAACACCTGGCCCGGTTTGTGCACCAGGCGGGCCTTGCCGCTGCGCAGCTGCTCGAACGGGCAGCGGCCGGGCCCGTAGATGGCCGGCAGCCGGAAGCTCTGCACCGGCAGACCGCTGCTCAGCCACTGCTGTTCGCACTGCAACCGTGCCTGGCTGCGGGGCAGGCTGGGATGTGTGGGAGAGGTTTCGTCCACCCAGCCCCCTTGGCTGTCGCCGTAGACGCCGGTGGTGGAGAGATAGCCGAGCCACAGCAGGGGTTGGTGGCGTAGGGGCTCCAACAGATGCAGCAGGGCCGCATCGGTGCCGGCAGCGCTAGGTGGCAGCGTGATCAGGGCATGGGTGAGGCCTTCGGGCAGCTCTGGGATCGCACCGACCTCAGCGTCAAAGCGCAGCCAGGAGAAGGCCTCAGTTGCCCCTTGGGCTTCAAGCGATTCCCGGCGGTGGGTGAGCCACACCTGGGCGCCGCGTGCGGCGGCGGCGCCGGCGAAACGCAGGCCGCTGTAGCCACCACCCACGACCAGCACCCTCGCCCCCGGGTTGACAGCACGGCTAGTCACCAGTACACCTGTATCACTAATTGATTCGGTCCATGACGGCGACCTGTTTCTCTACTCCTCTGTCTGTGGCATCCGGGCAGGCGCGCCCCATGGTGCGTCCACGGGTGCGTCCGCGCCAGTTGCTGATACCGGCTGTGGTGGCCTTTGTGTTTGCAGCGGTTCTGGTCGCTCCTGAGCAGCCTCGGGCCCAGGCGGAGATCTGCGAGCGCTACAACGGCCCGGCAGCTTGCCGGGTTTGGTGAGGGCACGCCCTCAGGCCGCTTGCAGGCCCATCGATGCGCTCTGGGGGCTCGCCCACTGAAGTAGGCGCATGGCCAGCCGTAGATCGCCATCGGTCCAGGCCCGGATCGCCATGGCGCGGCGGGGGTCGTAGAAGCGCTGGCGCCTGTACCACTCGAAGGCGTCGGCGTCGCTCTTGCGGCCGTTGCAGGCCAGGCAGGCGGGTACGCAGTTTTCGGTGGTGCTCAAGCCGCCGCGGCTTTGGGGAAGCACGTGGTCGATCGATTCAGATGGCTTCCCGCAGTAAATGCAGGTTTTGTGAGTAAAGGAGTGGAGATTTTGTCTCCAGCGTCGAACGCGAAGTTTGGGGCACAGATCCTCAAGGAACACGGCATCCCTGGCGTGCATCCGCTTGGTTCGATTGTGGAGAGTTTGCCTGCAGTGGCTGGGATGTCAATGTGTCGAGCGATGCTGTTTTCACGCTTCATCGCAACGCTTGCCTCCTGTTGAGGTGTCGTTAGAATCACATTCGCTGCGCGAGAGTCGTTGCAGCAGTGGTGTTTCCATTCCCCGCGCGATCTCGCCTCCTCGATCTCCAGCCCCTGTGCGCTGCCTGATGCGGTTGGGGGAGTCGGGTTGCATTGAGCTGCAGCTTCCGTTTGATGCGGTCACCCAAGCCCAGCTGCGGGCTGTGCGGCCACGGGGGCAGTGGTCTGGCCGGCGAGGTTGTTGGCAGTTTCCCCTCGAGGCGGCTGCGGTGCTACGCCATCAGTTCGGCAGCCGTTTTGCGGTGGAGCCGGAGCTGCAGCGCTGGTTTGGCTGGCTGGAGCAACCCCTGCCTCCCCTGCCTGCCCACCGCAACCTGGTGCAGTTGGCTGAGCTGGGGCAACCTCTGCCGGATGGCCGCCAGCTGTTCGCCCATCAGCGCGCTGCTGCTCGCTGGTTGTTGGCGCGTCGTGGTGCAGTGCTGGCTGACGCCATGGGCTTGGGCAAAACGCTCACGGCGCTGGCCGCAGCCCGGGCGATGGTGCGCGCGGCCGACTGCCGCATCGTGGTGGTGGCCCCGGCGGGTCTGCATCGCCATTGGCGTCAGGAAGCTTCCGCTTTGCAGTTGCAACTGGAGTTGCTCAGCTGGGCGCGGCTTCCCGCTGAGTTGCCTCCGGCTGGCACGGTGTTGATCGCCGATGAAGCGCACTACGCCCAGAACCTGCACACCAGCCGCACGCAGGCCTTTCTGCGCTTGAGCCGCCATCCACGTCTGCGGGCGGTGTGGCTGCTGAGCGGCACGCCGATGAAGAACGGCCGGCCGGTGCAGCTCTTCCCCTTGCTGGCGGCCATCGGCCATCCCCTCGCTGCTGATCAACGGACCTATGAAGAGCGTTACTGCCAGGGCCATTGGCTGGAGCGTGACGGCAAGCGTCAGTGGCAGGCCATGGGTGCCACCAACCTTGAGGAGCTGCAACGGCTCACGCGGCCGTTAGTGCTGCATCGCCGCAAGCAGGATTGCCTCGAGCTGCCGCCCAAGCAGCGGCAGCTCTTGCCGGTGCGGTTGAGCGAGGCCGAGGGCCAGGGCTTCCAGCACCGCCTGCAGCTCAAGGTGGACGATTACCGCCGGCGGGCGGCGGCCGGACTGGTGCGGCGGGATGCGGAGGTGTTGGCTGTGTTCACGGCCCTGCGCCAGATCAGTGCTGAATACAAACTGCCGGCGGCCAGTGCTCTGGTTAACCGGCTGCAGGGTGAGGGAGATGCGGTGGTGGTGTTCACGGCCTTCGTGGCCTCTGCCCAGCTGCTGCACCAACGCCTCGGCGGTGCTTTGCTCACCGGGCGCCAACCGCCCGCTGAACGGCAGCAGATCGTGGATGCCTTCCAGGCCGGGGCGCATCAGCTTTTGATCAGCACGTTTGGTGTGGGCGGGCTGGGTTTCACCCTTCACCGGGCCCGTCACGTGGTGTTGTTGGAGCGCCCTTGGACGCCTGGTGATGCAGAGCAGGCTGAGGATCGCTGTCATCGCATCGGTATGCAGGGCCCCCTGCAGTGCCACTGGCTGCAGTTGGGTGTGGCCGATCAGATGGTCGATGATCTGATCGCCAGCAAGGCAGCCCGCATCGATCAGTTGCTCAGCCGCCGGAGCCTGCCGGGGATGGTGCGTCAGCTGTTGGAGCGTTGGTAATCAGCCGGCAGCTCTTGGCGCGTAGCTCAATTTCTTCCACCAGCAGGGGGTCGGCGGGAGGCTGGGCCGGGAGCAGTTTGAGCAGCTTGGCTGCTGCGAGGCTGTCGCGGCAGGCCGTTTTGTTGTCTCCCGCCAGGCTGTGCAGCAAGGCACGTTCGTTGCGCGGTTGCGGGTGGTTGGGATGGGCCTCCACCACGCTGTCGCAGCGCTCGATGGCCCGTTGCAAACGCTTGATCTCCACCTGGCGTAGGCAATCTCCCAGGCCTGGAAGGGTGGTGGTGGGATCGGCAGGACCGCTGACGCATCCCCCCAGCAGGGCCACCAGCAGGGCTGCTGCCGATCCGAAGGAAGCGGCCCTAGTAGGCGTAACGCTCGCTGCGGGTCTGGCTGCCGCTGCTGCTGCCCGTGTCGGCTTCGCGTTGTTGCTTCTGCTCCTGTTGGTCCGGCACTGCGCTGGCATAGAGATCACCGAGATATTTGCCGCAATCGGGGAAGGTGCCCGGGTTCTGCACCACAGCTTCGGTGATCATCACCGCCGCATGCTCTGGCGATGTTTTGAACAAGCTGGCGCTTTGGCGCTTGATCAGGGCATAGGCAGCCAGCCAGCTCACCTCGTGGTTGTTGCCGGAATTGCGCATGAAGCAGTACACCTGCGCACCCTTGGCGGCCGGGCTCGACGGGTTGTCCGCGCCGCGGGCTGCAGGAGCGCTGTGGATGGCGGCTGCTGTCAGCAGGAAGGCGGTCAGCACTCTGGCAACAGTGGAACGCTGCATCAACTCTTTGGGGCAGTGGGGCCCAAGGTATCGGGCGCGTCGCCAGGCATCCAGTGCGTGGTGGGTTTCAGGCTGAGGGAGGTGGCGTGAGGCCGCTTGCTAGCAGCAGGCGCACGGCTAGGGGGAGCACCAGCAGCACAGTGATCAACCGCACGGCGTGCAGCACGGCCACAGCTGCCCCCACGCCGAATTCGGCCCCCACCAAGCTCATGCCGCTGATGCCGCCAGGCGCGGCCCCGAGTAGAGCCACGACAGGATCCATACCCAACAGCCGGCCGCACCAGAGCCCCACCACCAAGCCCGTCATCACCAGGGTGATCGTGATCAACAGTGCCGGCTTCCAAAGCAGCCTCAGTTCCTCCAGGGCCGAGGCCGTCAGGCTGGTGCCGATCACCGTGCCAATGGCGATCTCCAGGGCGGTCCGGGTTCCAGGAGGCCAGCTGGCCACGTCCAGGCGGCCACTCAAACTCACGAGCCCGGCACCAAGCAGCGCGCCGGCCAGGGGCGCCGCGGGAATGCCTGTGCGCAGCGCAAGCAGTCCACCAGCTGCTCCAGCCACCACATAGGCGAGCAGCTGCAGAGGTGTGCTCATCGCAGCGAAGCCCTGAGAACCCCGCCAGTCTGCTGGCTGCCGGCGGGCTTGTGTGCTGTGATCGGGCTACCTGGTATTCACTACATGGCCGGCGAATCGGTGTCGTTCAGGATTACGCGATCCACGGAGGATCTGGCGCAGACCGTGGCCGCTCTCTCCCAGCGTTTGGTGAAGCTCGAGCAGCGGCTTGGCTCCCTGGAACTGCAGCTCGAGCGGATCGCTGCAGAACCGGATGCGGATCCTGAAGATCTGCACCGCCTTGATCGCGTTGCCACCTTGTTGGCCGATTGCCGCAACCTGCTCGGAGAAGACGAAGCTGACGAGCAGCCAATGGCTGCTTGAGCATTCCCTTGGCAGCGGTGCCACAATGGAAAGAAAGCGAACCATGGCCTTTTCCAACAGCCATCGCACCGCTCCGGTTTCGCCCGTCGGCAAGCCATCAGCTTCACCGGCTTGTCAGATCCGGGGCTATGCCGAAGGCGGTCACCAACTCGAAAAGCTCGAATTCGCCCTTGCTGTGGCGATGACCCGCGGTGATCAGCAACGTGTCGATCAACTGCGTGGTCAGATCGATGCACTCGGAGGTAATCGCGAAGAGCCTGGTACCTGACCTGGTTGTCTGTGGTGATTCGGTGATCGCTCTGCTGCGCAGGGCTTCGCTTGCATCAAGACCGTTAATATTGATGCAAGCCAATGTTGATGCATGCAAGCGACCCGTCAGGCCCCGGCACCTGCCGCTCGCCGCGAAGACCTGCTGAAGGAAGCATCAACGCATGCTCTCGCTGCTGAAACGGCAGCCTCGGCTGGGGAGATTGAAGCAGCTGCTCGCTTGATCTTGCGTTCCCTGGATTGCGAGCGGCGTGCAGGCAGTGTTGGCCCTCAAGTGCTCCAGTTAATCAAGCCGCGCAGCTGATTCCTGCCTTGATTCGGCTTGTTCGTTGAATAAGCGGGTGACCGGACTCGAACCGGCGACGTTCAGCTTGGGAAGCTGACATTCTACCACTGAATTACACCCGCAAATCTGAGACTTGAGACTCAGACCGGTTGGTTGAATCAATGGGATGTAGCCATTGATTCAACCAACCTTAGCAACAGCGCTGCTGATCAGTTGGCAGCAGGAGGGGTCTTGCCGTCGCATTGAACGGCGGCCTTCAGTTCCTTGTGGGCTGCCACAACGCTGTCGGCCTGTGGTTTGAGGGTCTTGGCAGCTTCCTCAAGGGTGAGCTGCTTCTCCTTGGAAACCTTCTTCAATTCCTTGTTGAAGGCCTGTGCTTGTTTTTGGAAGGCTTCAAGGCGTGCTTCTTCCAGGGTTGTTTCAGCCTGCTTCAGGCCCTTCAGGGCGGTGCGCAGTTGTTGGCCAGCAGCTTCGGCTTCACCCACGGTGGAGGTGGGCGTGAGTGCGGCGCTGGCTTCCAGGGCAGTGCCTACTTTCACCAGCTGATCGCAGACATCAACGGTGGCCTGTTGTTCGGTCACTTCTTTGTTTTTCTTCTTCTGTTCCACAGGGGAGCAAGCCACCAGAGCCAGGCTCAGGCAGGCGGCTGCGGCGGCGAAGGAGCGGCGCATTGGGAGGCAAAGCATGCTCTCCGACCCTAGACAGATCGGCACGCTTTGCCCCAACAAGATGAGCCCGTGTTTCAGCTGGCCAGAGCGGCAGCGCAGGCGGCCACGCCGGCTCCTGCCGTGCCCTTATGCAGGCCAAGCTCCTGCAGGGTGGCTTCGATGGCCGCCACGGCGGTGAGCACGTCGCGATCGCAGACAAAGCCCAGGTGGCCGATGCGGAACACATGGCCCTTGAGGTGGTCCTGGCCGCCGGCCAGCAGGATGTCGAAGCGCTCCTTCACCTTCTTGCGCAGGCTCTCGGCATCGATGCCATCGGGAGCCACGGCGGTGATGGCGGGGCTGCCGCAACCCTCAGCCGCATAGAGGGGCAGACCGATGGCGTTCATCCCGGCCTGGGCGGCAGCGCGGTGGCGGGCATGGCGGGCGAAGATCGCCTCCAAGCCCTCGGCTTGCATCATCCCCAGGGCAGCCTCCAGGGCGAAATAGAGGTTGATGGCGGGGGTGAAAGGGTTGCTATCGGCGTGGGCCGATTTGCGGTATTTCGCCAGATCCAGATAGAACTTCGGCAGATCAGAGCGCTCGGCCGCGGCCCAGGCGCGATCGCTCATGGCCACGAAGGCCAGCCCCGGCGGCATCATGTAGCCCTTCTGGGAACCGGAGCCGATCACATCGATGCCCCAGGCATCCATCGGCACGCTGCAGGCCCCCAGGCTGGTGACGCAGTCGGCGATGGTGAGGGCGGTGCCGTGGGCGCGCACGTGCTTGGCGATCGTTTCCAGATCGTTGATCACCCCGGTGGACGTTTCCGAATGGGTGAGGATCACGGCCTTGATCGCCTTGCCGCTATCGGCCTCGAGGGCGCTGCGGAAGGCGTCAGGATCGAGGGGCTGGCCCCACTCGGCCTTGATCACCTCCACCTCCAGGCCATAGGCCTTGGCCACCTTCACCCAGCGCTCACCAAATTTGCCGTTGTCGCCGCAGAGCACCTTGTCGCCCTTGCTCAGCACGTTGATGATTCCGGCCTCCATGGCGGCTGTGCCGCTACCGGTGATCACCAGAACGTCGTTCTTGGTCTGATGCAGCCATTGCAGCTGCTCGGTCGTGCGCCGCACGATCTTCTGAAAGTCGGCGCTGCGGTGTCCGATGGGGTGCTTCCCCATGGCCTGCAGGACGGTTTCCGGCACCGGGGTGGGGCCGGGGATCATCAGGGTGAGCTTGTCCTGCATGGAAGAGGCTGGAGGGGCGAATCTGGAGGCGGCTGCGCAGCCCGATGCGGCGCAATCCAACAGCTTAAAAAACAGCCTTCCCCTCGCTCTTCTCAGATCCCATGAGCCGCAGCGGCTACACCTTGCCGGTTTGGGTGGCCGCTGCTGCTGTGGCGGCCCTGCTGCCGTTGCGAGGCCAATCTGCGGCAGCCGAGGTGAACCTGCAGCTCCAGCCGGACGACCCTGCAGCTCCCCTGCAGCCCGTGCCGGTGGAAGCGGCAGCGCGGCTCTCGTCGGAGCGTGCCCTGGGGATGGCCCGCTGTGACCCCGGTGACGGTCTGGATCTCACCCGTGGGCTGCCGGTGTGGGTGGAGGCCAGCTGGTGTGAGGCGCCAGTGGCCGAGCTTTGGTTGCAGCTAGAGGCTGGCGAGGGGGTGGGTGTGCACTCCGGCACAGCGCAGCTCTGCCTTTCGGCTTTTGCCCGGCAGCTCCTGGAGTGCAACCTGCGGCCTCTGGTGCCGCAGGGGCAGGGATTGCGGCTGCGTATCACCCTCCCCGGTGGACAGCAGCTGGCCCAGCGCACCAGCAACGCTGCCTTCGGTGTGGTCGATGGGCTGGCTTTGATCGGCACCCAGGCGGCTGTGCAGCGCAGCGCCGACCCCGATCAGCTGGGCCGGGCCCGCGCTGAGCTGGCCAGGCGTGCCTTGGATCCAGCGCTAGCGCGCGATCTGGTGTTGGTGATCGGCGAAAATGGGCTGGATCTGGCACCGAACCTCGGCCTGCCGCAGCCCTTGCTGCTCAAGAGCGGTAACTGGATCGGTCCCTTGGTGGTGGCTGCTGCTGAGCAGGGCGTGGAGCGTCTGCTGCTGTTTGGCTACCAGGGCAAGTTGATCAAGCTGGCTGGCGGCATTTTTCACACCCACCATCATCTGGCCGATGGACGGCTGGAGGTGCTCACCACCCAGGCGGCCTTGCTGGGTTTGCCGTTGGAGCAGTTGCAACAGCTGGCGCGCGCCGGAAGCGTTGATGAGGCCCTGCGGGGTCTGGCGGCCCTGGATGCCGCAGCGGCGGCGGTGTTGCAGGAGCAGGTGGCGGCGGCGGTGGAGCAGCGCAGCCTCAGCTATCTGGCGCGCCACGGCCAGAGCGGCCTGCGGATCGGTGCGGTGTTGTTTGATCGGCAGCGCCAGATCTGCGGGCGCGGGCCGGTGGGCGCAGAGCTGTGGGAGGTCTTCAGGGCCCGACATCTAGGGTGAAGGGATTGCCCGGGCCGCAGCAGCTGGCCGCCCTATGTCAAACGTGAACCCCACCGCCATCGGCGAAACCGATCGTCACCCGGCGATTGTGATTCTCGATTTCGGATCGCAGTATTCCGAATTGATTGCCCGGCGTGTGCGGGAAACCGAGGTGTATTCCCTGGTGATGGGTTACGCCACCACGGCGGAGGAATTGAAGGCCATCAATCCCAGGGGAATCATCCTCAGTGGAGGCCCCAGTTCGGTCTATGCCGAGCATGCGCCGCTGTGTGACCCCGAAATCTGGAAGTTGGGCATTCCTGTGCTCGGGGTTTGCTACGGCATGCAGCTGATGGTGCAGCAGCTGGGCGGCTCCGTGGTGGCAGCTGGCCGCGCTGAATATGGCAAAGCACCGCTGTTTGTTGACGACCCTACGGATCTGCTCACCAACGTGGATGAGGGATCCACGATGTGGATGAGCCATGGTGATTCGGTAGAGCGTTTGCCGGATGGCTTTGTGCGTTTGGCCCATACCGACAACACGCCTGAAGCCGCCGTGGCGGATCACGCGCGCAGGCTCTACGGCGTCCAGTTCCACCCGGAGGTGGTGCATTCGCAGTGCGGCATGGCCCTGCTGCGCAATTTCGTTTATCACATCTGTGGGTGTGCGCCCGATTGGACCACAGACGCTTTCATTGATGAGGCGGTGGCTGATGTGCGCCGCCAGGTGGGTGACAAGCGTGTGCTCCTGGCTCTTTCCGGTGGCGTGGATTCCTCCACACTTGCCTTTCTGCTGCACAAAGCGATCGGTGATCAGCTCACGTGCATGTTTATCGACCAGGGCTTCATGCGTAAAGGTGAGCCCGAATTCTTGGTGGAGTTTTTTGATCGGCGCTTCCACATCAATGTGGAATACATCAATGCTCGCGAACGCTTTATCAACAAGCTTGCTGGTGTCACCGATCCTGAGGAGAAGCGCAAGCTGATCGGCACTGAATTCATCCGTGTGTTTGAAGAGGAGAGCAAGCGGCTTGGTCCCTTCGATTACCTCGCTCAGGGCACCCTTTATCCCGATGTGATCGAGAGCGCTGGCACCAACGTGGATCCCAAAACGGGTGAGCGGGTGGCGGTGAAGATCAAGAGCCACCACAACGTGGGTGGCTTGCCCAAGGATCTGCAGTTCAAGTTGGTGGAGCCGCTGCGCAAGTTGTTCAAAGACGAGGTGCGCAAGGTGGGCCGCAGCCTTGGCCTGCCGGAGGAGATCGTGGGGCGCCATCCTTTCCCCGGTCCAGGCCTGGCGATTCGCATCCTCGGCGAGGTCACCAGCGACAAACTCAATATCCTTCGCGATGCCGACTTGATCGTGCGCGAAGAAATCAAGATTGCTGGCCTCTATCACGACATCTGGCAGGCCTTTGCCGTGCTGCTGCCCGTGCGCAGCGTTGGTGTGATGGGTGATAAGCGCACCTATGCCTTCCCGGTGGTGCTGCGCTGCGTCTCCAGCGAAGACGGCATGACCGCCGATTGGTCGCGCCTCCCCTACGACCTGCTGGAAACGATTTCCAATCGGATCGTGAACGAGGTGAAGGGTGTGAACCGGGTGGTGCTCGACATCACCAGCAAGCCCCCCGGCACGATTGAGTGGGAGTGAGCCGCATCGGCTAGCCGCATCCGGAAGGCTCCGTTACCCTCAGGGCCCCGGCCCAGGAGCCTTGACCGCCGCCCCCCAGCAGGACCTCCAGCTGCAGCGCCGCCTCCAGCAGGACAGCATCCAGCTGGCCGGCAAGGTGATTTACCTCAATCCGTTCCTCTATTGGCGTCGCTTTGACGCCAACACCGATCGCTGGCTGCGCGAGCCCGGCCAACTGGATGAGGAGCAAGTGCAGACCAACCGGCTGCGGTTTTACCCGGAGCTGGAGTGGGAGCTGCTCAGCGAGGAGGACCGTGTCATCAAAGATGGCGCGGTGGAGATGTTTCTCAAGAGCCTCGATCTGATCGGCACCTTTAACCCCGAGCTCACGCCCGGCCAGCTGCTCGAGGTAGAGCGCAAGATGGCCGTCACCAAGAAGCGGGCCTTCGAGCGCTGGGTGGCCAAGGCCCTGAAACGGCGGCTGCAACAGGAAGTGAGCGAGCGGCGCCGCTTCGATCGCGAACGACTCTTGCGCGACTGGAGCGAATGGATGCTGTTGCCGGTGACCCGCCAAGCGCTACTGCCCTTTTCGGCCCTGTTGGTGCTGGCTGTGGGCGGTGGCTGGTGGTGGGGATCGCAGCAGTTCTGCCGTCAGCAGATCGTGCAACCCCCGGTGCAAACCAGCAGCCGTTGAGCATCTGGCTTCGCACGCCAAACTGGGAGCAGTTGAACCGCCGTTTGCACGGCTCCGATGGCTGCTGATCCGCTCGATTCCCTGCGCCTCACCCTGATGCAGGATGTGCTGCCCGTGGGGCTGGCAGTGGCGGAGCGGGCGCGTCGCGGCGGCCCGCGCGACGTGTTTGAGGCCTTCAGTAGCAGCGGCGATGCCCTCGCCCAGCTCAAGGATGAAGGTGAATCGGCAGCCCGTCAGGTGCGCGACAACCTCGACCGGCTGCAACCGGGCCTGGGCAATCCGGTGATGAAGGTGGATGTACGAGATGTTCCCACTGAGGCTCCCGTCGCTGAGACCTCCGCTCCGAACGACCGCCAGGAGCTGCAGCAGGCCTTGGCCCGGATCAGTGGGCGTCTCACTCAGCTGGAGCAGCGGCTGCAGCCAGGGGTCTGAGGACCATGGCACTGGCCTCCGGCGGACACCGGCACTCGGGCATGCAGCAACAGCCGGCCATCCTGCTGGGGCTGGTGGTGCTGTTCGCTGCGGCGATGGTGGGCCGGCTGGGCTGGTTGCAGCTGCTGCACGGGCAGGAGAACAGGGCCCGTGCCGATGAAAACCGCATTCGCTTGCTGGCTCGCAGCCCGGTGCGCGGCCGGATCCTGGATCGCCATGGTCAGGTGCTGGTCTCGAGCCGGCTGACCTACAGCCTCTACCTCCAGCCGAAGCTGGTGAACGACCAGAGCTGGCCTGCTCTGCGGGTACGGCTCAGTCAGCTGATGGGTTTACCGGAAGCCCAGTTGGATCAGAAGCGGCGCGAGGGGCCTGGCACCCAGCGCTTTCGCATCGAGCTCGCTAGCGAACTCACCCCCCAGCAGGTGCTGCGCTTCCGCGAGCAGAGCAACAGCCTGATCGGGGCTGAGGTGGATCTGGATGTGCTGCGCAGCTATCCGCACGGCTCTTTGGGAGCCCATGCCCTGGGCTACACCCAGCCGATCACCGAGCAGGAATACAAAACCCTGGCGAAGAAGGGCTATCAGATCCGCGATCGCATCGGCCGCATTGGCCTGGAAGCGGCTTTTGAATCCCACCTGCGCGGGGCCTGGGGCGGCCAGATGGTGGAGGTGAACGCCATGGGTGAGATCCAGCGGATCCTGGGCGACCGGCCTTCCAAGGCCGGCAAGGATCTGCTCACCACCCTCGACCTCGACCTGCAGCGCGCCGCAGAGCAGGTGCTGAAAGACAAACCCGGTGGCGCGATCGTGGCCCTTAACCCGGCCAATGGCGCGATTCTGGCCCTGGCTAGCCGGCCTACCTTCGATCCCAACTTCTTCTCCAAGAGCGTCACCACGCAGAAGGAGTACGACGCTCTGTTCAATTCACCGGTGAAGCCGCTGCTCAGCCGAGCGATGAGCGCCTACGACCCGGGCAGCACCTGGAAGGCCGTCACGGCCATGGCGGGCATGGAGAGCGGCAAGTTTCCCCCCAGCACCAAGCTGGTGACGCGGGGATGCATCACCTACGGCGGACATTGCTTCCCGGATCACAACGGAACTGGCTTCGGAACGATCGGCTACGAGGACGCCCTCAGCTTTTCGAGCAACACCTTCTTTTATCAAATCGGTGTGGGCGTGGGTTCGATCGCGCTGCACAACGCGGCCCTCAGCCTTGGGTTCACCAAACCCACTGGGATTGAGATCGGCTACGAGGAAAGTCGAGGTCTGGTGGGCAACGAGCGCTGGGCGGCCCAGGGCCGTGGTTGGGCCCAGCCCGGCAGCACGCCCTGGATTCCCGAAGACATGGCCAGCATGTCGATCGGGCAGTCAGTGGTGCAGATCACGCCGCTGCAGCTGGCCCGGGCCTATGCGGTGTTCGCCAATGGCGGCTATCTGATTACGCCCCATCTGGTGGATCAGGGGTTGGATTGGACGGACCCTCCCCGCCGCACCAAGGTGGCCATCAAGCCCAGCACGCTGGCCACCGTGGCCCGCGGCCTGCGCAAGGTGGTGTCCAATGGCACAGGTGCTGGCATGAATGTGCCCAACCTGCCACCGGTGGCCGGTAAGACCGGCACCGCCGAAGACAGCACCGGCGGGCCCGACCATGCCTGGTTTGCTTGCTTTGCCCCCTACCCCAATGGAGAGATTGTGGTGGTGGCCTTTGCACAAAACACACCGGGTGGTGGTTCGGTGCATGCCCTGCCGATGGCGCGGAAGGTGCTGGAGGTGTGGAATCAGCTGCGCAAGAGCTGAGGGGTGGGTTCGAGCACCTGGCGGTAGTAGCGGCGCAGCTGCTCGGTGGCCCCGGCCCAGCCCCAGCGCTCCGCTTCCTGGCGGGCGTTGCGGCGCAGTTGCTCGCGCTGGCTCGGATCACCCAGCAGGCGTAGGGCGGCGGCGGTGAGGCTGCCGGCCCCGCCATCCGTGCCGTCGGGTTCGTAGAGGCAGCCGTTCACACCATCGGTCACGATGTCGGGAATGCCACCACGGTTCGCACCCACGACCGGGCAACCGGCGGCCATCGCCTCCAACAACACCAAGCCGAGGGTTTCGGTGCTGCTGGGGAACAGGAAGGCATCGGCGCTGGCGTAGGCGCTGGCCAGCTCCTCCCCGGCCAGGTAGCCCACGAAGGTGGCAGCGCTTCCGGCAAACAGAGTTTCCAGTTGCTGGCGGAAGGGGCCATCGCCCACCAAGGCCAGGCGGGCATCAGGCAGGGCATCCAGCACGGGCCGGATCCGCTCGATCTGCTTTTCGGCCGATAGGCGGCCGATGTAGAGCAACAGCTGGCCGGTGTCGCTGCGGCCGCCCAGTAGGCGCTGGCGCATGGTGTCGCTGCGCAGCTCGGGCCGGAAGAGTTCAGTGTCGACACCGCGCTGCCATAGGGCGGTGTGTTGGATGCCCTTCTCGCTCAGCTCGGCCACCATCGCGGTGGAGGTGCAGAGGTTGAGTTGGGCTTGGTTGTGGGCGGCCTTGAGCAGTTCCCACAGCACCGGCTCGAACATGCCGAGGCCGTAGTGCTCGAGGTATTTGGGCAGATGGGTGTGATAGCTAGCTACCAGGGGGTAACCCTTGGTTTTGGCAATCCAGATGCCCCCGAGGCCGAGTACGGCTGGGTTCACCACATGCACCAGGTCAGGGTTAAACGCCTCGAGTGCATCCGACACCATCGGCCGCGGCAGGGCGAGCTTGAGCTCGGGATAGAGCGGCAGCGGCATCGCCGGTACTCCCAGCACCTGGGCACCCAGATAGGTGTCGGGCGCCCCTTCCGGGCACACGATCAGCACCTCATCACCGGCCGCCACGAGGTGCTGCACCGTTTTGGTGAGACGGGTGACGATCCCATCCACTTTGGGCAGGAAGGTTTCGGTGAAGAGAGCGATCTTCAAGGCAGAGGGGCCGGGTGGGATCAGGCCGCCTGAATGGCAGCTTCCTGGGTTTTGGTCCAGGCGGAGATGCAGGGGATGCGGCTGCGGTCGCAGCGATCGGCAAAGCGTCCGGCGATCTCCACCACTTCCTTGAGCAGCCCGTCGTCAAGGGTGGTGGGGGTGAGGCCCAGCTCAATGAAGCAGCGGTTGTCCACGATCAGATCGTTTTCCACCGCTTCATTGCGGGGGTTGGGCAGGTGGTTGATCTCGGCGCCGGTGAGGGCAGCCACTTTCTTCGCCAGTTCACCCACCTGATGGCTTTCGGTCATCTGGTTGAAGATCTTCACCCGTTCGGCCTTCTCTGGCGGGTTTTCCAGGGCGAGCTGCACGCACTTCACCGAGTCACGAATGTGGATGAAGGCGCGGGTCTGGCCACCAGTGCCGTGCACCGTGAGTGGATAGCCGATCGCTGCTTGCATCAGGAAGCGGTTGAGCACCGTGCCGTAATCGCCGTCGTAGTCGAAGCGGTTGGTGAGGCGCGGGTCGCGGTCGGTGGCTTCGGTGTTCGTGCCCCAAACGATGCCTTGGTGCAGATCTGTGATCCGCACTTTGTCGTTCTTGTTGTAATAGAGGAAGAGCAGCTGATCCAGCGTCTTCGTCATGTGATAGACGCTGCCCGGGCTAGCCGGGTGCAGGATCTCCTCCTCAAAGCGGGAGCCATCCGGTTGGGGCACTTCCACCTTGAGGTAACCCTCGGGGATGGTGGCGCCGCGGTGGGAGCCGTAGCCGTAGACACCCATGGTGCCGAGGTGCACCACGTGGATGTCGAGACCGCTCTCCACGATGGCGGCCAGGAGGTTGTGGGTGCCGTTGACGTTGTTATCGACGGTGTAGCGCTTGGTGGCGCTGCTCTTCATCGAATAGGGAGCAGCGCGCTGTTCGGCGAAGTGCACCACCGAATCCGGGCGCTCTGCCAGCAGCAGATCGACCAGGCGCTGATACTCATGGGCGATATCCATGTGCACGAAGCGCATGGGCTTGCCGCCGGTCTGCTCCCAAGCGGCAAGCCGATCGGGCATGGTGGCGATCGGGGTGAGCGATTCAACGGCCAGATCGATGTCGATCTTGCGGCGGCTGAGGTTGTCCACGATGACCACATCGTGGCCCTGATCGGCCAGGTTCACGGCGCAGGGCCAGCCGCAGAAGCCGTCACCGCCGAGAACGAAAACCTTCACCGCTGGACTCCTGTTAGGCGAGCGACTGACCGAGCACCCGCTCCGTCAGGGCAAGCTACTACAGGGATTCAGCTGATCCCCACCGCAACGCCCAGCAGAAGCAGCACCAGCACAGTGCCGCCGATGAGCATCATCCGGCTGTTGGCGCTGCTGGTTTCGCCTACCCCCATCACTTCCATGCGGGGTTCCTTCGCGAAGGCATTCAGCCTGCCGCCATCCTCTTGGGTGACCTGCATCGCAATGGTGAGTCGCTCAGGCGACAGTACGAACGGTTTTTAGACCGCGCCACGGTCCCGTTCGGAAGCGTTACGTGCCTACTCGACCGCCGGTGGGTGAGCTGGGGTTGGCCGCGCTGCGGATGGGCAGGCGGCCGGCATGGAAGGCGGTGCGGCCAGCTTCACAGGCCATGGCCATCGCCCTGGCCATTGCTGGCGGATCGCCTGCCATGGCAATGGCGCTGTTGATCAGCAGGGCATCGGCGCCCATCTCCATCGCTTGCGCTGCCTCGCTGGGGACGCCTAGGCCGGCATCGACCACCACCGGCACGCTGGCGTTTTCGATGATCAGGGCAATGTTGGCGGCGTTGCGGATGCCCTGCCCCGAGCCGATGGGCGAGCCCAGGGGCATCACGGTGGCGCAACCGGCTTCCTCGAGACGCTTGGCCAGCAGAGGGTCGGCATTGATGTAGGGCAGCACGGTGAAGCCTTCTTTCACCAGCTTCTCGGCGGCCTCAAGCGTGCCGATCGGATCCGGCAGCAGGTGTTTGCTGTCGGGGATCACCTCCAATTTCACAAAGGTGTTGTCTTCTTGGCCGGCGAGCTTGGCCAATTCGCGCCCCAGCCGTGCCACGCGGATCGCTTCATCGGCGGTGGCACAGCCTGCCGTGTTGGGCAGCATCCAGATGCGCTGCCAGTCGATCGCCTCCATCAGCCCCTCATGGCCTGCGGCCTGGCTCTGCACGCGCCGCACCGCCACCGTCACGATCTCGCAGTCGCTACTGGCCAGGCTGGCCTGCATCGCCTGGATGCTGGGGTATTTGCCGGTGCCGGTCATTAAGCGGCTGCGGAAGCTGCGTCCACCGATCACCAGGGCGTCGTTCGGCGTGCGGTTGAAGGCGGTCACGGCAGAGGTCTCAGCCATGCAGCGAACGTACCGCGCGGTCCTGACCGATCGCCTCTGGCCCCCTTACCCTTGGGCCACTTCTGTGCATTGCTGTGATCCCGCTGCTGCTGGCCGCCACGCCCCTGCCCGTGGGCAGCGCCGTTCCGTTCCAGGAACCGGCGGCTGTCGCCACGCCGCTGTCAGAGAACTTCGGCCAGCAGGCCACGGTGCGCACCTTTGATCCCATTGCGCGGGCGGCTGAACTGGTTGGCACCATGCCTCGCCAATGGAGCGGCACCTACCAGCCCTTTGCAGGTGGCACGCCGGTGAGTGTGCAGCTGGATGTCACGGCAGTGACAGCCATCGGCCAGATGCTCGACCTGCGCGGCCAGATGACCGTCGGCTCGGTGAGCCTGCCGGTGCAGGGCAACCTCAACGCCAGCTCTGATCAGCTCGATCTACTGCTGCTCGGGGATGTGCGTGAAGCGGGTCTCGAAGATGGAGGCCTGTTCCTAGGCCTGCAGGGCTTCACCCTGGCGGGATGGACGGCTCCGCGGCTCACCAACCCCGGCGGGCAACTGGTGCTTAACCCGGTGGGCGCTGGCGGTACGGCTCCCGCAGTTCGCGGCCTCTGGTGAGGTTGAGCAAGCTCAAGCGGCGGTTCGTTCCAGCCGCTTGAGCCGCTTTTTGGCCGTGCCGTTGCTGCTGTCGAGCTCGAGCACCTTCAGGTAATTCTCCTTGGCTTCCTCTGGCTTTTGTTGCTTTTCCAAAGCGAAGGCAAGGTTGTTCAGGGCCACTGGGTAGTCGGCTTTGGCCCGTAGAGCAGCGCGGTAGTGCTTGATTGCGGCTCCGTAGTTGCTTTTGGCAGCTAAGGCAAAGCCCAGCGCGTTTTCAATCAACGCCTGGGCTTCTGCTGGTTCAGCAGCCGAGAACTTGCTCGCCAGCTTCAGGTTGTCAATCGCTTGGTCGTAGAGCCGCTTGCGCAGCTGAACCGAAGCCAGTTCGTAGAGGTCGGCGGCGGATTGGTCACCTGATTTGCTGGATTGCTCCAAGCGGATCAGGGCCAGCTCATCGCGCCGAACTCGGAGGATTTGGCGGGCTACCAACACGGCAGCCCCTCCCAAAATCACCAAAAGCCCGATCAGGTAGGCCTGTGGAAGCGAAAAATCCATCAACCAACCTGATCAGGCAGCGCAGAGATTAGCGGTCAGCTCTTGGCTGCACCCACCACAGCGGTGAAGCTGCTGGGATCCATCACAGCCAGCTGGGCCAGCATCTTGCGGTTCAGTTGCACGTCAGCCTTCTTCAGGCCACCGATCAGCCGGCTGTAGCTCACGCCGTTCAGGCGAGCCGCTGCGTTGATGCGTGCAATCCACAGGCGACGGAAGTCGCGCTTGCGGCGGCGACGATCGCGATAGGCGTTGCAGAGGGCCTTCATCACCCGCTGGTTGGCGGTGCGGAACAGCGAGCCGTTGCCGCCGCGGAAGCCGCGGGCCAAACGCAGAATCTTGTTGCGGCGCTTACGGGCGACATTGCCCCTCTTAACGCGTGCCATCGATGGTTCTCAGAAAACGGTGAAACAGCGGGTCAGCCGGGCGATTCAGCTGTAGGGGAGCATGGCGCGCACGTTGTCCGCGTCGCGCTCGTCAACCACCGCCATGGTGCCGAGGAAACGCTTGCGCTTCGGGCTTTTGTGGTCGAGCAGGTGATTGCGGAAAGCGTGGCGGCGCATGAACTTTCCGCTGCCGGTGGCTTTGAACCGCTTGGCGGCTGCTTTGCGGGTCTTGAGCTTCGGCATTGTCTACGCGCTCGGGCACAAACGATGAGGGTACGACCTGGGAGTCCCTTCCGCCAACTCCCCCTAGGGTCGAACTGCGTCTTTGGTGATGCGATGGCCACGTTGCGTGTGCTTCCAGCCCTGTTGTCACTGTCACTGTTGGTGCTCAGCGCCGGCTGCCAGGGCGCCGGGGCTGAATCGCGCACCCGTTTGCCGGTGCCTGAACCTCCAGCGGTTGATGGTCAGCGGCCCGTGCTCTGGGTGTCGTTGGCGGCACGCCTTGGGGCCGAACCCCTGCGGCTCGAGGCCGCATCGGGGGCGCTGCAACTGGTGGATGGCCGCGGTGAGCGCTTCAGCAGCGCCCGCTTGCAGCTGCGTTGGCTCTCCCAGCCCCTGGCCGACCCGGTGGAGATCCGCCGCAGCGTGATGGGACCCTTTTCAAGCTTTGAGGGGGCGGAGCAGGCGGCCCTCGCCTGGAGCCGCGCGGGCGTGACTGCCGAGGTGGCCCACCCGCGCGACTGGGAAGTGTGGGCCGCACCCGGTGCTGCTCCCCCCGAGGGTTATGCGGTGCGCCAGGTGCAGCAGCGTCTCACCCAGCAACGGGTGTTGCAGGTGCAGACCCCGGCCGGCTGGCGCAACCTTGCCTCGCCCGTGCAGCTTCAGGCCCCAGGAGGGCTCCGCTTCAAAGGTGGGGTGTTCGCCGGACCGTTCCGGCTGCAAAGCGATGCCTATGGCAGCTGGACCCTGGTGGAGCAGGTGCCCCTGGAGCGGTATCTGCAGGGGGTGGTGCCCCATGAAATCGGCGCCGGCTCACCGGCCGCTGCCCTGGCAGCCCAGGCGGTGCTGGCCCGCACCTGGGCGCTGCGTAACCAACACCGATTTTTGGTGGATGGTTACCACCTCTGTTCCGACACCCAGTGCCAGGTGTACAGCGACCCCCGCCAGGCCGGGCCGGCTGTGCGCCAGGCCGTGAGTGGGACCGCCGGCCGGGTGCTGGCCGCTGAGGGGAAGCCGATTCACGCTGTGTATCACGCCAGCAACGGCGGTGTGAGTGCCGATGAAGATGAGGCCTGGCCCCTGCCAGAGCTCCGTTACCTGGAGCCCGCACTGGATCTACGCACTGCCCCGCCCCAGGGAGTGAGCCTGCCGCTCGATAGCGATCAGGAGGTGGCTCTGCTGCTGGCGCGCCGCAGTGGTGTAGTGGGCGCCTCCCATCCCCTGTTCCGCTGGCGTCGCCAGCTGGATCAGGCCAGCCTGCGCCAGGGCCTGGGCGCCAGCGGTGCTGGCCTTGGATCACCGCTGAAGCCTGTGGTGCTCGAGCGCGGCCCCAGCGGCAGGGTGGTGCGCCTGGCGATCCAGGGGCCTCAGGGTCAGGTGGTGCTCGAGCGTGATGCCATCCGTCGCACCTACCGCCAGCTGCCGAGCACGTTGTTTGTTTTGCGCCCTGCCGGCGGCGGGGCTTGGAGTGTGGTGGGTGGTGGCTTTGGCCATGGCGCCGGCCTCTCGCAGGCCGGCGCCATCGATTTGGCCCGCCGCGGCTGGACGGTGGATCAGATCCTGAGCCGCTATTACCCGGGTGCCCAGCTGGTGCCGATTCAGTCGCTGGCAGGGGCCAACGGGGGAGCCCTTTAAAGTTCCACAGACCTGGAACATGTCATGGCCGCCGGGGGCACAGCCACAGGAGCCCGCCGTCTGCAGGCCTCATTGTTTCTGCTGGGCTGCTGCGCGGCCGGGGGGCTCCCCCATGCCCTGCCGGCGAGCCGGAGCCTTTGGCCGTCGGTGGCGCTCACGCTCCTGCTTGGTGCCTACGCGGTGCGAACGGTGTTTCTGCCGTTGCTCGGCCGCCCGGAAGCCAGCGATGAATCACAGGCCCTCACGAGCTGGCCGGCGGTGGATCTGGTGGTGGCCGCCCGTGATGAGGAGGCGGTGATCGGCCGGCTGGTGGAGCGTCTGGCTGAGCTGAGCTACCCCACCGAGCAGCTGCGGCTCTGGGTGATTGACGACGGCAGTGAGGACCGCACGCCCCAGGTGCTGGAGAGTTATCAGGGTCG
Organism: Synechococcus sp. LA31; assembly: GCF_018502385.1. Classification (NCBI taxonomy): domain Bacteria; kingdom Bacillati; phylum Cyanobacteriota; class Cyanophyceae; order Synechococcales; family Synechococcaceae; genus Synechococcus; species Synechococcus sp. LA31. The sequence goes on from NZ_CP075523.1 coordinate 2,187,736, forward strand.
TTATCCCCAGCTGCAGGTGCTGCGGCGCAGCCGCGATGCGGGTGGTGGCAAGTCTGGGGCGCTGAATGCTCTGCTCCCCCAGTTGCAGGGCCGCTGGCTGCTGGTGCTGGATGCTGATGCCCAGTTGCAGCCCGATGGGCTTGAGCGGCTGGTGGCTTTTGCTGAGCGGGGCGGCTGGTCTGCGGTGCAGCTGCGCAAGGCGGTGGTGAACGCCGATCACAACTGGCTCACTCGCGCCCAGGCCATGGAGATGGCCCTTGATGCGGTGATTCAGCAGGGCCGCTTGCGCAGTGGTGGGGTGGTGGAGCTCCGAGGTAATGGCCAGCTGCTCCAGCGTGAGGTGGTGCTGGCCTGCGATGGTTTCAATGAGGCCACGGTGACTGACGACCTCGACCTCAGCTTCCGCCTCCTCGTGCAAGGCCAGCCGGTTGGCCTGCTCTGGAATCCACCGATCCAGGAGGAGGCTGTGACCAGCCTGGTGGGGTTATGGCGGCAACGGCAGCGCTGGGCCGAAGGAGGCCTGCAGCGCTTTTTTGATTACTGGCCCCAGCTCACCGGCGCCTCCACCAGCGGGGCACGCAAGCTGGATCTGAGCGGCTTTTTCCTGCTGCAGTACGCCTTGCCGGTGATGGCGGTGGCTGATCTGCTCACCAGCCTGTTGAGCCGCACGTCGCCGTTGATGTGGCCGCTGTCGTTTGTGGCGTTTGGCCTCTCTGGCGGCGCCATCTTGGTGGGGTGCTTGCGCCGCAGCGAAGGCCCTGCGCTACCCAGCATGCATGTGCTCAACCTGGCTCTGGGGATCGCCTATCTGGGCCATTGGTTTGTGGTGATTCCTTACACCACCCTGCGCATGGCCCTGCTGCCCAAGCGTCTGGTGTGGGCCAAGACTCTGCATGTCGGCGCCGGCGACGCTCTCGCAAGTGAAGAGGCCGATCTCACCACGCAGGTGTCCTGAGGCGGGTGATCGTCGAAGCTGTTTAGGCCGCCTGGCCGCTGTTGTTGCTCTGGATGTCTAGGTCGGGCAGAGGGCCATCGAGCTGCACCACTTCGCCATTGAAGAAGTCGGCTAGTCGCTTGGCCTGATCGTCGATCAGGGTGGTCTGCGCAGGGGGCTGCGCTGCGACCGGCTCCGGTTGTTGTGTAGGGGTTTGCGCAGGGGGTTGTGCCGCGGCGGGTTGTTGCTCTGGCTGTGGTTTCGGCAGTGGTGCGGGCGGCGCCACAGCTGCAGGTTGCCGTGGTGCCGGGGGCGGCGCGGGCAGCGGTGGTGGTGGTGGAGGTGGAGGTGCCCCGCCGGCTTCCAGCACCACTTGGCGCGGGCTGCCCAGGGTTGTGCTGACCGCTTTCTCCAGCAGGGGCATGCGGCTCTGCACCATGGCCATCCAATTGCCCGCCACTTGCACCACAGCCCGCTGCTGATCCAGCCGGGCCAACACGGCCTGCTGCGAGAGCAACATGCGCGTGGAGGGGAGCTCGAGGCCCGCCAGGATCTGCTGCCATAGCTCAGCGAGATCAGCACCGCCTGCCGGGCTGGCGACGTCCACCTTCGTGCTGGGAGGAGGAGGACGGTGCGGTTCGGTCGCTGGCGCGGGTGCAGCGGGCGGGACCACGGCTGCCGCAGGGGGGGCTGCCGCGATCGGTGTTGTGGCGGGCGCGGCTGCGGGGCTGGCTTGGGGTTCGGCCAGTAGGCCCAGCAGCAGCACTTCAAGCCAAAGGCGCGGTTGCACGCTTTGGCGCAGCTGCTGTTCGCTGCCCTTGAGCTGGGCTTGCCAGCGCAGCAGTGGAGCCTTGCCGATGCGCCGGGCTAGATCCGGCAGGCCGCCACGGAACTGCGGCGAGAAGCTGGTGAGCTCGAGCCGCTCGGGGGCCACACCGGCCAGCACCAGATCCCGCAGCAACCCAGCCAGGCCTTGCAGCACGGCGGAGGGTTCGCGGCCGCGCTCGAGCAGGGTGCGAATCGCTTCGATCAGGCCCAGCGGTTCTGCGGCGGCCAGGGATTCGGCCAGCTGCAGCAGCTCTTGCTCGGGCACAGCGCCCAGCAACTCCCATACCGCCTGCGGTTCCACCGGTGGCGGTAGCAGGCTCAGCTGATCGAGCAGGCTTTCGGCGTCACGGAGCCCGCCCTGGGCCCGCTGGGCCACTACATGCAGCGCCTCAGCGGTGATTTGGATCTGTTCCTGCGCGGCGATCCAGCCCAGATGCTGCTCCAGGGCATCGAGGGGAATGCGGCGGAAATCAAAGCGCTGGCAGCGGCTCAGGATGGTGGGCAGCACCCGCTGGGGGTCGGTGGTGGCCAGCACGAACACCACGCGCGGCGGCGGCTCCTCCAGCGTTTTGAGCAGGGCGTTGAAGGCGGCCGTGGAGAGCATGTGGCACTCGTCCACCACATACACCTTCCAGCGGGCCTGCACCGGCGCAAAGCGGGAGCGTTCGATCAGCTCGCGGATGTTGTCGACGCCGGTATTGGAAGCGGCATCGATCTCGATCACATCGAGGGCGTTGCCGGCTGCGATGGAGCGGCACAGCTCACAGGTGCCACAAGGCTCCGGCGTTGGCCCATCGGCGCCGATGCAGTTGAGGGAGCGCGCCAGGATGCGGGCGCTGGAGGTTTTGCCGGTGCCGCGTGGGCCGCTGAAGAGGTAAGCCGGTGCGATCCGGCCAGATCGCAAGGCGTTGCCGAGGGTGGCCGCAATCGCCTCCTGGCCCACCAGCTGATCGAAGCGCTGGGGCCTGTATTTGTGATGGAGGGGTTGATAGGCAGCCGGCATGGCTGGAGGCTACTGGCCGCTCTCGAGCATGTGCTCCAGCCTCGCCTCCAGCTCCTCCACCTCGCTGAGTTGATCGGCCAGCTTCTGGGCAGCCAGCCGCAAGGTGGCATAGCGAGGGCTGTCCTGATCGCCGGTGCTCCAGCGTTGTTCTGCTTTGGTGAGTTCCGCTTCTAGGCGGTTTTGCAGCTTGAGCCGCAGCCCATCGAGCTGTTCGAGGCTGCGCTGGGCCAGGGCTTTGCCCTGCTCCAACTGGGCGTCGTTGAGGCGCAGACCCTGGCGCAGCAGCATGCGGGCCCCGCTGAACACCGCGGCGGGCACGAACTGTCCCAAGGCCAGGGCGCCGAGGCTGCCGGTGTGCAGCCAGTTCTCCACTTGTTCACTGCGGTGCCGGCCGGTTTTGCACCAGTGGGCGAAGTGCTCGCAGTTGTTGAACAGCAGGTTGTAGTTGTGCTCCCCCAGCCGGCTCATCGCCCGCCGCAGGGTCACACCCGGCGCTGAGCAGGCGCCTGGGGTGTAGGGCACCAGGCTCAAGGGCTGGCCGCGGCTGAAGTCCTGCAATGGGCTGCGCAGGATCTCCCGCCCTTCCAGGTAGTGGGCCACCGTGCCGTCGCCCAGGTCGATGCCGTGGTGGTTAAACAGGCCGTGCTGACGCGGCACCTGTAGGTGATCAGCAGCGGCCATAGCGAGCGTTCTGCGCGATCAGCGCGGCGGGGCGATCAGGCGGTTTCCTGCTGCACCTGGTCGCTGCCGGGCAGGGGCAGCACCTTGGCCTTGGTGCGTTCTTCCACCAGCTCCCGGGTCACGGTGAAGGTTTTGGTGCTCTTGTCGGATGGCAGGTCGTACATCAGATCGAGCATCAGCTCTTCCACGATGCCGCGCAGGGCGCGGGCGCCGGTTTTGCGGCGGTGGGCTTCAGCGGCGATCGCTTCCACAGCGCCCGGTTCGAAATCGAGCCGCACCTCGTCCATGCTCAGCAGCGTCTGGAACTGCTTCACCAGGGCGTCGCGCGGTTCGGTGAGGATCGCCTCCAGAGCTCGGGTGTCGAGAGGCTCCAGCACGGCGCTCACTGGAAGGCGGCCGATGAATTCCGGGATCAACCCGTATTTCACCAGGTCATCGGGCTCGAGGTGGCGCAGCACGTGGGCGGCCTGTTGATCCTTGCCCTGGCGATTGCGGCTGCGGCCGCCTTCGGGGATGAAGCCGATGGCATTGCGGCCCATGCGGCGTTGCACCACATCCTCCAGACCCACAAAGGCGCCGCCGCAGATGAACAGGATCTGGCTGGTGTCGATCTGGATGCAGTCCTGGTAGGGATGCTTGCGGCCCCCCTGTGGCGGCACGTTGGCCACGGTGCCTTCCAGCAGCTTGAGCAGCGCCTGCTGCACCCCTTCGCCCGATACGTCGCGGGTGATTGAGGGGTTCTCGCTCTTGCGAGCGATCTTGTCGATCTCGTCGATATAAATGATGCCCCGCTGGGCTTGATCCACATCCAGATCTGCCTTCTGCAGCAGCCGCAACAGGATGTTCTCCACGTCTTCCCCCACGTAGCCGGCTTCGGTGAGGGTGGTGGCATCGGCCACGGCGAAGGGCACGTCGAGCAGTTCGGCCAGCGTCTGGGCAAGCAGCGTCTTGCCGCAGCCGGTGGGGCCGATGAGCATGATGTTGCTCTTGTGCAGGCGTGTGGCGGTTTCGCTGGCTTCGCCTTTGCCATCGCCCTGCCAGGCCAGGCGCTTGTAGTGGTTGTACACAGCCACCGACAGCACCTTTTTGGCTTCCTCCTGGCCCACGACCTGGGCATCGAGATGCGCCTTGATCTCCTGGGGTTTGGGGATCTCGGCGAGTGTGGGTGCGGGCTTGCTGCTCTTCTTGGCTGACGTCTTGCCTTTGGCCTCGGCGGGCTGACGGGCGCTGCCGCCATGGCCATCCACCAGCTCCTCATCAAGGATCTCGTTGCAGAGATCGATGCACTCGTCGCAGATGTAAACGCCGGGACCGGCGATCAGCTTGCGCACCTGGTCCTGCGACTTCCCGCAGAACGAACACTTCAGGTGGGCATCGAATTTGGGCATCGAGCAGAAGCGGCGGTGCTGCGGGAGCGTCCTGGTGGGAGCGGGCTATGGGCCCGAAACCAGGATCAACTGGATCCGGCGTTTCGTCAGCCGTCCTTAAGGATCAAACCGGGGAGTCGTCAGTGACGACGCGGTCGATCAGTCCGTATTGAACCGCCTCTGGCGGGGAAAGGAAGTAGTCGCGGTCGGTGTCTTCAGCGATCTTCTCCAGGGGCTGGCCGGTGTGCTCGGCCATCAGCCCGTTGAGGGTGTCTTTGAGGTAGAGGATTTCCTTGGCCTGAATCTCGATGTCCACCGCCTGGCCCTGGGCGCCGCCAAGGGGTTGGTGGATCATGATCCGCGCGCTGGGCAGGGCCAGGCGTTTGCCCTTGGTGCCGCCGGAGAGCAGGAAGGCGCCCATCGAGGCCGCTAGGCCGTAGCAGATGGTCACCACATCCGGCGCCACCTGCTGCATGGTGTCGTAGATGGCCAGGCCGGCCGTCACCGATCCGCCTGGCGAGTTGATGTAGATCTGAATGTCCTTTTCGGGGTCTTCAGCCTCGAGGAACAGCAGCTGGGCCACTAGCGCATCGGCTACCTGGTCGTCGATGCCGGTGCCCAGGAAGATGATTCGCTCGCGCAGCAGGCGCGAATAGATGTCGAAGGCCCGCTCGCCCCGGCCCGATTGCTCCACCACAGTGGGCAGCACCCCCGGAGCAGCCACCGGCATGGAGGCGATGGTGGCTTCCGGGCGGCTGCCCAGCCAGCGGTTCTGGATCGGGTGTGGGGTGCTGGCGTTGATCACGCGGCCGGACTGCAGTCAGTCCGGCCAATCTATGGGGATCAGGCCTCGGCAGCGGGCTCAGCCTTCTTGCTGCTGCCTTTCTTGGCGGCGGCTTTCTTGGGCTTCGCCTCGGCGTCGTCTGCAGCCTTCTCGGTGATGGTGGAGTTGCTCTCCAGCCAGCCCATCAGCTTTTCGCGCATCAGGTCTTCCTGAACGGCCTGGCGCAGGCGGGCGGGATCGATGCGGGAGCTGTCGCTGAAGCCTCGGCTCAATTCCTTCACCTTGGCCTCAATCTCATCGGCTGCCACTTCGATCTTTTCGGCGGTGGCCAGGGCCTTGAGGGCCAGGCTGCGCTTGAGCCGCTCCTCCGCTTCAGGGCGGGAGGTTTCGCGCAGGCTCTGGATCAGCTGCGGGGTAAACAGCTTCTTCACATCCATGCCCTGCTGGGCGAGCTGGCCGGCGGTCTGCTCCAGCAGCGAGATGATTTCCTCCTGCACCAGGGTTTCGGGCAGTTCCACCTCGAGCTGCTCGACAAGGGCCGCCAGCAGTGCGTCGTGCCGGTTGGATTCGTTGCGCCGCTGGGCGTCGTCCTTGAGGCGCTCCTCCAGATCGGCGCGCAGCTCAGCCAGGGTCTGCTTGTCGCTTGCCTGCTGGGCGAAGGCGTCGTCGAGCGCGGGAAGCTCACGGGTCTTCAGCTCGCTCAAGCTGATCTCGAAGCTGGCCTTACGGCCGGCGGAATCCTCCTGGGGGTAGTCCTCGGGGAACTGGCAGGCCACGGTTTTGCTGTCGCCGGGCTTCATGCCGATGATCCCTTCCACGAAGCCGGGGATCATGCGGCCGTCTTCCAGCTCCACTTCCATGGCCTCGGCGCTGCCGCCGCTGATGGCTTCACCGCTGTCGGCATAGGTGCCCGTGAAGCTGATGACGGCCACATCGCCGGCTTCGGCGGCACGCTTCTCCACGGGCACCAGAGTCGCCAGCTGACGGCGCGACTGCTCGATCAGCTCATCGACGCGCGCTGGATCGAAGCTCACGCTTTCGGCTTCGGTTTTGAGGCCTTTGGTGGCCTTGAGGCTTGGAGTGGGTTCCACGTCCATCTCAAGGGTGAGGCTCAGCTCCTTGCCGGGTTCAAAGCGCTCCAGCAGTGCTTCGAAGCCCCCATCCACGCTGGGTTGGCCAATAGCAGGAATCTCGGCCTGCTTCATGGCGTCGCGGAACACGCTGTCCACCAGGTCTTCGAGGGCGGTGGCGCGGATGCGCACGGCCCCGATCTGCTGCACCAGCACGGCGCGGGGCACCTTGCCTTTGCGGAATCCCGGCAGCTTGATGGTGCGGCTCAGCTTGTCCACCGCCTGCTCATGGCTGGTCTGGGTGAGGCCAGCGGGCACGGCGATCTCCACAGCCATCCTGCTGCCGGGGCGAGGGCTAGTGCTCACCTGGAGCTCGGATTGGCTGGCTGTGGAGGTGGCAGGACTCATGGATCGGCAGCAGGGCAGCCCGCAATCCTATGAACCGACCTGTAACGGGCTTCAGCTTCGGCGCGTCAGCCTTGCGCTGGCCGCGTATTGTTGGTCCTAAGAACAGCGACCTGAAGATCCGTGAAGCGAAAGCCCAGCATGGCTTTCGCACATCTCTTGGCAGATCCTTTCAGGCCATCGGGCAGCTGACGCGTGACCCGCAGCTCCCTTCCTTCATCAACACACGATCCCGTTGACCAGCTCCATTCGCCCCCTGCCCCAGCGCCCCCTGCATGTGGCCGTTCTTGGTGCCAGCGGTGCCGTGGGCCAGGAGCTGTTGCTGCTGCTGGCTGAGCGCGGCTTTCCAGTGGGACGCCTCACCTTGCTGGCCTCCCCGCGTTCCGCCGGACAGCAGGTGGAGTGGAACGGACAGACCCTCACGATCGAGCCGGTGAGCGCTGACGCTTTCAACGGTGTGGATGTGGTGCTGGCCTCCGCCGGCGGCTCGGTGTCGAAGCAGTGGGCGCCGGTGGCTGCCGCTGCTGGTGCCGTGGTGATTGACAACTCCAGTGCCTTCCGCATGGATGCAGAGGTGCCGTTGGTGGTGCCGGAGGTGAACCCCAATGCCGCCTTTCACCACAGCGGGGTGATCGCCAACCCCAATTGCACGACGATCTTGATGACCTTGGCGCTGGCGCCACTGGCCGCCCGCCGGCCTCTGCGTCGGGTGGTGGTGAGCACCTATCAATCCGCTAGTGGCGCCGGTGCGCGCGCGATGGAGGAGCTGGCCAGCCTCAGCCGCACCGTGCTCGATGGAGGCACACCCGAGAGCAGCGTGTTGCCCTACTCCTTGGCCTTCAACCTGTTTTTGCACAACTCACCGCTTCAAGACAACGGCTATTGCGAGGAGGAGCTGAAGATGCTCAACGAAACCCGCAAGATCATGAATCTGCCCGATCTGCGGGTGTCCGCCACCTGTGTGCGGGTGCCGGTGCTGCGGGCGCATTCCGAGGCGATCAACATTGAGTTTGAGGAGCCTTTCCCGGTGGGTGAGGCCCGGGCACTGTTGGCTGAAGCTCCCGGTGTGGAACTCATCGAAGACTTCAGCGCCAACCGCTTTCCGATGCCCACCGATGTGACCGGTCGCGATGCGGTGGCTGTGGGTCGGATTCGCCAGGACCTCAGCTCGCCCAATGCCCTGGAGATTTGGCTTTGCGGTGATCAGATCCGCAAGGGTGCAGCCCTCAATGCCATCCAGATTGCAGAGCTGCTTTTGGATCCCGCCGCAGCCGTGGCTGCCGGTGCTGCACCGGCGGGAGCTGTGGCTTGAGCACCATGGCATCACCCCTGCAGCCCGGCGCCGCCTCCCCAGCTCCCTTCGGACGGGTGATCACGGCGATGGTCACACCCTTCGCTGCTGATGGTTCGGTGGATCTGGACTTGGCAGCACGGCTGGCCAGTCATCTGGTGGACCATGGCTCCGATGGCCTGGTGCTCTGCGGAACCACCGGTGAATCCCCCACCCTGAGCTGGGATGAGCAGCATCAGTTGTTTTCAGCGGTGAAGGCCGCTGTAGGTCAGCGGGCCAGTCTGATCGCGGGCACCGGCAGCAACTGCACCGCTGAGGCTGTGGAGGCCGTTGCTGAAGCTGCTGCCCTTGGCGCCGATGGAGCCCTAGTGGTGGTTCCCTATTACAACAAGCCTCCTCAGGAGGGCCTCGAAGCCCATTTCCGTGCTGTGGCAGCCGCCGCACCCCAGCTGCCTTTGATGCTTTACAACATCCCCGGCCGCACCGGCTGCAGCATCAGCCCCGACACCACGGCGCGGCTGATGGATCTGCCCAATGTGGTGAGTTTCAAGGCGGCCAGCGGCACCACCGAAGAGGTCACTGCTCTGCGGTCGCTCTGCGGCGAGCGTTTGGCCATCTACAGCGGCGACGATGCTCTGCTTTTGCCGATGTTGGCCGTTGGCGCTGTGGGTGTGGTGAGTGTGGCCAGCCATGTGGCTGGCGATCAGCTTCAGCAGCTGGTGCAGGCCTTCCTCGCCGGCGATCACAGCACCGCCCTGGCTTTGCACGAACAGCTGCTACCGCTGTGTAAGGCGATGTTTTGCACCACCAATCCCATCCCCGTGAAAGCTGCCCTGGAGATCAGCGGCTGGCCGGTGGGTTCCCCAAGGCTTCCTCTCGTAACCGCTTCTAACGACGTGCGCGACCGACTCACTTCCGTTCTGGCAGCCCTGCGTCCTACCTGACGCCAAGGCCCACTGGAGCCCTCTTGTTGTGTGCTCCCTCGATGTTTCCGTTCTGCTTCCGGCTGCGCCGGACCCCCTTTTCTGAATGACGAACCAAGCCAAGAAACCCTGTCTGCGTGTCATCCCCCTGGGTGGTCTTCACGAGATCGGTAAGAACACCTGCGTTTTTGAATACGGCGACGACATCATGCTGGTGGATGCCGGCTTGGCCTTCCCCAGCGATGGCATGCACGGCGTCAACGTGGTGATGCCTGACACCAGCTATCTCAAGGAAAACCAGAAACGCATTCGCGGCATGATCGTGACCCACGGTCACGAAGATCACATCGGTGGTATTGCTCACCACCTCAAGAACTTCAATATCCCCGTGATTCACGGCCCGCGCCTGGCGCTGGCCATGCTCACCGGCAAGATGGAAGAGGCCGGTGTGATGGATCGCACCATTCTTCAAACCGTCGCACCTCGCGATGTGGTGAAGGTGGGGCAGCACTTCTCGGTGGAGTTCATCCGCAACACCCACTCGATGGCCGACAGCTTCTCGCTGGCCATCACCACTCCCGTGGGCACGGTGATCTTCACCGGCGATTTTAAGTTTGACCACACCCCTGTCGATGGTGAAACCTTCGACATGGCTCGCCTAGCCCATTACGGCGATCAAGGTGTTCTCTGTCTGTTTAGCGACTCCACCAACGCCGAGGTGCCGGGCTTCTGCCCGCCGGAGCGTTCCGTCTTCCCCTGCCTGGATCGCCACATTTCCCAGGCCGAAGGTCGGGTGATCATCACCACCTTCGCTAGCTCTATTCACCGGGTGTCGATGATCCTGGAGCTGGCTCTGAAGAACGGTCGCAAGGTGGGCCTGCTGGGTCGCTCGATGCTCAATGTGATCGCCAAAGCCCGCGAGCTGGGTTACATGCGTGCCCCGGACGACCTGTTTGTGCCGATCAAGCAGATCCGTGATCTGCCGGATCGTGAAACCCTGCTGTTGATGACCGGTAGTCAGGGTGAACCGCTGGCTGCCCTCAGTCGCATCTCCCGCGGCGAGCATCCGCAGGTGCAGGTGAAAACCTCCGACACCATTATTTTCTCCGCCAGCCCTATCCCCGGTAACACCATCTCCGTGGTGAACACCATCGATCGGCTGATGATGCTGGGCGCCAAGGTGGTGTATGGCAAGGGTGAGGGCATCCACGTTTCTGGCCACGGCTTCCAGGAAGACCAGAAGCTGATGCTGGCGCTCACAAAGCCCAAATACTTCGTGCCGGTGCACGGCGAACACCGCATGCTCGTGTGCCACAGCAAGACCGCTCAATCGATGGGCGTTCCAGCTGAAAACATCCTGATCATCGATAACGGCGATGTGGTGGAACTCACCGCTGATTCGATCGCCACGGGTGAACCGGTAAAAGCAGGCATCGAACTTCTCGATGCCTCCCGCAACGGCATCGTGGATGCCCGCGTGCTCAAAGAGCGTCAGCAACTGGCTGACGACGGTGTGATCACGATGCTGGCGGTGATCAGCACCGATGGCGTCATGGCAGCTCCACCCCGCGTGAACCTGCGCGGTGTGGTCACCGCTGCTGATCCCCGCAAGCTCAGCCTTTGGGCCGAGCGCGAGATCACCTGGGTGCTCGAGAACCGTTGGCAGCAGCTGTCGCGCAACAGCGGTGGCAAAGCTCCCGATGTGGACTGGATGGGCGTGCAGCGCGAGATCGAGATCGGCCTGCAGCGCCGCCTGCGCCGCGAGCTCCAGGTGGAGCCGCTGATTATCTGCCTGGTGCAGCCAGCCCCCGGTGGAACCCCCGCCTACAAGGGCCGCGCCGATGCCGAGCCCGACACCCGTCCCGCTCCCCGCGGTGGTCGCGGCGGTGTTCGCGAGATCCAACGTGGCGATCGTCCTGAGCGCGTCGAGCGTTCACAGCAACCCCGCCGTGAGCTGGCTGCCGTCGGCGCTGCTGCCCCGGCTCCTGCCGCTGCCGCTACCCCTGCTCCTGCAGCTGTGGCTACACCGGTCCGCAGCGAAGAGCCTGAAATCGCTGGCCGGACCCGCCGCCGCCGTTCCGCTGCGGCTGGCTGATCGCGTCGGTTCGGCCTGGGATTAGTCCCGGGTCGAACCCAGTCCGCTGTACGCCAGATAGTGCTGCACCAGGATCCCCCCCAGGGGGATGGTGATCAGGAGCGGAACGCCGCACAGCAGCACTGAGCCCAGCATCAACAGGCCTGCCACCAGCTCCCACTTGAGCAGTCCGGCTCCCACAGGGCTGCTGCCCACCTCTTTCACAGACGCGATCAGAGCAGGCATGGCCGCTTGCTGATGGCATGTGACCCGCCGGATCACCACCGGTGTGGCGATCGCCACCAACACGCCGGGCACGATCAGCAGCACCAGTCCGATCGCGGTGGCCAGTCCCACCACGACACCGGCTCTCACATACCGCCAGAAATCCCTGCGCAGCATCTGCAGCATCGCTCGGGCGCTGGGATGGCTGCCGCTATGGAAGGCGAGGGCAGGCAGCATCTGCAGGCTCACCCCCAGCAGGTTTGACCAGAGATTGAGGGTGATGGCGCCGATGGCCAGGGCGATGGCAGGCAGCAGCGCCGCCAGGGGGTTCAGTTCTGCCAATCCCTGCAGTCCATTTCCGATGTGCTGCAACAGGGCGCCCGCTAAGGCCGCCAGCAACACCAGGCCTTCCAGGATGAGATACGTGCGCCAGTGGCGTTTGAACAGGGTCCAGGCTGCACCCAGGCTCGGTGCGCTCACGTGAATGCTGGGCGTTGGCTCGGCTGATTGGTCGGTCGTGATTAGGGACGCGCTGCCTGGATTTTTCGGTGCAATGGCCTGATCTGGGCACTGCTGGGTGCGGTTGGCTGATTCGATTCGGTTGGAGAGCCGCACCAGCAGCAGGCCGCGTTCCAGCTCGCTGCGCTCGCTCTCGCTCAGCGGTTGATCTTGAGGATCAGTCGCCACGGCACGCACCGGCGGCGGGGGCGTTGTTTCCGCGGTGGGCTCGGGCTCCGGCGAGCGCTCCTTGGTGTCGTGGACGGGGGTTGGATTGGGCGTTGGTTCTGCGGTGGCCCATGGCGCCTGGATCTGAGCCAGGGCCTGTTGGGGTTCCTGCAGCTGGGTCAGCCAGGGTGTGGCCGGGAGATCAGAGGGCGTTGTGCTGGCGCTGATGGCCTCTGCTTCGGCCGGTGGCGGGCTCTCTGGCTTGGGTTGTGGCGTAGGTCGTTCGGCAGGATCAGCCTGCCGGCAGAGCCGCAGGCTCTGCTCAGCCAGCTGGCGGTAGTGGGGTGTCGAGCAGTGCTTCAGCACCGCTTGATAAGCCGCTTCCGCCTCTCTGGGCTTGGCCAGGCCATAGAGATAGATATGGCCGATTAGCAGCTGCAGACGCTGATCCAACAGGTCGAGGCGACCGACCGGCAGCTCTGGTTGCAGGGCCAGGGCCAGCTCGAGCGCCCGCGCGAAATCCCCCTGGCCATAGGCCCGTTCCACAGCGCTGTAGGTCTGCTCCTCCGGGCTGGGCATGCGGTTGGATGGCTGGCCCCTGTTTAGGGCCGGTTGGGGTGGATCAGCCAGAGGTGCTGACGATCCCAGTGCAGGTGGAGGCCGCCCGCTAAGGCGTGGCTGCCGGGGCCTTGCATGGGCTCTAAGCGGTGGAGCAGGCTTCGCAACTGCTCCGCCGGAAGGGGGCTGACGCCCTGCAGGCCCAGCCAGTGCTGGAGCAGCTGGCGTTGGTTGGCGGCTTGCAGGGCCAGCAGGGCCCGCCGCTGCAGGGCCTGCTCGGGTGCTTGGCGATTCGCCAGAAGCCCTGCCAGGGCTAGATCCATCAGCTCGTCCTGGCTCTGTTGTTCCTGGGCCAGTCGTTCGGCTACGCCGCTGATGCGCCGGCTGGCTCCGGGATGAAGCTCCTCCAGCACCGGCATAACCTGCTGGCGCAGGCGGTTGCGGCTGTAGCAGGGGTCCTCGTTGCTGGCATCAGGCCAGAGGGGGAGGTCGAGCTGCTCGCGGATCTTTGCCGTTTCCAGGCGGCTGAAGAGCCAAAGGGGCCGCACCAGGGTGAGGCCCGGGGTTAGGGCACGCTGCGGCCGCAGGCTGGCTAGCCCGCGGCGGTGGCTGCCGCGGGCTAGTTGCAGCAGCAGGGTTTCGGCTCGGTCGCTGGCGGTATGGCCGGTCACCACATGGCTGGCGCCGCAGGTGCGCGCGGCAGCTTCCAGGGCGTTGTAGCGCCAGGCGCGGGCGGCGGCCTCAGCGGGTTGCGGCTCTTGCCACACCTCGATCTGCACCGGCAGCCCCTGCTGCTCCGCCCACTGGCGTAGCTCGCTGGCCTGCTGGCTTGAATGAACCCGCAGCCGGTGGTCGCCGTGCCAGAGCTGCAGCTGCCAGTGATGCAGCCGCTTCAGGTCTTGGAGCAGTCCCACCAGCGCCATCGAATCCTGTCCGCCTGACACCGCCACCAGCAAGGTGGCTCCATCGGGCAGCAGCTCCGGTTGCTGCAGCAGCCAACGGTGCAGGCGCAGGTGGTAGCGGCTCCAGGCTTGCGCCAAATGCTGCGTGGGAGAATCGCTCCACTCTGTCTGCAGTGGTATGTCGCGTCTCGCCCAGCTGCCCGCTTCCCTCCGCACGGCCCTGCTGGAGCGGCGCGCCCTCAAGGTGATCGCTGGCCTTACCAATTTTGATGCCGCCAGCGTTGAGCGCATCAGCCGCGCAGCCGGTCTTGGTGGTGCTGATCTGATCGACGTGGCCTGCGATCCGGCTCTGGTTCAGCTGGCTGCTGAGGTGAGCGGCCTGCCGATCTGCGTGAGCGCGGTGGATCCCGAGTTGTTCCCTGCCGCCGTGGCCGCCGGCGCCGCGATGGTGGAGATCGGCAACTACGACGCCTTCTATCCCCTGGGCCGCATCTTTGATGCTGAGGAAGTGCTGGCGATCACCCGCCGCACCCGCGAGCTGCTGCCCGAGGTGGTGCTGAGCGTCACGGTGCCTCACGTGCTGCCCCTCGATCAGCAGGAGCAACTGGCCGCCGATTTGGTGGTTGCCGGTGCCGACATCATTCAGACCGAAGGTGGCACCAGCGCCAAGCCCTTTAGCGCCGGCAGCCTGGGCTTGATCGAGAAGGCCGCTCCCACCCTGGCCGCCGCCCACAGCATCAGCCGTGCGGTGAGCGTGCCGGTGCTCTGCGCCTCTGGCCTCTCGTCGGTCACCGTGTCCATGGCCATTGCCGCCGGTGCTGCTGGCGTGGGTGTGGGGTCGGCTGTGAACAAGCTCAACGACGCGCTGGCCATGGTGGCCGTGGTGCGCGGTCTGCGCGAAGCCCTCGGCAGCGCTGTCAGAGCCACCGTCTGACGCGGTCGACCTGGCACAGGCTGACGCAGGTTTGAACAGCTGCCTGCGGCAGCCTGCTTTAAAACCCATGGACACGTTGCGGGCCCCTTCGCGCGTGCCCGTGGGTTTTGTTCGTTGCTCTGATTGCTGCCGTGGTCTTGGGCACCACGGCGCTGGGCTGACGGCCCGAGAATGGCGTGATGGCTAATCCCTACCAACTGCACGCTCCCTACAGCCCCAAGGGAGATCAGCCCACGGCGATCAAAGGTCTCGTGGCTGGCGTGGAGGGCGGTGAGCGCTATCAGACCCTGCTGGGAGCCACCGGTACGGGAAAAACCTTCACCATCGCCAATGTGATCGCCCAGACGGGGCGGCCGGCGCTGGTGTTAGCGCATAACAAAACCTTGGCGGCGCAGCTGTGCAATGAGTTGCGGGAATTTTTCCCCAACAATGCCGTTGAATATTTCATCTCCTATTACGACTACTACCAGCCGGAGGCGTATGTGCCCGTCTCTGATACGTATATCGCCAAAACGGCGTCGATCAACGAAGAGATCGACATGCTCCGCCACTCCGCTACCCGGTCGCTATTTGAGCGGCGTGATGTGATCGTGGTGGCCTCGATCAGCTGCATCTATGGCCTTGGTATTCCTAGCGAATACCTTAAGGCCGCGGTGAAGTTTGAGGTTGGTGAAACCCTGAATTTGCGCGGTTCGCTGCGGGAGCTGGTGAACAACCAATACTCCCGAAATGATCTGGAGATTTCCCGCGGCCGGTTCCGTGTACGCGGAGATGTTCTGGAGATCGGTCCTGCCTACGAAGATCGCCTGGTGCGGATCGAGCTGTTTGGCGATGAGGTGGAGGCGATCCGCTACGTGGATCCCACCACCGGCGAGATCCTGCAGAGCCTGGAGAACATCAATATCTACCCGGCGAAGCACTTTGTGACGCCGAAGGAACGGTTGGCGGATGCGATCAAGGCGATCCGTTCTGAACTGCGTGAGCGGCTGGATGTGCTTAACGAACAGGGCCGGCTGTTAGAAGCTCAGCGCTTGGAGCAACGCACCGCCTACGACCTCGAGATGCTGGAGCAGGTGGGTTACTGCAATGGTGTGGAGAACTACGCCCGCCATCTGGCCGGCCGCCCTGCCGGCACGCCACCGGAGTGCCTGATCGATTATTTCCCCGACGACTGGCTGCTGGTGGTGGATGAGAGCCACGTCACGTGCAGTCAGCTGCAGGCGATGTACAACGGCGATCAATCCCGTAAACAGGTGCTGATCGAGCACGGCTTTCGGCTGCCTTCAGCTGCCGATAATCGGCCGCTCAAAGGAGTGGAGTTTTGGGAGAAGGCGCGGCAGACGATCTTCGTGAGTGCCACGCCGGGCGACTGGGAACTTCGCCAGAGCGATAGCCAGGTGGTGGAGCAGGTGATTCGCCCCACCGGAGTGCTCGATCCGGTGGTGGAGGTACGCCCCACCGACGGCCAGGTGGATGACCTGCTCGGCGAAATCCGCATCCGAGCCGATAAGCGGGAGCGGGTGCTCGTGACCACGCTCACCAAGCGCATGGCCGAAGATCTCACCGACTATCTGGCGGAGAACGGCGTGCGGGTGCGCTATCTCCACTCCGAAATCCATTCAATTGAACGGATCGAGATCATTCAGGACCTCCGCAACGGTGAGTACGACGTTCTGGTGGGGGTGAACCTGCTGCGGGAGGGACTTGACCTGCCGGAGGTGTCACTGGTGGCGATCCTCGACGCGGACAAGGAGGGCTTCCTCCGGGCCGAGCGTTCCTTGATCCAGACCATCGGCCGTGCAGCCCGCCACGTGGAAGGGTTGGCGCTCCTCTATGCCGACAACCTCACCGATTCCATGGCCAAGGCCATCTCGGAAACCGAGCGCCGCCGCGCCATCCAGCACGCCTACAACGAGCGGCACGGCATCACCCCTTCTCCGGCGGGCAAGCGAGCCGGCAACTCGATCCTGGCGTTCTTGGAGGTGTCGCGCCGTCTCAGCGACGACCAGTTGGAGCAGGCCACCGAGCAGGCTGAGCACAACGAAGTTCCCCTTGACGCCCTTCCGGAGCTGATCCAGCAATTGGAAGAGAAGATGAAGAGCGCAGCGAAAAATCTTCAGTTTGAGGAGGCCGCCAACCTGCGTGACCGCATCAAGGGCCTGCGCCAGAAGCTGGTGGGCAAGCCTTGAATCTTTAATTTATTTACGTCAGCGTTTGTGCGCCAATTTGGGATCTTTTCAGTATTTCTTGCAGTAAAGCCTTGAAAGTTCGGCTAAAGGTGAGCTAACCGCCGGAGATCCGGATGGGTTTCTATCTGCTTCATCTGCATCTACACGGCCTGTTTCGTGGCCACGAGCTCGAATTGGGGCGCGATGCCGATACCGGTGGGCAGACCACCTACGTGCTCGAGCTGATGCGCGCTCTGGCTGCCCGGCCTGAGGTGGATCGCGTTGAGGTGATCACCCGCCTGATCCACGACAAACGCGTTTCCTCGGATTACGCCCAGGCCCATGAGCCCATCGGTGATGGGGCCGCGATCGTGCGCTTGCCCTGTGGGCCGCGCCGTTATTTGCGCAAGGAGCTGCTCTGGCCCTATCTCGATGAGTTGGCCGATGGGGTGGTGGCTCACATTGCGGCCCAGGAGCGCCGGCCCGATTGGATTCACGCCCACTACGCCGATGCGGGCTACGTGGGGGCGCTGGTGTCGCAGCGCTTGGGCATTCCGCTGGTGTTCACCGGCCATTCCCTCGGTCGCGAGAAGCAGCGGCGCCTGCTGGCGGGCGGCATGGCCCACGATCAGATCGAGCAGAGCTATGCCATCAGCCGCCGCATCGACGCCGAGGAGCGCACCCTCGCTCAAGCGGGGTTGGTGATCACCAGCACCCAGCAGGAAGCTGAGCAGCAATACAGCCGATACGACCGGTTTGTGGCTGGCAACGCGGAGGTGGTGCCTCCCGGGGTGGATGCCCGCCGCTTCCATCCCCAGGAACTGAGCGGAGAGGAGCAGGCCGTTTCGGCCTTGATGCGCCCCTTCCTCCGGGAGCCCGCGAAGCCGCCGCTGCTCTGCATCTGTAGGGCGGTGCGCCGCAAAAATGTGCCGGCGCTGGTGGAGGCCTATGGCCGTTCTGCTCTGTTGCAGGAGCGCCACAACCTGGTGCTGGTGCTGGGGTGCCGGGAGGATTCCCGCGCCATGGAGAAACAGCAGCGCGATCAGTTCCAGCAGATCTTTGAGCTGGTGGATCGCTTTGATCTCTACGGCCGCATCGCTTATCCCAAGCAGCACCGCAACGACGACATCCCGGCCATCTACCGCTGGGCAGCCCGCCGTGGCGGGGTGTTTGTGAATCCTGCCCTCACCGAACCCTTTGGCCTCACCCTGCTTGAGGCGGCAGCCAGCGGTTTGCCATTGGTGGCCACCGATGACGGTGGTCCGCGCGACATCCTGCAGCGCTGCGCCAATGGCCAGCTGGTGGACGTCACTGATCTCGATGATCTGCAGCAGGCCCTGGAGAGTGCCGCTGGTGACCCCCAGCGCTGGTGCCGCTGGCGCAACAACGGCATCGAGGCGGTGAGTCGCAACTTCAGCTGGGATGCCCATGTCTGCGCTTATCTCGGCCTAGCCCAGCGCCGCTGTCAGGAGCTGTTGCAGCAGCGGCCGCAGCCGTTGCTGCCGGCATCCCCGTCGGCGCCGGTGAAGCGGCTGCTGCTGCTGGATCTCGATGTGTGCCTGGATGCCCCCGACCCGGCTGGCCTGCAGGAACTGCGCCGGCGTCTGGCGGCTGATACCAGCTGCGGTATCGGCATGCTCAGTGGCCGCAACTTCCCCTCAGCCAGCCTGCGCTATCACGAGCTGCATCTTCCGCAGCCGCAGGTGTGGATCCTGGAGGCAGGGGCAGACGTGCGCTACGGCGATGACGGTGTTGTCGATGCAGCCTGGCGCGATCACATTGCCCATGGTTGGCAGCGTGAGGCCGTGCAGCAGGCTCTGGCTGATCTGACGCCGCGGCTGTTGCCGCAACCGCAGGGGCAGCAGGGCCCTTTCAAGGTGAGCTACACCTTGCAACCGCCCCAAGCCGGGGTGCTCGAGATGGTGCGCCAGCGCTTGCGGCAGGGGCGCCTCGAGGCCCGCGCCCATCTCTTCCACCACTGGTTCCTCGATGTGTTGCCGCAGCGGGCCTCCAAGGCCGAAGCGATCCGTCACCTCAGCCTGCGTTGGGGCTTGCCGCTGGAGCAGGTGCTGGTGGTGGCCTCACAGCAGGGCGATGGGGAGCTGCTGAATGGCCGTGCCCTGGGGTTGGTGGTGGGCGATCACGACCGTTCGCTTGATGATCTGCGCCGCCGCTCCAAGGTGTTCTTCGCCTCCAGGCGTCAGGCTTGGGGTGTGCTGGAGGGGTTGGATCACTACCGCTTCCTGCGGCGTTGAACCCCACCCGCTTCAGAGGGGCGGCTGCTCCTGGCTCAGGATCAGATCGCGGTTGGGGTTCACGTTCGGCAGCCAATAGCTGATGTCTTCATGCCAGTAGGGCGTTCCCTCCAGGCGGCTTGAGCTGAGCTTGGTGGTGGCCATGGCGGTCACCAGGGCGCCCATATCGACCGGGGAGAGGTCGGTGAGCACGTCGTTGCCGGCGATGCTCATCAGCTCCGGCAGGCGGGTGGCCATGGCGGGGTTGGCCAATGTTTTGAAGACCTCCCTGAACACCAGCTTCTGGCGCTCCATGCGGCCGATGTCGCCGAGTTCATCGTTGCGGAAACGCAGGAAGCCCTCCAGCGCCTCTCCCTTGAGCAGTTGGCGGCCCGGGTACAGATCGATGTACAGGTTCTGGCTGTTGTCGACGTAGTACATCCGCTTCGGCACATCCACCTCAACGCCGCCGATGGCATCGGCCAGGCGCTGGACAGCATTGAGGTTGAGCACCAGATAGCGATCCACTCGCGCCGAGAGCAGCTTGCTCAGCTCCTGCTTCACCATCTCCGGCCCGCCACTGCTGTACAGCGAGTTGGCCTTCATCACGCCGTAGCGCTCGGATTCGATGAAGGTGTCACGCGGTACCTGGGTGAGCTCGGTGCGGCCGTCCTTGAGCTGCACCGTGAACATCACATCGGTGTTGGTGCTCACGTGATCGGTGCCCATGACCACGATGCGGCGATCCCCCATGCCAGCGGGGGCCACCAGGGCGCCGATCACGTTGTTGGGGTGATGGAGCCCCGCCAGCAGCGCTGTGGCTAGGTGGGGAATGGGGCCATTAAGGCCATAGCCCAGGCCGATGCCCGCCAGAAAGAGAGGCAGCCGCGGCAGACCTCGCCGAAGGTTGTTGGGCCGGCGCCGCTCATCCAGGGGCGTCACCGACGCCTTTTGGGCAGGTGCACCGCTGCGGCCGCGGCGCTGTTGCCGCTCCACAGGCTTCAGCCGGCCGCCGGAATTGCGGCGGCGCGGGGCGGGACTGGGCTGAGCCTGGGACATGAACGGTGTGCGTGGGCGCACCGTATCGCGCGTCTTCCCTTGTGGCCAGTGGCATCTGGGCCTCTCGGCCAGCTGGTTCAGGCCCCTGGCAGCACCGTGATGGCCGCCGCGGCCTGATCGGCGCGGCTGCGGGCTTCTTCCAGGCTGCCGCCGCTGGCCAGAACTACCCCCATGCGCCGATGCGGCCGTGCATCGGGCTTGCCAAACAGCAGCACTTGCACATCCACCTCGGCCAGGGCCTGCTCCAGACCGCTGAAGCACGCCGATGCGCTGGTTTGCTCCGCCAGGATCACGCGGCTGGCAGCCGGGCCGGTGGAACGGATCTCCGGGATCGGCAGGCCCAGCACCGCGCGCAGATGCAATTCGAATTCGCTCAGGTTCTGCCCCGCCAGCGTCACCAGCCCGGTGTCGTGGGGGCGCGGGGACAGCTCGGAGAACACCACCTCGCTGCCGCCATCGGCGCCCCTGCACACGAAGAACTCCACGCCGAAGATGCCGGCGCCGCCGAGGTTGTCGGTCACCGCGAGGGCCATGGTCTGGGCGGCGGCAAGCTGCTCCCACTCCAGGTGGGCCGGCTGCCAGCTGCATTGGTAGTCACCCCGTTCCTGGATGTGGCCGATTGGGGGGCAAAACAGTGTGGGGCCATCCCATTGCTTCACCGTAAGCAGGGTGATCTCTTGCTCGAAGTGCAGGAACTCTTCCACGATCACCCGGGCGCCGCTGCCGCGGGCGCCCGCCAGGGCTGCTTCCCAGGCAGCGGCGATTCCCTCAGGGCCATTCACCACGCTTTGGCCTTTGCCTGAGGAGCTCATCACCGGCTTCACCACCACCGGCCAGCCCAGCGGCGCGGCGGCGGCAGCCAGCTCCTCGGCGCTCTCGGCGTAGGCGAAACGGGCTGTGCGCAAGCCCAGTTCACTGGCCGCCAGATCGCGGATGCGATCGCGGTTCATGGTCACCGCGGTGGCCCGGGCTGTGGGGATCACGGTGATGCCCCCTCCCTCCAGCTCGGCCAGGGCATCCACCGCCAGAGCCTCGATTTCCGGGATCACCACATCGGGCTGGTGGCGCTGCACCACGGCCTTCAGCGCCTCGGGGTCGGTCATGGCCACCACCTCGGCCTGATCGGCCACCTGCATGGCGGGCGCACCGGCGTAGCGATCCACGGCGATCACCCGACAGCCGAGACGCTGAGCGGCGATCGCCACCTCTTTGCCCAGCTCGCCGCTCCCGAGCAGCATCAAGGTGCGCGGAAAGGTAGGGCTGGCCATGGCCGCGGCTGAGACGAGAGACTGCCCCGATCCTGCCCCGGCGCCTTCCTGTGCTGCTGTTCCTCCCGCTGGCCTATGCAACAGCCGGTGATGCTGCCAATGGCCTGCTCAACGGCCTGAGTATCGACACCCTGCAGCGTTGGACGCTTGTGTACCTGGGCCTCTCATCCCTGGCTTTCATCGTGGTGTGGCTGGTGGGCTATTTGCGCCGCCCTGGTTGATGGGCTGGAGGGTTAGGCCGGATCGATCAGGTCGAGCTGCCGCACCGGTGATTGTTCGTCAATGAAGCCATAGGCGGCAAACACGGAGGTTGCGTGATGTGTGATGTGCTGACCATCGCAATGACGCTCCAGCACAAAGCCTTCGGAAGCCATGCGTCGCATCAGCGCTGCAGCTTCTTCAAAGCGGGCCGCCATCGCCTCGAGGCTTGCGCAATCGGCCGTAAGACCGGCCTCCTTCCAGGTGAAATAAGCCATCAGGGGAGCAGCACCAGACCCGCTATCACCAGTATCAGGCTGATCAGCCAGAAGCCCACGACCACCTGCTGCTCGCTGGCGCCGCCCAGCTCGAAGTGGTGGTGCAGCGGTGCCATCCGGAACACGCGCCTGCCCTGACCGGTGGCGGGGTTTTTGGTGGCCTTGAACACCCACACCTGCACGATCACCGACAGGGATTCCGCCAGGAAGACCCCGCCCATCAGCAGCAGCGGCCAGAGGCTGTTGCTGAGCAAGGCCACCGCTGCCAGGGCCGAGCCCATCGCCAGGGAGCCCGTGTCGCCCATGAACACCCGCGCCGGGTGCCGGTTGAACAGCAGAAACCCCAGCCAGCAGCCGGCCATCGCTGCGCAAAAGCCCGCCATGGCGGGATCACCCTCATGGCCCCTCAGCATCAGCTGAATGCCCAGGCCGCTAAACACGATGGCGCCGCAGCCCGCCGCCAGGCCATCGAGGCCATCGGTGAGGTTGGTGGCGTTGCTTTCAGCCAGAAACACAAACAGCCCCAGCGGCAAGATCAGCAACCCCAGCGGCAGCACCCAGCCCAGGGGGAGGGCGATGAACGGTGCGATCTGCTCATCCCAATGGGCCCAGGCCAGAAAAGCGATCGCGCTGAGGGCTTGCAGCAGCAATTTGCCGCGGGGGCTGAGGCCCGTGTTGTGGCGTTTGGTGAGGCTGCGCCAATCGTCGATGGCGCCGATGGCCATCGACGTCAGGGTGATGGCTGCCACCGCCATTAGCCGATCGTCGGCCGGTGCCACCAGCCCGCCAGCGATCACGCCTACCGGCACCACCAGCAGGCCGCCCATGGTGGGGGTGCCTGCCTTGCTCTGGTGCGCTTGTGGCCCTTCCTCTCGGATCACTTGGCCGAGCTTTAGCCGTCGCAGCTGCGGCACCCCCCAGGCGCAGAGCAGGGCGCTCACGGCGGCACTGATCAACAGCGGTGGTGCCAGCTGCGGTGCCTGGCTGAACCAGTCGCAGAGGGCGCTCAGCCCCAGCAGCAACAAGCCCAGCAACAGCGCCAGGGAGCGGCTGTTGCTGGGCATGGAGGCGATCAGCCTGGTGGGGGAGATCAAGGGTGCTGAGGAGTCAGTCTTCCCAGTCTTCCTCGTTCTGTTCATCGGCGGCGTTGTACTCCTCTTTCTCGCCCATCAGCGCCGAGAGCTCTTCTTCTTCCACGGTGCTCACATCGCTGTTGGCGGTTTCCTCATCGGCCACCAGGCGGCCGCTGCTCTCCAGCCAGCTGAGCAGATCTGGTTCTTCGCGCAGGGGAAGCACTGGAGCCGGCTCGTTGCGGCCGTAGCGGGTGAGCGACGGGTTGATCCCATCCAGCTGGCTGAGGCTAGTGCTGAGGTTGCTGCTCATTGCTGACGGCTAGGGCTGCTATGGCACGAACGGCTGGCGGCCGGGTAGGCATCCCAGCGCGAGCCAATCCGTCATCCTATCGGAGTCCCCCTCCTGAGCCGCTCTGGCCTCTTCCGCTCTGCATACCCTGCGCTCCCTGCTGGGTCCTTGGCTGTTGGCGCTCTTGCTGAGCGCTCTGCTGGTGGCCGCGGGCTGGCGTTGGCCCACGCCCCTGCTGGAGCAGGCCTGGGCCCAGGCGGATCCAGGCCTGCCGGCGCTGTTGGCGCTGGTGTTGGTGCTGGTGCCGCCGGCCTTGATGGCGGCTCTATTGGTAGCGCGCATGCGGCGCCACGGCGACAAGGGAGAATCGGTCGATTGCGTGCATGGAGAGCGTTGATGGGCCGGGCCAAGAAGGCTGTGCTGGCGTATTCCGGCGGTGTGGACACCAGTGTCTGCATCCCCTACCTGAAGAACGAGTGGGGCGTGGAGGAGGTGATCACCTTCGCCGCTGATCTGGGCCAGGGCGATGAGCTGGAGCCGATCCGCCTAAAGGCGCTGGATTCCGGGGCCAGCCAGTCGATCGTTGGAGACCTGATCGAGCCGTTTATTCGGGATTTCGCCTTCCCGGCGATCCGCGCCAATGCGCTCTACGAAGGTCGTTATCCCCTCTCTACGGCCCTGGCCCGGCCCCTGATTGCGCGCCGTTTGGTGGAGATTGCCCGTGAAGTGGGTGCGGATGCCGTGGCCCATGGCTGCACCGGCAAGGGCAACGACCAGGTGCGTTTCGATGTGGCGATCGGTGCCCTGGCGCCCGACCTGAAGGTGCTCACCCCGGCCCGGGAGTGGGGCATGAGCCGTGAGGAAACCATCGCCTACGGCGAGCGCTGCGGCATCCCCTCGCCCGTGAGCAAGAAGTCGCCCTATTCGATCGACCTCAACCTGCTGGGTCGTTCCATCGAGGCAGGCCCGCTGGAAGATCCCAACGTGGAGCCGCCTGAGGAGATCTATGCCCTCACCGTGAGTGTGGATGCGGCGCCCGATCAGCCTCAGGTGGTGGAGATCGGCTTTGAGCAAGGCAACCCGGTGAGCATCGATGGCGTGCACCTTGATCCAGTGAGCCTGATTCGCCGCGCCAACGAGCTGGCCGGCAGCCACGGTTTCGGCCGGCTCGACATGATCGAAAACCGGGTGGTGGGCATCAAGAGCCGCGAGATCTATGAAACCCCGGGGCTGCTGCTGCTGATCAAGGCCCACCAGGAGCTGGAGAGCCTCACCCTCGCTGCCGATGTGCTGCGCAGCAAGCGCCAGCTCGAGCAGCAGTGGGCAGATCAGGTGTATCAGGGCCTCTGGTATGGCCCGCTCAAGGACGCCCTCGATGGTTTCATCGAGCGCACCCAGCGCACCGTGAACGGCACGGTGAAGGTGAGGCTGCATAAGGGCAACGCCACCGTGGTGGGCCGCAGCAGCGCCAACAGCCTCTATGTGCCTGACATGGCCACGTACGACGCCGGCGATCAGTTCGATCACCGCGCCGCCGAGGGCTTCATCTACGTGTGGGGGCTGCCGACCCGTCTCTGGGCCGCCAGCCAGCGCTGAGGCTGGTGTTGTCCCGACTCAGGCAGCGCGTGGCCCTGGCTGATCGGCTCGGCCCATGCGCCGAATCGCCGGCCGGCTGGGCAGCTGCGGTAACGACAGATCGGTGCTGGGCTGCCCGTCGCTGGGATTGAAGCGCAGCCGCACCTCACCAGGCCTCGGCGCCAGCAGTTGAATCTGTTGGCGCAGTTCAGTGTTGTCGTCGAGCAATCGCTCTTGCCGCTCCAGCACCGGTTGAAGGCGCTGTTCAAACTTGCGCTCAAAGATCGCTGGGATCTCGTCGAGCAGCGATTCCAACTCAGCGATCTGCAGCCTTGCTTCAGCCAGTTTGCGTTCGGCACTGGCGAGGGCGAGCTGCAATTGTTGCTCACTCAGGTTCAGCCCGGCTGGTTGCGCAGCCATGGCCTGGTTTTGTTCAGGCTGCCGATCGGTGATTGTGTCGTCCACCGCCCGCAGCCCAGCCATAAAAAACCGACCAAACCTTAACGAAGGCTTGGTCGGGATTCAATCTGTGAGAAGCGATCAGGCTTCGCTGGTCTGCAGCGCAGCAGCGTCGCTGCTGGCTTGGGCCACGGGGCCGCTGCGGGGGGTAGGGAGAGGGCCGTCTTGCTTCACGGTGAGATAGCGAATCACGTCTTCGCTGATGCGCATCGCCTTCTCGAGGGCGGCCACCTGCTGGCCGTCGCCGTTGTGGGCGAGCTGCACGTAAATGCCTTCTTTGTGCTTAGCGATCGGATAAGCCAGGCGGCGCTTGCCGCGCATCTGGCAATCGAGCACCTCAGCGCCGGCTTCCGTCACCAGATCGCGGTATTTGGTGACATGGGTTTCCACCTCTTCTTCCGGAATGTCCGGACGAAGGATGTACATCGTTTCGTAGTAGGGCTGCGACATGGCTTGCGCGATCCGACGTGGACGCCGAAGGGAACGGTGGCTGGTGGGCCGAGGCTGGGCCCCTGCTCTCCAGCGGCGGATCGTCCACCCTACAGCTGCATGCGCACGGCTTCCGAGAGGCTCGGCACATCGGCCTCCTTGCCCCGGATGCACTGCACCACGGCGAACAGGAGCAGCACGAACATCCCCAGAAACACCGTGTTGGCCAGGGTGCGGCCGGCAAAGCCAAGGCTGCCCAGGCGCAGCAGCTGGAAGGCAAGTGACAGCACCACCAGCACGATGTCGAGCAGGATCGCCTGCAGCACGTTGAAGCGCAGGAAGTAGGGGATACGCGGGTTGCGTACCACGGCCAGGAACAGCACTAGGAACAGCAGGAAACCACCGAAGGGCACGCTGTTCTCCAGCAGAAGCAGCGGGATCGCCGGCACGACCAGCCACTGCAGTGCGGGAAAGATGTTGTCGAGCGATTCGCCGAAGGGCAGGGCGTCGCTCCAAGGCAGCAGGTAGGCGAGCAGCGCCAGTAACCGTTGCCACCAAGGGATGTCGCCCATCACGCTCTCACCAATGCTGTTGAGGCTATGGCAGCTGCTCAAGCAGTGCTTGGCGCATCACCTCCACCGGCACATCGTTGCGGCCGCTCCAGAGGCGCAGGGCTGCCGCGCCCTGCTCCACCAGCATGTCCAGCCCATCGAGGCTGCGGCAGCCTCGGCTGGCGGCCCGCTGCAGTAGTTGGGTGGGGCGCGGTGTGTAGATGATGTCGTACACCCAGCAACTGGGCTGCAGAGCTGCGAGGTGGCGATCGCTCAGGGGGCAGGCTTCCGCGGCCTGGGGGTTGCTCGCCGAGGCCATGCCCACCGGCGTGGTGTTCACCACCAGGCTGGCTTGGTTGAGCGCATCCGCCAGCGCCAGCCCATCGCTGCTCCAGGGCAGGGCCTGGAGCTGGGGTGCCCAGGGCTGGCAGTCGGCGAGAAACGCGGCGAGGGCTTCCGGTCGCCGCCCCGCCAGCTGAATGTCGTTGAACCCCAGCTGCACCAGGCCCGCCACGACGGCGCGGGCACTACCGCCGCAACCCAGCACTACCGCCCGCTTGCCGCTCCAGTTCGAGGCGCTGCGTCGCAGCGGTGCGCAGAAGCCCTCCACATCGGTGTTGGTGCCATGCCAGCCGCCACCGGCGATGGGCACCAGGGTGTTCACGGCGCCCAGTCGCTGGGCCAGGGGGCTGAGCTCGCGGCAGAGCTTGGCCACGGCCTGCTTGTGGGGGATGGTGACGTTGAGGCCGCGGCAGTTCATGGCTTCGAGGCCTCGCACCACGGCGGCCAGCTCAGCGGCGGGGGCGGGTAGGGCCAGGAAGGCCCAGTCGAGCCCCATGGTCTGCAGCGCCGCGTTTTGCATCACCGGTGAGAGCGAGTGATGCACTGGCTCGCCCAGCACCCCCACGAGGGCAGTGGTGCCGCGGATGCTGGTGAAGCCGGTCACGCTGGGTCGGGCGCTGTTCGGCAACCACACCTAGCCCCAGCAGGGGCCCGCTGTTGAGGATGCCTCCAGTTCAGAGGACATCCATGGGCAAGGTTGTCGGTATCGACCTTGGCACCACCAACAGCTGCGTGTCGGTCATGGAGGGCGGCAAGCCCACCGTGATCGCCAATGCCGAGGGCTTCCGCACCACGCCCTCTGTGGTGGCCTACACCAAGAACCAGGATCAGCTGGTGGGTCAGATCGCCAAGCGCCAGGCGGTGATGAACCCGGAGAACACCTTCTATTCGGTGAAGCGCTTCATCGGCCGCCGTGTCGACGAGGTGAACGAAGAATCGAAGGAAGTGAGCTACGGCGTTGAAAAGGCTGGCTCCAACGTGAAGGTGAAGTGCCCGGTTCTGGGCAAGCAGTTCGCCCCTGAAGAGGTGAGCGCCCAGGTGCTGCGCAAGCTGGCTGAAGACGCCGGCAAGTATCTCGGTGAAACCGTCACCCAGGCGGTGATCACGGTTCCCGCCTACTTCAACGACTCCCAGCGCCAGGCCACCAAGGACGCCGGCAAGATCGCCGGTCTCGAGGTGCTGCGCATCATCAACGAGCCCACGGCGGCTGCACTGGCCTACGGCCTCGACAAAAAGAGCAACGAGCGCATCCTCGTGTTCGACCTGGGCGGCGGCACCTTCGACGTGTCCGTGCTCGAGGTGGGCGACGGCGTGTTCGAGGTGCTCTCCACCTCCGGTGACACCCACCTGGGCGGCGACGATTTCGACAAGGTGATCGTGGATCACCTGGCCGACACGTTCAAGGCCAACGAAGGCATTGATCTGCGTGCCGACAAGCAGGCCCTGCAGCGTCTGACTGAGGCCGCTGAGAAAGCCAAGATTGAACTCTCCAGCGCCACCCAGAGCGAGATCAACCTGCCGTTCATCACGGCCACCCCCGAGGGCCCCAAGCACCTCGATCTCACCCTCACCCGCGCCAAGTTCGAGGAGCTGGCCTCCAAGCTGATCGACCGCTGCCGCGTGCCGGTGGAGCAGGCCCTCAAAGACGCCAAGCTCTCCTCCTCCGAGCTCGACGAAGTGGTGATGGTGGGTGGTTCCACCCGGATCCCCGCGGTGCTTGAGCTGGTGAAGCGCGTCACCGGCAAAGACCCCAACCAGACCGTGAATCCCGACGAGGTGGTGGCCGTGGGCGCCGCCATTCAGGGCGGTGTGCTCGCCGGTGAGGTGAAGGACATCCTGCTGCTCGACGTCAGCCCCCTGTCCCTGGGCGTGGAAACCCTGGGCGGTGTGATGACGAAGATGATTCCCCGCAACACCACCATCCCCACCAAGAAGTCGGAGGTGTATTCCACGGCTGTCGACGGGCAGACCAACGTGGAAATCCACGTGCTGCAGGGCGAGCGCGAGATGGCCAGCGACAACAAGTCGCTTGGAACCTTCCGCCTCGATGGCATCCCCCCGGCCCCCCGTGGTGTGCCTCAGATCGAAGTGACTTTCGACATCGATGCCAACGGCATCCTGAGCGTGACCGCCAAGGACAAGGGCAGCGGCAAGGAGCAGAGCATCTCGATCACCGGTGCTTCCACCCTCAGCGACAACGAGGTGGAGAAGATGGTGAAGGACGCTGAAGCCAACGCCAGCGCCGACAAGGACAAGCGCGAGCGCATCGACCTGAAGAACCAGGCCGAAACCCTCGTGTACCAGGCCGAGAAGCAGTTGGGCGAACTGGGCGACAAGGTGGGCGCCGAGGACAAGAGCAAGGTGGAGGCCTCCTCCGCCAAGCTCAAGGAGGCGATCGAGAAGGAGGACTACGACACCATGAAGTCGGAGCTCGAAACCCTGCAGCAGGCCCTCTACGCCGCTGGTGCGGCTGTGTACCAGCAGGCCGCAGGTGCTGAAGGTGCCGCTGCTCCCGACGGCAACGGTGCAGGTAACGCTGACGCCGCCAGCGATGACGTGATCGACGCCGAATTCACTGAATCGAAGTGAGCCATTCCCGCTGACTCATCAACCCCGGCAGCTGCCGGGGTTTTTTCATGACAGCCCCACTTCCTGCGCTGGCCCCGGAGCTCTGTCATCCGCTGCGCGCCCTTCACCGTGGGCGCAATCATCCAAGCGGCATGCCGGAATCGAGAGTCTTCGTTGCGATGTCGGCTGCCCTGGGCCTGATGGCTCCTGTGGCTGCATCCGCTGCTGATCTTAATATCTCTGGCGTTAGCCAGTACAACCTCACTGCGTCACGCGACAGCCTGGAGCAGGTGACATCGATCACCCAGTTCTCTGACGTGCAGCCCACTGACTGGGCTTATCAGGCTCTGGGCAACCTGATCGAGCGCTACGGCTGTGTGGCCGGCTACCCCAACGGCACCTACCGCGGCAACCGTGCAATGACCCGCTTTGAAGCGGCCGCCTTGTTGAACGCTTGCCTCGACCGGATCACCGACGTGACCGACGAGCTGAAGCGTCTGATGAAGGAGTTCGAAAAGGAACTCGCTGTGCTGAAGGGCCGCGTGGATGGCCTCGAGGCCAAAGTGGGCGAACTGGAAGCCACCCAGTTCTCCACCACCACCAAGCTCTCAGGTGCGGCCACATTCGTGCTTGGTGCGATGAACTTCGGTGGCAGTAATCGCGCGGCTGTTGATCAGTACCGCACTGAGGAGGGTGCCACGACATTTAACTATGATGTTCGTCTCAATTTTGATACCAGCTTTACAGGAAGAGATCTGCTGCGCACCACCTTGAGGGCGGGGAACTTTGCAAGTTCTGGTTTTGGTGATGGTGATCATCAGCAGCAGCTGGAGGTTGCCTTTCAAGAGGATGCATGTGCCGCTGGCCTGAGCTGTGAGAACGTGCTGGCCGTTAATCGTCTTTTTTATCAGTTCCCAATCGGGGAGCATGTGACGGCCACCGTGGGTGGTCGGGTTCGCCAGGACGACATGTTGGCGCTTTGGCCAAGTGTGTACCCCGCTGACACGGTGCTTGATTTCTTTACGCGTGGTGGTGCCCCTGGTACCTACAGCCTCAATCTTGGAGCTGGTGCAGGCCTCTGGTATCAGAAGAATGGCTGGAGTCTGAGTGTGAACTATGTGGCGGCCACTGGGAACGCTGGCAATAGCAGCGGCTGGGGGAGTGATAAGGGGGGTATCGGCACTCGCTATTCCAATGAAACGGGAACCGTTCAGCTCGGTTATACCGCAGACCAGTGGGGTGCTGCTGTTGCTTACACCTACACATCTCCGTTTGATTATGGCCAGGTTTACGGTGGTGCGGGAACGCCAATGGCTTCTTACATTCCTGCTACAGCAGATAGCACAAGCTCATTGGGCCTGAGTGCCTATTGGCAGCCTGCTGAGAGTGGATGGATCCCTTCGATCAGCGTGGGGTGGGGTTTGAATGTGAGCCAAGGCAACTCATCGAGCGGCTATGCACCTCGTGAATTGGGTTCACCTGACTCACTGGGTAATCGTACGTTGGCGAATTACGATGATCATGCTGTGACGCAGTCATGGTCTATTGGCCTTCAGTGGCTTGATGCTTTTGTGAAGGGAAATGCTTTGGGAATGGGTGTAGGACAAACCACCTTTGTAACCAGCGGCGTTGACCTTCCTGCTACGGATGGCAATTATGCTTGGGAGTGGTGGTACAAGTTTCAGGTAACTGACAATATCTCTGTGACGCCGGCTGTGTTTTATCTCAGTCGACCTTATGGTGCCCTCAGTGGGCGTGGATCATCCAGTGTGGATAGCACGTTCAATAACTTCGCAGCCTTGATCAAAACCAGTTTTAAGTTCTGATGGTCTTGTGCTGATGCAATGAAAAGGGGGCGCAAGCCCCCTTGTTTTGAAGAGCTTGAGCTCCGCTGCCTCTGAGCTCCTGCTGATTATTCGCCGATCTGTGATACAGCAGCCTTGGCTTTCTCAATCACGGCGGGGGGCATGGTCACGTACCCGAGCTCGGGAGCCTGGGCCTGGGCCTGCTCGGAGAGCATGAAATTGAAGGCCTTACGTAGCAGTTCAGTGTTGGGGCCGTTGCCGTTTTTGTAGGCCAGGATCCAGGTGAAGGTCACGATCGGGTAGCCCTTTAGTGGGTTGGGGTTGCCGCCGATCAGCTCGGGGCCCAGATCGATTGACCCCAGTGCTTCGCTTTCGGTGGCACTGGTGGGCTTCACCACCTCGCCGGATGCATTCGTGAGGGCAGCAGCTTGAAGGTTGCCCTTCACATAGGCCGCTTCCACATAGCCCAGGCCACCTTCCACCTGGTTGAGCTGAGCGGCGACGCCCTCATTGCCCTTAGCCCCAACGCCGGTGGGCCAGGCCACGGTTTTAGCGCTGCCGGGACCGTTGTTCCAGGCATCTGAGATGGCGGCCAGATGCTTGGTGAAGTTGTAAGTAGTGCCTGAGCCATCCGAGCGGTGCACCACGGTGAGCTTCTGATCAGCGCAGCCCAGCTGGCTGTAGTTGGTGATCTTGCCCAGGAAAATCTCAGCGAGCTGCTGCTGGCTGAGCTTGAGATCACAGCTGGGGTTGTTGTAGGCCACAGCAATGGCGCCGGCGGTCATCGGGATCTGCAGCACACCGCGGCTCACCTTGGCGATGTCTTCAGCTTTCATCGGCGCATCGGATGCACCGAAATCCACGGTGCCGGCCGTGAACTGGCGCACGCCAGCTCCCGAGCCCACCGACTGGTAGTTCACTTTCACGCCCTGCTCGGCCAGCTCCTGGAACCAGCGCTGATAAATGGCTGCTGGGAACGAGGCGCCTGCACCAGAGAGGTTTCCGCTGGGGCCACCGCCCCCCCCGATCGAGCAGGACACGAGGCTCAAACTGGCGGCAACGCCGGCTAGGCCGGTGACGACACGTGCAGTGGTGGTGCGGCGCATATGCAGAGATGTAGTCGCGGGTGGTCGTGATGTAGCGACCCTGAACTGACCCTATGTGCAAGATCAGACTGTGACTTAAAGACGAGGTAAAGGTTCCGAGGATTGGATCTGCTCCAGCACCCAGGCCGCGCTGGCCGGTGCCAGCAGCACGCCATTGCGGTAGTGGCCGCTCGTGAGCAGTAGCCCTGGCTCCAGGGCTTCGAGCAGTGGGGCCGGGCGGTTGTCGGGGCGGGCGCGCAAACCCTGCCAGTGCCGCACCACATCGGCCTGCTGCAGCCAGGCCGGGGCATGGCCGCCTAACTGCAGCAGCTCCTCCAGCGCCTCGGGTGAGCCTGTGGTGTTGCCGGGTTCCACCGTCGCCCCCAGCCAGAGCCGGCCACTGGGCCTCGGCACCAGATTGATGCCACCCCAGCTGATGCTTCCAGGCCAGAGCTCTGCGTTGCAGTCGGCCGGTAATTGCAGCTCCAGGGCTTGACCGAGCACGGGGCTCTGGGGGCGCGCGTGGCCAAGGGGTGCCAATAGCGCCGGGCTGCCCAGGCCTGCCGCGATCACCAGCCAATGGCTGAGGCGCCTCTGGCCCGAGCTGGTGTGCACACACCAGCGCTCGGTTTCGCTGGCGCCGCTCCGCTCGATCCGCAGCACGGGCTTAGCCAGCGTGTCTAGGCCCTGTCGCCGGGCATCGCTCAAGAGTGCCTCCATCGCTGGCATCGGATCGATCTGACCGTCGTCTGGGGAGAGCAGGCCACCCATCGCGGCGGCGGGCAGTGCGGGCTTGAGGGTTTCCAGTTCCGGCTGCTGCACCAGGCGCAGAGGCAGGCCCTGCCGCTGGCGCTGCTGCACGAGCTCCTGTTGCGCCTGCCACTCCTGCGCGTTGGCGGCCAGCTGCAGCAGCCCCGGCCGCAGCGGAATGGAATGGCCGCGGCGCTCGAGTTGTTCACGCCAGCTGTGCCAGAGCGCCAGCGATTGCTGGCGCAGCCGCCAGCCCCGGCCACTGCTGCGCCTGAAGATCTGCGCCATCAACAAGCCCAAGGCGGCGCTGCTGCCTGCCTCGCTCGACTGCCCCTGGGCCAGGGCTGGATCGATCAGGGCCACGCGATGGCCATGTTCGCTGAGCCACCAGGCCACAGAAAGGCCCACCACGCCGGCACCGATCACAGAGATCGACGTGGGCCTGCGGGTGGGCGTTGCGATCGAACTGATGATGTGAGGAGGCTGAATCAGGCCTGCTTCAGATCAGCTTGCACCTGGGCGGGCAGAACCTGCGCATAGAGGCCAAAGCCGCTGGCCACCTTGATGTAGGCCTTGCTCAGGTTGTTGGCGTCCTGCAGGCGGGCGGCTTCATCGAGCTCGGCCAGAGCTTCCTTGAGGGCGTCAGCGCGCTTGTTGGCTTCGGGGCGCTCGGCGGGCAGCAGGCGCTGGTTGATGTAGAGCATCTCGCGGCCCACTTCCTGCATCGGGCCGTGGATCAGGTTGCGGGTGAAGGTCCAGTCGCGCTCATTCACCAGGGTGGCCAGCTCAGGCAGGCGGTTGCGGGCCGACAAAAAGCCTTCGGCTTGGCGTTCGATCACCGCGATGTCTTCAGCGCTGAGGGTGGGGGCCTTGGCCTTGCCGCCACTGCAGGCGGTGAGGCCGAAGCTCAGCACCAGAGCCAGGGCTACGAGGGCAAGGCTGCGCAGGGTGGATGACAAACGGGTGATCAGCGCGGACATCGACTGAGCAGCCATGGAATCGGAGCTTGATTGCGGGACTTTACCCAGGGGTTTTGGCCCAGGAGCGCTTGTGGCGCGACCTGCAACCGGCTGTGAGCAACCGGCCGGCAGAATCCATGGTTTCAGGGCAGCGCCCCGCCTCGCCATGACGGCTGCCACGGCCATCCTTCAGATGATCTGCCCGGACCAGCCCGGTCTGGTGCGGGAGCTCTCCGGGTGGGTGGCAGGCAACGGCGGCAACATCGTGCATGCCGATCACCACAGCGACCAAGGCGCCGGGTTGTTTCTGAGCCGCATCGAGTGGCAGCTGGAGGGCTTCGGCTTGCCCCGCGAGGCGATCGCACCTGCGGCGGTGGCTCTGGCTGAGCGGTTGCGCGGGGAGCAGAAGGTGACCTTCTCGGATGAGAAGCCCGCCGTGGCCATCTTCGTGAGCAAGCAGGATCATTGCCTGCTGGATCTGCTCTGGCGCGTACGCACCGGTGAGCTGCCGATGCGGGTGCCGCTGGTGATCGCGAACCACCCGGATCTGGCATCCATCGCCGCAGAGTTCGGCGCGCGTTTCGAGCATGTGCCGATCAGCAACGCCAACCGCGAGGAGGCGGAAGCCCGGCAGCTGGAGTTGCTGGCGGAGCACGGGATTGAGCTGGTGATCCTGGCCAAATACATGCAGGTGCTCACTCCGCGTTTCCTGGCGGCTTTTGATCCCCCGGATGCCTTTCACCGGGTGATCAACATCCACCACTCCTTCCTGCCGGCCTTTATGGGGGCTCAGCCCTATCACCGCGCTTGGGAGCGAGGTGTGAAGCTGATCGGTGCCACCGGTCACTACGTGACCGAGCACTTGGATGCGGGGCCGATCATTGCCCAGTCCACCGTGTCGGTGGGCCATCGCGATGAAGTGGATGATTTGATCCGCAAGGGGCGCGACACCGAGCGCCTCGCCCTGGCCAGGGCGGTGCGGCTGCATCTCAAACGCCAGGTGATGGTGTATCGCGGCCGCACGGCGGTGTTTGAGTGAAGGCTCTGCTTCAACGGCTCGACGGCCAGCGGCCGCTCCAGGCCGATCGCCTCGGCTGGCGATGTTTCCAGCTGGGTGTGTTCGTGCTGCCCTCCAGCGCCCTCTTTGCAGGCTTGTTGCTGTTGGTGGCCCTGATCCAGGGCAGTCGTCGCCGCAGCCCCTGGTGGCACGACCGGGTGAACGGTGTGCTGGCTCTGATCGCTGGCTTGATGGTGCTGGGAGCCGCCGCCGCCAGCCTGCGTGTTTCGGCTCTACCGGCGTATCCACCCTCGTTGGCCTGGTTGGGGCTGTTCAATTGGTTGCCTTTCTTCTGGGCCTTTTGGGGCTTCCAGCCCTATCTGGCGGATTCTCCAGGGCGTCGCCGCGCTGCCCTGGCCCTCGTGGCGGGCACGGTGCCGGTGCTGGTGACCGGTCTGGGCCAGCTGTGGTTGGGCTGGCATGGACCCTGGCAGATGCTTGGCGGGGCCGTGATCTGGCACCTCAAGCAGGGGGGGAACCCCCGCGGGAGGCTCTCGGGCCTGTTCGATTACGCCAACATCACGGCTGCCTGGTTGTCGCTGACCTGGCCGCTGCTGTTGGCGGCGCTGCTGGCTTGTTGGCGGCGCTGGCGCGACCGTGCCGCCGGAAGCAGCTGGCGCCTATGGGTGGTGCTGGCTTTGGCGGCGGTACAGGTGGGGGCCCTTTATCTCACCGATTCCCGCAATGCCTGGGGGGCGATGCTGCTGGCGGTGCCCCTGGTGGCTGGTCCTGCCAGTTGGTTGTGGTTGTTGCCCTTGCTGCTGCTGACCCTGCTACCGGTGGCCCTAGCCACCTTGCCCGGTATCCCTGCCCTCTTGCAGGATCCTGCGCGTGCCTTGGTGCCCCAATCGATCTGGGGCCGCCTCAACGACCTCAATCACCACAGCCAGCGCAAGTGGGCTTCGCTGCGGATCACCCAATGGAGCGTGGCGGCAGGCTTGATCGCTGAGCGCCCCTGGCTGGGCTGGGGCGCGGCGGCCTTCAGCGTGATCTATCCCCTGCGCACCGGCCGGTGGCATGGGCATCCCCACAACATCGCTTTCGACTTGGCCATCAGCCATGGCCTCCCGGCGGCGGTGCTGCTGGTGGGCTTGGTGCTCTGGCTGTTGATTCGCGGTGCCCGCCAGGGCATGGTGCAAGGCCCGGTGTTCGATCGGGCCTGGTGGGCGGCGGTGCTGGTGCTGGCGATGCTCCATGCCAGTGACATTCCGATCTACGACAGCCGCATCAACATCGCTGGCTGGATCCTGCTCGCGGGCCTGCGCTGTTGGTTCCCTAGTCCAGGGCCTCGTGCTGGTGTTTGAGCAGGGTGGCTTTGGGCAACGGTCCCTCTAGGTGTTCCCAGGGCAGCACCCGCCCCGGTTCCCAGTTGGCGTGGATCACCTCTTCCCACGGTGGCGGTAGTGGTGCCTCGGCTGAGGCCTCGCTTTCCCGCACGGCCCGATAAGCCTGCTTCCACCCCCCCAGGCTTTCGTGGCGGCCGCGGGCGGCAGCGATCACCGGAGCTAGGCGGCGGTCGCTGCGGGAGAGCAAGGCCTGGATCACGCTCCAGCCGTAGCTCTCGGGGCGCAATTCGATGCCCTTGGGCTTGAGCCGCTTGGCCAGCAGCTTGAGCCGCTTCTCGGCTTCAACGCGGACTCCTTGCCACTGAAAGGGCGTGTGGGCCTTGGGCACAAACGTGCTGACCCCGAGCGACAGCCGCAGCCCGGGAGTGGCTTTTTTTAGGGCCAGCAGCAGCTCGGCGGTGGCCTCCACATCGGCCTCTGCTTCGCTCGGCAGCCCCACCATTCCGTAAAGCTTCAGGCCGCTGAGGCCACCTTCTTTGGCGTAGCGGGCGGCTGCATAGATCTCCTCGGTGGCCAGCTTCTTGTTCACCACCTCACGCATGCGCTCGCTGCCGCTCTCGATCGCGATCGTGAGCGATTTGCTGCCCCGTTTGGCCAGGATCCGCCCCAGCTCGGGCGTCACCGTGGCGGCCCGCACCGAGCTCACGCTCACCCGCGTGCCCTCGAAGCGATCGCCATCCAGCCACTGCAAGAGATCGGCGAACTGAGGGTGCTGGGTCACCGATGCCCCCAGCAGCCCGAGGCGCTGTGTGGCGGTGAGACCCTTTTCCACCGCAGGGATTAGGCCGTCATCAAGGCTTGGGGTGCGAAAGGGCAGCGTGAGGTAGCTCGCGAGGCAGAAGCGGCAGAGCTCTGGGCAGCTGCGCACCACCTCCACCATGTGGATATCAGGCCATGCCGCCTCCGGTGTGATCACCGTGGAATGGCTGAGGGTGTTGCCGCGCCAGGTTTGCTTGGCCGCCGTAGCCGGGATGCCTGCTTCGGTGGGCTCAACCGCCAACAGCTCCCCATCTGCGCCGTAGCGGGGGGCATAGAGCGCCGGCACATACACACCCGGCACCTGGGCCAGCCGCCGCAGCCGTTCGGGTCGAGGGGCTTCGCGACATGCCTGCAGGGCGTCGATGAAGGCGGGCAGCAGCAGCTCCCCGTCACCGAGCAGCACCACGTCGAAAAACGGTGCCAGTGGTTCGGGGTTGGCGGTGAGCACCGGGCCGCCGCCGAACACGATTGGGTCCCGATCCCCCCGCTCGGCTGCCCAAAGAGGGATGCGCTGCTGCTCGAGCAGATCCAGCAGCACCGGTCCATCCAGCTCCCAGCTCAGCGACAGGCCGAACAGATCGCAGTAGCGGTGAGCTGGGTCGCCCTGGTCGGTGAACAGGCGCCGCACATCCACATCGGAGCGGCGGGCCAGGGTGGCCCACACCACCTGGTAGCCGAGGCTGGTGATCCCCACTGTGTAGGTGCTGGGGAAGGCCAGCACCGCCCGCAACGCACCCGCCTCCGGCTGGGCGGGTTCAAACAGCAGGGTTTCCTGGTTCAGGGTTGGCCTGGGCGCGATCGCACCAGGCTCTCACCCGGCCTCGCTCAGATGCTCCAGGCCACACCATCGATCGCGTAGCCGCGGGAGGTGAAAAATTGTTCGTCCCCGGCGGCGGCTGAGAAGCCATAGGCGCCGGTGCTGCTGTTGAAGTAGCGCACGAAATCAGTGGAGCCGGTGCTGGGGGCAAGAGCACGGAAGCCCAGATCCCCACCGCTGTAGTTGCCGCTGCTGATTAATTGATCGCGTTCGGCAGAGCTGGTGGTGTAGTAGTGCGTTTGCGTGGGTGTGTGGAACAGGCTGTACACATCAACGGCATTTTTGTTGTTCGCCTTCAGGCCCCGGAAAGAAGCGGCTAGGAAGATATAGCCCTGGTCATCCTTCAGGGTGTCGATGGCTTCAGCCGTGTCGGTTGTGTAGAAGGTGTCGTAGGTGGTGCCCGAATCAATTCGGGTCACAACCCGTTGGCCGGTGAGTGGGTCGGCCAGCGATGAGGCTTCGGCAGAGCGCTTCTTGGTCTGTTTGTTGTCTCCGGGGATGAAGCCCACACGGGCTCCTCCGTATTGATACATCGAACCCAATACCTGGCCATAGGGGTTGCTGGTTCCCGTGGCTGTGATCCAGAGCTGATATTCCTTGGCGTTGGCAATGCCGCCATGCACTTTGAAGTAGACCGGAACATTCTCTTTGTTTTCTGAATCTGGTGCCTGGATCGCTGCGGTCACCGTGTCGGTGTACTCCACGAGATTGCCGCCCTGGTCGTAGGTGAGCCAGGGTGATGGCGTGGCGGCGCCGCCCACATTGGTCACATTGGCTTTGCCGTTGCTGCTCGCATCGATTGAGGTGTCGGTCGGTGCCCAGAACACGCGGCTGTCGTAGTTGGCGTAGCCTTTTGAGTTGATCGTTGATTGCGACAGCTTTTTGTTGACAACCTCGCCCTTGTTGTTCACATTGACCCCGCTCGAGGGTTGACTGTTGCTGGAGGCCCAGTAGGCAGATGTCAGCGGTTCAGGAGCTTGATTGCTGCTGGTTGGATAGTAGTAGTAGGGCGTGCCATTGTTCGTTTTCGAGCTGGCATAATAAGCGGCTTTTGTCCATTCGTTTTCGCTGGGTAAAACGAAGCCGTTTGTGTTCTGCCGCTGGGCGTAGGCATAGTTGTAGTCGTTAAGGTTGTACGCGCCCGTCAGGATATCGTCTGAAAAGCGAACATATTTGGTAGAGAGTTTTACGTTAAATCCTTCTGGGCTTTTGGCTTTGTTGCCTTTTTCGGCGACCACCTTGCCGTTGCTGAGGGCGTTCACGAAATAGAGATATTGAAACATATTCGCCCACATCATTGGCTTGTCGGCCCAGTTCTCATCTGCTAGCGCATAGTGCTGGCCATCTTTGGCGTGCTTGAGCTGGATGATTTGCCCTTGGTAGGGATTTTCAATGGGTGAAAAGCGGTTGTTGTAGAGGGTGATGCCTGTCCAGGGGAGTTGTTCGTTGGAGCCGTCTGGATCAACGGCATTCAGGAAGGTCACATATTGCTTCGCTGTGATTTCGTATTGGCCGATCTCGAAGGCGTAGGGAACGGCGCCGAGCTGCTGGTAATTGCCCACTGTGCTTGGTTCATCGCTCGTGCTGCCGCTGCCCCCAGGATTGCTGGCTGGCACGGTGGCTTTGCTCGGATCCTCAAAGCCTTTGATGCCGATGGAGGGATTGCCAGGCTTGGCAACTCGGGAGAAATTGAGGGTGACGTCGTATTGCTGCTTTTGCGAGAGGCCCATGGCCCTGCCTTTGCGGTGATTCCTAAAGGCTAGCCACGCGATGTTGGGCTGTCATGGGCCGTTGCTTGTTGGTGCCATGGGGCCTATCAGTAGCGGTTTGAGGATCAACAGGTTTTTGGTGAGGGCGAATACCAAGGCCATCGCTGTGATTGCTGAATGTGCGCAGGCGGTGATGAAAGTGCTGGGGGCGTGGCCGGTGGTGACCTCTGCCCAGTCTGCGGCCACCGGCCTTGAGGTTGGATTGAGAAAAGATCTGATTGCATTAGGGCTGTAGAGCTTTTGCCGCGTTTTGTGTCTCTTTCTTCGCATGCAAGCGTTTGATATTGCTTGCTTCGCGAAGCATCTCTAGCCCTTTGAAAGGACTCTTGCTCCTGATCGCATGCCTGGTCGTCGCCTTCAGTACACCTCACCCTTTCAATACAATCCTGGCAATAGCTCTGAAGTGGTGACGTACCTTCAGGGGCTGAAAGGTGGCGATCTCCCGGGCACCTATCTCTTGGTGGGCGCCTACACCCGCAATCTCAACGGATCAAGCCCTACGCCTGAGGACCCCGCCATTGTTGGTTTTACCTATACCGGTGCCGTGGACGGTTCCAGTGCGGATGGATGGCGGAGTGTGCAGGGCATCACGCAGTTGGGCACGTCCGGCACTTACACCTTTGTGCACTCGGTGGATGGTGGGTTGGCGGTGGGTAATACCGACAACGCTGATGTGGATGATCTCACCGGTTACTTCAGCTTGAGTTCAACGGCCTTCATCGTGGATCTCGAGACCGGCCTGCAGACTCCAATCCGCTACCCGGGGCAACGTGATCCATTGGTGACCCACACTGCTTATGGCATCTGGGATAATGAAGATGGCACCTACACCATTGCTGGCGGCTCGGGTGAGCGGCTCAAGCGCGGCAACAGTCGTGTGGATTCGGGTGAGGCCTATCTGATTGATTACGACAGCGTTACGGGCCGCTTCAGTAACTACACCAGCTTTGCCTATCGCAACCGAGATCGCACTGATCTGATCAGCCATTTTGAGGGCATCTATCGCACGAAGAGGGGCGCCTACCGCTTGCCCGCCACCAGCGTGGCGTTGAACCGCAAGGGTGATGCAGCGATCGCTTCTGTCGTTACGGTGAAGCGCAACAAGCGTGATGATTTCAAACCCGAGGCCAATTGGCGCGATCTGAAGGTGACCCGCAGTAGCGATGGGGAGGCGAGTGTGATCAGCACGGCGAACTCACAGTTTCGCCAGGTCACCGTGGGCTTCGCGAACTATCCCGATGGCAACGGCGGCCTCACACCCTTGGATTTTGTTGCCCAACCACTGCTGATCTGACGGCCGGGGCTGCGTTCAGTGCGTTGGAAGCACGGGCTTGAGGGTGCCCATCAGCTTCAGCTGGCGTTTGTAGATCGATTGCTCGTGCAGGATGCTCGCCATCACGGTGCTGGCGACGGCGCAGACCAGTAGTGGCTTCAGGATCAAGAGGTTTTTGGTGAGGGCGAACACCAAGAACACCGCTGTGATCGGTGAACGTGCGCAGGCGGCGATGAAGGCGGCCATGCCGGCGAACACGAAGGTGCTGGGGGCGTGGCCGGTGGTGACCTCCGCCCAGCCTGCAGCCACCAGGCCGATGGAGCCTCCCAGGGTGAGCATCGGAGCGAACAGGCCGCCGGGGGCGCCGGTGGAGGCCGCCAGGCCGGTGCCGAAGAACAACAGCGCAAAGATGCCGACAGCTTTGCTCACCTCAACGTGACCATCGGCAATCACGTGTTGCAGGGCGGCGGTGTTGCGGAAATCGGCGGGTAGGGCGGCGTACACCAGGCCGATCAACAGGCCGCCGATCATCATGCGCAGCACCAGTTGGTCGGGCAGCCAGCGCACACCCAGCCGCTGCATCCCCACCACATAGCGGCTGTAGAGCTCAGCTAGCAGTGCCACTGCAGCCCCCAGCACCACCAGGTAAATCAGATCGCGGGGGGCGAAGCTCAGGTCGGGGCTGTAT
This sequence comes from Synechococcus sp. LA31, assembly GCF_018502385.1. Lineage (NCBI taxonomy): Bacteria > Bacillati > Cyanobacteriota > Cyanophyceae > Synechococcales > Synechococcaceae > Synechococcus > Synechococcus sp. LA31. Next base: position 2,229,180 of record NZ_CP075523.1, read on the forward strand.
TCGCTGATCAGCTGGAAGCCGCCGTTCTCGATGCCCGCGGCTTTGCTGCCCATCCCCGCCAGACCCATCAGATCGGCCCAGAAGCTGCCGAGGAAGGCGGTGCTGAACACGAGTAGCAGCAGCACCGGGCCTGCTTGCCGTAGCAGTTCTTCGATGGCATAAAAAAAGCCACCGAGCGGTGCGTTGAACACAGCTGCGATGCCGGCGCCGCCGCCGGCGGCCACGATCACGCGCATCAGCGAGGGCGGCGCCTTGAACCAGCGGGCCATCTGCCAGCCCACCGAGCTGCCCATCTGCACCGAGGGGCCCTCTGGCCCAAGCGGGAAGCCGCTACCGATGGCCAGGATGCCCGCCACCAGTTTCACGACGGCCACCCGCAGCTGCATCGGCACGCGCTGACGGCTGAGGAAACGCATCACGTGCGGGATGCCGGACCCGGCTGCAGCGGGTGCCAGCTGTTGCACGAGCAGGCCCGAGAGCGCTCCGCCTATAGCCCCCAGCAGCGGCAACACGAGCCATGGGCTGGCGATCTCCAGCAGGCGCAGCCGCCAGCTGCCGAGCCAGCCCACGCCTGTTTTGAACAGAAGACCGGTCACAGCTGCCCCCAGGGAGGTGACCACCAACGTGATCACCACCGCGGGCCAGCGCTGCTCGATCAGACGCTCGAGATTGCGGCTCGCCCTCCAGCTCTGGGGGTGCAGCGAGACTCGTTCACCGATCAACGCAAACTCACACTTCTGCCAACACTTTGGCTTCTTGCTCGGCACTCACCACCCGGCCGCTGTCTTCAAATCCTTCGATCTGATCGAAGTTGAGGTAGCGGTAGAGCTCGGCGCCGCGCGGATCGATCTTGGCGGCGGCGATGGCCAGGTATTGATCCTTGCTGGGGATGCGGCCCAGCTGGGCGCACACCGCAGCCAGTTCAGCGCTGCCCAGATACACCTGGGCGCCGTTGCCGAGGCGGTTGTTGAAGTTGCGGGTGCTGGTGGAGAACACGGTTGTGTTGTCTTCCACCCGGGCCTGGTTGCCCATGCACAGCGAGCAGCCGGGCATCTCCATGCGGGAGCCGGCCTTCTCGAAGATGGCGTAATAGCCCTCTTGCTTGAGCATCTCCTCATCCATGCGGGTGGGCGGGCAGACCCAGAGGCGGGCGGTGTTCTCGCCCTGGCCTTCCAGCACCGTGGCTGCGGCCCGGTAGTGGCCGATGTTGGTCATGCAGGAGCCGATGAACACTTCATCGACCTGAGCACCCGCCACATCGGTAAGAGTTTTGACGTTGTCGGGGTCGTTGGGGCAGGCCAGGATTGGTTCGTTGATCTCGTCGAGGTTGATCTCGATCACGGCGGCGTATTCGGCGTCGGCGTCGGCTTCCATCAGCACCGGGTTCGCGAGCCATTCCTCCATGGCCTTGATGCGGCGGGCCAGGGTGCGCTCGTCGCTATAGCCCCGGGCAATCATGTTTTTGAGCAGCGCCACATTGCTGCGCAGGTATTCGCTCACGGTGTCCACTGAGAGCTTGATCGTGCTGCCGGCGCAGGAACGCTCGGCGGTGGCATCGGTGAGCTCGAAGGCCTGTTCGAGTTTGAGATCGGGCAGCCCTTCGATCTCCATGATCCGGCCGCTGAAAATGTTCTTTTTGCCGGCCTTTTCCACGGTGAGCAGTCCCTGTTGGATCGCCACATAGGGGATGGCGTTCACCACATCGCGCAGGGTCACGCCCGGCTGCAGCGAGCCGGAAAACTTCACCAGCACCGATTCGGGCATGTCGAGCGGCATGGCGCCGATCGCGGCGGCGAAGGCCACCAGGCCTGATCCGGCCGGGAAGGAGATGCCCAGGGGAAAGCGGGTGTGGCTGTCGCCGCCGGTGCCCACGGTGTCGGGCAGGAGCATGCGGTTGAGCCAGCTGTGGATGATGCCGTCGCCGGGGCGCAGGGCTACGCCGCCGCGGGAGCTGATGAAGTCGGGCAGCTCGGCGTGGGTCTTGAGGTCTACCGGCTTGGGATAGGCGGCGGTGTGGCAGAAGCTCTGCATCACCAGATCGGCGGAGAAGCCCAGGCAGGCCAGCTCCTTCATCTCATCGCGGGTCATCGGCCCGGTGGTGTCCTGGGAGCCCACGGTGGTCATCAGCGGTTCGCAGCTGGTGCCGGGACGCACGCCGCTCAGGCCGCAGGCCTTGCCCACCATCTTCTGGGCCAGGGTGAAGCCCTTGCCGCTGTCGGCGGGAGCTGCCGGGCGGATGAACAGATCGCTGGCGGGCAGCCCCAACTGGGCGCGCACCTTGTCGGTGAGAGCGCGGCCGATCATCAGCGGGATGCGGCCACCGGCGCGCACCTCATCGGTGATCGTGCTGGGCTTGAGCTCGAACCGGGCCACGATCTCGCCGGCATTCGGCTCACCGGCGGCGCGCTCGATCGTGCCGGCGTAGGGGCGGATCGTGATCACATCGCCAGAGTTGAGAGCGCTCACGTCGCACTCGATCGGCAGGGCGCCGGAATCTTCCGCGGTGTTGAAGAAGATTGGCGCAATCTTGCCGCCCAGCACCACACCGCCGCTGCGCTTGTTCGGCACATGGGGAATGTTGGTGCCGGTGTGCCAGAGCACCGAGTTGATCGCGGATTTGCGGGAGCTGCCGGTGCCCACCACATCGCCCACGTAGGCCACGGGGTGGCCCTTTCGCTTGAGCTCGCTGATCAGCTCCAGGCCGCCGGGCATGCGGGTTTCCAGCATCGCCGTGGCGTGCAAGGGGATGTCGGGGCGGGTGGTGGCGTGGGTGGCGGGGGAGAGGTCGTCGGTGTTGGTTTCGCCCTCCACCTTGAACACCGTCACGGTGATCTCCGCGGGCAGCTCTGGCTTGGCGGTGAACCACTCGGCACCCGCCCAGCTGTCGATCACCCGCTTGGCGTAGGGGTTGCTGGCGGCCAGCTCCAGCACATCGTTGTAAGCGTCGTAAACGAGCAGGGTGCGGCTTAAACCGGTGGTGGCGGTTTCGGCGATCGCGGCATCACTGCTGGACAGCAGCTCGATCAGGGCGCCCACGTTGTATCCACCGATCATGGTGGCCAGCAGCTGCACCGCTTCTGCAGGACTCACCAGAGGGCTGCTGGTGTTGCCTTGAGCCACGGCGCTGAGCCAGCTGGCCTTCACATAGGCCGCTTCATCCACGCCGGGGGGGATGCGCTCGGAAAGCAGATGCAGCAGGAAGGTTTCCTCGCCGGCGGGTGGTGCCTGCAGCAGTTCGGTGAGGGCCTGGGTCTGGGCAGCGGTGAGGGGCAGGGCCGGAATCCCCAGGGCTTCACGTTCCGCGGCTGCGGCGCGGTAGTCGGCAAGGAAGCTGCTGGCAACCATCGGCGTAGGGGGCCCTCACGGACCTGACGAACTGTGACGTAACTCCCATTGTTCTTTGCCGCCCTGCCCGGCTCTGGTGGCAACGGCTGCAAACGGGCTTTTAGGCTGCCCTATCCACCTGCCCCTGCGCGGTTGCCGGCATGAGTCCCACCTCTGATCTCCACGTGGTGGATACCCGGCCTTTGGTGGCTCCCGCTCTGCTCTACGGCGAGCTGCCCCTCTCCGAAGGCGCTGAGTCCACCGTGCGCAGGGCCCGTGAACGGATCAAAGCCATCCTGCGTGGGGATGATCAGCGTCTACTGGTGATCGTGGGCCCCTGCTCGGTTCACGACGTGGAGGCTGCCAAGGAGTACGCGGCGGCGATCGCTGAGCAGCATCACCGCCACCGCGATCAGCTGGAGGTGGTGATGCGGGTGTATTTCGAGAAACCCCGCACCACCGTGGGCTGGAAGGGGTTGATCAATGATCCCCACCTTGATGGCAGCTACGACATCAACACCGGCCTCAAGCTGGCGCGCGGCCTGCTGCTGCATCTGGCTGAGATGGGTTTACCGGCGGCCACAGAGCTGCTGGATCCGGTGGTGCCCCAATACATCGCTGATTTGATCAGCTGGACCGCCATCGGTGCTCGCACCACCGAGAGCCAGACCCACCGCGAGATGGCATCAGGCCTCTCGATGCCGATCGGGTTCAAGAACGGCACCGATGGCAGCGCCTCCACCGCCATCAATGCGATGGAGGCGGCTGCCCGCCCCCACCATTTCCTAGGCATCAACAAAGACGGCAGCGCCGCCATCGTGACCACCACCGGCAACCCGGATGGGCACTTGGTGCTGCGGGGTGGCAAACAGGGCACCAACTTCCACGCCGAGGCGATCGAGGCGGCGGCGACGGCGCTGGAGAAAGACGGTTTGCCTGCGCGGGTGATGGTGGATTGCAGCCATGGCAACTCCAACAAGGACTACCGCCGTCAGGGCGAGGTGGCCACGGCCGTGGCCGATCAGCTGCGCCAGGGATCGCGCCATGTGATGGGCGTGATGATCGAGAGCCATCTGGTGGCTGGCAACCAGAAGATCCCTGCGGATCTCAGCCAGCTCACGTATGGCCAAAGCATCACCGATGCTTGCATTGATCTCGGCACCACCCGTGAGCTACTGGCGGACCTTGCTGCTGCGGTGGCCGAGGCTAAAACCAAGACTGGGGCATAGGGCTGGGCCTCGGTAGAGATGAATGAGCACTCGCGTCTTTTGAGTGCTAATTCACTGCGAGGTTGCAAAATGTTTGCGCTGAACAGCGGGTTGATCGGTCTTGCGTAGTGTTTGATCAGATGCAATCAGGGGGTCTGCTGATGACCTATCTCCTGCAGTTTTGTGGGGTGTCTGATCCTTTGCAGCTGTTTTATCTGGAGCAGAGCAGCGTGAGCCAGGGGCCTGCGTTCGCTGGATTTCGGCCGTTTCGGCTCGATGCGTTGCTCGACTGGGCACTGGATACGGCTCAAGGTCGCGGCTGGGATCTCGACCTCACCCACAGCACCGTGATGGATGTGTGGCTCGAGCGTTCTGAAGCGATCCGGCAGTGGCAGCTGCGGCTGGTAGCGGAACCTGACGATCGGCGCTTGGTGGCTGCTCTGGGCACGAAGCACGACTGGGAGCAGCGTTGCGAGGCGATGCTCCTGGCCTAAGGGGGCTGGTTAGTGGGCCCAGGATTGCCAGAGCAACCCGGTAGTGAGGGGAACGCTGAGGTTGTCGAACCCGTAACCACTGAGTTGTTCCAGGGCTGTGGCCAGCAGGCCGATCCAGATCAGGTTGGGCAGGGCCGGTGCAGCTAGGCCCTGGCCTCGGCCTATCAGCTGCAACAGGATCAGAACCACCAGGGCACCGCCAGCCATGGCCAACGTTCCGGCCAGCGACTTCCCTTGGCCGAAGAGACGCCACCGGGGTGAGCGCACCTGCGGCCCCACCAGCCCCGCCAGCCCATCACCAATCGCCATCACCAGCACGCCTGCGGCCACGGCCAGCGGTTGAGCTGGCCAGAACAGGGCAAGCAGGATCGCGATCGAAGCGCCGTAGGCGATCGTGCCGTAGCTATGGCGCCCCACATCCTCCACGGCGGGCAGCAGCCTGAAGCGGTGGTTGAGGCTGGTGGCAATGGTGACGGCGATTGCAGCTGGAAGCGCTACCCAGCGCTCAATGCCCAGGGCCCAGGCCAAGAGCACCACTGGCCCGGTGCCGATGTGGACCACTTTTCGGCTCCACTCGCGCTGCTCGGGGAAGCGATGGCGAATCGCCAGAGCTGTTCCCACCACAACGGCGAGCCAGAGGAGCACAACGGCAATGCCGATGAGCTGTTGAATCGGAACCGAAGACAAGGGCAGCGGGCTCAGGCAGCCTGCTGATAATTAGTCATCATGCGCAGCTTGAGGATCGCCTTGGCTTCCAGCTGACGCACCCGCTCGCGGGACACATTGATCTGGCGGCCAATTTCGGCGAGGGTAAGCGGTTCATGGCCTTCAAGACCAAAGCGCAGCTCGATGATGCGCCTCTCGCGCTCGTTGAGCTGCGAGAGCCAGGTGCCGAGGTGCTCCTTCTGCAGGTTGCGATCCATGGAATCCATGGATTCGTTGCTGTTCGGATCGGCGATCAGCTCCCCAAGCGTGCTGCGGTCATCGTCGCCGCGGGCATGGGCATCGAGGGAGGCGCAGGGTGCGCTTTGGGAGATCAGATCCTCTAGCTCCTCCGGTTGCATGCCCATGGCATGGGCGAGTTCAAGCCGGTTGGGCTGACGACCGAAACGATGTGAGAGCTCTCGCGTGATCCGCCGCATCTTGGAGAGCTTTTCGCTCACATGGATCGGTAGGCGAATGGTGCGAGCGCTGTTGTCGATCGCCCGGGTCATGCCCTGTCGAATCCACCAGTAGGCATAAGTGGAGAATTTGTAGCCCATGGCGGGGTCGAACTTGTCGACAGCGCGTTCCAGGCCGATCGCCCCTTCCTGCACCAGATCAAGCAGCTCCAGACCCTGGTTCTGATACTTCTTGGCCACGCTCACCACGAGGCGTAAGTTGGCGGCCATCATCCGATCGCGGGCGCGGGTGCCCATGCGGATCTGATGCTTCTGCCGCGGGGTGAGTTGTTCGCTGGGCAGCTGCAGCAGCTGCTTCATCGCCTGCACATGATGGGCCAGTTCGATTTCTTCGGCGGGCGTGAGCAGCGGCACTCGACCGATGTTGCTCAGGTACCAGCCGATCGAATCGGCACTGAGGCGACCTCCCTGGCGAGACGCGCCGTTTCGGGCTGTTGATTTGTTCTTCATGGGCCCGGAAGCAGCGGCATTGTTGGTCTCCATGGCGTGGAATCCAGCGGCGTCGGGCTGGGAAGCGAAGTGGGATTGAGGATGAGCGGAGTGGTGAGACATGCTCGTGACCCCAGACTCAATTTGATTTGGCCGGAATGTAGCACTTTCAAGCACTGGTAAATGCAGCGAATCGGAAGACTTGCTGCAGCCTTTTTGTTGGATTTTCTTTGTGTTTGTAGCGCCGGTTACCGCTAGCTGTCAGCGGTGAGCAAGTTGCGATGCCAGCTCTCGATCAGGCCGGCCTGAACAGCCACATTCTCCTCCTCGGGGATGCGGCGCAGGAAGCTGCCATCTTGCTGCATCTCCCAGGCGGTGCAGTTGTCGGCAAGGTAAGCATCGATCAAGCGGAGCAGCTTTTGATGGAGGTTGGCGTCTTCGACCGGCACCACCGCTTCCACCCGCCGATCGAGATTGCGGCCCATCCAGTCGGCACTGCCGATATACATCTCACTGCTCCCGCCATTGGCGAACCAGAAGAGGCGTGAATGCTCGAGAAAGCGCCCAATCACGCTCGAGACGCGGATGTTGTTGCTGATGCCATCGATCCCCGGCCTCAGGCTGCACATGCCGCGCACCACGAGGTCGATGCTGACCCCTGCCTGGGAGGCTTCGTAGAGCAGGGCGATGATGGCTGGATCCACCAAGGCGTTCATCTTGGCTTTGATCGCGGCCGGTTTCCCGGCGCGGGCGTGCTCTGTTTCGCGTTGGATCAGCTCCTGCATCCGTCTCCTGAGCGACACGGGCGCGACCAGAAGCCGGCGGAAATCCTGCTGCTTTGAGAAGCCGGTGAGGTAGTTGAACAGTTCGGCGAGGTCTTGCCCCAGTTCCGGCCGGGCTGAAAGCAGACCCAGATCGGTGTACAGGGTGGAGGTGCGGGAGTTGTAGTTGCCTGTTGCGATGTGGCAGTAGCTGCGCAGCACCTCTTTTTCCTTGCGGACCACCAGGGTGATCTTGGTGTGGGTTTTCAGGCCGATCACGCCATACACCACATGCACGCCGGAGCGCTCCAGTTGGCGTGCCCATTGGATGTTGTTGTCTTCATCGAAGCGGGCCTTGAGCTCCACAAGCGCCATCACCTGCTTGCCGTTCTCAGCGGCGCGGATCAGGGCGGCAATGATTGGGGAGTCTTTAGACACCCGATAGAGAGTCATCTTGATGGCGAGCACGGAGGGATCGTGGGCCGCCTGATTGATGAACTCCTCCACAGAGGTGGAGAACAGATCAAAGGGGTGGTGCAACAGCACATCGCCGCGACGCAATACCGAGAAGATGCTCTCGAATTCTTCGGCCTTGATCGAGCCGTCTTCCAGCAGGCCTTTCTGGGCTCGGGCAAGCACTGCTGGGGTGCGGCCGCGATGGGGTTTGTCTTTGAGCTTGGGCAGGGGCACTGCCATCAGGCTCATCAGGTCATCGAGGCCGAGCGGACCGTTGACGCGGTAGAGATCCGCCGGTTCCACGCCGGTGCCCTCCAACAGGAGATCCACAACTTCCTGCGGCATTTCATCGGCCACCTCCAGGCGCACCACCTCCCCGCCCATGCGCCGTTTGCGCAGACCCTGCTGCAGGGCCTCCATTAGGTCGTCGGCTTCGAGGTCGCGTAGCTCAAGGTCCGCGTCACGGGTGACGCGGAAGAAGTAGTGGCCCTCCACGGTCATGCCGGGGAAGAGCAGCTGCAGGTTGAAGGCCACCACCTGCTCCAGCGGCACGGCGGTGTACACGGGTGTGGGCGTGTGCTCGCTGAGCTCCACGGGTAGTTGAACAAAGCGCGGCAGGTTTTTCTGCGGCACCTTCACCCGGGCGAACTGCTGCTGGCCCGATTCGGGGTCGCGAATCAGGGCAGCGATGTTGAGGCTGAGATTGCTGATGAAGGGGAATGGATGGGCCGGATCTACCGCCAGAGGGGTGAGAACCGGGAAGATGGCGTTCTGGAAGTAGGCGTTGACCCAGCTCTGTTGTTGTTGATTGAGCCTGGCGTAATCGATCAGATGCACGCCGGCTTCGGCCAGCTGATGCTTGAGGTAGTGGCGGTAATGGGCCTGCTGCTGGCTGAGCAGGGGTGCCAACGCTTCGCGCACCTTGCCCAGCTGTTGGCTGGGGGTGAGGCCGTCGTCGCTGAGGTTCTGAACACCTGCCTCAACTTGTGACTTCAAGGAAGCCACACGCACCATAAAAAATTCATCGAGGTTGTTGCTGAAAATGGCGCTGAATTTTGCCTGCTCCAGCAATGGTGTGTGCTCGCTTAGCGCCTGAGCAAGAACGCGCTGATTGAAGGCAACCCAGCTGAGCTCCCGGTTGATATAAAGCTCCGGGGCAACCGCGGGTTCAGCCATTCAGCACCAATCAACCTGTGATAGCAAATTAGCAATCAGCTGGTGCTGTTTTGCGTGTTCTGTCCGCTTGACGGTAGGCCACCTCCCACCAGGCTGGCGACCGCCACCAGCAGAGCAATGCCCAGCCAGAAGGGGCTTTGTTGGCCAAGGATGTCGTAACTAAAGCCCGCCACCGGTGGGCCGATGAAGCTTCCGAGGCTCTGCAGGCCTTGCAGGCTGCCCAGGGCAGCACCCTGGCCCCCTTCGCCCAGCCGGCGCGACACCAGGGCCCGCAGGCAGGGCGTGACCAAACCAGTGCCCAGGGCCAGGATCGCCACCGCGCTGAACACCACCGCCTTGGCGTTGCCGGGGTTGGCCATGGGGATCAGCAGGCAGCCGCAGATCACGAATCCCAAGCCCGCCAGGGTGAGCCGCCATTCGCCAAAGCGCGACACCAGTGGACCAATCAGCCCGCCCTGCACCACCGTGGCCACCACACCCACCACGAGGAAGGCGGTTGTGGCTGGACCGGGTCCCCAGTTGAACACCTGTTTGAAGTAGAGCACCAACACGGCGGTGAAGCCGTTGAAGGCCATAAAGAAGAGAAAAAATGCGGCGCAGAGGCGGCGCACCTGGGGGTTGGTGAAGACCCGCTTCAGCGCTGTGAAGGGGTTGAGATCACGCTTGCGTGGCATCGCGCGGCGGGCTTCAGCTGGATGGGTTTCCGGCAGCAGGCTGAGCACCAGCACCAGATTCATCAGCGCGAAGCTGGTGGCCACCCACACGGGCAGGGTCACGTTGAAGCCGGCCAAAACGCCGCCGAAGGCAGGGCCGAGGATGAAGCCCAGGCCGAAGGCCACGCCGATCAATCCGAAAGCCTTGGCGCGGTTTTCGGGCGTTGAGATATCGGCCAGCACCGCACCGGCGGTGGCGGCGGTGCCACCGCTCACGCCATCAATCAGCCTGCCGGCAAACAACAACCCCAGAGGGATGAGGCTGCCTGCAGCCCAGGGAATCGCCTGCCAGTTGACGCTGAGGGTGATGGCAAACAGCCCGAGCCCCAGCACTGAGCCCGCCACACACACGGCGATCACCGGCTTGCGGCCGTGACGATCGCTGAGGGCGCCGATCAGCGGTGTGAACGCGAATTGCGCCAGGGCATAGCTACCTGCCAGCAGCCCGAGGGTGCGGCCGTTGCTGGTGAAGCTCGCCAGCAGGAACGGCAGCAGTGGAAACACGATGCTCTCGCCCAGCCGATCGTTGAGCAGCGTGATGAAGGCGCAAAGGGAGGTGGAGGGGCGGCTCCAGCTCATGGTGGTGGGCCCGGGTGTGGGCTCACCTTCCCATGCGGAATGCTGCGCTCAGCTGAGGCGTTTCAGCAGTTGGCTAAACAGCTGTGCGATGCCGTTGGTTGGCGCTTGGCGCTGGCTGTGCTGCTGCGGGGCGCTCATCACAAATCCACCCGCGATCGAAAAGGATCCGTTTCCGCTTTTTACGAGCATGCATCGACCTCCAACGTGATCGAAAACCTAGGGCTGTCGCCGAGTTGGTTCCACGCTGTTCGAAAAGATTTTCGTTTTTCGGGCGCGTTGTTGATATCGATCAGGATGGAGGCCTCGTGAATGCCGCCTCAGCCATGCCGCCGGAGATGCCGCCGCCATCGCTCAGCCATCTCAACGCCAGTGGTGACGTTCATATGGTCGAGGTGGGCGAGAGGCCGGCCACGCGCCGGGAAGCGCGGGCTGAGGGCTACATCCAGATGCGCCCGCAGGTGTTGGCGTTGGTGATGGAGGGCCGAGCCCCCAAAGGCGACGTGCTGGCAGTGGCCCGGGTGGCGGCGATCCAGGCGGCCAAGCGCACCTGGGAGTTGATCCCCCTCTGCCATCCGATCGCGTTGAGCGGTGTGGAGGTGGCGATTGAGCCCAGCGCCGATGGCAGCGGCCTTCGCTTGGAGGCGAGCGCCCGCACCACCGGCAGCACTGGGGTGGAGATGGAGGCGCTCACGGCGGTGCAAGTAGGCCTGCTCACCTTTTACGACATGCTCAAATCCGCCGATCCGGCGATGATCATCAGTGGCGTGCGCTTGCTCAGCAAGAGCGGCGGCCGCCATGGCGACTGGCAGCGCGATGACTGAGCCCTACGGCCGTGAAGGCCTGCCGCTGGAGCAGGCCCGCGCTCAGATCCTGGAGGCGCTGCAGCCGCTGGGGCTCGCGGAGACCTTGCCGCTCACCCAAACCCTTGGCCGCACCACCGCGGAGCCTGTGCTGGCGCTGGCCGCGGTGCCCGGTTTCCGCGCCTCAATCATGGATGGCTACGCCATTGCCGGGGCGGTGCAGCCTGAGGCCGGCCAGCAATGGCGGTTGGTGGGAGTTGCGGCAGCTGGTGCTCCCTATGGCGCGGCGCTTGCCGCCGGCGAAGCGGTGCGGATCCTCACTGGCGCGGTGGTGCCAGAGGGCAGCGAGCGGGTGCTGCCCCAGGAGCTGATGACAGCCGACGGCGATCAGTTGGAGCTGGTGAAGGCCTGCGGGCCCAATCCATGGATTCGCCCGCCTGAGGAGGAGGCTGCTTCGGGCCAGGAGCTCGTGGCCGCTGGCCATCGCTTGGGGGTGGCAGAGCTGGGCCGCCTGGCGAGTTGCGGCGTGCAGGAGTTGGTGGTGATGCGCCGGCCGCGGATTGGTGTGTTGATCAGCGGTGATGAACTGCTGCCGCCCGGGCAGGAGCGGGGGCCGGGGCAGATCTGGGAGAGCAATTCGGCGCTGCTCAGCGCCCTGTTGCAACGGTTGGGGTTCGCGGTGGCGCAGCAGCGCGTGGTGGTGGATCAGCCGGAGCCGCTGCGGGCAGCTCTGCAGGAGTTGGCGGCTGGCTGTGATGTGGTGGTGAGCACTGGAGGTGTGTCTGCCGGCGACAGCGATTGGATTCGCCCGCTGGTGGAGGAGCTGGGGCAGGTGCGCTTCTGGAAGCTGTTTCTCAAGCCAGGCCGGCCGTTTGCCTGGGGGAAGGTGGCTGGGGTGCCCTTCTTTGGGCTGCCGGGTAATCCGGTGGCTGCGGCGATCACGGCCTTGCAGCTGCTCTGGCCGGCGTTGCAAAAGCTGGAGGGTGCTCAGCCCGAGCTGCTGCCGCGGCTAAAGGTGCGCCTGGAGGCAGCCTTGCGCCGTGGTGCCGGCCGACCTGAACTGGCGCGGGCCCAGCTGGTGGTGGCGCCCGACGGTGGGCTCTGGGCCCGGGTGGAGGGATCGCAGGCTTCCTCGCGCATTGGTTCGCTATCCGGCGCTGATCTGCTGTTGGAGATCCCGGCGGAGCTGGGGGCCCTGGAGGCGGGCACGGAGCTTTGGGCGCAGCTGTTGCGGTTACCGCTGCTCTGAGTTCATAACGGCGTGTTGCCGGTAATCCAGGTGCTGCGGCCGTCGGTGTGCCATTCGCGTTTCCAGAAGGGTGCGTCGTGCTTGAGCGCTTCGAGTAGCTCCTGGCAACAGCGCTGGGCGGGGCCGCGGCGGTCGGCGCCGATGGCCACCAGCACGATGGCTTCCCCAGGGAGCACGCGGCCGATGCGGTGCTGGATCAGGCAGCTCATGGCTGCATGGCGCGCCATGCAGCCATGAGCTAGCTGCTCCAGTTGTCGTTCGGTCATGCCGGGGTAGTGCTCGAGCTCGAGGGCCGCAAGGGCACTGCCATCGGCCGCTTCGCCGCGCACCCGGCCGATGAACAGGCTCTCGGCTGCGCTGGGGGTCTGTCCCCCGATCAAGAGCTCCTGTTGCCACTGGGACAAAGCCTCCAGGGGCTCGAACGCCGTGGCGTGAAGCGTGATGCGCAGCGGCATGGCTGTGGCCTCAGCCCCCACTGATGGGAGGCAGAAAGGCCAGCTCATCGCCGGGTTGAAGCGGGGTCTGCGGGTCGGCGAACTGGTGGTTGATGGCGATGCGCACGCTGCTCAAAGGGCCTGGCAGTTGCAGGCTGTTCCAGAGGTGCTCGGGGGTGAGTGGTTCCTGAGCGGCTGCCGCTACAGGCACGTGCTGCTCCGCCCAGCCCGCCTGCTCCCTGAGCCCGGCGAACAAGCAAATGCGGATCCCGTTCGCTTGCGATTCACCCATGGGAGCAACGCTAACCAGAGCCCCCGGCGGCTTCCTTGCCAGCATGGTGATCGCCTGCATGCCTGGTCTTGAGCCTCGCCATCGCTCTGCTCACGGTTTCCGACACGCGCACCCGGGCGGATGATCGCTCCGGTGATGCCCTGCAGCAGCGTCTCGAGGCGGGCGGCCACCGCTTGGTGGAGCGCCGCATCGTGCCCGATAACCGTTATCAGATTCGTGCTGAGCTGAGCCGTTGGATCGCCGATCCGGCCGTGCAGGTGGTGATCAGCAGCGGCGGCACAGGTTTGACAGGCCGCGATGGCACTCCCGAGGCGGTGGCGCCGTTGCTCGATAAGACGATCGAGGGCTTTGGCGAGCTCTTTCGCGTGCTCTCCTTTGAAACGATCGGCACCAGCACGTTGCAAAGCCGTTGCCTGGCAGGCGTGGCCAATGGCACGGTGATTTTTGTGCTCCCCGGTTCGCTCGATGCGGTGGAAACGGCATGGGACCGGTTGATTGCAGCCCAGCTCGATGTCTCCACGCGCCCCTGCAACCTGGTGCAATTGCTGCCGCGGCTCACGGAGCCGGCGGGATGAGGAGGCTGCGGCGCCTGCGCGTGGTGACTCGGCGGGAGCGGCGGCGGGGCCGGCGTTATCAGCCGCACTTTCAGCTCAATCAGATCGGGGTGACCTCCCTGGCGGCTCTGTGCGCGGTGTTGCTGCTGGGTGTGCTCTCGCTGTGGAGCGGACAGGTGTTGATTGCGGCCCCCTTGGGGGCCTCTTGCGTGCTCCTGTTTGGCTATCCAGCCACGCCTCTGGCGCAACCGCGCAACATCGTGCTGGGCAATGTGCTCGGCGCTCTTGTCGGGGTGGCTTTGGTGAGCGTGGCCGGGCAGGGGCCTGTGGTGTTGGCGCTGGCCGTGGCCCTCACGATTGTTCTGTGCCAGCAGTTGCGCTGTTTGCATCCCCCCGCCGGAGGGATGGCGTTTCTGGCGGTGTACCTGAAGGTGGGCTCGGGCTTTTTGCTGTTTCCAGTTTTGAGCGGATCGGTGTTGCTGGTGCTGTTGGCCTGGGGCTTCAGCCGTTGGGTGCCCGGGGCACAGCCCTACCCCCGCCACTGGTTGTGACGAGCGGTTTGATCGCAGCAGCTCTGGCTGTTGTGGCCTTCTTGTATGCCTGCGTCGGCCATGCCGGTGCGTCGGGCTACATCGCCGTTCTGGCGCTGGCCGGTTGGCCCCCTGAGCAGATCAAGCCGTTGGCGCTGCTGCTGAACACCCTGGTGGCAAGCGTGGGTTGTTGGAACTTCCTGCGGGCGGGACACCTTCCCTGGCAGCGCCTTTGGCCGGTGTACGTGCTGGCGATTCCGGCTGCTTTTTTGGGCGGCTGGCTGGTGTTGCCGGCGCTGTGGTTTCGGCGGCTGGTGGGGGTTGTGTTGCTGCTGTCGGCCTGGCGGCTGGGGCGCCGTTTGCAGGATCCCCCGCTGCTTCAGGAGCCCAGGCCCGCTGTGTTGATGGCGGCCGGCGGGGGGTTGGGCTTGCTGGCCGGTCTCACTGGCACAGGCGGCGGGGTGTTTCTTACGCCGCTGCTGTTGCTCTGCCGCTGGTGCTCCACGCGTCAGGCGGCGGCGGTGTCGGTGCTGTTCATCCTCGTGAACTCGATTGCAGGGCTGGCGGGATTGGCCTGGGCGGGCGCTTGGCCTGCAGGGGCCTTCGCCAGGCCCGATCTGCTGCTTTGGCTGGCGGTGGTGGTGCTAGCCGGCGGGCTGGGGTCGCGCCTGGGGAGTCGCCACTGGCCGGTGGCCTGGATTCGCCGGGCCCTGGCGGCCGTGCTGCTGCTGGCGTCGTGGAAATTGCTCGGGCTCTGAGCTTCAGGCCTCAGCCCCCCAGATAGGCCATCTCCGCATGGACGCCTGGGGGGGTGGCGCTGCTGGAGCGCTCTTCGCTGTAGCGATTGGCGCGCTGCCTCCAGAGCTGATGTAGCGCTGCCTGTAGGTCGCCCTGATCGCGGCCGGCCGCCAGTGAGGGCCTGAGATCCAAGCCACTGCCGGGTGCGGCAAACAGGCAGGT
Organism: Synechococcus sp. LA31; assembly: GCF_018502385.1. NCBI lineage: Bacteria > Bacillati > Cyanobacteriota > Cyanophyceae > Synechococcales > Synechococcaceae > Synechococcus > Synechococcus sp. LA31. Next base: position 2,244,320 of record NZ_CP075523.1, read on the forward strand.
GTAAGCGATGCCATCGGCCGTGACCCGCAGACGGTTGCAATCCCCGCAGAAGGGCTCGCTCACCGACGCCACCATCGCCAGGCAACCTCGACCATCGCGGTAGCGCCAGCGGTTGGCGGTGCTGGACCCCGCGCGCCCGAGGGGCTCGATTGGCCACTGCTCGCTGATCGTGCGCACCATCTCAGCGGCTGGCACCACCTCAGCCCGCCGCCAACAGTTGCGGTTGCCCACATCCATGTATTCGATTAGCCGCAGTTCCAGCCCCTGCTGCCGGCAGAGCTGGGCCAGGGGCAACACCTGCTCCGCGTTGCGGTTCCGTTGGATCACGGCATTGAGCTTCAGCGCCCCTTGGGCTGGATCGAAGCCGGCCTGGCGCGCGTGCTCGATCGCCCGCAGCACCTGTTCGAGGGCCCGTTCGCCGGCGGCCGGATCCGCCAGCCCCGCCATCGCCGCCACGCTTGTGCCGGTGGTGCCATCGAGGCTGAGGGTGAGGCGATCCAGCCCTCCCTCGCGCAGCTGTTGGGCCCGCTCGGCCGAAAGCAGCAGCCCGTTGCTGGTGAGGGCGATCTCCTGCAATCCTTCGCGCCGCAGTGGCTGCAGCGCGCCGATCAGTTCATCGAGCTCCTTGTAGAGCAGGGGTTCACCGCCGGTGAGGCGCAAGCTTTTGGCCCCTAGGGCGACCGCCGCCTTCGCCACCTGGAGTCGTTGCTCCAGGCTCAGGAGCCCTGATGGTTCCTGGCCATCCGGCAGGCAGTAGGGGCAAGCCAGGTTGCAGCGGGCCGTCAGCGAGAGCCGCAGCACGCCAAGGGGCCGGTCCAGCAGGTCAGCGACCGTCATCAAAGGTGGGGCAGCTGGGCCAGCTCATCGGCGCTGTTCACGTTGCGGATCGCTGTTGCATCCAAGCTCACGCTGCGGCACCGCGCCGCGCTGAGCCATGTCTGCAGCCGCCGCTCGCCGGTGGCGATGGCCGATGCCAGCGAACGGCGTGAGGCCGCATCACTGGGATACACCCCCAGGAGGGGTTGGCAGCGCGTGCCGTCATGGGCGAGGTGAATGGCCTCTGGCTCAGCCTCGGCTGCTTGGCTCAAGTCTTGAAGTGCATCGCTGTTCAGCGCCGGCATATCCACGGGGCAGAGCAACAAGCGCTGATCGGGGAGGAGGCTCATCAAGCGGTGCAGGGCCAGCAACGGACCTTCCCAAGGCTCCGGTTCCAGCAGGGTTTGCAGCTGGGGGAGGGGGAGCGTCTCAGCCCGCATCAGATGCTCCGGCCAGCGACTCAACAGCGTGATTGGGGCTTGGAGGCTGGCCAGTTGCAGCAGGATGTGATCGAGCCAGTAGCCGCATTTGGGATGGGGCAAGAGCGCCTTGTCCTGGCCCATGCGGCGGCTGGCGCCTCCGCTCAGTAGGCAGCAGTGGAGGTTCAGAACACCACCCGGATGCTGAGCCCGACCTCGTGCTTGCGCAGCACGTATGAGGAGGATCGTTTTAGAAGCACGACTGAAGACGGAGGGACTAGCGGAGCATTCAGGACCGAGCAGGAATCAAGTCGTAGCGCTCGATACTAAAAGCGGGCGTTGAGTATTCGTCCCCTGGGCTAGGTCTCGAGAGGCTCAGTGTTTCTGTAGCAGTCGCCACATCTGAAGGCGTGGATTAAGTGGTGCAATCCATCCAACGGTTTGCATTGGCGCCGTTTTCATCATTGTCCCGGTCGCTGCTGTTCTGAGGGCCAGGGTTCGTCTCGTTCCATCGAAGCCCGTTCATGCTTGGCGACCTCTGGTCGTTCCAGGGGAGATATCGAACGCTCCATCTCACCTGGTTCGCCTTTTTCCTCACCTTTGTTGTCTGGTTCAACCTGGCACCTCTGGCCACCACGGTGAAGGCCGATTTCGGTTTGACCGTTCCCCAGATCCGCACCCTGGCGATCTGCAACGTGGCCCTCACCGTGCCGGCCCGCATCCTGATCGGGATGCTGCTGGATAAATTTGGCCCTCGCATCACCTACTCCACCCTGTTGGTGTTTGCGGCCATTCCCTGCCTGATGTTTGCTGCAGCGCAGGACTTCAGTCAGCTCGTGGTTGCCCGCCTGCTGCTGTCCATCGTGGGCGCCGGATTTGTGATCGGCATCCGCATGGTGGCCGAGTGGTTCCCGCCGAAGGAAATCGGTTTGGCCGAGGGTGTGTATGGCGGTTGGGGCAACTTTGGTTCTGCCTTCTCCGCGCTCACCCTCGTGCTGGTGGCCGGCTGGCTGTCGTTCTCCGGCGGCTTTGAGCTGCCCACCGGTGAAATCCTCAACTGGCGTGGTGCGATCGCCCTCACCGGCATCATCTCGGCGGTGTATGGCTTCATCTATTACGCCAACGTCACCGACACACCTCCCGGCAAGACCTACCAGAAGCCTGCGAAATCGGCTGGCCTGGAAGTGACCTCGATGAAGGACTTCTGGGGCCTGCTGGGGATGAACGTTCCCTTCGCAGCCATCCTGGCGGTGCTGGTGTGGCGCCTTCAGAAGGTGAAGTTCCTGGATGCCACCGGCTACACGATCGGTATGGCGCTGGTGTTGATCTGGTTCGCCTTCCAGACCTGGGGCATCATCCGCACCAATCGCGACCTCATCCTCGGTAACAAGACCTATCCCAAAGAGGATCGCTACGAGTTCAAGCAGGTGGCCATTCTTGAGCTCACCTACATCGTGAACTTCGGTTCCGAGCTGGCGGTGGTGTCGATGCTCCCCGCTTTCTTCGAGAGCACCTTTGATCTGCCCAAGGCAACGGCCGGGATCCTGGCCTCCTGCTATGCCTTCGTGAACCTGGTGGCCCGCCCCGGCGGTGGCTTGATTTCCGATCGCATGGGTAGCCGCAAGGGCACGATGGGCTTCCTCACCATCGGTCTGGGCCTGGGTTATCTGGTGATGAGCCTGATCAAGCCTGGAACCTTCACCGGAACGACAGGTATTGCGATTGCCGTGTTGCTCACCATGGCCTGCTCCTTCTTTGTGCAGGCGGGTGAGGGCGCCACCTTCGCCATGGTGCCTCTCGTCAAGAAACGTGTGACCGGTCAGATCGCCGGCATGGTGGGTGCCTACGGCAATGTGGGCGCCGTGGCTTACCTCACCATCTTCAGCCTGCTTCCGATCTGGATGGGTGGTGATGCGGCCGAGCCCAGTGCTGAGATCGTCGCGGCATCCAACAGTGCCTTCTTCCAGATCTTGGGGATTGCAGGCCTGATTGTGGGCTTCCTTTGCTACTTCTTCCTCAAGGAGCCCAAGGGATCCTTTGCCGAAGAACACTCCGACGAAACGGCCCTGGCGCAGGTCTGAGTCTTCGGCCATTCATCAGCACCCAGCGATTGATGGGTGCCAGTAGGGGAGCCCTCCGGGGTTCCCCTTTCTCAGTCTTTTGCTTGCTCGATGGCCCTCTCCTCAACCGGCAGTGTGCGCAGCCAATGCCCCTACTGCGGTGTGGGCTGCGGGCTTGAGCTGATGCCTCCCGCCCAGCCGGGGCAGGCGGTGAAGCGTGATGCGGAGGGCAACCCAGTGTGGACCGCCCGCGGCGATCGCCAGCATCCCTCCAGCCAGGGGCAGGTGTGCATCAAGGGGGCCACGGTGGGCGACGCCCTGGCCCGTGGCCGCTTGAGCGAGCCGTTGTATCGCTCAAGCCTGGATCAGGATTTCCAGCCGATCAGCTGGGATCAGGCCTTTGACCTGCTGGAAGGGCGGATTCGCAGCACCCTGGCCGCGAAAGGCCCCCAGGCCATCGCCATGTATGGCTCAGGCCAGTTCCACACCGAGGACTATTACCTGGCCCAGAAGCTGCTGAAGGGAGCCCTGGGCAGCAACAACTTTGATGCCAACTCCAGGTTGTGCATGAGTTCAGCGGTGGCTGGCTACACGCGCAGCCTTGGCTCCGATGGCCCGCCCTGTTGCTACGAAGACCTCGATCACTGCAGCGTTGCTTTTCTGATCGGCACCAACACGGCCGAGTGCCATCCCGTGCTGTTTCAGCGGCTGCTCAAGCGCAAGAAACGCACGCCGAAAGACGTGACTGTGGTGGTGGTGGATCCCCGCGCCACCGACACCACCAAGGCTGCAGACCTTCACCTCGCCATTAAGCCCGGCAGCGATCTTGCGCTGCTGCACGGCATTGCCCATCTGGTGATCGCGGCTGGTGGTTTGGATGCTGATTTCATCGAAGAGGCCACCGAAGGGCTCGCAGACTTCGCGCAACTGGTGGCCTCAGCTACGCCCGAGCGAACGGCTGAACTCTGCGGGATCAGTGAGCAGCAGCTGCGGGATGTGGCGGCGCTCTGGGCGCGGAACGACCGGATCCTCAGCCTCTGGTCGATGGGGGTGAACCAGCGGCGCGAGGGCACGGCTGTGGTGTGCGGATTGATCAATCTGCACCTGCTCACCGGCCAGATCGGTAAACCGGGAGCTGGCCCCTTCTCCCTGACGGGTCAGCCCAATGCCATGGGCGGGCGTGAGGCTGGCGGCCTTGCCCACCTGCTGCCGGGATACCGGCTCGTGGCCAATGCCGAGCACCGTGCCGAGCTGGAGGCGGCCTGGCGCTTGGAGCCGGGATCGATCGCGGCATCGCCGGGGCTTGCTGCCTGGCAGCAGGTGGAGGCGATGGAGCGCGGTGAGCTGGATCTTTGGTGGGTGGTCGCGACCAACCCGCTGGTGAGCATGCCCAACCTCGAGCGGGTGAAGGCGGCGATGGCTCGCTGCCCACTGGTGGTGGTGAGCGACGCCTACGCCGACACCGAAACGGCCCACTACGCCCACTTGCTGCTGCCCGCCAGCCAATGGAGCGAGAAAGCCGGGTCGATGACCAATTCCGAGCGGCGCGTCACCTACTGCCCGGCCTATCGCCCGCGCCACGGCCAAAGCCGCCCCGATTGGGAGGTGTTTGCGGAGCTGGGCCGGCGTCTCGGCTACGAGCAGCAGTTCACCTACAACTCCTCGGCGGAGGTGTACGCCGAGTTTGCGGCGCTCACGACGGGGCGGGTGTGTGATGTCTCCGGTTTGAGCCATGCGCTGCTGGATCAGGAGGGTCCGCAGCAGTGGCCGTTCCCCCAAGGCTCGATCGCCAGCAGCGATTCCAAACGCCTCTACGCCAATGGCTGCTTCCCCACACCATCGGGTCGGGCCCGGTTTGTGGCGGATCCGGTGCTGGGCCTGGCGGAGCCTCCCTGTGCCGTCTATCCCCTGGTGCTCACGGTGGGCCGCTATCTGGGGCAGTGGCACACGATGACGCGCACGGCCAAGGTGGATCGCTTGCAAACCATGCATCCCGAGCCACTGCTCGAGATTCACCCCAACGATGCCAAGCGCTTCGGTGTTGTGGATGGGGAGCTGGCGGCCGTGAGCTCCAGGCGTGGCAGTGTCACCGCCAAAGTGCAGGTGAGCGACCGCATTCGCCCCGGTTCAGTTTTCCTGCCGATGCACTGGGGATTCAGCCAGGATCAGGCCTGTGAGGCCAACGTGTTGATGCACGATCAGGCCTGCCCGATCTCCAAGCAGCCCGAACTGAAGGCAACGGCCGTGGTGGTGGCCCCTGCCGTGTCGGTGGTGAAGCCGCTGGAGCAGAGCGAAGGGCGCTTGCAGCGTCTGCGGCGCCTGTTCCTTCAGGCGAGCACTTCGGAGAAAGCGGCCTCCAGGTTGTGATGATCGTGGCCAGTCCGGGCCAGTTTGCAGAGGGCGAAGCGCTCCAGTTCATTGAGCTCTTGCCACTGCTCAACGCCGAGGGCGATGCCGCGTTCGCTGGCGGCGGCCACCACGTGTTCGGCCACGCTCGAGCCGAGTTGCCAGGCTTCGCTGCAAGCGGGCGGTAGGGGTTTGGCTTCCCCGTCGGCCATCGATCGGGTCAGGCTGCGGCAGTGCTCGGCCATGTCAGCGAGGGCTGCTGGTTGATCGTCCCAATCCACCAATTCCTGCCGCTGCGCCTGGCTCATGGCCAGCCAGTGGTTCAGCTTCAGCTTGAGGCCGATCAGATCCAACTTGCGGCGCACGCAGAGCGGAATGCAGCGCCAATTGCCCACAAAGTCTTGTTCGAAGTCGAAGCAGTGGTTGGCTGTTGGATTTGGTGTCATCGGTTGCCGCGCGGAAAGCTCACTCCCACGACGATGCCTCCATTCAAGTGATCAAGCGATGCGCTTTGCGATTGCCCTGGGAATGAGCCTTGGGGTTTGCCATGGCTGGATCACATCGGATCAGCGTCAGTTGACTCTTTCCAGCTGGGGTGTTAGCGCTGCCTCTGCAACGTTTCTCGCGCCGGCTGCTGGCACGGGCTGGGCTGAGTCTCCATAGTGACCGCAGTGATGCTTCGGTCTGATGGCCCTTCGTTCCTCAGCAGTTTCCACTGAGCGCAGCCCCATCACGGTGGCTGCTGGCTTTGTCGGCGCTTTTGTGGTCGCCTCCCTGGCGGTTCAGCTGGTGCGCAGCATGCAAACAGCGCAAACCGTTGCACCGGCTCAGGCCAGCGCCGTGCAGCCCGTGGTGGCCCATCAAGCCACCCTCTGGCAAGACCTCGGCAGCCGCTGAGTTCAGGCCTTAGGGCCTGCGTGTTCCCGGAGCTGCTGCAGGCGTTGCAAGACGGCGCCGCTCTGCAACAGCTCCCGCGCATGATCAAGACCGCTGGCCTGATCAGGGTCGAGGCCGGCTTGCCAGAGATAGGTGCCGGCATTCCAGAGCAGGGGATTCGCTAGCTCACCCTGACCGCCGAGTGCGGCCATCGCCTGGGATCCCCAGGTTTCGATCCCTTCCCAGAGGGGATCGTGGCCGAAGCAGCCATGGTCGCGCGGATGCAAGATTTGGCGCCCATCGCCACCGCTGCTGGGCCGGCCGGTGACGCACGCCCGGCTGATGGGGAGATCGGTGCTGCCTTCCAGGCCTTTCACGGTGAGCACGTTGGTTTCGCCCGCCAGCTCCAGGGCTTGCCACGCTCTCGCTTCGGTCGGCGGATGCACAAATCCGCTCACCAGTAGGTGATCACCGTGGTGGGCCGTCCACATCAGTTCCAGGCTGGCCACCGGTGGCCGCTTGCCCAGATCTTCCCGGTAGCTGATCAGGGTTTCTGCGGCGGGGAAGTGGTCGGGCTGATGCACCAGAGCCAGCTGCAGCTGATCCAGTTGCTGCTGCACCCAGCTCAGGCTGCGGCCCCCGAGTGAAACCCCCAGTGCCTCAAACAGCTCGACGGCGGTGACGCCGTATTTCACCGGCATGCGCCCCGCTCCCTGCAGCACCACGGGCAGCCCGGCTGAGGCCAGCACCAGAGCGGTGAGCGGGTAGATCGGTGCGGTGCGGGTGCGCCCATCGAAGGGCATCCCGAAACTGATGGCTGGTTGGCTGGTGCGCAGCTGGGGGCCGCGGCGCCTGTACACATCCAGCATCCCGGTGAGCTCTTGGGGCTCGGGCCGGCGGATGCGGTGGGCGATGAGGAAGGCACCGATCTGGGCAGGGCTGGCACCCCCATCCAGAATCAGCTCCATCGCATCAGCGGCCTCGTCGCGGCTCAGGCCGCTGCTGGTGTGCTCGCCGCTGCCGATTTTGCGCAGATAGGTTTTGAAGCGTTCCTTGCTGGCGGCGCTGCACGAACGTTCTGGGGCAGTGGCAGGGGCAGCGAGCGTCAAGCGGGTTTCGCTAAAGCTGGGTCTCAACTGCGATTCTGCGCGCCGGTGGGGCCGCTTCTGGTAGCGACCGCTACCGGACTGCGGCGGCATTCGGTTGCAACGGCTGCATTGTTGAAGCCTCGGATCGGGCGATTCTTGAACCCGGAACGGCGCTTCTTTTCTGAGCGTTCCGTTGCTGTTTTGCCGCGAATGCGGCTTTTGGTATGACTGTTACCCCCGCTGCAATGCCCTCCCTTGCGGCTCCCTCTCAGGCCACAATCACGGCGACGCTTATGGCGGCCAAGAAGGCCAAAGGTTTGAGCTTCGCTGATCTAGAGGCGGCACTGGGTCGCGATGAAGTGTGGATCGCTTCTTTGTTCTACGGCCAGTCCACGGCGTCGGCTGAAGAGGCCAGCAAGTTGGCTGAACTCCTGAGCCTTGATCCGGCGATCACCGAAGCGCTGCAGGCCTATCCCACCAAGGGTGGTCTTGATCCTGTGATCCCTACAGATCCCCTGATCTACCGCTTCTACGAGATTATGCAGGTGTATGGCATGCCGCTCAAAGATGTAATTCAGGAGAAGTTCGGAGACGGCATCATGAGTGCGATTGATTTCACCCTCGATGTCGACAAAGTGGCTGATCCTGCTGGGGATCGTGTCAAAGTGACGATGTGCGGCAAGTTTCTGCCCTACAAAAAGTGGTGAAGTAATCCTTCACCTAGAAAGCCCGCTCCGGCGGGCTTTTTTGATGTCTTACTGAATCAGAGCGTCAGATTCTGCTCGCGCAGCTGTTGCTCCAGCCAGGTGCGATGACGCACCTGCGCCTGGAGTTGTCGCCGGATGCAGTGTTCCAGCGGTGTGTGCTCCAGCTGTCTCAAGCGTGCAATCAGCAGGCGGCAGCTGTCGTGGCTGCTGATGCAGCCCAAGGCTTGGATGGCTGTTTCTGCCACGCCGGGCAGCTGGTCGGCATCGATGCAGGAATCCAGAACGGCCAGAACTTCGGGTTCTTGGCGGCGTTGAAGGAGCCTCAACGTGGCAATCACCACCTCAGCGCGCAGATCGCTCAGGAGGGGTTGGGTCAGCGTAAGGAACGCATCGGTGCTCAGGCTGCGGCTGCGGAAGGTGAGCAGGGCTAAGCCCGCCAGTCGCTCGGCTTGAGCGGGCGCGGTGAGGGCCGATTCAATGATGGCCAGATCAATCTCCTGGCCCCAGCAGGCCAGCGCTTCAAGCACGGCTGGGCGCAGGGGTCCTGCTGGGTCCAGCCACTGCAGCAATTGATCCTTCGCTTGTGGGTGATGGCAGATGCCCAGGGCGCGGATCAGCGGAAGGCTGCACCCTCCATCGCAGCAGAGGTCCAAGATCAACGCAATCGCCCCAGGGCCGGCCATCCCCAGCCGCTCGCCAACAGCGAGGGCCAGATCAGGCTCGGCGATCCGGGGCAAGAGTTCAGCCAGTTCTTCTGGGCTGAGGGGTTGCCGCCGCCATCGACCCAGCCGGGCAGCGAGGTCTGCGTGCTCCTCAGCAGAGAGCACGCGTTTGGCAGCGGCAGTGGAGGGCATGGATCAGCGGGCGCCCAGTTCGGCGGCGAGCTCACGCTCGAGCTTCTCATCGTGCTCCTTGGGCAGCACGTTGCTGATCTTGGTGCGGTGGGTGCTGTAGAAGAGCATCCCGATGAACACCATCCCGCCCACGATGTTGCCGGCGGTGACCGGAATGAAGTTCCACACAATCACCTTGCTGAAGGGCACCCCGGAACCCAGCAGGGGACCGGCGGTGTGCAGGAACTGGTTCACCACGATGTGCTCCATGCCCATCGTTTGGAAAGCAGTGATGGGAAGCCAGCAGGCCAGAAGTTTGCCGGGCACGCTCTTGCTCACCAGAGCCATGGTCACGCCCAGGCAAACCAGCCAGTTCGCCACTACGCCACGCAGGAAGGCCAGGAAGAAACCTGTGCTGCCGAGGGCTTCGTATTTGGTCACCACGTTCAGCTTGTTGAGCTTGATGATCGTGGCTGCCACCACCTGCCAGCCTTTGCCGCCATCGGCAGCAGCCAGAGGCTCAACGGTGCCGGCGCTAGTGAGGCTGGCCCACATGATTAGGGCGACAACGGCTGTGCCGATGAAGTTGCCGATCCACACCCAGATCCAGTTGCGGAAGGTGGCACTCCAGCTGCTCTTGCCTGCCCAAACGCTCATGGGCAACAACGCAAAGTTGCCCGTGACCAACTCCATGCCGAAGAGCACGATGCTGGCGAAGCCGAAGGGAAACAGCAACGATCCCAGGAAGGGCATGCCCGACTGTGCGGCCACAGTGAGAGCGAGGATCACGGCCAAGCCCAAGATTGCGCCGGAGTAGAAACCGCGGATCAGCAGGTTCTTCACGCTGACCGTGGCTTTTTTGCCTCCGGCGGCAATCATGCCGTCGACAAGTTCATTGGGTAGGACGTAGTCCATCTGTGAGGCTGTTGCACTCATGGGTTGCGTTGCGCTGGTTTGGGTTAACTGGAATGAACGGCTGAATTCAGCCGCTGATGCGGTTCATCAGGCGTGAGAAGAGATCGCGGCTGTTGCGGCTGATCGGGGGAGTGTCCTGGCCGCTGCTGCTGAGCCAGTTCACAAAGCGAGAGAAGAGATCGCGTTGGTTGGAGGAAGGCATGGCGTGTGGAGGATGGGGGTGCGGCAGGCAAGGGAGCCGGGCTTCAAAAGAGCAGCGCCGCGGCCGTGATCTGCGCACCAGGACCGATCAGTGCTGGCGCGGCTTGGCGCCGAACTGCTCGATCAGCAGCTCCTTGAGCACCTGTTTCACCTCGCTGGCGGGTACGGCTTTGCGGTGCAACTCGCCGATCTGAGGGTTGGCCCCCTGGGATCCACCGATGGTGATGTCGTAGCCCTCGCCCATGCCGCCCTCAGGGTTGCGGGCTTTGGTGCCGGTGAGGCCAATGGCCCCCATGTAGGCCTGGCCGCAGGTGTTGGGACAGCCGGTCCAATGGATCTTCAGCTCCTCGGGCAGCTCCAGCTCGCGGTCGAGTTCTTCGGCGGCGGCGAGGGCCTGATCCTTGGTGTTGGTGAGGGCGAAGCTGCAGTAGGTGTTGCCCGTGCAGCTCACGGTGCCGGCCGCCAAGTGGCTCGGGGCCAGGCTGAAGCGCTGCAGCAGTGGCTCGGCCTGCAAGGCAGGGATTTGCTCGGAGGCGATCCCGCTGAGGATCACGTTCTGGTCTTCGGTGAGGCGGATGTCGCCGTCGCCATAGCGTTCCGCAAGCCCCGCCAGATCCTGGAAGTCGTCGGCCTTGAGGCGACCCACCGGCACGTGCAGGCCGGCGTAGTGCAGGCCTTCCTGCTTCTGGGCATGAATGCCGTAGTGGCTGCGGGGTTCGTGATCAAACACCGAGCCCGGGTCCGGGGTGAGCGGGCCGAAGCGCTCTTCCACCATCGAACGGAAGGCGTCGAGCCCAACCTGATCGAGATACAGGCGGAAGCGGCCTTTGGGGCGCTTGTCGCGCTCGCCGTTGTCGCGCCAGATCTTGATCACCGCTCCGGTGATGGCGCAGATCTGATCGGGGCGAACCCAGGCGTTGAGGGGAATGGCGTAGGCATTCATCTGCGAGGAGAGAATGCCGCCGATCCACACCCCGAAGCCCAGTTCACCGTTGCGCTCCACCGGGTGGAACACGATGTCGTTGTGGAGCAGGAAGTTGTCGCGAGCTCCGGCAACAGCGGTGTTCCACTTGCGCGGCAGGTTGGAGAATTCCGGATTGCCGGCGCGGTTGTTGGTGAGGTAGTTCTCCAGCTCAACCGTGTAAGGCCGCGTGTCCACGATTTCGTGGGGGTCGATGCCGGCAATGGGATTGCCGGTCACGTTGCGGGGGTTGTCGAAGGCGGATTGGATGGTGGTGAGCCCCACCTCCTGCAGACGGCTCAGAATCTCGGGGAGATCCTCCAGCAGAACACCGCGCAGCTGGATGTTCTGGCGGGTGGTGATATCGGCACTGCCGTTCGTGCCGTAGCGGGCCACGATGCCGCCCACCACGCGCAGTTGTTCGGCGCTGATCGCACCATTGGGCACGCGCAGCCGCAGCATGAACAGCCCTGGCGTTTTCGGGCGCCAGAACATTCCGTACCACTTGAGCCGAAGTTGGAGGTCGGTCTCATCGACGTTTTCCCAGCCGAGCTGGGCAAACCGTTCGATCTCGCTGCCCACGAGCAGACCGTCTTTCGCGGCTTTGTTCTGCTCGATCTTGTTGAGTTTTTTGCCCTCGAGCCAAGACGCCAAGGCGCCGGGTTGAGGGGACTCGTCAGTGATGGATGGGCTAACCACCATGGCTGCTGTTGAGGAAATGGTCTGAGTGGAACTGGAGCCAGCGTTGTCGGGCTCGAACCGAGAGACGGTTCGGCGCGCTGCATGGGGATGCGCTGTCTCCAGGCCGCTTCAGAACGAACAGCACGGCTTGGTTGGTGTGATTAAGCCATTCCTGCCGGCAGGGCGTTTGTTGCTGTTGCTACGAATGTCGTGGGCTTGGCGAATGGTGTCAACCGCTACTTGAGAAGGGCGCGTCATCCGAGTTGATGATGCGGTTCTCAGATGCTCGTGGTGAGCCGATCTTCAGTATTGACGGCCGATTTCGCCGAGCATCCGCACAGCGCCGTAGCGGATCATCTGCCAGACCCGGCCCATCGCCATCAGATCGGCATCCAGCTCGCGGCGCCAGCGTGTGTCGGTGGTGTCGGCGTTGAACCGCTCGCTGGAGCGGCGAGTGCTCCTGCTTTGCGGCCGAGCGGTGCGGCTGCGTCTCGAGCTGGGGATGGGGCGCTGCGATGGCATGGTGAAGGCATGACAGGCGATGTGCCGACTTCACCAGTCCACGGCTCCAGGGAGTGGTGGCCGTTGCTACGGAACCTGCGGCGCCGTGGCCCCTGGTCGCTGTTGGTGGTGGTTCATGGCCACAGCGGTGGTGTGGTTCCTACCGTGCTCGAGCAGGCGTTGGGCGCCTTGGCTGAGCAGCGATCTGCGCCGGTGTGGGTGCAGCCGCTCACCGCTGATCCGGTGGCCTTGCCCTCTGGAGAGCGGCTGTTGGTGGTGCCGTTGCTGCTCACGCCCGGCAGCCATGCCCGCTTTGATCTTCCAGCCCTGCGGGCCCGGCTGCGCACGGCTGGCCATGAGGTGGTGCTGTTGCCGTTTCTGGGGGCTTGGCCTGCGTGGCTGGAGCACCTCCGCCACCAGGTGGCTACGGCTGGCTCTGGTTCGGTGTTGCACCACCCCTTGCGCCCCGGCGTGGCCGATCGCTATCTGAGCGCTCTGTCGCAGCGTGTGGAGCGGCCATTGATCAGTGAGTGGATGGTGGACGGAGCTGGTGGCGGCCCGTTCCCCCTCGCGTTGGCCCCCAACCGGATCACTGCTCAGCTAGAGGATGCGGGCTTCGACGCTCCGGCCTTGCTCGAGCGCCCTGCCACCCGAGACCTGGTGTTCACCCTGCTGCGCAACCTGCCATGACGGAGTCCAGCATCGGCAAGGTGTATCTGGTGGGCGCGGGTCCTGGCGATCCCGATCTGCTCACGATCAAGGCCCATCGGCTGCTGAGCAGCTGCGATGCCCTCGTGTACGACTCGCTCGTGCCGCGGGAGGTGTTGGCGCTGGTGCCCGAGACGGCCGAGCAGCACTTTGTGGGTAAGCGACGCGGTCACCACTCCGTGCCCCAACCGAGCACCAACGCGGTTCTGGTGCAGTTGGCGAGCCGGCATCGCTGTGTGGTGCGCCTGAAGGGTGGTGATCCTTTCCTGTTTGGTCGCGGTGGCGAAGAAGCGGCGCACCTAGAGCGCCATGGAGTGGCGGTTGAAGTCGTGCCGGGTGTGACCGCCGGCATTGCCGCTCCGGCCTACGTGGGCATTCCGGTGACCCACCGGCGCGCCGGCAGCTCGGTCACCTTCGTGACCGGCCATGAGGAGATCGATAAGGGCCGCCCCAGCGTGGATTGGCGTGCCCTTGCCGGTAGCAGCGATGGGCTGGTGATCTACATGGGCTTGCACAACCTTCCCCACATTTGTGAAGAGCTGATCGCCGGCGGTCTGGCACCCACCACGCCGGCCGCGGCGGTGCAACAGGGCACGGTGCGCGGGCAGCGCTCGGTGATTGGGGATCTCGCTGGCTTGGCTGTTGCGGTGCGTGAGGCGGAACTCGCCTCCCCCTCGATTGTGGTGATCGGTGAGGTGGTGAATCAGCGGGTGGAGAGTTGCGCGCCCGAGCCGGCCGCAGTGGAGATGCCGATTCCGATCAAGCAGGGTTGAGCGCTGCCTGCGGCCGCCGCAGGCCATGCCCCAGGTGCAGGTGCCGCAAACTCCAGCCCCGCGGCTGAAGGGCTGCATGCGCCTGAATCCAGGCATCATCCTGTTCGGCTACCGACTGGCGGTCGCTGCCGTCGAGGCCGCAATAGAGCAAATGGAGGATTCGATCCGGATCGATCTCCAGGGCAGCCACTTCCCGCCAGAGGCGATCCGTGCTTTTGGCATCGGCGCGCACAAACTGAGCATCCATGAGCTGCTGCGTCAGCAACAGAACCAACGCCTGCTGCTTGCGGGCCGTGAATGCTGCACTGGTGATGCCTGATCGCCACCCTTGATGGGTGCAACTGCTGGAGGGGGCCGTCATCGGGAGGCAGTGCGTGGAGGTAACCAACGCTACTGATTGCAAAACCACCTGATGCACTGGTCTATGGAAAGGTTGATTGCGTAGTGCTGCGAACCTTTAAGCATCGCGTTGTGCGGTTCATTGGCCCATTCCCAGGCCACCGCCTTTCGCCTTGCCATGGCAGCTCTACCTCTGCAGCAAGATTCCCTCGAACGAGAGAGTCGATCCCAGGAGCCCGTTTCGAGCGCGCGGGCTCCGATGTTTGAGTTGATTCCCTATGAGAAATTCCGTGATACTCCCGCGGTGCGGTTTTTTGATATCACCGTTGCCGAATCCAACGCCCGCGATCTGGTGATTCATGCAGGGCCCGCTGTAAGTCCTCCCGATGAGGAGAACACAGGTGCCTGGCAGTTTTATCTACACCCGCATCAGGAAGACAACCTGCTTGCGCTGCATGGCGGCCGCACCTTCTTCCTGGTGAACTTCGGCTGGAATTACCCGTACCACCTTGTTCGCCTGGAAACCGGCGGCGACATCCTGCGCATCCCGCCAGGCACCTTCCACCGCTCCGTGTCAGACCCCGATGGATCGGTGGTGCTCAATCAAGCCGTGCGTGAGGAAGGTGCCAGCGTGATGCGTGAGTTCAGGGTTTATAACAGCCGCTTGATTCCGCGCCTGTTCGCCACCACCTTCAAAACAGCTCCACTGCCGAAGCTGCACGGGGTGAGCTGGTAGGCCGCAGGCTCAGGCCTGTTCGCGGCGGCGAGGTAGCGGCACCACATCGCGCTGATTGAAGCGCTCGCACACGGCATAGGCAGCGGGGAGATTGGCCACCCGCTGCCAGGTGCCATCCACCTCCGCGTGGTTCACCACGTAGCCGCCGGCGCCATCGCGCGCGATTCGGCATCCATCGCCTGTGAGGCCAACAAGGTGCAGCTGCCCGCCCATGGATCGGCTCCGTACTGATCTGTTTCTACGTCTGCTGGAGGGGCGCTGGCATGTGTGTTTTTGCCCACGCAATCAATCTTGAGGCTCAGGAAAAAAAGCTGAAAGCGAAGCCTGATTCCCTTCCGATTTGCCCGCTTCTACAGCCGTAAATCCACTGTGCTGCAGTGCTCCCCAGCTCCGCGCAGGGTTGCTTGTAAGCCCTGGCCTTGCGCCGCGGCCTTCCGATGCGTCTCGTCGACGTCAGTGAGGAGCTCAAAACCCCTGGACTCATCCAGCCATTGCCAGCTCGCCACGGGATCACCGCTGCAGGCATCACACAGCACCAGCTGCAGTGGCACGTGGACCGGCAGGCAGGGATGCAGGCAGGGAAACAGCGCCTCCTGGCGGAAGCGCACGGCCAGCAGCTGATCCGCATCCTTGGGCCAAGGCAGCTGGCGCCCTTGGATGCGCAGCGCATAGCGCTGCTGGAAGCCGGGGGTGGCGATCACTTCAAAGCGGCGCAACGAGCTGTCCACAAAACGGCTGGTGCTGCCTCCTTCCACTGGCGTGTCGCACAGCAGGGGCCAAGGTTCAAGCGCCTGGCGAATGCTTAGCGCAGCCTCCCCTTGCTGCCAGTGCATCAGCTGCGGGAAGCGCCATTCCCAGATGGCGCGGAAGGGCTCGGGGTCGAGGGGCAGCCCATCAGCGGCGAGATCGGCCAGCAGCAGCTCCAGATCACTCCAGAGGGCACTGGGCAGTAGCGCGTGATCATGCAGGCTTTCGCCCCAGGGCCGTAGGCCCTGGGGGCGCAGCTCCGGCTTGAGTAGCCGCACCGCCAGGGCCCGGAACAACAGCGCTACGGCGCTGGTCCAGCGGTGATCCGGCAGGGATTCGAGCGCACGGAACTCCAGCAGGCCCTGGCAGCCGGCGGTCCAGGCGGGGTTCCAGAACTTGTCGAGGCTGATTTCGCTGCGGTGGGTGTTGCCGCTGCGATCGGCATGGAGATGACGCAGGGTTTCGCCGATGGCCACCCGCTGGTCGCCGGGTGGCAGATGCTCGAGGGCGCCGTGCGCTAGCCGCAGATCCAGCAGGCTGGCGCTGCCTTCATCGGGTCGTGGCGCCTGGGAGGCGGGGCCCACGCTGCGGCCGCTGAAGAGATAGGCCAAGCAGGGATGGTGCTGCCAGTAGCGCAGCATCCCCACCAGCCAGGCCGGCCGTGAAAAGAAGGGATGCTCGTCCAGGCTGGGGCCGCCCAGCAGCAGGTGGTTGCCGCCGCCGGTGCCCTCCGTGCGTTCCCCTTGTTGCTTCCAGCTGCGCAGGCCCACCGCTGCACCGGCTTGCTCCAGCAGCTCGATCCAGCCCGCGTACTCGTGCCAGCTGTGGCAGATCGGCAGGTTCACCTCCAGTACGCCGGGATCGGCGGTGAGCCCCAGCACCTGCCAATGCTCATAGGCATCCCAGGGCAAGACGCCACTCAGTTCCGGCTGCTGCCAGGCGTCGCTATGGGCGGCCAAGCTGCGCAGCAGCTGCTCCAGCGGTTCGCGCTCCAGCGGCGGCAGAAACAGTGCCCAGCTGGCGGCATCGCGCTCCAGGGTGAGCACCTGGCGTAGGGCACCAGGAGGGAAATGTTGGAGCGGCAACCGCAGTCCCGCCGGGCCTGGAGCGCCGCTCAGCTCCCGTAAGGCATCCTCCAGGGGCCAGGGGATGGAACGCCACTGGCCGTCTTCGCAGCTCAGGGGGATTGCCCACACCTGCCGGTCGCTCTGCAGAGGATCGCGCAGGGGCAGGGCCTGCAGCGGGCAGCCCAGATCGGTGCCGATTGCCGCCAGGAGCATCTCGAGCGCCGCTGGATCGGGGATCGCCGTTGCCGCGTCGGCTTCGGGCTGTAGCGGCACCAGTGGCTCGCCGCTGGTGCCGGTGATCAGGCGCAAGGCCCAGCGGGGGTTCACCTCCCCGTCGTATCGCTTACCTGGGCAATAGAGCAGGGTGCTGCCAGGCCAGGCGCGGCGCTGCAGTTCAGCTGCCAATCGCCGCGCGTAGCGGAGTTTGGTGGGCCCATCGGCCGCCACGCTCCACTCGGCACCCTTTGGATCGATCGGCACCAGCGTGGGTTCACCGCCCATGGTGAGGCGGATGCCTGCCCGCTGTAGCCGCGCTTCAACGGCGGCGGCTGTGGCCTGGTTGATGCTGGCGGTGGCTGTCACGGCCGATGGTGTCTGGCCCTGTCATCGCGCGGGTGCGTCGATCCGGCAGCACCAATCGCTACCGCAGTGCGGAACTGAGGATCTCGGCGCTGATCTCCCACTCCAGCTCGCTTCCCACCCCGGGGGGGCCGGAGAAGGTGCCGCTCACGGCCGCGGTGAGGTCGGAGCGTGAAGACGTGGCCACCGGGAGGTAGCGGTCGTTGACCGCGCCCTGGCCGCTCGGATCAAAGCCGCGCCAGCCGGCGCCTTGCAGATACACCTCAGCCCAGGCGTGCAGGTCATAGCGCTCGGGCTTGGGTTCTACCAGGTGGTAGCCGCTCACGAAGCGGGCGGGCAGCCCCACACTGCGGCAGCATTCGATCATCAACATCGCCAGATCGCGGCAGGAGCCCACCCGTTCCTTGAGGGTTCGGCCGGCGGGCCAGGCGGGTCCCACATGGCGCTGGGTGTACTTCACCCGGTCTTGGATCACCTCCACCAATTGCTGCAGGAAGTTGAGGCTGCGGCCATCGCTGCCCATCAGTGCTTCTTGGGCTAGATCCACCGCGGCGGCATCGTGCTGTCCGTTGGGCAGCCAGCCCTGCAGATTGCTGAGTAGATCGGGGTTGAGCTTGCCGATCTGCACCGGCAACTGCGCCATCTGCTCATCGAGGCAGGCCTCCAGCAAGGGAGGTGTGAAGGTTTCCACCTCGCTGGTGGCCACCACCGTGAGGTGATCGCTCTCCCCCAGAAATCGTGCGCGGGTGATCGTGTCGCCACCGGCGGCCATCAGCTCATAGAGCTGACTGGGGTCTGGGGAGATCTCCAGGCTGTAGTCGATTAGTCGTTGAAAGCCGTGGGGGCGGGGACGCAGGCAAAAGCGATGCGGCCCCAGCAGCACGGGTTTGCTGTAGCGGTAATCGAACCGGTGAATCAGGCGGGCGCGCATGCCAGGTGGTGACTGGTGGCGGTGACGGAGACGGAAGCCTGAGCAGGCATAAGGGCTGCCGCTTCCTCGGCTGTGGCCAAGCTCGGCAACACGAAGTAGCGCGCGTGGATCAGCTCGTGCAGGTTATTGAGATCGAGCTGGAGCGCGTCGATCGCTTCATGCAGCCCACCGGCCACCAACTCATCGATGCCCGTGTAACTCCAGCGGGCCCGGGTGAGGCCGCTCAAGCATTCGAGCGCGTCGGGTTTGCCGGGCACCGGGCTGGCGGCTACCACCTGCAGGGTTTCGTGAATCCGTTCGAGGCAGTAGCGCACCGAGCGGGGGAAGCTGGGATCCAGCAGCAGAAAGGCGGCCACAGCGCGCGGAGTGATCACTCCCTGTTGCGACTGGCGGAACATCTGATAGGCCCCAGCCGTGCGCAGGAGCGAAATCCACTGCAGTTCATCCAGCACGCCACCCACTTCTTCCGGGCTGGGCAGCAGCAGGAAGTACTTCACATCGAGGATGCGGGTGGTTTTGTCGGCGCGCTCGATCAGGCGGCCCAGGCGGCTGAACTGCCAGGAGAGATCACGGCTGAGGGTGGCATCGGTGATGCCATAGAAGAGCTGGCAGCCGCGCCGGATTTCGCGCAGTTGCTCCTGGGGTGGTTGCAGCCAGAAGCTGTCGCTTTCCAGCAGGGTCCAATACAGATCATTGATCTGCTCCCACATCTCGGTGGTGATCACATCGCGGATCTGGCGAGCGTTCTCCCGGGCTAGGGCAACGCAATTCACGATGCTGCTGGGGTTGGCTTCTGCTCGCACCAGAAACTCCACCACCTGATCGGGGCCACCGCCGGGGTAGAGCTCATCGAACAGCTCACGATCGCCGCTGGCATCAATCAGGGGCTGCCAGGGCTCGGCGCTGCCGGGGGGGCAGTCGAGCGCCATCGCTTCGCTCACCTCCACGAAGCGCGAGAGGTTCTCGGCGCGCTCCACGTAGCGATTGATCCAGTAGAGGGAGTCGGCAACGCGGCTCAGCATGCGGCTTCCTCCACGATCCAGGTGTCCTTGCAACCGCCGCCCTGCGACGAATTCACCACCAGTGAACCTCGCTTGAGGGCGACTCGGGTGAGGCCGCCGGGTGTCACCCAGGCGTCTTTGCCCCGCAGCACATAAGGCCGCAGATCCACGTGGCATGGATAGAGCTCGCCTTCGCTGAGAGAGGGCACGGTGGAAAGCTCCAGGGTGGGCTGAGCGATGAAGTTGCGCGGGTTGGCACGGATCTTCTCGGCGAACTCAAGGATCTCGCTTTGGCTGGCGTGGGGGCCGATCAGCATTCCGTAGCCGCCCGCTTCCGACACGGCCTTCACCACCAGCTCACCCAGATGGGCCAGCACGTAGGCCTGGTCATCAGGCCGTGCGCACAGGTAGGTGGGCACGTTTTCGATGATCGGCTCCTCGCCGAGGTAGTAACGCACCATTTCGGGCACGTAGGCGTAGATCAACTTGTCGTCGGCCACGCCGGTGCCGGGCGCATTGGCGATGGCCACGCGGCCTTGGGCATACACCTCCATCAGGCCGCGCACTCCGAGCATTGAATCCGCGCGGAAGACATCGGGATCGAGGAAGTCGTCGTCGATGCGGCGGTAGATCACATCCACCGGCTCAAGGCCTTGCGTGGTGCGCATCCACACCCGCCCGTCCTGGCAGGCCAGATCGCGGCCCTCAACCAGGGAGATGCCCATCTGCTGCGCCAGGTAGCTGTGCTCGAAATAGGCGCTGTTAAAAACTCCTGGGGTGAGCAGCACCACCCGTGGGGTTTCGGTCCAGGGGGCCAGATCCCGCAGGGTTTGCAGCAGCTGAGAGGGGTAGTTGTCGATCGGCTGCACGGTGCGGCCACTGAACAGGCTGGGGAACATGCGCTTCATCACGCGCCGGTTTTCCAGGAAGTAAGCCACGCCTGAGGGGCAGCGCAGGTTGTCTTCCAGCACCCTCCAGGTGCCCATCCCATCGCGGATCAGATCGAGGCCGGAGATCTGGCACCATCGCCCCAGGGGTGGGCGGAAGCCACGCAGCTGCGGCCGCCAGCCCTGGGAGCTTTCCACGTCGTCGCGGGGGATCACCCCATCGCGCAGGATCGCCTGATCGCCATACACATCCGCCAGGAACAGATCGATCGCTTCCAGGCGTTGGATCAGGCCGCGCTGCAGGCGCTCCCAGTCAGCCGCACCGATCAGCCGCGGCAGTGGATCGAAGGGGAGGATGCGTTCGCCGCCGCGGTTGCCGGACTCGTTGAGGCGAAAGGTGGCCCCCAGCCGTTTCAGCAACATGCCAGCGGCGGCATGGTTGCGGTTGAGCTGCTCCAGCCCGAGGGCGCCGAGGGAGGAGAGCAGGGGCTGCAGGGCGCTGCGGGGCTCTTCGCTGGTGCTGAAATATTCGTCGTAGCCCTTGCTGGGCCGGTAGTCGGTGAACATCGCCGAGCCTGCGGTGGCGTGATCATGCAGATCTGTGGGCTCCCCTCAAGTGGCTGTTGCTACGGAAGCTGTGGGTTGCTCAGCCCCGGGTGCCTTCCCTAGCGTTTGGGCCATGACCAGCCCCTTCCCACCGCTGGATCAACCCCTCTGGGATCAGGCGGGCCAGGCGCTGAATCGCCGCCGCGAGGTGCGGCTGGCGGTGGGCAGCGTGCTGCCGGTTCAACTGCGGCCCATGCCGCCCGGCCAGCCCCCCGGGGCCTGGTTCAGTGCCGACATTCTCGACATCAGCCACGGCGGTTTGGCGCTGCTGCTCCCCGCCAGCGCTGCCATGCCACCGCTGGTGCCGTTGCTGCTCGATCTGAGCAACCACCCCGGCTTTGGCCGGGTGCGGCTGCCAGCCACCCTGCGTTGGCGAGCTCCTGCTGATGGTCTCGGTGCGTTGCAGGTGATCGGGGTGCAGTTTGATCAGCCCCTGCCACTGGTGCCGCCGCTGGTTCAGAGCAGGAAGTAGCGCTGCGCCATCGGCAGCACGTCGGCCGGTTCGCAGGTGAGCAGCTCGCCATCGGCGAACACCTCGTAGGTCTGCGGGTCGACCTCCACCTTGGGCAGGGCAGTGTTGTTCTTCATCGCTGCTTTGTTGATGCCCCCGCGGGTGTTCTGCACCGGCACGCACAGCCGCTCTAGGCCCAGCTTTCGGGGCACGTCGTCGTCGAGGGCGGCCTGGCTCACAAAGGTGAGGCAGCTGGGGGCCAGGGCCTTACCGAAGCTGGCAAACATGGGCCGGCCATGCACGGGGCCAGGGGTGGGGATCGACGCGTTGGCATCACCCATCTGCGCCCACACGATCGAGCCACCTTTGATCACCAGCTCAGGCTTCACGCCGAAAAAGCCAGGTTTCCACAGCACCAGGTCTGCGAGCTTGCCCACCTCGACTGAGCCCACTTGGTGGTCGATGCCATGCACGATCGCCGGGTTGATCGTCACCTTGGCGATGTAGCGCTTGAGGCGGGTGTTGTCGTTGCGCTCCGAATCTCCCGCTAGGGCACCGCGCTGCACCTTCATCTTGTGGGCGGTCTGGAAGGTGCGGGTGATCACCTCACCCACGCGGCCCATGGCCTGCGAATCGCTGGCGATCAGTGAGAAGGCGCCGATGTCGTGAAGGATGTCTTCCGCGGCGATCGTTTCGCGGCGGATGCGGGATTCGGCGAAGGCCACATCCTCGGGAATCTTGGGATCGAGGTGGTGGCACACCATCAGCATGTCGAGGTGTTCCTCGA
The DNA here is from genome assembly GCF_018502385.1 of Synechococcus sp. LA31. Classification (NCBI taxonomy): domain Bacteria; kingdom Bacillati; phylum Cyanobacteriota; class Cyanophyceae; order Synechococcales; family Synechococcaceae; genus Synechococcus; species Synechococcus sp. LA31. The sequence goes on from NZ_CP075523.1 coordinate 2,266,336, forward strand.
GCGTGTTGCGGGTGTAGGGGCGCGTGGGATTGGTGGAGCTGGGCAGCACGTTGGCTTCCCCGCAGATCCGGATGATGTCGGGCGCATGGCCGCCGCCGGCCCCTTCGGTGTGGAAGGTGTGAATGGTGCGGCCACCGATGGCGCGGATCGTGTCTTCGACGAAGCCGGCCTCGTTGAGGGTGTCGGAGTGGATCGCCACCTGGATGTCGAAGCGATCCGCCACCGATAGGCAGCAGTCGATCGCGGCGGGGGTGGTGCCCCAGTCTTCGTGGAGTTTGAGAGTGATCGCCCCGGCGCGGATCTGCTCTTCGAGGGCATCGGGAGTGCTGGCGTTGCCCTTGCCGAAGAAGCCCAGATTCACCGGTAGGCCTTCGGCGGCCTGCAGCATGCGGGCCATGTGGAAGGCGCCCGGGGTGCAGGTGGTGGCGTTGGTGCCGGTGGCTGGACCCGTGCCGCCACCCAGCATGGTGGTAACCCCGCTGGCCAGAGCGGTTTCCACCTGCTGCGGGCAGATGAAGTGAATGTGGGTGTCGATGCCGCCAGCGGTGAGGATGTGCCCCTCGCCGGCGATGGCTTCGGTGCCCGGGCCCACCACGATGTCCACCCCGGCCTGGGTATCGGGGTTGCCCGCCTTGCCGATCGCCACGATGCGGCCGTCGCGCAGGCCGATGTCGGCCTTCACGATCCCCCACCAATCGAGGATCAGAGCGTTGGTGATCACCGTGTCCACCGCGCCAGCGGCGCGGGTGGTCTGGGCCTGGCCCATGCCATCGCGGATCACCTTGCCGCCGCCGAACTTCACCTCATCGCCGTAAACGGTGAAATCCTTCTCCACCTCCAGGATCAGTTCGGTATCCGCCAGCCGCAGGCGATCGCCGGTGGTGGGCCCGTAGGTCTCGGCGTAGGCGCGGCGGGAGATGCGATAGGGCATGGGAGGTCAGTCGAGGGGGCCGTTCACCAGGCCGTTGAATCCGAAAATGCGCCGTTCACCGGCGAAGGGCACCAGCTGCACCTCGCGGCTGTCGCCGGGTTCGAAGCGCACGGCCGTGCCAGCTGGGATGTCGAGCCGTAGGCCGCGGGTGGCCTCGCGATCGAAGCAGAGGGCTGCGTTGGTTTCGAAGAAGTGGAAGTGGGAGCCCACCTGCACGGGGCGGTCACCGGTGTTGGCCACCAGCACGGTGGTCACCGGCCGGCCGGCATTGAGCTCGAGGTCGCCGGGTTCGGGAAGCAATTCGCCGGGAATCAGCGGGGCCATGGGGTGTGTACCGATCAGCGGATGGGGTCGTGCAGGGTCACGAGCTTGGTGCCGTCAGGAAACACGGCTTCGATCTGCACGTCATGCACCAACTCGGGGATGCCTTCCATCACCTGATCGCGGCTCAGCCAGGTGGTGCCTTCCTGCATCAGTTCGGCCACGCTTTTCCCATCGCGCGCCCCTTCGAGCACTTGAAAGCTCAGCCAGGCCACCGCTTCGGGGTAATTGAGCCGCAGGCCGCGATTGAGGCGCCGCTCCGCCAGCAGGGCTGCGGTCACGATCAGGAGCTTGTCTTTCTCCTGAGGGGTCAGATGCATGGCAGGTGAAAACGAGGGCGCACAGCCAGCAACCCACCGATCAACCTTCGCAGTGCGGTGGGCTGCCTTTGGTTCATGTTGAACAGTTGCCGCTTTGCGGAACCGTCAGCTCTCTGTTGATTTGAGGGTGATCTCTTTGATGACTGGCTGCGTTGTCTTGTTCTTGTTGGGCATGGCCCCGCCTTGCACGATCAGGTAACCGGCCATGGATAGGGCGAGCCCCAAGGCCGCCATGCCGTTCCAGCGCCTGTCGCTTCGGTTGCGCATCCCTTGCTGCATGGATCCAACCTCACCATGCCATGGGGCAATCACGCTTCAACCAGGAGTGATCAGGCCTTTTGTAAGAGGGTCTTCTTGGAACGGCCACACCCGGGGCAGTTCCGCTGCCGCCAGACCCCGCTGCTGGCGAATCAGCGCCCACAACCGGCAAAACCAGAAGCGCGCCGCCTGGCTGGAGGGGCCTCGGTAGCGGGCCACGAGCCCTTGTCCCAGGGGCCCGCAGGCCATCGAGCCCACCAGATCGCTGCGGGCAGCGCGGGCTTGATCGAGCAGGAGCTGCAGCGTTTCGGTGGCCAGGTGCTGCGGTGCTGCCCACACCAGTGAGCCAAACACCGGCTCGTTCGCCATGCCGTGCTCAGCCGTCAGAGCGTCACCGGCGAGCTCCAGACGATCCACCAGCTCCCAGCGGGCAGGGCTGGTGGCTGTGGCCAGCCGTTGGATTTCGATGCTCGAACGCCAGCAGCCGTTCTGCAGTTGTTCTTCTGCTGCGGTGCGTCCGAGTCGCACCACCTCCATGGCCAAAAAGCTGGCGCCGGCGGCCAGCTCCACCCGCATCTCCTGCTGATACAGGGCATCGGCGTAGAGCACCAGCTCCTGGGGCAGCCATTCCAGATCACTGCCGGCGGCTAAGTGGAAGCGCAGCTGCTGCTGTGCCCAACAGCCCTGGGGGTGGCGGCGCGAGCGGCGCACTGTTCCATACACCTTCTGGGCGGCCACGCTGGTGATCAAGGCGCGGCTGGCTGGCTCCAGCTCTGCCGTGAGCTGCAGCTGATCGCCCCCCACAAGCCCGCCTGCGGTGTGGAGTAGCGGCAGTTCGCAGTGGCCGCTGGCCTGGGCGAAGCTGCGCATCAGTTTCAGTGGCGCGCTCGCTCCCCCTTGATGGTGGGTGATCCCATCGCGCTGCTGAAAGCGCAACGTTGCCGCGCCGTGCCAGCCCTCGGCTGCGTTGGGGTTGGCAGGGGTGGCACTCATCGCCGCATGTTCCTGGCCAGCGCCACCGTGCATGGGTAGCGATGATCACAGAGTGCCACCCGAGCACCCTTCAGGGTGCTCGGGCCCCAGGAGCCGAGATGCCCCAGCAAGCCGTGATTCAGCTGGTGAAGCGTCTGCCCGAGCAGGCGCCGCTGCCCGCCGATGGCGGCCTACTGCAGATGCCCCTGGCGGCAGACGCGCGCACCAGCCTGCGCGGCCACCGGCGTTCCGCTTGTGGGCGAGATTTGTTGTTGCAGCTCCCCCGCGGCGCTGCTCTTCAACCCGGCGAGCGCTTGCTCAGCCAGGACGGTGCCCTGCAGGTTCTGGTGGAAGCGGCTCCTGAACCGGTGATGCAGGTGCGCAGCGGCGATCCACTGGCGTTGCTTCAGGCGGTGTATCACCTTGGCAATCGGCATGTGGCGATGGAGCTGCATGCCGATCGCTTGCTGCTGCTGCAAGACCCGGTGTTGGCCGAGCTGTTGCACCAGCGGGGGCTCGCGGTGGAGTTGCTCGAGTTGCCGTTCCAGCCGGAAGCCGGGGCGTATGAGGGGCTGGGCCATCACCACCACCAGCACGGCCACAGCCACCCGTGAGCCAAGCCGATGCTGCCCGCCTGAAGCTGTTCCAGCTGGTGAGCCCGGCCCTGCCGGTGGGCGCGTTCAGCTATTCCGAGGGGCTAGAGGTGCTCGTGCAACAGGGCCTGCTTGCTGGCCCGCAGGATCTCGAGCCTTGGCTCTGCGCCGAGCTGCAGCGTGGGGCGGTGGCGATGGAGGCTGCAGCCTTGGGCACGCTGTTCAGTGCGCTTCGCGGCGGTGATCGGGCCGCGGTCCTGGAGCTCGATGGCTGGCTGCTGGCCCAGCGAGAAGCGGTGGAGGTGAGGGCGCAGCAACGCCAGATGGGGCAGTCGCTGCTGTTGCTCTTGGCCGATCTGGGCTGGCCGCTTCCCGGCGGCGCGCCCCTGGCCTGGCCTGCGGCCTTCGCCTGGGCCGCGCTTTGTCTGGAGCTCGGCTCCCCCGACCTCGAGGAGGCCTATCTCTACAGCTGGGTGGCCAATCAGATCAGTGCGGCGGTGCGGCTGGTGCCGTTGGGACCCACCCAGGGGCAGCGCCTTCAGCTCGCCTTAGCCCCCCTAATCGCTGAGCAGGCTGCTGAGCTGTCGTCCTCTGATCCAAGACAGCTCTGGAATGGAGGCATCGGAGCGGGCCTGGCACAGCTGCAGCACGCCGAGCTCTACTCCCGGTTGTTTCGCAGCTAACGGTGCCGCAGGATCAAAGCCAGTGTGCTGATCAGGAGCTGCAGGGATGACGGCCAGTCGTCTGCGGGTTGGAGTGGCAGGGCCGGTGGGATCCGGCAAAACAGCTCTGGTGGAGGCCCTGTGCCGGCGGCTGCGCGATCGCCTGCAGCTGGCGGTGGTCACCAACGACATCTATACCCAGGAAGACGCTCAGTTTCTGACCCGCGCCGGGGCCCTTGAGCCAGGCCGTATCCGCGGGGTGGAAACCGGGGGATGCCCCCATACCGCCATCCGTGAAGACTGCTCGATCAATCGCGCGGCGGTGGCTGAGCTGGAGGCGGCCTATCCGGGCCTGGATCTGGTGCTGGTGGAGAGCGGCGGCGACAACCTGGCCGCCAGCTTCAGCCCGGAGCTCGTGGATCTGTGCATTTATGTGATTGATGTGGCGGCGGGCGACAAGATCCCCCGCAAGGGAGGGCCCGGCATTACGCGCTCCGATCTGCTGGTGATCAACAAGATCGATCTGGCCCCGATGGTGGGTGCCAGCCTGGAGGTGATGGAGCGTGACAGCGAGCGGATGCGGCCGGGGCGGCCTTGGTGCTTCACCAACCTCCAATCCGGTGAAGGGCTGGAGCGGGTGGAAGCGTTTTTGTTGCAGCAATTGCCGCATTGATGGCTGCTTCCGTAGCAGCCGACACAGCGGAAACGATCGCTTTGTATAGCTAAGAGCCCTTGCGGGGCAGCGAGTCTCGCGGGTTGGAGAAACTGTTCGAATGGATACCAAGGTGCTGCTGCTCGCGCCGATACGTTCCGCAGACCGCTGATCGGCGGCAGCCCTTTTGTGACTTTCCTTTCATGATGTCCCCTTCGATGCGGAAGACTTCGCTGCGTCTGCTGGGTGGTGCCACGGCCCTCGCCACCTCCATCACCCTGGTGGCCTGTGGTGGCGGTGAACAGGCCGGTGGTGATTTCGACGGCGAAGTGAAGGTGGGCATCCTTCACAGCCGCTCCGGCACCATGGCCATCTCCGAAAACACGGTGGCCGAAGCCGAGTTGATGGCCATCGATGAGATCAATGCCCAGGGTGGCGTGACCATCGACGGCAAGAAGCTGAAGATCGTGCCCGTTGAGGAAGACGGTGCTTCCGATTGGCCCACCTTCGCGGAGAAGGCCACCAAGCTGATCGATCAGGACAAGGTGGCCGTTGTGTTCGGCGGCTGGACCTCAGCCAGCCGTAAGGCGATGCTGCCGGTGTTCGAGGCCAAGGATCACTTCCTCTTCTACCCGATTCAGTACGAAGGGCAGGAGTGCTCCAAGAACATCTTCTATAGCGGTGCTGCCCCCAACCAGCAGGCTGAGCCTGCTGTGGATTGGCTGCTGCAGAACAAGGGCAAGGAATTCTTCCTGGTGGGCTCGGATTACGTGTATCCACGTACCGCCAACACCATCATGAAGGAGCAGCTCAAGGCCAATGGTGCCAAGGTGGTGGGTGAGGACTACCTGCCTCTGGGTAACACCGAAGTGGCTCCAATCATCGCCAAGATCAAGCAGGCGATGCCCAAGGGTGGTGTGATCGTGAACACCCTCAACGGCGACAGCAACGTGGCCTTCTTCAAGCAGATGAAGGCTGCCGGCATCACCCCGGCGAATGGCTACTCGATCATGAGCTTCTCGATCGCTGAGGAGGAGATCGCGGCCATTGGACCTGAGTATCTCGAGGGCACCTACGCCGCCTGGAACTTCTTCCAGAGCCTCGATACCCCTGCCTCGAAGGAGTTCACCAAGAACTTCAAGGCCAAGTACGGCGAAAACCGGGTCACCAGTGACCCTGCTGAAGCCGCTTACATGATGGTGTATCTGTGGGCTGCCGCTGCCGAGAAGGCCAACAGCGTTGACGACAACAAGGTGCGCGAAGCGCTCGTCGGCGTGAGCTTCGATGCTCCCGAGGGCACGGTGACTGTGATGCCCAACCACCACGTTGAGAAGCGGGTGCTGATCGGTGAGGTGCAGAAGGATGGCATGTTCAAGATCCTTGAGGACAAGGGCTTTGTGAAGCCTGTGGCCTGGAACCAGTACGTGCCTGAAACCAAGGGCTACACCTGCGATTGGACGCAGGATCGTCCTGACGCCGGCAAGTACAAGATGTGATTGAAAGGGCGTCGCCTGCCGGCTCCGCCTTTCCACATCGATTGAGGGATGGGGGGAGAGCAATCTCCCCCTTTTTTCTTCCTCCGCTCCCAATTTTTTCTTTTGCCTGATCCCTGCAGGTTGCGATGGATCTTCTTTACGACACGCTCTTCAACGGCCTAGCCATCGGCTCGGTTCTGGTGCTGGCAGCACTGGGCCTGGCGGTGGTGTTTGGCTTGATGGGTGTCATCAACATGGCCCATGGCGAGTTGATGATGCTGGGTGCCTACACCACGTTTGTGGTGCAGAACATCTTCAAAGCGGTGCTGCCGGATGCACTGTTTCCCATCTACATCCTGGTGGCCCTGCCCTGCGCCTTTTTGGTGAGTGGCCTGGCGGGTTTACTGCTGGAAAAAACAGTGATTCGCCGTCTGTATGGCCGGCCCCTGGAAACGCTGCTCGCCACCTGGGGCGTGAGCCTGATCCTGCAGCAATTCGTGCGTTCGGTGTCCAGCGCCTTCGCCATCGGCCTGGTGGTGGCGGTGGTGGCCGGCCTGCTGATCCCCCGCTTCACGCCGAAACGCTGGTGGCAGCAACGCTGGACTCCATTGCTTGGCACAGGCAGCTGGGTGCTCACCGCCGCGGTTGGCATCGCCCTGGCTTCTCTGTTGGGCGGACAACGCGTGTTGGATCAGCCCTGGTTCAGCGCCCGCAATATCGATGTCACCGCTCCAGTGTGGCTGCGTGGCTCGATCGATGTGGGAGCGGTGAATATGCCTGCTGCCCGTTTGTTCATCATCGCCCTCACCGTGGTGGCGCTGCTGTTGGTGAATTGGTTCTTGCAGAAAAGTGTCTGGGGTATGCGCATACGCGCTGTGACCCAGAACCGCACGATGAGCGATTGCCTGGGAATCCCCACCGAGAAAGTTGATGCGCTCACGTTCCTGATCGGTTCAGGCTTGGCGGGTGTGGCGGGCGTTGCCGTCACCCTGTTGGGCTCGGTGGGCCCCAACCTCGGCGGCAACTACATCGTGGATTGCTTCATGGTGGTGGTACTCGGTGGTGTGGGCAAGCTGGCCGGCACCGTTCTCGCCGCCTTGGGTATTGGCGTGCTCAGTTATGTGGTGGGTTCTGGCTCACTGCTGCTCGTGTGGCCGGCGATGCCAGAAGGCCTTAATGCGGTGATCACCTTTTTCGCCACCACTTCGATGGCGAAGGTGTTGGTGTTCGCCTTGATCGTGGTGTTTCTGCAGATCAGGCCGGCTGGCCTATTCCCGCAGAAAGGTCGGATGGTGGAGGCTTAATCAATGGCGGACCTGTTGTCGTCTCGCGCGCTGCGTCGTTGGCTGCCCTGGCTGTTGATCGTCGTGGCAGCCCTGGTATTGCCGGTGTTGCTACCCCCCTTCCGCCTCAATCTGCTGGGCCGTTTTCTCTCGCTGGGCATCGTGGCCCTCGGTGTGGATCTGATCTGGGGATTCACCGGCTTGCTCAGCCTGGGGCAGGGCATCTTCTTCGCCTTGGGCGGTTACGCCTTGGCGATGTATCTGACACTTCATGAGCTCAAGCCCGGTGAACTGCCGGAGTTTTTCTCCCTCTACGGGGTGAAGAGTTTGCCGGCGTTCTGGCAGCCCTTTGGCTCACCGCTGTTCACCTTGTTGGCGATCTGGGTGATTCCAGCCTTTGTGGCGGGTGCCCTGGGTTATCTCGTGTTTCGCAACCGCATCAAGGGGGTCTACTTCTCGATCCTCACCCAGGCTGCTTTGCTGGTGTTCTTCAACTTCTTCAATGGCCAGCAGAAGTTGATCAATGGCACCAATGGTTTGAAAACCTCGACGGCTCGCCTCTTCGGTGAGCTCATTGGCAGCGATGCCATGCAGCGCAATTTCTTCTGGCTCACGGTGGTGTTTGCTGTGGCTGCGTTTTTGCTTTGCCGCTGGCTCACCCGTGGTCGCTTTGGTGATGCCCTCATTGCGATCCGCGACGATGAACCGCGTCTGCGCTTCACCGGCTACAACACCACCGCATACAAAACCGTGGTCTTTGCGGTGGCTGGTGCTCTGGCGGGCATCAGCGGTGCGCTTTACACCGTGCAATCGGGCATCGTCTCGCCCCAGTTCATGGCCGTTCCTTTTTCGATTGAAATGGTGATCTGGGTGGCCGTCGGTGGCCGCGGCACCCTGATTGGTGCGGTGCTCGGTGCGGTGCTGATCAATTACGCCAAGAGCCTGGTGAGTGAAGCTCTGCCGGAAACCTGGTTGTTCATCCAGGGAGGTCTATTCCTCTTGGTGGTGTTGGCCCTGCCCGATGGCTTAGTGGGTTGGTTGCGCCAAGGCGGCCCCTCCCGGTTGATCGCCATGGTGGGTTGGCCACCCCGCAGTACCACCTATCCAGCCCTGGAGCTTGATTCGCAGGTGCTGGCTGAGCAGGAGCAACTGGAGCGTCGCCAAGGAGGCCAGCGCTGATGACCACCACCCATGCCATGAATCTGCTCGAACTGCAGGGCGTGACGGTGAGCTTCGATGGCTTCCTCGCCCTCAACGATCTCAACCTGCAGCTCGCTCCCGGTGAGCTCCGGGCGGTGATCGGTCCCAATGGCGCTGGTAAAACCACCTTCCTCGATGTGATCACCGGCAAGGTGAAACCCTCCCGGGGTGATGTTGTCTTCCGCGGCCGCTCGATTGTGGGCCGCAGTGAACACCACATCTCCAGGCTGGGGATTGGGCGAAAGTTCCAAACCCCCCGCGTGTATCAGAACCTCTCGCCCCGTCGCAATCTTGAGCTGGCGGTGCGCGGGCCCCACAACCCCATCGAGTTGTTGTTCGGTGCGCTCAGCTCCGAGCAGCGTGACCGTGTGCAGCACCTGCTATCGGTTGTGGGGCTGGAGCGGCAGGCTCACCAGTCCGCCGGTGGCCTTTCCCACGGCCAGAAGCAATGGCTCGAGATCGCCATGTTGGTGGCCCAGGATCCTGAACTGCTGCTGGTGGATGAACCGGTGGCTGGCCTCACCGATGAGGAAACCGAACGCACGGCCGATCTGCTCAAACAGTTGGCCGGTGATCACACCGTGTTGGTGATTGAGCACGACATGGAGTTCATCCGTGATCTGCAGGCACCGGTCACGGTGTTGCATGAGGGGCATGTGCTTTGTGAAGGCTCAATGGATCAAGTGCAGAACGATCCACGTGTGATCGAGGTGTATCTCGGTAGCGAAAATCCGGAGGACAAGGCATGACTCTGCTCGATATTCGTGGCTTGAATGTGTACTACGGAGAGAGTCATATCCTGCGGGATGTTGACCTGAGCGTGGCCCCCGGTGAGATGGTGTGCCTGATTGGGCGCAACGGTGTAGGAAAAACCACCCTGCTCAAAACGGTGATCGGTCTACTGCGCCAGCGCAGTGGTGATCTCTGCCTTCAAGACCGGCCGCTCACGGCGTTACCGCCCCATCGGCGGGCTCGGGTTGGGGTTGGCTATGTGCCCCAGGGCCGGGAGATCATTCCCCAGCTCACCGTGCGGGAAAACCTGCTGCTTGGGCTCGAGGCCCTTCCTGGCGGGATGGCCAAGAACCGCCACATCGATCCGTTGGTGTTTGAGCTGTTCCCGATCCTGGAGACATTCCTCGCCCGCCGCGGCGGCGATCTCTCCGGAGGCCAGCAGCAACAACTGGCCATCGCCCGAGCGCTCTTGGGTAAGCCCAAGTTGCTCCTGCTCGATGAGCCCACCGAAGGGATTCAACCTTCGGTGGTGCTCGATATCGAGCGTGCGGTGCGCCGGATCATCGAAGCCACCGGGATCAGTGTGTTGCTGGTGGAGCAGCACCTGCACTTTGTGCGCCAGGCGGATCGCTACTACGCGATGCAGCGGGGCGGCATCGTGGCCAGCGGTCCCACCAGCGAATTGAGCAAAGACGTGGTGGATCGCTTCCTCACGGTGTGAGCTCCACGGCCACCTGGGCCTCCTCTGAGGTTCTGGGTAGCCGCGAGCGCACCGCCAGCGGAAAGATCAGCAGTGCGAACAGGGCCGTCAGCACCAGCTGGCCGCCCTCGCCGCCCGGCAGTACACCGGTTCGGCCGCTCAGCTCAGCGATCAGCAGCAGCCCACCCAGATACAGAAACCACCAGCTACCCGCAGCGGCGTCAAGTTGGTGTCCGCGCCGTTGTTGCACAAGCCCGAACAGCAAAGAGGGCAGCACCACCAATGCCACAGCACCCTCCAGAGCGCTGTGGCCACACCAGAGCACGGCCCAACTGGCTGCCACGAAACTGGCGGGGCAGAGCACCCGGGCCCAGGGCAGCCGAAACGCCCGAGGGGCTTGGGGGCGTTGCTGCCGCAGGGCTATCAGGCTCACCGGTCCCACGGCCAACGCGATCACCAGGGTGGCGGTGAGGAAACTCACCACCCGCTGCCAGCTGGGGCCTGCCAACAGCATCACCACCCCGATCGCGAGACTCCAGAGCAGCGCTACCACCGGCACAGCCTGGCGATTGAGGCGGCCCATCGAACCCGGCAGCAGTCCGAGGCGACCCATCATCCAGGCCACCCGCGCGGAGACGCCCATGTAGGTCATCGCAGTGGCACCAGGAGAGATCACGGCATCGCTAAGCAGCAGGGCTACCACCCAGCCCATGCCCAGTCCCATGGCGATCGCCACCAGGGGGCCGCCGTGCTCGCTGAGTTGTAGGCCACTCCAGCCCTGGCCGAGGGCCTGGGGCGGCACGGCCACCAGAAAGCTCAGCTGCAGCAGCAGATAGATGGCGAGGGAGATGCCCAGCCCCAGGCCCATGGCCAGTGGCACGTTGCGTTGCGGCTGGCGGGCCTCGCCTGCCAGATCCATGGCGGTGCGGAATCCCAGCAGGCTGAAGAGAATCCCACCGCTGCCAATGGCGCTCACCACCCCGCTGAGGTTGGCTCCCGCCACGGAGCGATCCAGGCTGAGATTGCTCCAATGGCCCGCTGCCACCATCAGGCTCAGCGACACCAGCAGTGGCACCACCAATTTCCAGCTGGTGAGTCCATCGATCCAGCGGGCGAGCGAGCTCACCCCGGCCAGATTGATCCAGGCCATCAACACCAACAGCACCGCCGCCACGCCGATGCCGGCCGCGCTGAGCACCTGCCCTTGGCCGCCATCGGCGGTGAGCCAGGGCATGGTGCTGGCCACGTATTCCACCATCGCCAACACCTCGATCGTTGGCAGGGTGAGGTAGGCGATCCAGGCGCACCATCCGCCGATGAAGCCCGCCCAGCGGCCGTGGCTGAGCAAAGGAATTTGCGCCAGTGCACCGGAGCTGGGCACCAACGAGCCGAGTTCGGCGAACACCAAAGCCAAGCCGAACGCCATCACCCCTCCCGCCAGCCAGGCCAGCAGGCTGGCGGGCCCGGCAAAGCGCGCTGCATAGAGCGGTGCGAACAGCCAACCCGAACCGATGGTGCTGGTCACCACCGCCAGGGTGAGGCTGCGCAACCCCAGGCTGCGGCGCAGGACTTCCGGTGCCGCTTGTGATGGATTGACGGCCGACAACAATCAAGGAGCATCTGACCCCACTGTGTGAGATCAGATGCACAATCAGGGTTGATGTTCACCAATTCTGCTGATGCAAGCGTCCATGCGCCTTCTGTTGCATTCGGCCGTGGCCTGCGCTGGTGGCTGCCTGCTCACGGCCGCCGTTCCAGCGTCTGCCCAAACCTGTCAGTTCCTGGCCCCTGTGGGCGGCAATGGAGTCACAGACATCATCACCAAGACGATCAGCCCGGGTAATCCGCTGCCTTTCAGTCGGCCCAACTGGAACACAGACTTCTTCGTGACCCAGCCCTACAGCTCCTACAAGTTGTTCTTCACCGCCAACTCCTCGGTGAGCGCCACTTATCCAATCCAGGCTTATCTCAAATTCACTGATGGTTCTAACCTTCAGGTGATCAATGATTCCTATGCCCCTCAGACGGGAACGGGGCGTCAGTGGAATGTGCAGGCGGTGCCCGGTAAAACCGTGAGCCAGGTGAACTTCAAGATCGGTGCCAGTGGCGATCAGGCTGCCACCGGCTTCACCTATCGCATTTCGGCGCAGGGTTGCAATTGAGGCGCCAATCGCTCACAGCAGGCTTCGCCACAGCGCTTCGGCGTCGGGGTGAAGCCCAAGTGGGCGGCCATTCACAGCGCTGAGGGGCCGGCAGCCCAGGCTGTTGATCAGCAACCACTGGTCGCCCGATTCGGGCTCGGCCTGCAGCGCAGCCTCCTCGGCGATGCCCAGCTCGAGTAGCCGTGCGCGCATCACTCCCGGCAGGCAGCCACTGCTCAGCGGCGGGGTGAGCCAACGCCCCTGCCGCTGGATCAGCAGGTTGGCTGCGGTGGCGCAACAGAGCTCGCCAGTGCTGCTCAGCAGTAGCGCGTCATCGGCGCCCGCCTGCCGCGCCTCAAGGCGGGCCTGAATCGCTTGCCCGTAGGCGAAGGTTTTGTAACGGCTCAGGCGGCTAGCGCTGTTGCGTCGTTCATGGCTGCTCACGATCGCCGTCTGGGCTGTGAACAGCGGGATGTGGGGGCTGAGCTGCAGCCAGAAGCGGTGAGGTGTAGGTGCATTCGGCAGGTCAAGGCCTCGCCCCTGGCCATCGCCGCGGCTCCAGTTCAGGCGCAAGGCGCCACTGCCGGCTGCCAGGCCGGCCCGGTTGATGGCCTCGTTGATCAGCGGTTGCAGCGCATCGATGTCCGGTGGTGCCGCCATGGCGAGGAGCATTGCGCTGCGCTGCCAGCGCTCGAGATGGGCCTCCAGCAGTTGGGGTTGGCCGTCGAGCACCAGCACAGTTTCAAACAGGCCATCGGCCAGCAGCAGCCCCCGATCGCTGAGTGGCAGGGTCAGCTGCTGCGGCTCACCCCAGCAGCCATCCATCCAGGCCACGGCTCGGCTGTTCATGCCAGGGCCTCGAGCAGTGGGTTGAGTTTCCAGCCCAATTCACTGGCCTCCTCCCTGGGGTCGGAGTCGGCCACGATGCCGCAACCCGCATGGCAGCGCAGTTGTTGCCCTCGCAGGAGCAGGCTGCGGATGAGGATGTTGCTGTCGAAGCTGCCGTCAAAGTCGCGCCGAAGCAGGGAACCGCAGTAGGGGCCCCGCGCCACCGGTTCCAGTTCCGCGAGCCTCTGGCAGGCCCGTAGCTTCGGGGCACCACTGATCGAGCCGCCCGGCCAGCAGGCCCGCAAGAGATCGGCCCAGGTGCGACCCGGTTGCAGCTGTCCGCTCACCACCGAGGTGAGGTGATGCACCTGGGGATAGCTCTCCAGCCCCACGAGCTGGGGCACGTGGATGGAGCCCGGCACGCACACCCGGCCCAGATCGTTGCGGAGCAGATCCACGATCATCACGTTTTCGGCGCGGTCTTTGGCGCTGCACACCAACTCCGCCGCCTGATCCGCGTCGCGGTCAGCATCGCGATGACGCGGCCGGGTGCCCTTGATCGGCCGGGTTTCCACAAGCCCTGTGGCGCTCACCTGCAGGAAGCGTTCGGGCGAGGCGGAGATCACCGCCTCGCTGCTGGCCCCTTCGCCTGCCACCACCAAGCCGGCGAAGGGGGCGGGGCAGCGTTGCCGTAGCCGCTCAAACAACGCCAACGCTGCAGCGCCACCGGCCTGGCTGGGTTCGGGCAGTGCTGCGCTGCAGCAGGCGGTGAGGTTCGCTTGAAACAGATCACCGCCGGCGATCAGCGCACGGATCCGCTCCACCCCGCTGGCGAAGCTGGCCGGATCACTGTGCCCATACCAGCTCTCAACGGGCAGCACCGGAGGCTGGAGGGGGTTGACCTCCCCTGGCTCAGGCAGACCCGCCAGCCAACGGGCCATCGCCTCCAGCCGCTCTGGATCCTGCCCCTCAAGCCAGAGCCGTTGCTCCAGAAGGTCGAAACGCAGCACCGGGTCATGGCGAGCCAGCCAAAGGGTGGCCATGGTGTCGGGCTTCCAGGGGTTGCCTGGCTCCACCCAGGCCCCCGCCTCATAGCTGAGCCAGCCGCACCAATGGCCTGGACCCAGCTGGGAGAGCACCGCAAAAGGATCGGTTGCGCCCGGCTCCCCCGGCAGGCCGCGGCAGCAGTGCTGTTCCAGCGGATCGGCCGCCAGGGTGGCCCAGCGACCGAGGGGCGTGCCGTCGCCGTCGAGCCAGATCAGGCCTTCATGCCCCCAATGGGCGGCCAGGAGGGGAGCCAGGCTGGTAGGAGAGCGCCAGGCCAGCGGCAGGCGCGTGCAGGCGGGCATCACCGGCTGGCCAGATCGGGCCTGCCGGCTTCGATCAGCGCGGCATCGCGGATGCGGCAGCTATCGCACACACCGCAGGGTTGATCGCCACCGCTGTAGCAGCTCCAGGTTTCTGCGATCGGCACCCCCAGCCGCAGCGCTTCTTGCACGATGCGCGTTTTGCTCCACGCAACGAGGGGTGACCACAGCTGGCTGCCATGGCCTTCCCGGCCGGCTTTGCTGGCCAGATCAGCCAGTTGCTGGAAGGCCGCGAGGTAGTCGGGCCGGCAGTCCGGGTAGCCGGAATAGTCCACCGCGTTGACGCCGAGCACCAGCCGCTCGGCGCCGCGCGCCTCCGCCAGGCTCAGGCCGATAGCAATGAACACGGTGTTGCGGCCGGGCACATAAGTGCTCGGAATCACATCGCGCTGCACCCCATCACTGGGCATCGCGATGCGGCTGTCGGTGAGGGCGGAGCCGCCCCAGGCCGCGAGGTTCACATGGATGGTGTGGTGCTCTGCCAGGCCGAGCTGTTCGGCCACGCGGGCTGCTGCCTCCAGCTCACGGCGATGGCGCTGGCCGTAATCAAACGACAGGCCGATCACGCGCTGGCCTTGCTCCAGGGCCAGAGCTGCGGCGGTGGCGGAATCGAGTCCGCCGGAGAGCAGGGCGATGGCGGTGGGCAAGAGCTGCGAATCGATCGCCATCACCATGATGCCGAGCGGCTTGCCGCCTCAGCGAACCCCCAGCCATTTGTGGCTCTGCAGGCTGAGCCGCCACTGGGGATGGCGGCGCACGTAGTCGATGGCCAGCTGCTGGCCATCGGGGCAGGCCCACCCCGGTTGCAGCAGCAGGTGCGGCGGCGGTTGAACAGCGCTGCGCTCGCGGACCGCAGCCATGGCCATCGCTTCGGCGAAGGCCAGATCGCTTGCTTCATGCACCACCACTTTCAGCTCGTGGCAGGCGTTCAGCACAGGCTGGTGCGGAGGCCGGTGGGGCTTGGGCGAGAGGGTGATCCACGTGAAGGCACCACTGAGGGGGCCCACGCCACTGGTTTCCAGGTGCAGCGGCAGGCCGCTCGGCACAAGGGCTTCACACAGGGGAGCAAGGGATTGCTCCAGGGGTTCGCCGCCGGTGATCACCACAAAGGCCGCTCCGGCCGCGGCAGCCTGCTGCGCCTCTTGCTTCAGCACCTCCAGCGGCACCAGAGGATGCACGTCGCTGGGCCAGGAGTGCTTGGTGTCACACCAGCTGCAGCCCACGCTGCAGCCCCCCAGCCGGATGAAGAAGGCACTGCGGCCGGCGTAACTCCCTTCGCCCTGCAGCGAATGGAAGGTTTCCACCACCGGGAGACTGCCGGAGTCAATCGACTCCACAATCGTCACGCCGTTTGGGCTGAAGCTTGCATGCCTTGGTTGTGTCCAATAGCTTCGCTGGGGCTACCCGGCAGGCGTTGTTGGGCGGCGGCCACCAGCCCGCGGAAGAGGGGGTGGGGCCGGCCAGGGCGTGAGAGGAATTCGGGGTGGTACTGGCAGGCTGTGAAGAAGGGGTGGTTCTTCAGCTCGATCAGTTCCACAAGGCGGCCGTCGGGGGAGGTGCCGCTGATTTCGTAGCCCGATTCCAGGAACAGGTTGCGGTAAGCGTTGTTGAACTCGTAGCGATGGCGGTGGCGCTCATACACCACCTCATCGGCGTAGAGCCGGTGGCCCATGGTGCCGGGGGACAGGCGGCAGGGATAAACGCCGAGGCGCATCGTGCCGCCGAGATCCACCACGTCTTGCTGTTCGGGCAGCAGATGGATCACGGGGTGGGCGGTGTCGGCATCCAGTTCGGCGCTGGTAGCCCCGGCCAGGCCGGCCTGGTTGCGAGCCCACTCGATCACGGCGCACTGCATGCCCAGGCAAAGGCCCAGGAAGGGAACGCGCTGTTCTCGGGCCCAGCGGATGGCTGCCACCTTGCCGTCCACGCCACGGTTGCCGAAGCCGCCGGGCACCACCACCGCATCCATGCCGCGCAGCAGTGGGTCGGCGCCTTGCTCCTCGATCTGCTCGGCACAGATCCAGTGCAGGTCGAGGCCGGCCCCCAGATCGATGCAGGCGTGGCGCAGGGCTTCCACCACCGAGAGGTAGGCGTCGTTGAGCTGCACGTATTTGCCCACCAACGCCACCTTCACCACCGGGCCGGGGTTGCGCAGCTTGGCCACCATCTCGGCCCAACGGGCCATATCGCTGTCGTGATCGACCAAGCCGAGCAGATCGAGTACCTCGCGGCACAGGCCTTCCTGCTCGAGGCTGATCGGCACGGCGTAGATGCTGTCGGCATCGAGGGCCGGGATCACCGCCCGTCTGGGCACGCCGCAGAATCCGCCGATCTTGCCCTTGAGGTCTTCGCTGATGGATCGGTCGCTGCGGCACACCAAAACATCGGGCTGGATGCCGATCGAGCGCAGCTCCTTGACGGAGTGCTGCGTGGGTTTGGTTTTTAGTTCGCCTGAGGTGCCGATGTAGGGCAGCAGGGTCACATGCACGTAGGCCAGGTCGTTGCGGCCCACATCGCCTCGGAATTCGCGGATGGCTTCGAGGAAGGGCAGCGACTCGATGTCGCCCACGGTGCCGCCGATCTCGGTGATCACCACATCGGCACCGCTGTTGGCGGCCACCCGATGGATGCGCTCGCGGATCTCACCGGTGATGTGGGGGATCACCTGCACGGTGCCGCCGTTGTAGTCGCCGCGGCGCTCCTTGTTGATCACCGATTGGTAGATCGAGCCGGTGGTCACGCTGTTTAGGCGCGACATGGCCGTGTCGGTGAAGCGTTCGTAGTGGCCCAGGTCGAGGTCGGTCTCGGCGCCGTCTTCGGTGACGAACACCTCACCGTGTTGGAACGGGCTCATCGTGCCCGGGTCCACATTGAGATACGGATCCAGCTTGAGGATCGAAACGCTGTAGCCCCGGCTCTTGAGCAGGCGCCCCAGGCTGGCGGCCACGATCCCCTTGCCAATGCTCGATACCACGCCACCGGTCACGAAGACGAATTTGGCCATGGCATCCGTAGCGACCCTTTAATTTACCGGCCGGCATCGGGCCGGTCGCTGTCCAAGCTGCGCATGTAGTCCTGCACGCGGCAGCGGCGTTGGGGTTGGCGCAGCTTGAGCAGGGCGCGGGATTCGATCTGGCGCACCCGCTCGCGTGACAGGTGCAGGTCTTCGCCGATCTGGGAAAGGGTCTGGGGGGTGTCGTCTTCCAGGCCGTAGCGCAGTCGGATCACGGCGGCCTCGCGGCTGGTGAGCTCCTCTAAGAGGGCTTCGAGGTCGTCGTGCAGGGCTTCGCGGGTGAGTTCTTGCTCTGGGGTGGCGTGGCTGTCTTCGAGCAGATCGCCGAGTTGGGTGTCCTGCTCGCGGCCTACCCGCGTGTCGAGTGACACGGATCGCGGCACCCGCATCAAGGTGAGCCGCACCACCTCCTCGCTGAGGCCCAGCTCGCGGGCCAGGTCGCTCACGGAGGCCAGTCGGCCATGTTCCGTGGCGATCTGGCGCTGCGCTTTCTTGATCCTGTTGAGCTTTTCGGTCACATGCACCGGCAGCCGGATCGTGCGGCTCTGGGTGGCGATGGCCCGGGTGATGCCCTGGCGGATCCACCAGTAGGCATAGGTACTGAAGCGGAAGCCCCGGGTGGGGTCGTATTTCTCCACAGCACGCTCCAGGCCGAGGGTGCCCTCCTGCACCAGATCAAGCAGCTCCATGCCCCGCTGCTGATACTTCTTGGCCACGGCCACCACCAGGCGGAGGTTGGCCTGGATCATGCGGTCGCGGGCGCGGCGGCCGTGGTGCAGGGCTTGCTTGAGCTCGGCCACGCTGAGGTTGCTGCGCTCGGCCCAGGCCTGTTGTTTCTGGCGGATCTGTTCCCGCAGCTCGCTCACCGTGCACCGCTGCTGTTCAGCCCACTGCTGCACGGCAGGCCAGTGGCCGAGCTGGGAAGCCAGACGCTGTTGGTCGTCTTCCAGATTGATCAGCTCTTGCAGTGCTGGATGCGTTGTCGCTAGCCGTCGCCGTTCCCGTAGCAGGCGCTCCCGCCGTTGCACCTGGCGCGCCAGGGTGAGCTCCTCCTCATGGCTGAGCAGGTCAACGCGGCCGATGTCCTGCAGGTAGAGGCGCACCAGATCAGTGCTGCCGCGGCGGCTGCCGGATGAGGGCTTGGGGCTAGAAGGGCCCTGGGGCACGAGCACACCCGTAAACAGCTCTCCCATGGTCAAGTCTCGCTTGAGACCGGTGGATGAATCGCGCGTTTCTGTTCGGGTTCTGCCGTGGTGCGCGGTGCAGCGTCAGGCCCCGTTCCAGCGCTTCAGGATCGGCTCGAGCGCTCCGCTGAAGCGCATGGTGGAGATCCTCAGGTTGATCTGATCGCGTTTTGCCTTGCTCAGTCCGCTGCCGAAGACAAAAGCCTGAGGTGTGCGATTGAACGTTTGCGCGGAGATCTGATAAGCGCTCGGATCGTTGATCCGGCGGCTCATCCGCTGAATCCGGCCGGTGTCGGCCATCACATTGCTCACCGTGCCGCGCTTCAGAGCTCTGATCAGGGCCTCATCTCCGCTGATCGGCTCGATCCTCTGTTCAAGAGCCGGCTGGCCCAGCGCCCTGGCCTGCTGTTTCAGCCAGAGCTCACTCACGGTGCCACCATCCACGGCCACGCCCTCACTCAGCGCTCGGATCAGCCATTCCTTCTCGGAGAGATCCACCGGTTGGTAATCCTGAAACACCAGTGTGGCTGCGGTTCCAACAAAGATGGAGGTGATGATGAGCCTCGAGATGTTGATCAGGGTGAGGATCGCCATGGAAGGCGGTGAATCGCCCATTTTGTAGATGCCGGATCCCACTACGAGCATCATCCAGCCCTTGAAGAAGGTGAATGATCGGCGTTGCTGGCTGATGTCTTTGTGGTGAAACCCTTTGCCGATCCACCAGAGCAATGCTGCTCCAAGGGCGGTGATTCCCATGAGAAGAACAATGGCATCCTGCAAAGTTGAGTCGCTGCTTAGATTTTTGAGCAGGGGCAGGAGCGGGTGCTGTTGGGTTTTGCGTGACAGAAAGGCCAGGCTGTCTTCCTGATAAGGGATGGAGAAATCCGCCTTCTCCAGTCGCTCCGGGATGATGTTGAGGCACGACACCGCCAGATCAACCTCCCCGTTCGCCGCAGCGTCAATGGCGGCATTGGGGGTGCGCAGGGCCACGGTGGTGTATGTCCAGCTGCGTTGCGTGGCAATGCTCTGCCAGAGCTCTACGGCCGAGCCGCGAGGCTGGCCGTTCTCCAGCTCGGAACAGGGCATGGCGTTCTGCACCACACCAACCCGCAGCGGCTGAGCCTCGGCCGCTGAGACGCAGCCAAGCAGGCCAATCCCCACCCATGCCAGGCCCAGCGCTCGGCGCATCAGAGCTCGGCCTCGTCCTCCACCCAGGTGCTGGCCACGTGCAGCTCCTCGAGCTGCTTGGTTGCCACGCCGCCAGGCGCGCCGGTCATCAGGCAGCGGGCCTGCTGGGTCTTGGGGAAGGCGATGGTGTCGCGGATCGACTCTTCGCCCGCCAGCAGCATCACCATCCGGTCGATGCCGAAGGCCAGGCCGCCGTGCGGCGGAGCGCCCATGTCGAGCGCGTCCATCAGGAAACCGAACTGCTGATTGGCTTCCTCCAAGGGGAGGCCAACGGTTTGGAGCACCTGGCGCTGCAGGGCTGAATCGTGGATGCGCAGGGAGCCGCCGCCCAGCTCCAGGCCGTTGAGCACCAGGTCGTAGGCCTGGGCACGGGCGCTGGGCAGGGTGTCGGCCCAGGCGGCCGGGTCGTTGCCCAGGTCGTCGGTGTTGGGGGCGCAGAAGGGGTGGTGCAGCGCCTCGTAGCGGTCCTCGTCGCCGTTGAATTCGAACATCGGGAAATCCACCACCCAGAGGAAGTTCCAGCTGTCGTTTTCGCTGTCGGGCTTCACCATGCCCAGCTCGCGAGCGAGGTATTGGCGCACCCGATCGAGCGCCTTATTCACCGTGGCGGTGTCGCCGGCGCCGAACAGGATCAAGGTGCCGGGCTCAGCGCCGGTGCGCTGCAGCAGCTCGGCTTTTTTCTCTTCAGAGAGGTTGTCTTTGATGGCGCCGATCGTGTCGATCTCGCCGCCCTCGCGCACGCGGATGAAGGCCAGGCCGCCGGCGCCGGCTTTCTGGGCCTCGCTGAACACATCCCCGCCGGGCTTGATACGCACGTTGCTCACGGCGTCGTTACCGCCGGGCACGGCGATGCACTTCACCGAGCCGCCGGCGGCCACGGCGCCTGAAAACACCTTGAAGCCCATGTCGGCTACCAGGTCGCTCACGTTGGTGAGCTCCATGCCGTAGCGGGTGTCGGGGCGGTCGGTGCCGTAGCGCTCCATGGCGTCATGCCAGGTGAGGCGCGGGAAGGGGCGAGGCAGCTCCACGCCCTTCACGGTTGTCCAGATCGAGGCAATCAGGGATTCGTTGAGCTCCAGGATCTGCTCCTGGTCCATGAAACTCATCTCCATGTCCAGCTGGGTGAATTCCGGCTGGCGATCGGCGCGCAGGTCTTCGTCGCGGAAGCAACGGGCCACTTGGTAGTAGCGCTCGATGCCGCCCACCATCAGCAGCTGCTTGAACAGCTGGGGCGATTGGGGTAGGGCGAACCACTCACCGCCGCAGACGCGGGAGGGCACCAGGTAGTCGCGGGCGCCTTCGGGGGTGGAGCGGGTCAGCACCGGTGTTTCCACCTCGATGAAGCCCTGGTCTTCCAGAAAGCGACGAGCGGCCTGGATCGTCTGGGCCCGCAGGCGCAGGTTGCTGTTCATGCGCTCGCGGCGCAGATCCAAGTAGCGATGGCGCAGCCGCAGCTCTTCGCGGGTGTTTTCCTCGTCGTGCACTGACACGGCGAAGGGCAGGTTTCCCTTCACGCTGTTGAGCACGGTGATGGCGCTGGCCAGCACTTCCACGCGGCCGGTGGTCAGCTTCTCGTTGATGGCATCGGCGGGGCGCTCGCGCACCTTGCCTTCCACCTGGATCACTGTTTCGTTGCGCAGGTGTTCCGCCACGGCGAACATCTCGGCGCCGTTGTCGGGATCCACCGTGATCTGCACCGTGCCGCTGCGATCGCGCAGGTCGATGAAGATCACACCGCCGTGATCACGGCTGCGGTCCACCCAGCCGCACAGTTGCACGGCCTGGCCGGTGGCATCGGGGCGCAGGTCGCCGCATCCGTGGCTGCGCATGCTGAGGAGGGAAACGCAATCGGCGATTGTCCCACCCAGCGGCTCAGCGCCTGTAGAAGGGGCGCCTCACCACCTGGGCTGGTTCCGTTTTGCCACGGATCTCCACCGCCAGCTCCGAGCCAAGCGCGCAGCTGCTGCTCTCCACGATCGCCAGGGCAATGCCGGTTTGCAGGCAGGGCGACCAGCCACCGCTGGTGACCCGGCCGATCGGGGTTGAGCCGGGCTCGGCGCCAGCGCCCAGCACGGGATAGCCATGGCGTGGGATGGCGCGGCCCTGCAGTTTCAAACCCACCAGGCGGCGTTGTACTCCGCTGGCGGTCTGGCGCTCCAGGGCCTCTCGGCCGATGAACGGCTTGGGCATCTCCAGGTGCACAAGCCAACCCAGGCCCGCCTCCAGCGGAGTGGTGGCTTCGTTCATGTCTTGGCCATAGAGATGCATGGCCGCCTCGAGCCTGAGGGTGTCGCGGGCACCGAGGCCGCAGGGTTCCACACCGCGCTCCAGCAGCAGCTGCCACAGAGCTAGGCCGGCCCCGCGTGCCAGCAGCAGCTCAAAGCCGTCTTCGCCGGTGTAGCCGGTGCGAGCCACAAAGGCCGCGCCGATCCCCGGCAGCGTTAGATCGCGGTGCCCGAAGCGCGGTAGGCCGCTCAGATCCGTGCCACTGAGGGCTTCCAGCTGGGCCTGTGCCTCCGGGCCCTGGAGGGCCAGGAGTACCCCATCGCCCTTGTGGTCGTGCACGCTGATGCCAGCGGGCTCAAGCTGGCTGCTAATCCAGCTGGTGTCGGCCTCGGCGCAAGCCGCATTGATCACCAGCAGCAGCTCATGGGCCTGAGCGGTGTCGTCCCAGCCGCGGTCGTACACGATCAGATCGTCGCGGATGCCGCCCTGCTCATTGAGCAACACCGTGTAGCTCGCCTCTCCGGGGCCGATGCGGAAGAGATCGGTGGGTACCAGACCCTGCAGTGCGTCCTTGGCGCCGGGGCCGCTGAGGCGCAGCACACCCATATGGGAGATGTCGAACAGACCGCAGCGCTCGCGCACGGCCTGGTGCTCCTGCAGCAGGCCGGCGAATTGCACGGCCATCTGCCAACCGGCGAAGGGCACCATGCGGCCGCCGGCGCTGCTCGCTGCAGCAAACAGAGGCGTGCGCTGCAAGGCTTCAGGAACGGCCATGGCGGCAGGGCATCGGCCCGGATCCTATGGAGGGTGATTCACAGGTGGGCTTCAACAAGGGGAAGAGATCCCGCAGGTTCGGTTGTTGCACTGGCCACCACCCAGCGGCGTGCCTACGTTGAGCCCCCTTGCCGCCCCCCATGGGCACCCGAGCCTGCTGCCGCAGCTGCCGCCACTGCACGCCCCCCAGCGGCGTGGAGATGGGCTGGTGCCAGCTGCGCAAGCTGCCGATTCATGGGGAGTTGGCGTCAGAGCTGTGGTGCCACCACTGGACGGCGCGCCCTCCCCGGCTGCCGGTGATGGGCGATACCTCTTCAGCGCTCGACCCCCAGCCCACGGATCGCCAGCTGGCCTTGGCCGATGTGCTCGAAAGCTGAAGACAAGCCGAAGATTTCCGCGCAGACCGCGGCGAATGTGTTCCAGCACGCCACTGCGGTGATTGGGCGGTGCCAGGCTGAGCCTCACACAGCTTCATGGAGGCATCGTTGATGGCTGTTGCCGCGGTTGCCAGTCCGATCGAACTGATGGCCACCCAGGTGGACAGCGAGACGGTGTCCTTTGCCACGGGCGCCGTGATCTTCAGCCGAGGTCAGGCCGCTGATGCCATCTACGGCGTGCGCCGCGGCATCGTGGAAGTGATCAACGCTCAAGGCGACAAGCTCTGCTACCGCCCCGGTGAGCTGTTCAGCTACGAAGACATCGTCTGGAACGAAGATGTGCGCCACAACGACGCCGTGGCCCGCACGCCGGTGGAGTTGGTGCGCCTAGACCGGCTGCGCTTTCTCAACCTGCTCCACAACCACCCCACCATGGCCATCCTGCTGATCGGTCAGCAGCACGAACGCCTGCGGGAGCAGCGCTCCAGCGGTACCTGCGCTTATTGACCTAACGGTCGAGCAGGAACAGCAGGCTCCGCACCACCTTGGAGGCGAGCACGCTGCTGACGCCGCTGGGATCGAGCATCGGGGCCAGCTCCACCACATCGGCCGCCACCAGGTTGTGGTGGCGCAGTTCATCCACCAGGGCGGCGAAGTCGCTCCAGAGGAAACCGCCGGGTTCGGGGGTGCCGGTGCCAGCCATCACGGCAGGGTCGAACCAGTCGAGATCCACGGTGAGATAGACGGGCTTGCCGCGCAGGGGCTTGAGCGCTTCGACCATGCGTTCGATCGCCACGAGGCGGCCCGTTTGGCGCAGTTCGCTGAATTCCTCGCGGGTGCCGCTGCGGATGGCGATCTGCAGCAGCTGTTGGCTGGGCAGCACCTCGAGGCAGCGGCGCATGGCACAGGCGTGACTGTGGTGGGCACCCAGCCACTCGTGGCGGAGATCGGCGTGGGCATCGAGCTGCACCAAAACCAGTTCGGGGTGCTTCTCTGCCACGGCCGCCACCGCACCGGAGCTGATGGAGTGTTCGCCGCCCAGCATCAGGGGCTTGAGCCCGAGGGTCAGCACGGTTTCGGTGGCCTGCTTCACCGCTGCCACCACTGGTTCCGGTGCACCGAAGGGAATGTCCACGGCGCCCAGATCAGCGATGGCCAGCTCTTCAAGGTCGCGATCGAGCTGGGGGCAGTAGCTCTCCAGGCCCGGGCTCACCTCGCGGATGGCGGCCGGCCCGAAGCGGGTGCCGGGGCGGAAGGACGTGGTGCCGTCGTAGGGCACGCCGAACAGGCCCACCCGGCAGCCGGCGGGATCGCGCTGGCTGCCCATGTAGATGGCGCCGTCGGTGTCGAACAGGGAGAGGTCGGGCATGGCGGGCGGGTCAGGCGTTCAGTGCTCGCTCGATGGCGGCGGGGATGGCGTCGAAGGCGCCGCGTTGCCAGCGGGGGCTCCAGATCTCACAGCCATCGACCACGGCCGCGGCACGGGAGGCATCTGGCTCCAGATACCGACGGCCGTCGGTGGCGGCGAACGTCCAGCTCCACCAGCCGCTTGGATACATCGGCACCCAGCCGTATAGGGGATCGGCGTGGCCGAACACCTCGCGGATCACCTTCACGGTGTCGATGTGCACCTGACGGAAGGCCTCGGGCGATTCGCTCTGGGTGGCGAACACCCCGCCGGGTTTGAGGATGCGCCGGCACTGCTCGAAGAAGGCGCGGTTGAACAGGCCCTCAGCCGGGCCGGCCGGATCGGAGCCATCCACGATCACCACGTCGTAGCTGGAGGCTGGAGCATTCGCGGCCCAGGCGATGCCATCCCCCACGGTGAGGTGGAAGCGGGGATCACTCCAACAGCCCCCGCCGATGCTCGGCAGGTGCTGCTGGCTCCACTCCACCACCAGCCCATCGATCTCCACCATGTCGAGGTGCTGCACGCCGGCGTGGCGCAGGCATTCCCGCGCCGTGCCGCCATCGCCGCCGCCGATCACGAGGACGCGCTCAAGCTCTGCGGCACCACAGAGCGCCGGGTGCACGATCGATTCGTGGTAGTGCCGCTCCTGGCGCTCCGCGGTCATCCAGCAGCCATCGAGCAGCAGACCCTTGCCGTAGCGCTCGCTCTCGATGATCGTCACCCGCTGGAAGGGCGACTGCTCCTCTGCGATCACCCGCCCGGCCAGGCCGTAGCGCACGCCATCAAAAATCTCGTCGACCCAGCCTGGGGTGGGGGCAGGGGTGGTGCTCACAGGCCTGGGCTGATCGATGCTTCCAGCTAAGCCTCCCACCCGCCGGTTAGGGCTGCGTTAGGGAAGGCCACGCTGTAGAAGGCCACGCCAGCGTTGCTCCAGCCCTGCTCCAGCCAATGGTTGCGCTCAGCGCGGGAGCTGGCCAGCTGATGTTGTCCATCCGGTGAGACGAGCTGCCAGATCGGATCGAGACCTTGCAGGGGCTCGTTGTAGGCGGTGAAGACATTGCCCTTGTTGTTGTATCCAGCCCGCTCGAGCCGTTTGATCTGGCGTGGATTGGCTGAATAAGCACGGTCATGGCTGCTGCTGTTGCGCAGTTCCACCACGTTCACGGTGTAGCTGTCATTGGCGTTGGCAGCGAAGGGAACATCCACCAGCTCCCAGTGGCCGGCGTTCACCCATTTGCCCGCCTGGGAGGAGCTGCTGGTGAGACGCGCTTCACCGGTGATTGGATCCCGCAGCCGGAAGGCCACGGCGAGGTCGTCTGCGCTGTCGTAAGCATCAAGGCGTTGATCGGCCCAGCTCACCGTGGCTGGATTCTTGAGGGCGACCTCCACGTTGATGGTTTGCCCTGGGGATGGTTGGGTGTAGTTGTACGCAGGTAGGGGGGCCGTGCCGGGGCCGCCGGGGTTGTAGATGGGGCTGTGGGTGCCAAGGCGCGGATCCGGCAGCACCACGGCATTGAGAGCGCGGATCGCTTTGGGGCTGGATGCCTTCACGATCACGTCGAACTGGTTGTCGTGGTCTTCCGAATAGGTGTAATCCGGATCGGTGGAGAGGCCGTTGCCCAGATCGGCGATGCCTTTCACTTTGAGCGTGCCGCCTTGCACCTTCACGCTGGTGCCGGCTTCGTCGATGGTGATCGTGTTTCCACCTCGGCCTGTTGCGGTGAGCTGGAAGAAGCGTTCGAATTCTTGGGGCAGGAAGCCGCTCACGCCATCGGGTGAGAAGCCGCCGGATGTGAACAGCCGGAGCCGGTAGAGCTTCTCGCTGGTGCCGTAGTACTCCACACCGTGGTTGGCCACGGAGTTGGGAAAAGCAGGTGGTGCGTAATCCCCAGCGAGCGAGAGCCGGCTGAGCTTGGCGCCCACCAGCGTGGGGCCGTTGTAGGGGTTGTAGGGGTTGTTGCTGGTCTGGCTGAGGCCTGTGCCGTCCACCAGGCCATCGGGGGTGATCAGCTGCACTGGGGTGCCGCCGTTCACTACCTCGAACCGCACCGGGTGCACGGCAGCTGGGTCGCTACTGGGCAGGCGGTTCGCGTAGTAGCCAAAGGCCACCACGGTCTGGCGTTCGTTGAAGTCAAGGTTGGGGTTCTGGGCCACGTAGAGGGGCGTGACCACCTCACCGGTGTTCAGGTGGATGCGGAAGTTGTCGGGCAGCACCGTGCTCGGTAGCAGCGGGTGACTGAATTCGATCGGCATCGCATCCATGAAGGTCTGCGTGGTCGGGCTGTTGCTGAAGCCTGCCTGCTGAATCCCGGCCGGAAGAACGCCAGAGGTGATGTTGCGGAGCGGTGCGGCTGGATCCAGGCCCAGCAACTCCTGCACGACACCTGCACCCGCTGCCTCGGCCAATGCGATCTGGTTTTCGCTGAGCAGGCCAGGGATACCCGTAATGCCCTCAAAGCCGAGGCCCGCCGCCAGGATGCGGGGTTTGCCGTTGGCGCCGCCGTAGATGTCGGCGCGGATCACGATGTTGCGATGGAGCTGGTCGTAGGTGGAGCCTTGGCCCATGGCGATCGTTGCAGCGGTTGCAATGCAGGCATGCTGAGGGCTGGGCTTGGTTTCGGCAACTGGATCTGCAGCTGATCCCGGGCGTTGTGATCCCCGCAGCGGAGCTCCGCTGGCGCTTCTCGCGCTCCGGTGGGCCGGGCGGCCAGAACGTGAACACCACCGATTCGCGCGTGGAGCTGGTGTTTGACCTGGCGGCAACGGCGTCGCTCCCGACGCATCTGCAGGCGCGAGCGATGCAGCGGCTGCAAGCGCGGCTGGTGGAGGGCTGTGTGGTGATCGCCGCCAGCGAGCACCGCTCCCAGTGGCACAACCGGGTGGCGGCGCAGCGGCGTTTGGTGGAGCTCCTGCAGGACGCGATCAAGCCGCCGCCGCCGCCGCGGCGGGCCACCAAGCCCACGCGCGGTTCCGTGCAGCGGCGGCTGCAGGCCAAGAAACAGCGCAGCGCTGTGAAGCAGCAACGACGCGGCCGGGATCAGCTGTCAGACGACTGAGCGGCTCGGATCTCCGCTTTCGCCTGCTGCCAGAGGCTCTCTAGTTCGCGGATGCTGCGGCCCTGCAGGTCGCCGCCCAGGGCGGCCTCCACGCGGGAGAAGCGATCCAGAAAACGGCGGTTGGTGCCAGCCAGGCCGGTTTCGGGATCGATGCCGCACCAGCGGGCCACGTTCACCAAGGTGAACAGCACATCCCCCAGTTCTTCTTGGGCATGGGCTTTGTTGCCGCTGGCCACGGCCTCCTTGAGCTCATCGAGCTCTTCATGCACCTTCTCCCACACGCCGGCCATGTCGTCCCACTCGAAGCCGGCTGCGGCGGCCTTTTGGGAGATGGTCATGGCGCCGGCCAGGCCGTAGCGCACGCCATCAAAAACCTCGTCCACCCAGCCTTGGGTTGGACCAGGAGCGGCACTGTCGGCGATCGCGTGGGCGCGGGGAGATCTCTCCAGATTTGCGCACCGCCGGGCTAGGCCTTGAGGGCCTCGATGAGCTCAGGGCAGCTGTGCCAGCTCCAGGGGCCGCTGGTGACGGCATCGATCTGCAGCTCCCGGCGCAGGTCCTCCAGGTTGCGGGGCATCAGAGCTTCCCAGGGCTGTGCAAAGAGGGGTTGGGCGTTGGCACCCATCTCCAGCCCTTCACTGATGCGGCCAAAGGCATAGGCCGTGGTGTGGGCCTTGTCGGCGTGGCTTTCCAGCTCGTCGATCGGGGTGTCATCCCTGAACCAATTCAGCAGCAGGGACATCAAGTCGGTGAAGGCCAATCCTGGGTGGGAGAACTGGGCGACGCTGACGCTGATCACCCCCAATTCGCCGAAGTTGTCCAGGCTGAATCCCGTGAGGATGTGGTGCAGGTCGTGGGTCGCGTAGACCCGGTAGTTGATGTAATCGGCGTCGGTCTCGAGATTGCTGAAGAAGCTGGGCTCGGGGAAGAAGTTGATGTCGTAGCCCAGCGCCCCGAGCACGGTTGCGTAGGTGTGACCCAGGCTGCCTTTGGGCAGGGCTTTCAGGGCCGCTGGGTCGTAGGGCCCGCTGAGCTGCCGGGTTTGGATCAGCCGCTCGGCTTCGGGATCGCGGGCCAGGCGTTTGCGGCAGAGCTTCATCGGGTTGGAGTCCCGCAGCCGGTGGGAGAGCTCAAAGACGTTCTGGGCTGACTCTCCTCCTCCAGCCGCCAGGTCCATCAAGCCCAGAAAGCCCTGGATTTGCTCGGGGCTGGCCAGGCGATCGAGGTAGCGAAAACCCATGGGGGCTCCAGTGCCGGCCCCTCAAACTAGAAATGGTTTTTCGATCAGACCGCGTCCTGCTGCTCCTGTCGGATCTGGGCCTTGGCCTGCTGCCAGAGACCCTCGAGTTCGCGGATGCTGCTGCCCTGAAGATCGCCCCCCAGGGCGGCTTCGACGCGGGAGAAGCGATCGAGGAAGCGCCGGTTGGTGCCCGCGAGGCCTTCCTCGGGTTCGATGCCGCACCAGCGCGCCACGTTCACCAGGGTGAACAGGACATCACCGAGTTCCTCCTGGGCGTGGCGCTTATCCCCTGAGGCCACAGCTTCCTTGAGCTCATCGAGCTCCTCGTGCACCTTCTCCCAGACACCGTTCATGTCATCCCATTCGAAGCCCGCCTTGGCTGCTTTCTTGGAGATGGTCATGGCCCCGGCTAGGGCGCCTTGGCCGCGCACCTTGCCCGCAAGGCGATCGCTGAGGGGGCTGGCGGAGGGCGGGCTGCTGGGATCCTTGGCCTGTTCAGCAGCCTTGATGGCCTCCCAGCTGGCTTTAACCGCAGCGCTGTCGGTGGCTTCGGCACCGGCAAACACATGGGGGTGGCGGCGCACCAACTTTTCGCTGATGGCTGAAGCGATCTGACCCAGATCGAATCGTCCCTCCTCCTCGGCGATCTGTCCGTGCAGCACCACCTGCAGCAGCAGATCCCCTAGCTCCTCTTTGAGATGGGCGTCATCGCCGTGGCGAATGGCATCGGCCACTTCGTGGGCTTCCTCCAGCACGTAGGGAACCAGGGAGGCGTGGGTTTGCTCCAGGTCCCACGGGCAGCCGGTCTCGGGATCCCGAAGCCTGGCCACCACATTGATCAGCTCAGCAAGGGCTGTAGTGGTAGCGGGATCGGCGGCCATGGGCTGGCGTTCAGGCGGTGGCGCCACCCTCGCATCGGCGACTCAGCCAGAGCCTGTTGAACAGGGCCTGAACCAGCTGAATCGGTGGTTCGAGGCCGGCCTGCACCAGTTGAGTTTCGAGGCGTTGACGATCCACCGAGAACACCTCCCTATTGCGAGCGGCCATCACGGCCTCGATCATTGAGGGATCCATACCCATTGCTTTGAAGCGGGTCACCCCGATCTGGAGGCCCAGCTCCAGCTCTGGCGGCTCTGTTTCGCTGTAGCTGCTCACGAGCAGGCAGCCTCCTGGTGCCACCCGCTCGGCCATCTGCCGCAGCAGCCGTTCTTGTGCATCCGGCGTGAGTACATGGAGCACGTTGTGGCTGATCACGGCCTCGAAGCGTGTGCGACCAAGCGCATCGAGATCATCCGGACCCCACATCACCCGATCGCTCGCTCCGATGCGTTCGATCAGCGCCTCGCACAAACCGCGCATCTGGGCGCTGGGTTCCACCAAGGTGAAGCGGGCCTGGGGCATGGCAGTCAGCAGACCAGGCAGTTCCGTTCCGGTGCCAGCGCCCACCACCAGCACCTGCTGCGCCAGCGGTTTCAGGGCGGCGGTTGCTGTTGCGGCGAGTTCAAGGATTGCCGAGTAGGCCGGTATCAGCGTGCTGATGCGCGCGTCGTAGGTGCGGCCGTAATCCCCATCGAAGTCGAGCAGAGGCAAGGTGTGGGGAGGCTGCTCAGCGCAGTGTCTTGGATCGGCGGCGCTTGCGGCGCAGCAGGCGGGGCAGGCGCGGCACAGGATCCCCGTCTTGGATCAGATGCAGCCAGGCGCTGGCTTCCACGCCGCACAGCGCCGCCAGGCTCAGGCCGCGTTGGTGAGTCCACCATCCCTGGAGCCCCTCAAGCAGAGCTTGTGGGTGCGGTGCGCCCCAGGGGTGCAGCAGCCAGCTCAGTCCGGCGACCAGGCCAGCCAGGTAGATCAGGCGCCCGGCGCTGCCCATCAAGGGGGAATGGGAGAGGAGCGAGCGATGGCGGAGCAGCCGCCGGTAGGGCCACCAGAGCAGCCGTAGCGGGCCCCAGCGGCGGCTGGGGTTGGAGCGAGTGTCGAGATCGGGGGAGAGCCAGAGCCCTCCGATCAGAAAGGCCAAACCACCCACCATCACGCCGCCGAGTCCCAGCCACGGGCCCCACAGCAGCCCGAAGGGCAGGGCCAGGATCCAAGTGGCGCGGTCGTGCTGCTGGCCGCTGGCCATCGTTGGTGGCGGGGTCTGCGTTGCAGAATGGCGCAGCCGCCCGGTTAGCTCAGCGGTAGAGCGCCTGCCTTACAAGCAGGATGTCGCTGGTTCGAAACCGGCACCGGGCATCAAGGATGCGTCTGCTGGCCATGGAGCCCTTCAGGCCATTCCGATCAATCGCTCCAGCTGCATCACCCGATCAGGCCTGGAGCCGCTGATTTCCACCACCCGGCAAGACCCGGCGCTTCGGTTGGGTAGGTCGTGGCGATAGAGCTGCTTGAACGCAACATCAACCCAATCGCGGTAAGCCCGTTCCACTGAGCGGATGCCGTCGTTCTCCATGCAGGGGTCGCGGCTTGGGTCGCCCGTGAGGGGCACGAAGGCAATGAGGTCGTAATGGCTGAGGGCTTGGCTTTCCGTGATGGTGCGCCAAAGCTCTTCGATGAAGGCAGCGTTGATGTCGGAGGGAAAGGGCAACCCGTTTTTCTCCTGCATGTCTGGGCGGACCTCCGCTGTTGTGAGCCGTTGCTGCAGTGGCAGGCCCTCGCTGCTGCCCATGGCTCGGGCGTAGTGGGAGTAGGGGATGAAGTCGAGGCAGCTGCGGTCGCAGATCAGTGGCGTGTTGGGCCTGTGCAGCCGTGCCTGGTTGATGCGGTCGATGGCGTGCTGCGTCATCAGTCGGTTGCAGCGTTGGCTGGCCCGCTCAGCGAAGTGAATGCGTTCGTGGTGGGCGACGAGCTCCCGGTAGGGCTCATCCAACAGCTCAAATTCTGGATGTGCCGCCTGGAAGTCGCGCACCAACGTTGACTTGCCGAGGCTGTGGGATCCGCTGATCGCGATTCTCATGGCTTCACGCGGCTGGCCAAACCAAACACCACAGCCATCAGTAGATAGCCCAGGGCCCAGCTGCTGCCCACACCCCAACCCAGCTGCAACACGCTGTCGGAGGCGGTGAAGCGCCAGGCATGAATCACCCCGAGCCAGGCGCAGCCCGAAGCCACCACCGCACACAGGCTGGCGGCCAACAAGCGCCGCTCGATCACGTACACCACCATCGCGGCCAGCAGCATTGCGGTGATGATCTGCCCCTGCTCCAGGGCAAAGGCACCGCTTGCCCATACGTCGGCTTGTTGCAGGGGCGCGAGCACTGCCGCCGAAAATGGCTGCTCGGCGGTGCCAGTTCCCCCGGCCCGCAGGCCTGCCTTGAGCAGCATCGCTCCCCAGCCCGCCAGCCCCGGTAACAGCCCCAGTGCCACGGCCGGGGCATGGGCGCTGGGGGTGGCTTG
The DNA here is from genome assembly GCF_018502385.1 of Synechococcus sp. LA31. Lineage (NCBI taxonomy): Bacteria > Bacillati > Cyanobacteriota > Cyanophyceae > Synechococcales > Synechococcaceae > Synechococcus > Synechococcus sp. LA31. Next base: position 2,298,630 of record NZ_CP075523.1, read on the forward strand.
AAAAGCTTGCGCAACGATCACCAGCCCGATGTAGAGCACGATCGCCATGCCTGCTTCGATCGGCACCAGCTGGGCAATCACCCCGAAGAGCCCCAGCAGACAGGCTCCGCCGATCACCAGGCCGTTCAGCCACGAGTATCCGATTCGTGCACCCATCGCTTTCCAGGCGGGGTGGCCGATGTAGATGGTTGTGGGAAAGCAGCCCCCCAGACAGGCTGCGGCGATGGTGCCCACCCCATTGATCAGCAGTGAACTGCGCACCGGATAGCGATCGCCTGCGGCCTCTGCGCTTTCGATGTTCTGGAGCGAGCCCAGCAGGTTGAACAATCCCATCGGCACGATCACCCCCAGCCAGGGCACCAGCTGCCCCCGGGCTTGCCACAGGGCCGCCAGCTCCAGATGGGGTGGCCGCACGCCCACCTGGCGCAGTTGCTCTTGCCAGAGCACCGGGTCGAGGCGGATCAAGCCCATCCCCCAGGCCAGCGCCATGCCCACCAGCACCGCGAGCAAGCCCCCCGGGATCGGCAGGCGCAGCTGGCCGTAATAGGTGACGAGGATCAGCGCCAACACCGTGAGGCCCACCACGGGTTGGGCATAGGTGCGCAGCAGGAAACCCAGGGCGATGTAACCCAGGGCAATGCCCGCCAGGGTGGAGAGCAGTGCGGCCCTTGGTAGCCAGCGCCGCAGCAGGTGCGCGCTGAACGAACCTGCCGCCTCGATCAGGCCGGAGCCAAGACAGGCCACCATGCCGGCCTGCCATGAGAGGCGCACTGCGGCCGCTGGATCGAGGCCAGCACTCAGGGCGCCTAATTTCACCGGCAGCATCACCAGAAACACGTAGGCGAACAGGCTCACCGTGTTGATGCCGTAGGGCAGTGCCGTGCGATCACTGCGTCCTTCGGCGGTTGCGAGCCTGTAGGCCTGCCATGCGTAGGCGAAGTTGCCCAGCAGCAGGCTGATCCCCGTGGCGGGGAGAATCGTGCCCAGCAACAGCTCAGTGGGATAGCCGAGCACCCCGCCGCATAGCCCCAGGATCAGCAGGATCTGGATCAGGTTGTTGAGCGCTAGGCCGAGAAAGCCATCCAGATCGCTCTCTACGAACCAGCGTGGGCCGTGGGTAGGAGGAGTGGTCATCACTCCACCATGGCCACTGTGTTGCATTAATGCCGCAGCTGCCGCCAGGCTTCCTGGGGGTCGATGCCGCGCTGGCAAAGGTTGACCCAAGGCCGCAGCGGGCCGAGCCAGTCTTCGGGATCCGGGCGGCGCAGCAGGTCAAGCACCGTCGGCTGGGCCGGGGTGAGGGGTCGTGGCATGGAGCCCAAAGGCGAACTGCAGGGAGCATTCCCCCGATTTGGACCCGTCGCTTCAGGCGTTGCAGAGCTCCTCGCTCACCTCCCAGAGCTGGTTGCAGGCCGCGGCATCGAGCGCGGCTGGAGCGATGCGGCAGGCCTTGGGGTAGCCCTTGAGATTGCCCAGACCGCCGGGGCCATAGAAGCCACCGGGTTCGGCATCGGACGCCGTGGCCGCAAACAGCTGGGGCAGAGCACCCATCGCGGCGCTCTGGAACAGCGGATCCATCAGGCGGTAGGCCAGGGCCTCCACGCGGGAGCCGCGGGCGGCCACGGAGGTGGGCTGGAGGTTGGTGCGCGCCAGGCCGGGGTGGGCAGCGATCGAGAGCACCGCAGCGCCTTGGCCGTTGAGCCGCCGCTGCAGCTCCAGGGCTGTCATCACGTTGGCCAGCTTGCTTTGGGCGTAGGCAGCCCAGGCGTCGTAGCGCTGTTCACCCTGCAGGTCATCGAAGGCGATCCGGCCGAAGTAGCTCGCCCCCGAGCTCACGTGCACCACCCGGGCCCCCTGCCGCAGCAGCGGCAACAACTGCTGTGTGAGCGCGAAGTGGCCTAGGTGATTCACGGCGAACTGCAGTTCGAACCCCTGGGCGCTGAGCTGGCGGGGAGGGGCCATCACCCCGGCGTTGTTGATCAGCAGATCGAGCCCGCCCCAGCGCTCAGCCACCTCCGTGGCGCCGCGGCGCACGCTGGCCAGGTCGGCCAGATCCAGCTCCAGCGGGATGAGATCCCCCCCGTTACCTGGTGTCAGCTTCTGGCAGGCAGCTTCTGCTTTGCTCTGGTTGCGGCAGGCCATCACCACCCGCGCCCCCTTGGCAGCCAGGGCGCGCGCCGTTTCCAGCCCTAGGCCGCTGTTGGCGCCAGTGATCAGGGCGGTGCGCCCCCGCTGATCGGGGATGGCGTCGCAGGTCCAAGTCATCGGCGCGCTCACAAAGCTTCCCTAGGTTGCTGGGATCACGGGTGATGCTGCGGTGGGGATTGCTCCCGGGTTGATCCAGCAGGATGCGGAAAGCCTGGATCTGCTGCGCCAGCTCTTCCCCCGCCAAGGCTCTGCCTCCTTGGTGCTCTACGGCCTGGCTTCAGCCGGGGTGGATACCGGTGCCCTCACCGGCGGTGATCAACCGGGCTCGGCAGCCCTGCGGTTCACCGCTGAGGAAGACGCGTTCATTCAGCAGGTGTTGGATCGCTTGGCTGGCTCGATTGCCATCCAGCCGCAACGCTCTGCCGATGCGGCATGGCCGTTTCAGCTGGCCTCGGTGGCGCAGGTGCAGGGGGAGGACAGCATCACCGGGATCACCTACTCCGGTTTCACCACCCTGGGGCGTCCACCTCGGCTGCTGCCCGAGGAGTCGTATCTACTGATTGAGCTCGAACTGCAGGACGAACCAGGGCTCAGCGTTGGGGAGCAAAGCACGATCGTGCATGAGCTGGGTCACGCCCTTGGTTTGGATCATCCCGGTGGCAACCCTGACGATCCTGCCTATACCGATCGCGACACGATCATGTCGTACAACACCGGTGGCGATCTGCCTGCCACCTGGTTCAGCGATAGTGATCTCGAAGCGCTGCGCTTGATCTGGGGTGCCGCTGCATCGGCATCAGAAAGCAGCGAAGGATCAGCTAACACCAGCTTCCGCATCGATGGTCTGATCAGTGGCGGCACAGCATTGCCGGGGTTTGACCCCGATGCGGGTGATCAGTTGCAACTGAATGGTGAGCTGGTGCCCAGCGGTTCCACGCGCCTCAAGATCGCTGATACGAGGCGAGGGCTGAAACGTGCACAACGCGGCCCTACGAATCTTGTGTTCGATGATCGCACCAACAGCCTTTACCTCAACAGCAATGGCGCTGGCAGAGGTTGGGGTGTTGATGGTGGTTTGCTGGCGGTGTTTGATCCGGAGGTCTATCTCGTGGCCTCCGACATCCAGCTCGTTTAGTTGCGACGGGCCCTGAGTTCGAGCACGGTGGGCCCCACCCAGAAGCTGCCGGGATCGGAAGCGGCGGCAGCGATCTCGCGGTGCGCTTCGGTTGCATCGCGGCTGCTCCACAGGCCCAGCTCCTGCAGCCGCACGCCATACACCTCCACAAAGCGCTGCATCCACTGGCCCGCCATCGCCTGGCCATGGCCGGCAACGGGCAGCGGGCGCAGCTCCTCGATCCGCCATCCCCGCGCCGCCAGCAGTGAGGGCAGCCGCCGGTTCACATCCGGATCACCGCCGGCCTCACGGAAACTGCGCTGGCAAGCCTGGCCGAAGCGCGCGATGGCTTGTCCACACGGGTGAAGCCCAAAGGTGTCCCAGTGCACGTATTCATGCAGCAGCAGCTGTCCGCCGCTGCGCACGCTTTGCTGCAAACCATCGAGCAAAGGATCCAGATCGCTCAGAAACATCGCCACCCAGCGGCACCAGGCCAGATCAAACCGTTCCACTGGCCAGGGATCGCGGAGGAGGTTGTGCTGGCGGAGCTCAAGCTGAGGCAGCGGCTCGCTGCGGGCCATGGCCTGTCCGGCGGCCACATAGGTCTGGTTGAGCTCCAGGCCCAGCACTCGGCCCGTTGGCCCCACCGCACGAGCGAGTTCGATGGCCGCGAAGCCTGGCCCCGCGCCCACATCGAGCACCCGTGCACCGGCGGTGATCCCGGCCCGTTGCCAGGCTTCCTGGGCGCTGGGCAGCCAGAGCTGGTGCTGGAAGCCCAGCCGCTCCAGCTCCTCGGTGTGGGTCCCGAGGAGGTAGCTGGAGTCGGCCATGGCGGGCTTCAGTCTTCGGGGAAGAGCAGAGCAGCGAGTTCATCGGGATCCACGTCGTAAACGCGGGCCAGGCTGGTTTCGATGGCGGCGGTCACCTCACCAGGTAGGAAGCGCATGGCGCTGAGGGCCTCGTCGGTGATCTCGTCGCTGAGCAGCTTCTCGCCCTCGAGCTTTTCATCGTTGATCACAGCCATCACCCAGCTCTGGTAGGCGTACACCAGATCGGAGAACTCCAGATCGGGATCGTTGAAGTCCAGGGCCATCGCGAAAGCAGGCGCAGCTCTCTGCAGTCTGCCGGCCGGTGGGGAGGATGGACACCATGACGACACCATCCCCTGATCCAGTGGCTCTGCAGGCCACCCTGGTGGACTTCGCCCTGGCGGAACTGGTGCGGCAGCACCGCGAGAGCTTTCCCCCGCTTTGGAGCCAGGAGAGCTGGGCCAAGCTGCTGATCTGGCTCGCCCTCAACTGCGGCTGCAGCGGAGACGAGGCGGGCTTGAAGGCCTTTGCCGAAGCGATCGGCGCCATGCAGATGGGCCGTTTGCGGCGGGTGTTCTTTGAGCGGGAGCTGGGGGATCTGGAGCTGCAGCTCATGGCGGATCCAGCCGAACAGCAGGTGCTGGTGCTGCCGCAAGGGCCGGTTGACGCGGTGCTGAATCCTGCCTCCATTGCAGTGGCGCTGCAGCGGGTGGGGCTGCAGGACCAGGTGGTGACCGATCAAAACCGCTGGCAACGTCTCGATGCTTTGGTGGCACTGCCGTGGGCGAATCGGCAGGGGTGATAGCGGACCGGTGATTCAATGGCCGCGCATCTGGATTGGAGAGCGCAACGCATGCTTCATCGGGCCCATGGAGCCGCGCTGCTGTTGATCGGCTTTGGCGTGCTTCCAGCGCAGGCAGAGCCTTACCTCCGGTTCGGCGTGGGAGGCGATGGATCGGTTCCGGCCACGTTTCGTGACTCCACGTGCCAATCGGTTCAACCTCCGGCTCTCTTCGGTTGCGGGGCGGGGCGCAATGGAGAGCCCCTTGGTGCGAGCGGTGCTTTTGGTTCCGGTGTGGTGCTGGATGCAGGCCTGGGCTATCGCTTCAACCGTTGGCTGCGGGTTGAGGGTCTATTCAGCTATCGGCCGGCTTACGAATACAACGGCCAGGCCAACTTCATCCAGTCGGCCCCGCCGCAGCCGGTATACGCCAATCTCAGTTCGGTTGCGGCCTTTGGTGTGGGCTACATCGATCTTCCTAAGGTCAGCACAGTGCAGCCGTTCATCGGCGCCGGGCTGGGTGCAGCCCGCAACCGCATCAGTGCGGTGACCTATGGATTCCCGGCGTTAGCGCCAGATGCCTCCACCACCATCGCTGGGGGCACCACAACCGGCCTGGCCTGGCTGCTCACCGCCGGTGTGGCGATCCCATTGAACGAGCAGCTCACGCTCGATTTGGCGTATCGCTACACCGATTTAGGCACTGTTCAAACCGATGCAGGTTCGGCCACGATCGTGAGGCCTGCTGGCACCAAAACCCTCGACATTGCTGGCACGCAATCGTCGTTGCAGACCCATGGCGCCATGCTCACCTTGCGTTATGCCTTCCGCTGATGGACCTGATCGCCCCCTACCGCAACGCCGGTTTTGAGGCGCTGGCCGATGGTGTGATGGCCTTCTTTGAGCGCCGCGCTGATTTGCAGCGTCCAGGGGTGGCTTTCGGGCCGGACGGTGATTCTGAGCCGGCCAAGGTCTCCACCGACATCAGCTTGGTGGCGATCGATCGCTCCGATCCGGAGGCTTTCGCGCTGGCGGAGGTGATCTTGCGGGGGGTGACGGCTGGCCTGGAGCGCTACCTGCAGGAGCGGCCCCTCTTTCGCGACTGCTGCCCTGAGCAGCAGCTGTTCGTGAATCCGATTTTTAACCTGCAGCGCTATGCCCCTGGCGAAGGGTTCAAGCGCTGGCACTGCGACTGGACGATCAGCCATGAAGCCACCGAGCCCGTGCACCGCGTGCTCGCTTGGATCCTCTACTGCAACAGCGTTGAGGAAGCTGGCACTGAGTTTCACTGGCAGCAGCACCATGAAGCTGCGGAGCGGGGCAAGCTCGTGATCTTCCCGGCTGGTCCTTCTCACATTCACCGCGGCCGGGTGAACCACACCCATGGCAAGACGATTGCCACGGGTTGGATTAACGCCGGCAGCCGCGAGGCCTATCTCAAACGGCTGGCTGCTGGTTAGGACTGCGGCTGTTAGTGCGGTGCTCCTCGGGTGGCCACTGCATGGAGTATTCCACCTGCTGTGGGAATGGAATCTCGATGTTGTGCTCTTGAAAGGCCTGCCAGATGGCCTGGTTCACTTCGCTGCAGATGCCCACATTGTCCATTGGATTGGAGATCCAAAAGCGCAGGGCATAGTTGATGGCGTAGTCGCCATAGTTGAGCATCAACGCTTTCGGCGCGGGCTCCGGTAACACCCGTTTCACCTGAGCGGCGGTGGCTTCCAACAGGGCGATCACCTCGGCTGGATTGTGGTGGTAAGCCGCCCCAATGCTCACCTGGCTGCGGCGCATGCGGTCGCTGGCGGTGTAGGTGGTGGCTGATTCCGTGAAGAAGGTTTGATTGGGAATGAGCAATTCAGCGTTATCGCGGTCGCGCCACAGCAGCGTGGCCCGCAGGCCCAGGCGCCGCACTTCACAGGGATCACCATCGAGCATCAGCACTTCACCGGGGCGCACCGAACCCTCAAACAACAGCCAGAGGCCACTCACGAAGTTGGAGAACACTTCTTTGATGCCGAAGCCCAGACCCACCGATAAGCCCCCGGCCACTGCGATCAAGGCTGTGGTGTTGAGCCCGAGGTGCAGGGCCACCGCCACCAGGCCGATGGCGACCACGCTGTAGCGCAACATCAGCTCCATGGCCTTGCGGCTGCCGTCGCTGAACCCCACGGCCCGCTGCACCAGCCAGGCCAGGCCCGCTGCAGGCGGACCGCAGCCCACCAGCACCACGTACACGATCACACCCGCCTGAAACAGTTTCCCGGCCGTGAGGGGCACGCCAAACAAGGCGCCCAGCGGAGCCACGGCCAGGTCTCGCAGGCTGTCCAGCTCGCTGATCACCAGCAGTGTGGCCACGAGCAGGTAGGCCGGCCGCAGCAGTCGCGATTCCAACTGGTGCACCCTCCCCGGCTGCATCCAGCGGCCGAGCAGTCGGTGCAGCAGCGTTAGAGCAAACCAACCCAGCCAGAGCTGGCCCAGCAGGCGCGCCAGGCCATAAGGGTGGTTGAGGTGATGGAGCAGCCCACTGGCCAGTCCCAGGGCCGCGAGCCCCAGTGGCGCGTAGGCCAGCCTGGGCCAGCGCCCCAGCCAGTGATGGCGGCGGGCAATGCGGGTGAGCGTCATCAACCCCACGCTCACCAGCAGCTGCACCACCACCGCTGGGCGTTCCAGGTAGCCGAGCCACCCCAAGACTTCCAGCAGCAGTTCTTTCATCGTTGTGGTGCTGGTTTTGACTGCAGCACCGTGATCATCCGCTCGGTGGCTTCGCCGGGGGTGATCTCACCGAAGACCAGCTGGGTGATCAGGTGCTCGTTGGTTCGGATGCGGGGATCGTTGCTGTGCAACATCGACACCATTTCATTGATCTGGCTGCCCTGCTCGCCCGCTTTCACCATCGCGGCGAGCACCGTGGAGCTGCTCACGGGCACCTTCACAAACCGATTGGCTGGCAGCACCGTTTGGGCTCCCATCGTGAGGTTGCGTTGCACAAGAGGATTCACGGCGAACTTGGTGAAGGCCAGGGCGCGTTTGCGTCCCATCGCGCTCGAACTGGTGCTGAGCGCAAGCACCCGCAGCCGGTTCACCGGGCTGGCCTGGCCGTAACGGCCGTCCGGCAAGGCACTCACGCCCAGGGATGGGCCTAGGTGCCGTCTTAAGCGGAGTAGGGCTGTGCTGCGGCAGGGGATCCAGGCCAGCCGGCCGGCCATGAAGTCAGCCTCAACGGCTTGTTGCGTGCCATAAAAGCTGACGCCTTGTTGCTTGCTGGCGTTCTGCAACCAACTCAGCCAGCGCTCGATGTCGCGGCGATCTTGCTCGGTGATCGGCTGACGCAATAGCGCTCGGTTGACGGCAGGAATCGCACCTTGGCTGCCGGCTGTCCAGAACAAGTTGTAGAGGTCGATGGAGAGCCCGCTTGGCTTGCCCCGGGCGCTGTTCGCCAACAGCTCGTTCAACGTGGTGGGAGCGGCTTGAACAGCGGTGCGGTTGAAACAAGCCAGCTGGGCCTTGATCAGCACTGGCAGTCCGGCGAGTTGACCGTTCGGCGCGCGCAGGCGCTTCACCGCTTCGGGGTCGAACAGGTTCAGCTGCGCCGCCGTTGCCGGGTAGGGCTCCACCAGGCGGTGTTGCATCAGGCGTAGGGCTGTATCGCCATTCACAAACAGCAGATCAGGTCCGAGGCCGCCCAGGGAGCGCCGCCGGATGGCGGCCTCGATCTGGTTCTCCGGATAGAGGCTGAACTGGAAGCGGGTGTTGCTGTTGATCTGCCGGAACCCCTGCTCCAGCAGCCGCAACCGCCCGCCGAAGTCATCCAGCAGCTCTGCATCGATCGTTTCATCGCTGTTGGTGCCGCCCGCCAGATAAACCACGGAGGGCAGCCCACCGGCCGCGCAGCCGCTCAAGACCACGCTGCAGCTCAGAGCCAGGGCACGCAGCCAGCCCTGACCGGCGCGGGGGATGAAGCGGGGGTGCAGCGCCATCGCTCTGCTCAGAACCCCCATCATCCCTGGCCGGGTGCTGTTTGCGAGCATGGCCGGATTGCCTGCCGCTACCTGCCGTGACCGACGCTCTGCCCAAGACTTACGACCCGGTGGGCACCGAAGCGCGCTGGCAGCAGGCCTGGGAGAGCACGGGGGCCTTCCATCCTGATCCCAACGCTCCGGGCGAACCGTTTTCCGTGGTGATTCCGCCGCCGAACGTGACCGGCAGCCTGCACATGGGCCATGCCTTCAACACGGCCCTGATCGACACGATCGTGCGCTTCCAGCGGCTGCGCGGCAAAAACGTGCTCTGCCTGCCCGGCACGGATCACGCCTCGATCGCGGTGCAGACGATCCTCGAGAAGCAGCTCAAGGCCGACGGCAAGCGCAAAGAAGACCTGGGCCGTGAGGCGTTCCTGGAGAAGGCCTGGGCATGGAAGGCCCAGAGCGGCGGCACGATCGTGGGCCAGCTGCGCCGGCTCGGCTATTCGGTGGATTGGCGCCGCGAGCGCTTCACCCTCGATGCCGGCTGCAGCGAGGCGGTGATCGAGGCCTTCAACCGCCTGCATGAGCAGGGGTTGATCTACCGGGGTGAATACCTGGTGAACTGGTGCCCCGCCTCCGGCTCCGCGGTGAGTGATCTGGAGGTGGAGATGAAGGAGGTGGACGGCCACCTCTGGCATTTCCGCTATCCGCTCAGCGCAGGGGCCGCGACTGACGGGCGTACGCACCTGGAAGTGGCCACCACCCGCCCGGAAACCCTGCTGGGCGACACGGCGGTGGCGGTGAACCCCAAGGATCCTCGCTACGCCGCTCTGGTGGGCCAGACCCTCACGCTGCCGCTGGTGGGCCGCGAGATCCCGATCGTGGCCGACGACCACGTGGATGCCGAGTTCGGCACCGGCTGCGTGAAGGTGACCCCCGCTCATGACCCCAACGACTTCGCCATCGGTCAGCGCCACAACCTGCCGCTGATCACGGTGATGGCCAAAGACGGCTCGATGAACGAAGCCGCTGGCCGCTTCCAGGGGCTTGATCGCTTCGAGGCCCGCAAGGCTGTGGTGGCCGCGATGGAGGAGGAGGGCTTCCTGGTGAAGGTGGAGGACTACCGCCACAGCGTGCCCTTCTCCGATCGCGGCAAGGTGCCGGTGGAGCCCCTGCTCTCCACCCAGTGGTTCGTGAAAACCGAGCCCCTGGCTGCCCGCTGCCGCGAGGCTCTGGCAAACGCCGATCCGCGCTTCGTGCCGGAGCGTTGGAGCAAGGTGTATCGCGACTGGCTCACCGACATCCGCGATTGGTGCATCTCCCGCCAGCTCTGGTGGGGCCACCGCATTCCGGCCTGGTTTGTGGTGAGTGAAACCGGCGGTGAGATCACCGACACCACGCCCTACGTGGTGGCCCGCAACGAAGCCGAAGCCCTGGAAAAGGCCCAAGTCCAGTTCGGCGGCGGTACCCACGCCCATCCCCTCCAGCTCGAGCAGGATCCCGACGCGCTCGACACCTGGTTCTCCAGTGGCCTCTGGCCCTTCTCCACCTTGGGCTGGCCCAATGCTGAGGCCGCCGATCTGCAGCGCTGGTACCCCACCAGCGTGCTGGTCACGGGCTTCGACATCATCTTTTTCTGGGTGGCCCGGATGACGATGATGGCCGGCGCCTTCACGGGGCAGATGCCTTTCCAGGACGTGTACATCCACGGCCTGGTGCGCGATGAAAACAATCGCAAAATGAGCAAATCGGCGGGCAATGGCATCGACCCGCTGCTGTTGATTGATCGCTACGGCGCCGATGCGTTGCGCTTCGCCCTGGTGCGCGAGGTGGCCGGCGCCGGTCAGGACATCCGCCTCGACTACGACCGCAAATCCGACACCTCCGCCACGGTGGAGGCTTCCCGCAACTTCGCCAACAAGCTGTGGAACGTCACGCGTTTTGCGCTGATGAACCTCGATGGCGAGACGCCCGCGAGCCTTGGGGAACCGGATCCCGCCGCACTGCAGCTGGCCGATCGCTGGATCCTCTCCCGCCTGGCTCGGGTGAACCGCGACACCGCTGAGCGCTATGGCAGCTATGGCCTCGGTGAAGCCGCCAAGGGCCTCTACGAGTTCGCCTGGAACGAGGTGTGCGATTGGTATGTGGAGCTGATCAAGCGGCGCTTGCTGGTGCCGGCTGATCTCGATGGCGCTGCCCGCGAGGCGGCGCTGGCTGATCAGCGCACCGCCCGTCAGGTGTTGGCCAAGGCGCTCAACGAGTTGCTGGTGATGCTCCAGCCGCTGATGCCGCACCTCACCGAGGAGCTCTGGCACGGCCTCACCGGCGCCGGTGAGGAGACGTTCCTTGCCCTGCAGCCCTGGCCGCAACTCGATGAAGCCGCCCTCAACGACGAGCTCGAGGCGTCGTTCGCCGATCTGATCGAGGCGATCCGCGTGGTGCGCAACCTGCGGGCCGTGGCAGGCCTCAAGCCCAGCCAGAGCGTGCCTGTGCGCTTCGTGACAGGCCGCAGCGAGCTGGCGACTGTGCTGCAGGCCGCCACCGCAGACATCACGGCCCTCACTCGGGCGGAGCGCGTGGAGGTTCTGGATCCGGCCGCGGCGGAGTCCAATCCCGCGACCAAGGCCCTGGCCGGTGTGAGCGGCGAGCTGCAGGTGCTGCTGCCGATTGAAGGCCTGGTGGATCTCGAGGCCCTGCGCGCTCGCCTGGAGAAAGACATCGCCAAGGCCGACAAGGAGATCAAGGGCCTCGCCGGCCGCCTCGCCAACCCCAACTTCGCGGGCAAAGCACCGCCGGAGGTGGTGGCCGAGTGCAAGGCCAACCTGGCGGAGGCCGAGACCCAGGCGGCACTGGCCCGCAGGCGTTTGGCGGATCTGGGCTGAGGCCGGTTCAGTTGGGCGTGATCATCACTTTGAAGATTTCGCCCGAGGCCACGGTGTACGTGGAGTTGCCGTAGGTGCTGAGGTCGTTGAAGTTGTCAGCCACTTGCGATTCGATCCCTCCCACCACGTAGCCCACCAGCACCGACTCTCCAGCTTCGGTGCGGCGTTGTAGCCGATCCAGGTCGACCACGCCGTCGGTCAGATAGCGCACCCGCTGATCCTGGCCTGGGGCCAGGGGGAGGAACACGGAGGAGGCGCCGTAGGTGAGTGGCTCGCCGGCAGCATTGGCAAGATTGGGGAAGCTACCAGCGAGAGATTGTGTCCAGCTGTTGTCAGCGTTGCGCTTGATGGCTGCGATCTGGGATGTGAATGGGTAGGAGTGGGCCAGGTCGGGATTGTTATCCCGATTCACGTAGTAGGGCTGGCCATTGGGATCGAGGGTGATGGCAGAGATTCCACCAAAGATCAGGCTGGTCTGACTGTCGTCGCGGCGGGAGTAGAGCCCGAGATTGGCTGCTGTGTATTGATTGATGCCCTGGCGAAAGGTGCTCGAATCATCGGCATTGGCCATGCTGGGTTGGCCGGTGAGCAGATCGATCTGCACCGGAACGGTCCACACCCCTTCGCCGTCATAAAACACGCCGCCGAGAGCCTCGCCGTGGCGGCTCGGCTCACCCTTACCGTTGCGCTTGAGCTGGTTGACGACATTTAAATCACGCCGGTGAAAGGCACTTTCCACCGGTGTAGAGACGCTGTTCAGCTTGTAGCCGAGCTTGCCTTTCTTCGGCTTGTGGCGGATGTCAATGTTGCGGACTTGCTCGGTGTAGAGCCCATTGCTGCCTGGTGTGTAACCACCGCTGAAGTCTTGCCCGAAGATCAGTTGAGCTTGATGCTTCTGTTCACCTTCGAGCATCTCACCGCCGGTGACGGCGAACAGATGGGTGTCCTGCCCGTTCACCTGCAGCGCTTCGCCCGCTGTCGACAGCACGCTGTGCTTGGGAAGGCGCGTCGTGTCTCTCTTCACCCAGGCGGCCAGATCATCCAGCTGGATGGCGGAGAGGCGGTTGCGAGTGGAAAAGCTCTGGGTTGCCTGGTCGTACACGTAGCCGCCCACCCGGAACAGCACATCACCTTGTTGAAACTGCTGGGCGTTGGTGGTGGAGAGCGAGAGTTGGTGGCCGGCGCCGAGACCCGATTTCGCCAGCGGCCGCGACCAGCTGCGCTCCCGCACCGGGTCGTACACCCAGATGCGTTTGTTCTGATGCGATGGGGGGAAGTTGGCTTTGCCATCGGCCGTGAAGCTGTGCAGGCCGTTGGTGCGTCCGCCGATCAGGATCCACTCGCCCGTTTCAGTCTGGGCAGCGCTGAAGGACTGCAGTGTTGGAAATGTGGCGCTGCGTTGTTGGTGTTGCTTGAGCTCCACGCTCCAGGGTTCGTTCCAGCTGCTCAGGGGGCTGGCGCTGGCGGTCTGGTCCGCTCCCGTTGAACTGAGCGGTAGATCAGCGGAGTCGGCCATGGTTTGGAAGCAGCCTGTTCCTGAATGGTGGGTTGGAGTTCTGCAGGTGTCAGCACAGTGCGGGTGTCTTCTCACCCTGGAGGCACCCGCGCGGTTGGGAAGCCCGTCATCCTGAACGGGATCACGGATGTGTATCGGTGCTCAGCTCGCTTGATCTACAGCTTCTGCTGCCGGCGCTGCAGTCGCCGGCCGGCGCCATTGCCTTCGTGCCCCTCTATGCCCTCTGGGTCACGTTGCTGTTGCCGGGTGTCTGGGCCTCGATGCTGGCCGGCGCTCTCTATGGCCCTTGGTGGGGCAGCCTGATTGTGTTCGTGGGAGCCTCTCTCGGTGCGGAGGCGGCCTTTCTGTTGGGACGCACCTGGCTGCGCAGCTGGGCCCAGCAGCGCTTGGCGGCCCTGCCCAAGCTGCAGGCTGTGGAACGGGCCGTGAGCCGCGAGGGCCTGAAGCTGGTCTTGCTCACCCGCCTCTCGCCAGCCTTTCCCTTCTCGCTGCTCAACCTGGCCTACGGCCTCAGTGAGGTGAGTCTTCGCGATTACACGATTGGTTTGATCGGCATCCTGCCTGGCACGCTCTTGTTTTGCGGGCTGGGGGCTTTGGCGGGTGATGTGGCCCGCTTCGGGGAGGTGCTCAGCGGCGAGGCAGATCCCAGCACGTGGGCCCTGCGCATCGTTGGCATCCTGGCCACGGTGGCGGTGGTGTGGCTGGTGGGCCGGGCGGCGCGCCAGGCGCTTCAGGATTCGGAGCCGCCGGGCTGATCCGGCAGCCGCCAGTCGCGCAGCGATGCAAGCACCACAAACCAAGCCAGCCGGAGCCGGGCCGTAGCCCCCGGACGCGCAGATAAGTCGGCGTATTTCGCTCTGCCGCACTCGGTCTTGATCCAGCGGTGGATGGCGGGCTGCTGCATGCGTGCCAGGGTAAGAGCGTTATCGAAACAGAACACCATGGCTCTGCGTTGGTTGATCCAGGCTGCGGCTGGGGTGGGTCTGTTCGCAGCCGGCCCGCTCCAGGCCGCGGTGGTGTGCAACGGCCCTGGTTATCCGCCTGGCTGTGTGGAGGTGGAAGCGGTGCCAGCGCGTGTGTATGCCCGGCCTGTGGCTGCACCCGGTGGTCCGGTGGTGAATCCATCGCCCGGCGTTGGCTATGGCGCTCCGGGCGTTGGTGTTCGCCCCGCTGCTGGTCCCGGCGTTGGCCCGAATGCAGGCGGGCCGGTGAATCGTCCCGGTTATCGCTGAGCTCAGGCGGCCTCGAGCAGTGCCTTGAGGCCGGCTTCATCCAGCACGGTCACGCCCAGGTTTTCGGCTTTGCTGAGCTTGCTGCCGGCTTCAGCGCCGGCCACTACATAGCTGGTTTTCTTGCTCACCGAGCCGCTCACCTTCCCGCCAGCGGCTTCGATCAAAGCCTGGGCCTGGCTGCGGCTCATCGAGGGCAGAGTGCCCGTGAGCACAAAGGTTTGGCCGGCCAGCGCGGCCGCGTTCTCGGCGCGTTGGGCAGCCGCTGCCAGCTCGTGTTCGCTGAGCGCCAAGGAGAAGCCGAGGTGCTCCAGCTGGCTCAGCAGCGCCTGATTGGCGGGGGTGGCAAACCACTGCTGCAGGCTCTGGGCGATCTCGGTGCCGATGCCATACACCGCTGTGATCAGCTCGGGTGTGTCGGCCGCTGCGGTGGCTAGATCAGCCGCACAGGGGAAGGCCGCTGCCAGCGCTTTGGCATTCACCTCGCCCACGTGGTGGATGCCAAGGCCGTAGAGCTGCTGGTGCCAGGGCTTCGCGCGCGAGGCATCCAGTGCTGCCACCAGGTTGTCGGCACTCTTTTGGCCCATCCGCTCCAGGCTGGCCAGCAGCGCTCCATCGAGCCGGTACAGATCGGCGATGGAGCCCACCAGGCCGCGATCCACCAGCTGCTCAATCAGTTTGCTGCCGAGCCCATCCACATCCAGGGCCCCCTTGCTCACCCAGTGGCGCAGGGCGCCGCGCAGGATCGCTGGGCAGCTGCTGTTCACGCAGCGGGTGGCGGCTTCACCCTCCTCACGCACGAGCTCCGAGCCGCATTCCGGGCAGGTGTGGGGCAGCTCTAGCCGCTGGGCAGTGGCGGGTCTGAGCTCCGCCAGCACCCGCACCACTTCCGGGATGATCTCCCCCGCTTTGCGCACCACGATCGTGTCGCCGGCGTGCAGATCGAGCTCCGCCAGCCGATCAGCGTTATGCAGGGTGGCGCGGCTCACCGTGGTGCCCGCCAGCGGCACCGGCTCGAATTCGGCCACCGGCGTCACGACGCCGGTGCGGCCCACCTGACAGGCCAATCTCAGCAACTTGCTGGGTGCTTCCTCGGCGGGGTATTTGAGGGCGATGGCCCAGCGCGGTGCTTTCTGGGTGAAGCCGGCCGCATCCTGCAGCTGCAGGTCGTTGAGCTTCACCACCACTCCGTCGGTGGCGTAGTCGAGCTGGCGGCGGCCGCTATCCCAGTGTTGGAAGAAGGCTTCCACCGCCGCGAGATCCGGCAGCAGCTCGGCATTGGGGTTCACCTTGAAGCCGGCGGCCTTGAGCCATTGCAGCGATTCCCACTGGCTGGCCGGCGCTGCGGGATCGTTGCCGGCGGCTGCCCAGCCTGGGGGCAGATGCAGGGTGTAGGCGAAGAAATCCAGACGCCGCGCCGCCACCACCTTGGGATCGAGCTGCCGAAGGGTGCCGGCGCAGGCGTTGCGGGGGTTGGCGAACAGGGCTTCCCCGCGCGCTTCGCGCTCGGTGTTGATGACCGCAAAGGTGCCATCGGGGATGAAGGCTTCGCCGCGCACCTCCAGCCACTCCGGAGGGTTGGCGAGCTGTAGACGTAGCGGCACCGCGCCAATGGTGCGCACGTTGGCGGTGATCTCTTCGCCCTGCTCGCCGTCGCCGCGGGTGGCGGCCCTTACCAGCACGCCGTGCTCGTAGCTAAGGGCCAGGGCGTTGCCGTCGATCTTCAGCTCGCCCACCATCGGCAGCGCGGTGGCGGGCTCGCGGTCGAGCACCTTCAGCAGGCGGCCATACCAGGCCTCCAGTTCGCCTGTGTTGAAGGCGTTGTCAAGGCTGAGCAGGCCGATGCGATGGCGCACGCTCTGAAAACCCTGGGCTGGTGCACCGCCCACCCGCTGGGTGGGGCTGTCGGATGCAATCAGCTCGGGATGATTGGTTTCGAGATCGAGCAGCTCCCGGTAGAGCCGGTCGTAGACCGGATCTTCCATCTCCGGAGCATCGAGCACGTAATAAGCATGGGCGGCACGATTGAGCAGCTCCCGCAATTCAGCGGCGCGGGCTCGGTGCTCGCTGGTGGTGCTGCTCACGACGATCAGAGTTTGCGCCTGCGTTGTCGGTTCAGGCGGCAGCCTTCTGGATCCGATCCACTTTCCAGTCGTCTTCCACCTTCACGAAGGTGAAATCGAGGGGCAGTTCTGCGTTGTCTTCGGCCTTGAGCTTCACCGTGAGGGTGATCTGGTCTTCCTGGATGCGGGGCCGACCCGACTTGAGGTTGCGGTACTTGTTGAGTTGCAGCCCTGCCAGGAAGCGGATGAATTGCTGCCGGTTGACGTGGGAGCGGTAGTTCTTCGTGGTGAGGAGGTAGGCGGCATCCACCCGGCCTGAGGCCACTTGGGTGAAGAACTGCTTAATCACCGGATTGATCCCGCGCGCGTTCAACACCAGCTTCACGGCGTTGATCGTCCAGTAGAGGAGGAGCGTGCCTGCGCCGGCCAGAAGGGCCTTGGTGCCGATCGTCTGCACCAGTTGTCCGTCCATGGGCGCGCGGGGAGGAGTGGGGGTGATTCTGCAGGACCAGCCCCCTTCCCCCGCAGTGCGGGTTACAGCACCAGACCGGCGTCGTCGCTCATGCCGCCGCCTCGGGCGTTGCTGGCTTCCCTCGCGTTGGCGCCGCATCGGCTCGGGAGGGTCTTTGGTTTTGGTGAAGCTGTCACGGCGGTTGTGGCGGACGTTGCCGGTCACCAGGTCGAGGTGAGCTTCACGGGGCGCATGGCTTGCCCTGGAGAAGGCACGAGGGGTGGGGTTGATCAGTTGCTGCCCCCTGTGGATCCGCCAGACTGCCGACGCCGCAGACAGCCTCAAGCGTGCCCCTGGTTCCGCTGCTGCCGCTGTTTCACCGGCTCAACCGCGAGCATTTCCAGGGCTCCCTGGCCGATCCGGATGGCCAGGCTCTGGTGGCGGTGCGCTGGAGCGATGGTCGGATGCGCCGCAGTGCCGGCCTTTACCGCTACGGCCGCGATCGCCAGGGTCGATCCATCAGTGAGATCGTGCTGTCGCGCCCACTGCTAGAGCCCCTGCCCCAGCTGGCCGCCACCAGCACGCTCTGCCACGAAATGATCCACGCCTGGGTGCATCGGGTGATGCAGGCCGATGAAGTGCATGGCCCCCATTTCCGTGCGCGCATGGCCGCCATCAATGCGGCGCAGCAGGAGTTTGAAGTGAGTGTGCGCCACCGCTTTCCCGTGCCCAGCGAGCCGGCTCGTTGGATCGCCCAGTGCCCGAGCTGCGGGCTGGAATCGCCCTATCGGCGCCGGCGGCCTGGCGTGGCCTGCCGCCTCTGCTGCGAGCGCCATCACGGTGGCCGCTGGCATGCCAGCTGCCAGCTGGTGTTCAAGCCCGCTGCCGCCTAGGTTGCCGCCCATGGGCACGGCCTTGTGGACACTGCAATGGAGCGGGGTGGCGATCGCCCTGCTGGGTTTGAGCCGGGAGCGCTGGTTGCGGGCCAGGCGCCTGGGGCGTTGAGGGCTTCTAGCCTGGGTTGATGGTGGATGCCTATGACGACTGGCGCGACGAGCGCCCAGAGGAGCGCCCCGAGCGACGGGGACCTCGCCGGTCTGAACCTCGTTTGGAGCAACGCCTGGATCAGTGGGTATCAGCAGGCCGCCAGCTGGTGGATGGTGTGGCGGGGGCACGTCCCGGTTCCCGCCCCGGCGCCCGCGGTTCAGGCCTGAAGCTCGATCACCTCGGTCGCTGGGTGGAAGACAAGCTCGATTGGCTTTTGGAAGACGAGGAAGGCTGGCGTGAATCCTGGGAAGGTCAGCCCGCTGGGCCGCAGCCCCAGCGGCGCAGCCGGCGTGAGCCGCTGCAGGCGATCTCCCGGCGCCGGCCCAAGCCTGCAGCTCTCGCTGTGGAGCCAGCCGCCGATGCAGAGGCCTGGCCGGATGACGACAGCTTCAGTGTGCCACGCTGGCAGCGTGGTGGCGGCGGATCACAGCCGGAGCCGCCGTCCCCCTCGTCACGGCTTCAAAGCGGGCGCACAGTGCCGCGCTCTTCGCGACGCCGCTTCGATTGACGGCTGTGGCGAGCGGGGCTCCGTCCGGCCACCTGAAAACTGCAGCCGATGGTGCGCAGCTCGGCGTTTACCGGCTCCACTAGCTCGCGGGGTAGTTCCTCCGCCATCTGATCGGCGCTGGTGTTGATCGAAGGAGAGCCTTCGGTGAGGGCGCTGAGCAGCTGGGCCCATTGCTGCACCAGGGTGGTGCGCTGGATCGGCTCCAGACCCGCTCGCTGGAAGACGGCCTGGCAATGGCGGCGATGCCATTGGGTGGGGCCATGGGAGTGGGGTTGATGGCCACGGATGGCACAGCCGGTGCGCAGGGCATGGCGGCTGGGTTGGCCGCTGCTGTCACGCAGGCCTGCCTCGCTGAGCAGCCGGCCGCAGTGCACCGCCGAGATCCCGTAGATGCGCCCCAGATCGGTGAGCGAGAGCCACTGGGGCTCAGCGGCGCTGGTTGCAGGAGGGGGCTGGCTGCAGCGGATCGGTTGAATCATCGTCCCGTTGTGAGTGAGCTCATGCTCGCGATCAGCACATCCCCGCGCAACCTGTCAATCTT
Organism: Synechococcus sp. LA31; assembly: GCF_018502385.1. Classification (NCBI taxonomy): domain Bacteria; kingdom Bacillati; phylum Cyanobacteriota; class Cyanophyceae; order Synechococcales; family Synechococcaceae; genus Synechococcus; species Synechococcus sp. LA31. The sequence continues at coordinate 2,317,681 of NZ_CP075523.1, forward strand.
TAGTTGTAGCCACTCGTATCCTTTGTTGGAATTTGTAATGAAGCTGTGTGTTGGGCGGGGCCCAGCCACCGCTCCAGGGCCGGAGAGAACACCTCGCGGATCACCGTGAGCTCACGCCCGCCCCGAAAGAAGCGGTAGTGGCGGCTCCAGTAGGGGCCGGGTCTGCCGAATCCCGCTTCAAGGGCTGGAGCCTGCACCAGAGCCAGGCCATCCACTTCTCGGTAGAGCTCGGCACGGTTGGCGGTGAGGCTGCGCCAGATCGGTTGGCTGCGCTCCTGCAGATGGCGATCGGCCTGGGTTTGGTTCCACCAGCTCTCCGCCCAGGCCAGGGTTTGCGTGCCGCAGCGCAGCCACACCTGCCGGCGCAGCAGCGGCCGATCCAGCTCCTCCACTTCAACCGGCGCTTCTCCGCCGGCGTCGGCGTCGGCTTCCATGGCGATCACCTCCACCTCCACCGCCAGCCCGGTGAGCGATTGCAGGTGGCGAGTGGGGCTGCCGTCGCCCAGGAGCAGCAGGCGCCAGGGGCCGCTGAGGGCGGCACGCTCGCCATCCAATTGGCCGCAGAGCCCCGCGGCCACCGCTTCGGAGGGTGCCTGCCAAAGCGGCAGGGGCGATGGCCAAAGCTTGGTGGGGGGCATCAGTGCGCAGCGATCGGGGGTGGTGGGCTCCCCTAGAAACCGCTGCTGATGCTGACGCGCCGGCTCATGCCACCGCGTGCAATCACCGCGCTATCGCCGCTGGTGGACACCAGCGTCCAGCCACTGCTGCCGATGCTTTCGCCCACCAGGGCATTGGTGGAGCTGCTTCCAACCTGGAAGATCGCCGACCCAGGCTTGCCCGGGATCTGCACCACCCCGAGCAATTCGGGTGTTGCCTCGGCAGCGGTTGCCATCGGCGCCGTTGCCGAGGCGGGCGGCGCCGGTGCCTGCAGGGTGCCGGTGAGGGGAACCTGCAGGGGGGCAATGGCTCCGGATGGAGTCGAGTGAGCCTCCAACTGCCCTAACTCCTCGATCCAGGCTTCGTTGGGTGGTGGTGGTGGCAGGGCTTCGCCTGCGGGCGTTGCGGGAGTGTCGCTGCTGATGCTGGCTTCGGGGGTGGTGCCCAGGCTGCGAATGCCTTCCAGTAGGCGCAGATTGCGTTCCTGCCGCAGATCGTTGCGCGCTTCGCTCCAGCCCTGCCACAGGCTCACGCCCCCGAGCAGGGTGAGGCAGCCCAGGGATGCCGCGATCGCCAGGCTGATCCGCGCTGGCAGCTCCAGGCCGCCGATCTGCCACGGCTGCTGCCAGATGCGGTGGGGCTCACGCACCTCCACCTCGATCGGCTCTTCCGCGGTCGCATGGCGAGGGTGCGGGGCGGGGGGCAGAGGAGACGTGGTTGCAGCGGTGCGGCCGGCGTTGTCGAACACGCGATCCATCACTTGCTCGGCCTTGAGCTCCCAGTAGGCCCTTGACGTGTTGGTGGGACCTGAGGTGCTCAAGCGGGGGCGGAACTCGGCTTTCGCTGCAGCGCTTCTGCAGGGTTGGGCCGCACCCTATCGGCCATGAGCGCTGTTGACGAGCCGCTGACGCCGTTGCTCCAGCTCAAGCCAGAGCATCAGGGCCGTCACGTCGGCCGGGCTCACGCCTGGCACCCGTGAGGCCTGGCCGAGGTTCACCGGTTGCACCGCCGCCAGCTTCTCGCGGGCTTCGCGCGACAGGGTGCCGATGGCGGTGTAGTCGATGTCGGTGGGAATGAGCTTGTGCTCCTGCTTCTTCACCTGATCGATCTGTTGTTGTTGGCGTGCGAGATAGCCGCTGTATTTGATGTCAATCTCGGCGCCTTCCCGCACGTCGAGGGGGAGGTCGGCATCAGCCAGGCCATGGCGCACCAGATCAGTGCTGTGGAAGCCGGGACGTCGCAGTAGATCCGCCAGGGTGATTGAGCCCTTGATGGCGGCGCCCGTCTGCTCCACAACCGCGGCAGCAGCCGGATCGCTCACTTTGAGCCGCACGGTTTCCAGGCGCTGGCTTTCTGCCTTGATCGCCTCCTGTTTGCGGGTGTAGATCTCCCATCGGCGATCGTCGATCAACCCCAGCTCGCGGCCCAGGGGGGTGAGGCGTCGGTCGGCATTGTCGCCCCGCAGCACCAGCCGGTATTCGCTGCGGCTGGTGAGCACCCGGTATGGCTCGCGCAGATCCTTGGTGATCAGGTCGTCGATCATCGTGCCGATGTAGCTGCCCTCCCGCGGGACGTGCGCTGGCTCCTGGTTCCGCAGCTGGCGCACGGCGTTGAGGCCAGCCACCAGGCCTTGGGCTGCTGCTTCTTCGTAGCCGGTGGTGCCGTTGAGCTGGCCAGCGGAATAGAGCCCGTGCACCCGCTTGGTTTCGAGGCTGGGCCGGAGCTGAGTGGCGGGCAGGTAGTCGTAGTCCACGGCGTAGGCAGGCCGCAGCATCACGCACTGCTCCAGGCCTGGGAGTGTGCGCAGCAGCTCCAGCTGCAGCCGCTCTGGCAGGCCTGTGGAAAAACCCTGCACGTAGATCTCTGGGGTGTCGCGCCCTTCGGGTTCCAGGAAGATCTGGTGGCTGTCCTTGTCAGCGAAGCGCACGATCTTGTCTTCGATCGAGGGGCAATAGCGCGGACCTTTGCTGTCGATGAAGCCGCCGTAGATCGGTGTGAGATGCAGGTTGTCGCGGATCAGTTGATGGGTGGCGGCTGTAGTGCGGGTGATGTGGCAGCTCATCGGCTCGCCGCTCACCCAGCTGGCGGGGTCAAAGGAGAAATAGCGCTCATGGGCGTCGCTGGGTTGTTCCTCCAGTTGGTCGAGGGCGATGCTGCGCCGGTCCACCCGGGCGGGGGTGCCGGTCTTGAGACGACCCATTTGGAAGCCCAGTGCTTCGAGGGCTTGGGTGAGGCCTTCGGCGGCCTGTTCGCCAGCTCGGCCGGCGCTCATCGACTGGTTACCCACCCAGATCTGGCCGCCCAGGAAGGTGCCGGCGGTGAGGATCACGGCGCCGGCGCTGTAGGTGCTGCCGAAGTAGGTGCGCACGCCGGCGATGCGGGCGTCTTCGCCGGGTGTGCCTTCCACCTCCAGCCCCGTCACCATCGCTTCGCGCAGGGCCAGGTTGGAGGTGTGCTGCAGCAGCTGCAGCATCTGGCGGGCGTACTGGCGTTTGTCGGTCTGGGCGCGCAGGGCCCAGACGGCCGGGCCGCGGCTGGCGTTGAGCACGCGCTTCTGCAGGGCCGTGGCATCGGCCAGGCGGCCGATCACGCCGCCGAGGGCATCCACCTCATGCACCAACTGGCTCTTGGCCGGTCCACCCACCGCCGGGTTGCAGGGCTGCCAGGCGATGCGGTCGAGGTTGAGCGAAAAGAGAGCTGTGGAGCAGCCCAGCCGCGCTGCCGTGATGGCTGCTTCACAGCCTGCGTGGCCGCCCCCCACGACGATTACGTCGAAGTGTTCGGTGGGCGCGGTGGTGAAGGCCATCAGCCAATTCTCTATTGCCGCGATGCCCGCTGCAGGCTTGCTGCTGTGAGCAGATCGCTGAGGCCGATCACCGCTGCCACCCCCCAGCCGTACGCGGCGCAGCTTCTGAGGAGGGATGGCGCCGCTGCGATCACCGGCATTGGCAAGCGCTGCTTCCCATCGCCACCCTTTCGGTCAGCCCGCTGCCGGGCTCAAAGCGTTCCGATGTCTCAGACCTCGCTGAGCTGATCCCAGTGGCTCAGATCCGCTTGGCTCACCAGTGCTACGCCTTCGGCGAGTTCCCGGACGATGCGTTGCTGTAGTTGCTCACTGAGCAGTCGCTGCTGCAGTATTCGCAGGGCCTCGTTCATTGCCTCGCCCAGGGGGATGTGTGCTTCTTCCCGGAACCAGCGCACCAGTGCAGCCTCCACGTGCACCATCACGATCTGCTTATCTACCAACTACACCATAAAGAAGCGCTACTTGTTTGTGGTTCGTGTCTTCGAGTGGCTTCGCTGAGCTGGCTCAGCTTGCAGTGCCGAGCAAACTGATCCCATGCCGATGAGCTCTCACGACGCCAATCTCCTGCACTCGTCTGAAGCGGATCAGGCCCTTGAGCCTCTTCAGGCGCAACGACGTCTGGGCTTCCTGCAGGCTCAGGCGGTGCTCGATGCCGACTTGAAGGCCCACTTCGCGGCCGAGATCGGGACGATGTTCGCAGCTTGAATCCGCGATGGCTCGAGCCCCAGCGGATCTATCGAGTGGCGTCCCAGCAAGTGGTGTAACTCGGGGGGATCAGCCCCGGCGTAGCCGGGGCTGACGGCTCGCTTCCCTCACGTCTGTGCTGTGGCAATGGGTGGGCCGGTCTGTGACCCTGTTCGGAGCACTACCACCAAACCGAACACAGACCATGACCCGCACCCATAGTGGCGCCTCCGAGCTGGGTCAGCTCATGGAGGGCACCACCGCTGGCGCCCTGATCCTTGAGATTGTGCGCCGGGGTTTCCAGGATCTGCTGGAAGCCGAGGTCTCCGCTGCCATTGGTGCCACGCGCCATGAGCGCTGCCCTGACGAGCGCTCCACCCACCGCAACGGCTACCGCGAGCGGGTGCTCACCACCCAGGTGGGCGATCTCAGCCTGGCTATCCCCAAACTGCGTCAGGGCAGCTTCTTCCCCGACTGGCTCGAGCCGCGCCGCAGGGTCGACAAAGCTCTTTACGCCGTGGTGATGGAGGCCTACACCGGCGGCATCTCCACACGAAAGGTCGATTCACTGGTCGAGGCGCTGGGCGGGGCGAGCGGCATCTCCAAATCGGAGGTGAGCCGCATCTGCGCTGGGCTCGACGAACAGGTGAAAGCCTTTCTGGGCCGGCCACTTGACCACGCCCGCTTTCCCTACGTCTACCTCGATGCCACCTATCTCCATGGCCGGCTCGGCCGCAACATGCAGGTGGTGTCAAGGGCGGTGGTGGTGGCGATCGGCATCAATGCCCTCGGCTATCGGGAGGTGCTCGGTATCGCCGTGGGAGACAGCGAAGCTGAAGGCTTCTGGCGGCAGTTCCTGGGTTCGCTCAAGGAGCGCGGCCTGGACGGTACCCGGCTGGTGATCTCAGACGCCCACCTGGGGCTGACCGCGGCGATCAAGCGGATGTTCCAGGGCTGCTGCTGGCAACGCTGCCGGGTGCACTTCCTGCGCAACATGCTGTCCCACGTGCCCAAAGCGGGCCAAGACATGGTGGCGGCGGCCATGAAAGCGGTGTTCGTGATCCAGGCACCGGATCAGGTGCGTGCCCACTGGCAGCGGGTCACCGAAATGCTGCGCAAGCAGTTCCCCACCGCTGTGCCGGTGATGGAAGCCGCCCGTGACGACGTGCTGGCCTTCCTCCACTTCCCACAGGAGCACTGGCGCAAGGTCTGGAGCACCAACCCGCTTGAGCGCCTCAACAAGGAGATCAAGCGGCGCACCAACGTCGTGGGGATCTTCCCCAACGACGCGTCGATCGTGCGGCTGGTTGGCGCTCAGCTACTGGAACAGCAGGAGGAATGGCAGCTGGAGCGCCGCCGCTTCTTCTCTGAGGCCACCATGGCCAAGATCCCGGAGCCAGAAGAGGCCCTGGAGCTCGCCGATGGTGAAGGCGCTGATGAGGAACCTGGAACACTCAGCTGAACATCGCCACCAATGCTTCCGTCAACACAGAACAGAGCGATTGCTGAATTGCACATTCAGCGATCAGGATTCATAGTGGATGAATGGAGCTGAGCAATCAGCTTCCAGGCAGTCATCCTCTGACTGCTCCTGTTCACCCTCCGGAAAGGGTCACAGGACCACCTGAGTTACACCACTCAGAGGGGCGCTACCATCTATCGGGATCCCTTCAATCGGTCGTTGGTTGTGGCGGCCTGTACAACCGGCTGCTGGTTGATCCCTGCGGACACCACCCTGTTGGCTTACGGGCTGGCTGGGCGCTTGACTCAGGGCGTTGATCCGCGTGATGTGGGAATCGGGCTGAGCCCTTACGGCATCAATGAATCCTCACGCTCCAGGATTTCATCCCAAGGCTGTCGGAAAACTCCCAGCTCAAGAACTTATAGACGCCGTCGTCGTCTCGTTCTTCTCCGTCAATGTAGATGGATGCCTCGCGTGGGAATGCGTGATTGTCAGCGCTGATCTTGATGGACTCACCGCCTTTAGAAATAACCCCCTGTACATCTTTGCTGTCTCCCTCTGAATAGCCAGCAACCTGAAATCCTTGCTCATTATAAATCGATACTTCATCGTACTTAAATTGAGGGCTTGATAGCTTGGCGCGAACTTCGCTACTGGATTTGTTGGTGACAATAATCCTTGTTGATTCGTAGCTGAGGCCGCCGTTCATATCGCTGGCATCCAACTGATAGTGCCTTGTATCCCCGTAGGTGATATCTCCGGCGAATTCCGAACTCCAGCCATGGTTGGCAATAAAGAACCGCGCATCGGTCAGATTAGCACTGCGCATGTTGTTGTTTTCAAAGAAGCTCGGAATCCAGATGACTTCGCTCACGGGGACCACGGGTGTCCCCCACTCCGATTCCATTGAGGTGAGATTGGCTCCCTCTAGGTTGTTGCCCTTGACATTAGAGGCGAAAAATGTCACATGGCTCCAGTCTGCGGCTTTGAGGTCGCGGCCGATGACATTCACTTCTTTATAGTATTTCCCTGGTTCTGGAGTGACGTCATCGTTGCCTAACGATGTCCTCGAATCTCTTGATTGGCTGTTCAGCGATTGACCTTGCAGTTCTATTGAAGCGCTTTGCGAGCGTCCATAGAGATTCTCGTATTTGATGTCAGCGAGATTGCTTGATGTGTCTGATTTGTGTTTCTTGCTGAGGAGGTTGATCGACTTTGAGCGCACGAAGCCGAAGTTGCCATCGGTGTTGCTCGGATCCTGGCCGTATCGGGAGTTGAGCGAAAAGTGAAGGCGCTTGAGTTCTGCAGGATTGACCTCCAGTGTATTCGCTACACTCATATTGATTTTTCCGGTTATTTTGTCTTTGCCGTTGTAGTCGATGTCGCGGCGGTCTGCATCGGCTGCGATATACTTTCCATCTTCTGTCGTTGAGCCTGCCAGCCTGAAGGTGAGTTCATTGCCGTAATTTCTGAATTGGCTGAGGTGTAGGTCGTCCAGCGAGTAAGATAGCTTGAGATTTCCCGTAATCGGGTCATAGTCGCTGGAGGTGATTTCGATCTCTCCGTTGTTGGCAGGGGCAAACCAGGCGATGCCTTGATTTTTCCAGCCAGCCTCAACACGCTCTTTGACCAGGTTCTTGTCTGAGAGCCAGGTCAGGTCTCCCGTGGATTTGTTTTTTAGCTGATAAATTGGGTCGAGACCTTTCCCTTTTTTATCGCTGGCGTCGAATGTTGTCCCCTTGTTGACCCATCCCTTGCCTTCAAGTCTGCGTGTCTTCTTGGATTCCAGGCCCCAGAAGTGTTGCCCACTGTCCTTGTTGAAGAGGTGAAAAACGGGGCTGGCGCTGTCGCCAAGGTAGGAGTCAAATCCTGACGCGGTAATTTCCCATCCTTGGCTTACGAGTCGATTGACCTTGCCAGGGCTTGTCGCAAAGTAAAACTGCGATTCGTCGTTGACAAGGCGAGTTAGCGACTCTTCCATTGGAAAATGAGTACAGCACTAATGACGGTACTCACTGCATCTGCTTCGCTTTGTTCCCATCCTTTTTTCTTCGCTTTTGCTCAGGCCGCCAGGTTGCGGAAGCGGGTGTACTGGGGCTCGAATAGCAGCTTCACCGTGCCCACCGGGCCGTTGCGGTGCTTGGTCACGATGATTTCGGTGATGCCGCGATCGGGGGTATCGGGGTTGTAGTACTCGTCGCGGTAGATCATCAGCACCAAGTCGGCGTCCTGCTCGATCGAGCCCGATTCCCTGAGGTCGGAGAGCATTGGGCGTTTGTTGGTGCGGGCCTCCACGCCGCGGCTGAGCTGGGAGAGGGCAATGACTGGCACGTTGAGTTCGCGGGCCATCTGCTTGAGGCCGCGGGTGATGCGCGAGAGCTCCTGCACGCGGTTGTCGGAGCCGCTGCCTTCCATCAGCTGGAGATAGTCGATCACCACCAGCCCAAGTTCCTTGCCGGATTCGGCCATCAGCCGCCGGCAGAGCGAGCGCATTTCGAGCACGCCGGCGTTGGGTTTGTCGTCGATGTAGATCGGCATCTGGCCCAGGGTGCTGATGCCCTGGCCGAGCAGCGGCCATTCCTCCGGTTGCAGGCGGCCGGTGCGCAGGCGGCCGCTCTCGATCCCCACTTCCATCGCCAGCAGGCGGTAGGTGAGCTGCTCTTTGCTCATCTCCAGGGAGAACACGCACACCGGCAGCTGGTGCAGCTGGGCCACGTTCTTGGCCAGGTTGAGCGTGATCGCGGTTTTACCCATGGCGGGGCGGCCGGCAATGATGATCAGATCGCTGCGCTGCAGCCCCTGGGTCATCGCGTCCAGGTCGTAGAAGTTCACCGGGATGCCGGCTACGGCGGTGCCCAGCGAGCGGCTTTCGATCTCGTTGAAGGTGGCGGTGAGGATCTCGGCGGTGGGGGTGAGGCCGACGCTCGGCTTCTCCTGGCTGATGGCAAAGATCTTCTGCTCCGCTTCATCGAGCACCTGCTCCATCGGCTTGCTCTGATCGAAGCCCAACTGGATCACCTCGTTGCCCGAGCGGATCAGCTGGCGACGCAGAAATTTGTCCATCACCAGGCGGGCCACCTGGTCGATCGAGGCGGTGGAGAGGGTGCGCTCCACCAGTTCCACCAGCCGGCTGCTGCCGCCCACCTTCTCCAGAGCACCGGTGTCCGCCAGCCAGGCGGTCATCGCCGTGAGGTCGGTGGGTTTGCCCTGGCCGTGCAGCATCAGGGCGGTGCGGTAGATCTCGCGGTGGGCCGTGAGATAGAAGGCCTCCGGCTGCAGCACATCCGCCACCCGGCCGATGGCGTCTGGGTCGAGCAGGATGCCGCCCAACACGGCTTCTTCCGCCTCGAGGTTTTGAGGCGGCACCCCATCGGGCATCGCCTCGAAGCTGGCCTCATCCCGCGGGCGGCCGCGGGAGCCAGGCCGGCGGCCCTGGCCCTCCTCAGGGTCGAGGTTGCTGAGGGGAACGCTCACCATGACCAGTTGCCGCCTGCGGAATCAAAAAACCGCCAGACCCTGAAGGGCCTGGCGGCAAAGGGGGGCACCATTCTCTCGCGCTGCCCAGAGGCTGCAAGAGCGGTGTGGACGTGCTGCGCGATCGCGATCAGCTGAATCAGTGGCTCACCACTTCCAGATTGATCTCAGCGGTCACTTCGCTGTGGAGCTTCACCTGCACCTTGTAGCTGCCGGTGCGGTGGATTTCCGGAACGATGATGTCGCGGCGATCCACCTCTTTCTTGGTGGCGGCTTCGATCGCCTCAGCCACGTCGCCGTTGGTCACGGTGCCGAACAGCACGTCGTCACCGCCGGTTTGCTTCTTCACGGTGAAGCGGCCGATGGTGTCGAGGGCGGTGCGGAAGGCCACAGCATCAGCCTTGAGAGCGGCCTGGCGCTCGGCTTCCTTGGCGCGGCGGTGCTCCACCTGACGCATCACTGCAGGCGTGAGGGGCACAGCCTTGCCCTGGGGCAGGAGGAAGTTGCGGGCATAGCCGGGGGCAACTTCCACCAGATCGCCGTCCTTACCCAGGCTGAGGACGTCCTCGCTGAGGACCACGGAAACGCGCTTGGCCATGGGATCTACGAACTAACGATCGACAATTGGGGCGATGAATGAGCCTACGCCACAGGTGCATGAGCCTGGTTGACCAGTGGTGCTGGCAGGCGCACCTGGGTGGCGAGGCCGAGGCGCTGCAAGGCGCTGATGTGCATCCAGGTGAGGTCAGGCTCGCGGCGGCCCCAGCCGTGGCGGGCGGAATGGGGATAGGCGTGGTGGGTGTTGTGCCAGCCCTCACCGAAGGTGACCGCGGCCACCCAGGGGTTGTTGCGGGAGCCGTCGCCGCTGTCGTGGAGCACGTAGCCCCAGCGGTGGGTGGCGGAGTTCACCAGCCAGGTGGCGTGATACACGAGCACCAGGCGGAGTGGGATGCCCCAGAGCACCAGGGCCCAGCCGCCAGCGCCCGTTGCCGTGCCGATCCAGAACAGCAGACCGGCCAGGGGTAGCTGCAGCAGAAGGAAATTGTTGTTCAGCCAGCGGTAGTAGGGGTCGGCGGTGAGATCGCCAGTGAGGCGAGGCACAGCGCCCATGGCCGGGATCGACTTGAACATCCAGCCCATGTGGCTCCACCAGAAGCCGCGATGGCTGTTGTGGTGATCCGGTTCCGTATCGGAAAACTTGTGGTGATGGCGGTGCAGGCCCACCCAGTCGATCGGGCCGTGCTGGCAGCTGAGGGCGCCGCAGGTGGCGAAGAAGCGCTCCAGCCACAGGGGTACTCGGAAGGCGCGGTGGCTGAGCAGACGGTGGTAGCCGATGGTGACGCCAAGGCAGGCGGTGAGCCAATAGAGCACCACCAGCGTGGCCACCGCTGCGACGCTCCAGAACTGGGGCAGCAGGGCCACCACGGCCAGGGCGTGAAGGGCAACCATGAAGCCGATCACGGCCCAGTTGCGCCCCTGGGAAGGCGTGGCAACTGGGGCCGTGCCGTGTTGCGCGCCGTGCGGCCGGTGCAGATGCTGCACGCTGGCGCGGCTGGTGATGGTGGCCGTCATGGCCCCTCCGGTTGTGTCCGATAAAATGGTAGCAGTACGGATCCGTATCGAGTGGATTATCGAAGCGAACTCGAAGCGGGTCGCGATGCGTTCGGCCATCTGATCAAGGTGTGGCATGAGCGCAATGCTTGGAGCCAGCGGGTGTTGCCGGCCTTGGCGGATGCGCTGGATCTCGGCCGGGTGCACAACTCCCAGCTCTCCAACTTGCGCAATCGCAAGCTCGCCTCCCCGGGGCCGGAGCTGTTCGTGGCCTTGGGGCGGATCAATCAACTGTTGGCCCAAAGTGCAGGACCAGCTGGCCTGTCGGGGGGGCTCGCTGAGCAGCTGGCTGAGCAGCCCGAATTGCTCGCAGCCCTCCAGGCTTCAGCGCTGCCTTTGCTGGCCGACGACGGCTCAGCCTTGGGGCCAGCCCAGCTGTTTGAGATTTTCGTGGGCCTGCGCCCGCTGCCGAGCGCGTTTGATTTGCGCATTCAGGCATCGGAGGCGGCTGGTCTGAGTGCGGCGCTGGCGGAGCTGTTTACGGCGGGGCGGCCTTGGCGCCTGTGCCGTGAACAGGTGCTGGCCGCCTATCCGGCTGAGAAACGGCAGCGGCGTGAGCGCTTCGCTGAGGTGATGGCCGGCCAGCGGGACTACACCGCTGAGGAGCTGGATGGTGAACTCGGCGACCTGCGCCTCACCTTGGCGGCCATGGGGGCGGCGGCTGAGGAGGAGCTGAGTGCTGATCAGTTTCTGGAGCTGCTGCGCCAAAAAGCCCGGCTGCTGCTGCAACCGGGCTCGGGTGATCAGGCTCTCGATCTGGCCGAGGCAATCCGCCGTGAGCTTCAGGCGGGGTAGCGCGCCTCGCGGATGCGCTTGGCCCAGCCCAGCGTTCGCAGCAACTTGATGTGCTGCCAGGTGATGTCGAACTCAAACCAGCGCAGGCCGTGGCGGGCGCTGGAAGGGTGGGCGTGGTGGTTGTTGTGCCAGCCCTCGCCGAAGCTGAGGATCGCCACCCACCAGCAGTTGCGTGAGAGGTCGGGGCAGTCGAAGTTGCGATACCCGAAGGCGTGGGTGGCGGAGTTCACCAGCCAGGTCACGTGATACACGAGCACGAGGCGCAGCGGAATCGCCCACAGCACCAGGCCCAGGCCGCCGCCGTGCACGTTGGCGGCGTTGCCGTACCAATAGAGAGCAGCGCCCAGGGGGATCTGCAGGAGCAGGAACCAGCGATCGAGCCAGCGATAGAAGGGGTCCTGGAGCAGGTCGCCAGTGAAGCGGTGCAGTTCCCTGATGGCGGGGATGTCGTGCAGCATCCACTCGCTATGGGCCCACCAGAGGCCGCGGGCCGCGTCGTGGTGGTCGTTGGGTTGGTCGGAAAACTTGTGGTGGTGGCGATGCAGGCCCACCCACTCGATCGGGCCGCTCTGGCAGGCCAGGGTGCCCATCAGCACCAGCACGCGCTCCACCCATTTGGGAGCGACGAAGCTGCGGTGGGCCACGAGGCGATGCAGGCCGAGGGTCACCCCCAGCACGGTGGCCCAGTAGAGAATCGCCAGCGCCACGAGGCCCTGCCAGCTCCAGTACTGCGGCAGCAAGGCAAACACCGCTCCCACGTGGATGGCGAGCATGAAGCCAGTGGTGCCCAGCTTGTATTTCTTCTGGCTGCGGGGCAGTGGTGCGCGGGGGACCACGAGGGCTGCCCGCATCCGGGCTTCCTGCGCGTCGCTGTAGCTGCCTGACCCACCCTCCAGGTCAGCGCTGGTGCGCTGGGCGCGTGCCGCGGAGGCGGTGTCTGGGGCTAAGACCAAAGTGAACTCCTCAAGGATGCGCAGGCGCCGGTTCGCTCGGGGGCCTCGTGACCCCGCGCACCACTGCCTGGGTGCCCCGCTGTAGCCGAGGCACCAATCCGAAAAAATCTAGACGGATGGTTGAGCGTCACGCGGCCGGCAGCATGGAGATTCGTTGTTTCTTGCCATGAGCGCATCCCATCAGGCCTGGGCTTCCGATCAGCTGGCTGCCGCGCTCGAGCGCACCACCGCCCTGGCTCGTGAGCGCCGGGCCGGGGTGAAGCCTCGGCTGAAGCGGGTGCTGCAGGCCTTCAGTGCCGAGAGGCTGGGGGTGCATCACTTCGCCTCGGTGAGTGGCTACGGCCACGGTGATCTGGGCCGGGAGGTGCTGGATCGGGTGTTCGCCCAGGTGTTGCAGGCGGAGGCGGCTGCCGTGCGGCTGCAATTTGTCAGCGGAACCCATGCCATCGCTGCCGCGCTGTACGGGGTGCTGCGCCCCGGAGATCGCCTATTGGCTCTCACTGGTCGCCCTTACGACACGCTCGAGGAGGTGATCGGCATCCGTGGCAGCGGCCAGGGCTCGCTGGCGGAGTTCGGCATCGCCTACGACGAGCTCGATCTGCTGGCGGATGGTGGTGTGGATGAAGCGGGCATCGCCGGCGCCCTGGCTGTGCCGACCCGCATGGTGCTCATCCAGCGCAGCTGCGGCTACAGCTGGCGCCCCTCGCTCACCGTGGAGCAGATCGGTCGGCTGGTGGAGCAGGTGAAGGCGATTCAGCCCGACTGTGTGGTGTTTGTGGACAACTGCTACGGCGAGCTGGTGGAGCTGCAGGAGCCCACAGCTGTGGGTGCAGATCTGATGGCGGGCTCACTGATCAAAAACCTTGGCGGCACCATCGCCCCTACCGGCGGCTACGTGGCTGGCCGTGCCGAATGGGTGGAGCAGGCCTGCTGCCGGCTCACGGCGCCGGGTATCGGCAGTGAGGGGGGCACGGGATTTGATCTGCACCGGCTGCTGTTTCAGGGGTTGTTCCTGGCGCCGCAGATGGTGGCGGAAGCCTTGCTGTGCGCGGAGCTCGCCGCGGCTGTGTTCGACGGCCTCGGTTACGCGGTGAAGCCCTTGGTGGGCGGCTTGCGCAGTGATGTGATCCAGGCGGTGCGTTTCGGGGCACCGGAACCGCTCAAGGCGGTGTGCCGTGCGTTTCAGGCCTGTTCGCCTGTGGGCAGCTACCTCGATCCGGTGCCGGCCCCGATGCCCGGCTACGCCAGTGAGCTGGTGATGGCAGGCGGCACCTTCATCGATGGCAGCACCAGTGAGTTCTCAGCCGATGGCCCGCTGCGCGAGCCCTACGTGCTCTACGCCCAGGGAGGCACCACCACAGCCCACGCAGAGCTGGCCCTGGAGCAGGCGTTGCTGGCGCTGGCGGACGGCGGGTGGTGCGGGCCTGCCTAGCCCGCATGCGCCGATTTCCGACAGACTGCAGATCAGCAACCGCCCAGGCGGCCCCATGGCCCTCAGCTATCCCGACGACTGCCGTTATGCCGACAGCCACGAATACGTGCGAGCCGAAGGCGAACTGGTCCGCATCGGCATCAGCGCCTTCGCTGTGGATCAGCTGGGCGACATTGTGTTTGTGGAGCTGCCTGAGGTGGGGGCAGCCCTAGGCCAGGGCAGCAGCTTCGGTTCGGTGGAATCGGTGAAGGCGGTGGAGGAGGTGATCGCTCCGATCAGCGGCACGATCGAAGTGCGCAACGAAGCCGTGCTCGCTAGCCCCGAGGAGTTGCAAAACGATCCCTATGGCGAAGGTTGGTTGCTGCTGGTGCGGCCCAGCGATCCTGCCCAGCTGGACGGTCTGATGGATGCCGCCACCTACAGCGCCAAGGTGGATGGCCACTGAGTTCCGCCCGGCGGCCCTGAGCCCCTTTGTCGCCCGTCACGTTGGCCCTGATGCGGCCGAGCAGGCCCAGATGCTCAGCGATCTCGGCCTGAACGACCTGGAGCAGCTGGTCGCCGAGGTGGTGCCCGACGCGATTCGTCTCGAGCCCCTGGTCGCTGCAGAGGGGTTGCCGGTGGGCTGCAGCGAGGCCGAAGCCCTGGCAGAGCTGCAGCAGATCGCTGCTGCTAACCAGGTGCGCCGCAGCCTGATCGGCCTGGGCTACAGCGACTGCATCACCCCGGCGCTGCTGCAGCGCCACGTGTTTGAAAACCCGGCCTGGTACACCGCCTACACCCCTTATCAAGCTGAGATCAGCCAGGGGCGCCTCGAGGCGCTGCTCAATTTCCAAACCCTGATCAGCGAGCTCACCGCTCTGCCGATCGCCAATGCCTCGCTGCTCGATGAGGCCACCGCTGCGGCCGAGGCGATGAGCCTCAGCTACGGCGCATGCCGCGATGCCAGTGCCCACCGCTTCCTGGTGGATGCCGAGGTGCTGCCGCAAACCTGGGCGGTGTTGCAGACCCGCGCTGAACCCCTGGGTATCGAGCTGCTCAAGGTGCGGCCGGGTGCGCTCCTGGCAGAGCAGGCCCGCGGTGCGGAGCCCTTCGCTGGGGCGTTTGGTCTGCTGGTGCAGCTGCCTGGAGCCCGCGGTGCGCTCTGGAATCCGGTTGAGCTGATCGCCGCCGCCCGCGCCGCTGGAGTGATGGTGACGGCCGCCGTGGATCCCCTGGCCCAGGTGCTGTTGGCGCCAGTGGGCGAGCTCGGCGTGGAGATTGCCATTGGCAGTAGTCAGCGCTTCGGCATCCCTCTCGGGTTCGGCGGCCCCCATGCCGCCTTCTTCGCCACCACCACCACTCATCAGCGCCGGATCCCGGGTCGGTTGGTGGGGCAGTCGCTCGATGCGGAGGGGCGCCAGGCCTTGCGCCTGGCTCTGCAAACCCGCGAGCAGCACATCCGCCGCGACAAGGCCACCAGCAACATCTGCACCGCCCAGGTGTTGCTCGCGGTGATGGCCGGCTTCTACGCGGTGCATCACGGTCCGGCTGGTCTGGCGGTGATCGCCAGGCGGGTGCTGAAGCTGCGGGAGCTGTTGCGCCGTGGCCTTGCGCAACTGGGGCTGGAGGTGGAGCCAGGGCCTGGCTTCGACACAGTGCTGGTGCACAGTTCCCAGCCCGCCGGTCTGCTGGCCGGGGCGGAAGCCGCTGGGTTCAATCTGCGGCCTGAGCTTGATGGCCTCGCAATCAGCCTGGATGAGCGCAGCTCGTTGGCTGAACTGCAGCAGCTCCTGGCGGCGATCGCGCTGGCCGATGCAGCAGGGGCAGTTCCCTCGGTGGTCGAGCTGAACACCTCGCTTGAGCAGGAGCTGGAGGCTTCTGGCTGCAGCGAGGCCCCCGAGCAGCTGCTTTGGGGTGATGCCGTGCCCCAGCGCCATCGGCCCTGGTTGCAACAGGAGGTGTTTCAGCGCTATCGCAGCGAAACGGAGCTGCTGCGCTACATCCAGCGCCTGGCCGCCCGTGATTTTTCGCTGGTGCACGGGATGATCCCGCTCGGCAGCTGCACGATGAAGCTCAATGCCGCTGCTGAGCTGCAGCCGGTGAGCTGGCCTGCCTTTGCCGGGCTGCACCCTTTCGCTCCCGAGGCCCAGAGCGCGG
Organism: Synechococcus sp. LA31; assembly: GCF_018502385.1. Taxonomy (NCBI): domain Bacteria; kingdom Bacillati; phylum Cyanobacteriota; class Cyanophyceae; order Synechococcales; family Synechococcaceae; genus Synechococcus; species Synechococcus sp. LA31. The sequence goes on from NZ_CP075523.1 coordinate 2,333,691, forward strand.
GATACCGGCGCCTGGTGGCGGATCTGGAGCGCTGGCTGGCGGCGATCACCGGCTTTGCCGGTGTGTCACTGCAGCCCAATGCCGGTTCGCAAGGGGAATATGCGGGTCTGCTGGTGATCCGCGCCTGGCACCACAGCCGGGGTGATCAGCAGCGCACGGTGTGCCTGATCCCCACCAGCGCCCATGGCACCAACCCCGCCAGCGCCGTGATGGCGGGCCTGCAGGTGGTGCCTGTGGCTTGCGACGCCCAAGGCAACATCGACCGCGCCGATCTGGCGGCCAAGGTGGAAGCCCATCGCGCTGAGCTGGCGGCGCTGATGGTCACCTATCCCTCCACCCACGGCGTCTTTGAGCAGGGGATCCAGGAGATCTGCGCCTTGGTGCATCAGCACGGCGGCCAGGTGTATCTCGATGGCGCCAACCTCAATGCCCAGGTGGGCCTGGCCAAGCCAGGTCTTTATGGGGCTGATGTGTGTCACCTCAACCTGCACAAGACCTTCTGCATTCCCCACGGCGGAGGTGGCCCCGGTGTGGGTCCGATCGCCGTGGCCAAGCACCTGCTGCCGTTCTTGCCGGGTCACCCACTGGCGCAGGCCTGTGGAGGTGCTCAGGCCATCGGCCCGGTGAGCGCTGCCCCCTGGGGCAGCGCCAGCATCCTCCCCATCAGCTGGATGTATATCCGCTTGATGGGAGGTGCCGGCTTGCGCCAGGCCTCAGCGGTGGCCCTGTTGGCGGCGAACTGGATGGCGGAGCAGCTGGAGCCTCATTTCCCCGTGCTCTACAGGGGGGCAGGCGGCCGCGTAGCCCATGAGTGCATCCTCGATCTGCGCCCGCTCAAGCGCAGCGCCGGCCTGGAGGTGGATGATCTGGCCAAGCGCCTGATGGACTACGGCTTCCATGCCCCCACCGTGAGCTGGCCGGTGGCCGGCACCGTGATGGTGGAGCCCACCGAGAGCGAAGGCCTGGCGGAATTGCAGCGCTTCTGTGCTGCGATGGCGGCAATCCGAGCCGAGGCCGCGGCGATCGAGAGCGGCGCAAGCGATGCGGCCGATAACCCGCTCAAGCGCGCTCCCCACACCCTGGCGGCCATAACCGCCGACGACTGGTCGCGTTCTTACAGCCGCAGCACGGGGGGCTATCCCCTTGGTGTGCAGCAGCTGGCGGCCAAACTCTGGCCGGCGGTGGCCCGCATCGACAACGCTTATGGCGATCGAAATTTGGTGTGCACCTGCCCGTCGGTGGAGGAGCTGGCCACGAGCTTGCCCACCGGGGCTTGATTCTGGCCGGGTTGCGTTTAGATTTCGCCGCAATGAAAAGTGCGGAATTTCTTCCCGCCTTCACCCTTGCTTTGCCGGCAGGATCTGCTGCAACTGCAGGCATCACTAGCCATCGGGTGAAACCGGTACTGGAACGACACCATGAGCTCTGACGACCAAGGCAACACTTCGATCAAACTTTTCACCGATCAAACGTTGCGGGTTGAAGGCACCAACGTGGTGCGTGTTCCTTTCGGCGTGCGTCGTGCGCAACGGGTCCGCCCGGCTCGCCCTGAGCGTTGGGCCACGGTGGTGCTGCCGTTCGTGGCTGGTGGTTCCACCCCGCCACCGCCTCAGGCAGCCTGATTCAGGCGCCAGTCGATTAAGGCCTTCACATCGTCAACTGAGCTGGCTGGTGTTCGGAAAGGCAGCAGCGTCATCGGGCTGCGCTCAGGTCGTACCAGCCAGGTGAGATCGGTCTGCGGGATCAACACAAAGCCGCGGTAGCGCACCACCCAGCGCTGATGAACTGGAGTGGAAGTGGCGGCGGTTGCCATCGCCCAAGGAATCGATTGGTGTTATTTGAGCGCCCAATCGTGCGTTGCAGAGGGTCTTTGGTTTTTCTTCGGGCTTAGATCAAAGCTCTTTACAGAATTAGATCATTCATCGCCAAGAAAACCTGCCATCACTGGGTTTTGCCGATTTTTGGTGCGAGGTTAACACTTAATTTTGGTGTGTTGGGATACAGCACTCTGATCAGGTGATGTGCTGGTTCGGCTGCATCGCGATTCAGTAATTGGCGCCGCTGCGGCGCTGGTGCACGGCGGTGGTGGCGCTGCTGTCGAGCACGGCCCCGGCCTGGGCCTCGGCATAGAGCAGCCAGTGGTCGCCGCATTCCATCCGCTGCTTCACCGTGCACTCCATCCAGGCCAGGGCCTCGGGCAGCACCGGTTGCCCCGTGGGGGTGTGCTCCAGCTCTAGGCCGGCGAAGCGATCAGCGCCCGGCGCAAAGGGCTGCAGAAACTGTTTCATCGCTCCGTTCTCGCGGCCGGCTGCCAGCACGTTGAGCGCAAAGCCGTCGCCCACATGCAGCAGCGCTTCCACAGCGCGGTCTTTCGCCACGGCCACCGTGAGCCCCGGTGGCGAGAAGCTCGCCTGGCTCACCCAGCTGGCCACCATGGCGCCGCTCAGCTGGCTTTCACCACTGCCCTTCACGGTGGTGAGCACGCACAGGGAACCCACCACGCGGCCCAGGGCCAACACGGCAGGGTTGCTGCGGCTTTCGCTCATCCCGCCAGCACCGGCGCTGCGCCGTTGTTCCTTGCGTTGGGTGCTGAGCAGCTGGCGGCCCAGGGCCGTTCCGGTTTCCTCGATGGTTTTCAGGGTGGCGGCATCGGGGCTGAACTTCACCTTGATCGGCTCAAAGGCCAAGCGGAAGCCGCCATCACGCAGCTTGCTCTCGAGCAGATCGAGCGCTTCACCGCTCCAGCCGAAGCTGCCAAACACCCCCACCGGCTTGGCGCGATCGCCTTCGGCCAGCAGCGTGCCCAGTGCTGACACGATCGGTGTGGGTGCATGCCCCCCCAGGGTGGGGGAGCCGATCAACACCGCATCGCAGTTGCGGATTGCCTCCAGCAGTTTCTCGGCTGGGCTGAATTCACAGTTGATGCTCTCCACCCGCACGCCGGTGCGGGCCACGCCCTGCGCTAGCCCGTCGGCGATGGCAGCGGTGTTGCCGTAGGCGCTGGCGTAGAGCAGGGCCACCGAGAGCTTGGCGCGCTCCTGCGTTTCACCCCAGCGGCGGTAATCCACCAGCAGGCTGCGCCAGCTCTCGGCGATGGCTGGGCCGTGGCCGGGTGCAATGGTGCGGATCGGCAGCTCATCGATGCGATCGAGCACCGCTTCCACCTGGCGCACCATCGGCGCCATCAGGCAGTCATAGAAGTAGCGGCGGTCTTCTTCGGTGCTGCTGCGGTTGGCTTCGGCCCAGGCTTCGGTGCAGAGGTGGCCAGCGAAGAACTTGCCACTCATCAGGAGGCCGCTGCCTGCTTCGAAGGCCATCAGCCCACCGGGCCAGCGGGGCGTGGGTGTGGGCAGTAGCGCAAGGGTGCGGCCATCGGCCCGGGTGAGTTCGGTGTCTGTGCGCACCACCTGTAGGGGCGGCAGGGGTGGCAGCGCTTCTGGTTCGGCTGCTGCATCGCTGCCCGGGGGCACGGGCTTGCGCTGATCCCACAGCTCACGCAGCAGCTGGGCGCCGGGGTTGGAGCTGATCAGTGTCAGCTGCGGCCAGCGCTGGGCCAGCTTGCGCAGCAGCTTCACTCGGTTGGGATTGGTGTGGCCCACCACCACCTCCAGCGGGCACGTGGGTGGAACCAAGGCCGCCAGCGTTTCCAGGTAAGGCCCGGCGAAGGAGTCGCCAGGCGGGTGCACCAGCAGCGCGGTGTCGCCGTTGTCTGGGAGGTAGAGAAAGCTGTTGGCGGTGGTGCCCCGCTCGAGGCCGTACTCCACTTCAAAGCGCAGCCGGGTGGGGCTTAAGCCGCGCAGGCACACCAGGCCGGGCTCGATCGGTAGCTGGATGACCTGTCGTTCAGTGTCGTTCCCGGCCATTGTTTCCCCAGCTCTTGCAGCGATTTTACGAAGCTTTCTGAGAGTTCTAGGCCATGTTCCAGCGACACTTTTATGTTTGGCGCGCCTGAGGCCACTGCTGATGTCGACCAATCCGTTTCTTTCCGGTGTTGATGGCCTCGGTGCTGTTGCTGTTGAGCAGTCGCAATGGTTTGAGGCAGGTCGGGGTGATCCGATTGTGATTGGTTTAGAGGCGCCGCTCAGGGGTGACCAACGTGGCAATGGGCGCGATATGTGGCGTGGAGCCAAGTTGGCTGTTGAAGAGTTGAATCGTGAAGGCGGGATTCTCGGGCGTCGGGTGGAGTTGGTGAGAGCCGATGACCGAGCTGATCCTAAGCGTGCTTTGTCTGTGGCGAAGAAGCTGAATCGCATCGATGCTGATGCGGTGATTGGCCCCTACAACTCGGGAGTGGGGTTGATCAATCTCCCCTACTACCTCAAGAAAGAGATCCTGCCTGTGCATCTCACCTCCACCGATGACACCAGTGGAGAGGGGGTGACAGTTCAGCCCAAGAACAGCCAGATCGCTCCGGTGGAGGAGGCCTATATCCTCTCGCAAGGGATCCAGCGTGTGTCGATGTTGGTGGATCCCTCCGCCTACACCGTCGGCATGGCTGATCGCTTGGAAGCATCCCTCACGGCTAAGGGTGTGCAGGTCAAACGCTTCACGATTGCGCCCGGCAGCGCCGATTACAGCGCTGTGATTGAGCAGGCCCTCGCGGTAGATCCTGGCCTGGTGTATGTGAGCACGTATTACCCCGAAGGCAGCTCCATCGCCCGTGGCTTAGAGGCCAGTAATACGGCGGCTCAGCGCTTTTTCGGGCTTGCCAATGTGGATCCAGCTTTCATTGCCGAGGCGGGTCTGAAAGCAGCCCGCAGCAGTGTGTTCAGTGGGGTTCCGGAGGCTGAGCAGCTTCCCCACGCCGATGCCTATGTGCAGGCTTATGAAGAGCGTTTTGATCGCACTCCTGGTGTATGGGGCACCTTCACCTATGACTCGATGAAGGTGTTGGCCGACGCGATGGAAACGGCAGGTACTGCCGCCTTTAAGCCAGCTTTGGATAGTCTGCTGCAGACTCGGAATTACAAAGGTGCCACCGGCAAGATCAGTATTGACCCTCTGACGGGCAACCGGGTGAAGGTGCCTGTCTTCATCCTCAATGTGGATGCGGATGGCGTGTTTGTGCCCAGCTCTGCGCAAGAGGAGGATCCGCAGACGCGTGAGCGCTTGTCGCTATCACTCGATCCCTCTACTGGCTCGCTGAACAGTGCGGCGCTTGGATCTGGAACCAAGCCTGCGCGCTTCTTGAAGGGTACTTGGGTTGGTACGGGCTCGGGTTACAGAAGTGAGGGCTATAAGTCAGAAGGCGACTACAAATTCGTGATCAGCAAGGCTCGTGGTTTTGCTGCTCAAGGCACCAAGCAATACCGCGACGAAGACTCGGGTAAGTGGAGCGAGCCGGAGGCGTGTTACTTCACATTGCTCACTGAGGATGGCGATGGGCAATGGCAAATCAGTGGAGCGGAAGGCGATGGCATTTATCAGGGCACAACCACTGAAGGAGGAGGCCTTATTTTGAATTATCTTGAGGCCGGTGGCGGTGCCGATGACGCCGCATTGCGACTCACGCTGAGCAAGCGCCGCTGATGATGTGAGCGGACCCCGATCGCCTGTGCTCGCGGTCAGTAGTGGTTCCCTACCTTGCGGTGGTGTACGGCGGTTGAGGCCTGGCTATCGGCCACATTGCCCTGCTCCACTTCGGCGTAGATGATCCAGTGATCTGGGCCTTCCATGCGCTGCAGCACGCGGCAGCCGAGGAAGGCCAGGGCATCGCCGAGCACGGGGCCACCCTCGGCTACGCCATCGAGTGTGGACACGCCGGCGAAGCGATCGGCGCCGGGTGGGAAGCGCTTGAGGAAATGGCGCAACAGGCCCTGGTGGTTGTCTTCGCGCAGGATGTTGAGCACGAAGCGATCGCCCACCTGCATCAATGCTTCGATGGCGCGATCTTTGGCCACGGCCACGGTGATTCCGGGCGGCTCGAAGCTGGCTTGGCTCACCCAGCTGGCCACCATCGCTGAGGCCCGCTCTTCCTGCCGGGCGGTCACCACATACAAACCACCGGAGAGGCGGCCAAGTGCTTTATCGAGGTCACCATCCAGCGACTTCATCGCGGCGATGGTTTTGGCGCGGGTGAGCAGCTGGCCCAGGTCGGTGCCGGCTTCTTCACAGCGCTGGTAGTCGTTGCCGTCGGGCACCTGGCGCACCCGTAGCGGCTCAAAGGCTTCCTTCTGGCCTAGACCCCGCAGCTGGGAGGCCACGGTGTCGATCGGTTCGTCATTGCCGCCGTAGGCGTCGTAGGTGGCCACCCACTGCTTGGGTTGCAGGGCCGCCAGCAGCGTGCCGATCGATGCCTGCAGGTCGGCATCGGGGTTGGCGGGCCAGGTGGGCACCACCACGGCGCTGGCTTCGCCGATCAGGGCACTCAGTTCCTGGGCGTCGGTGGCGCGCAGGTCGACCAGTTGCACTTGGGCCTCGGCCTTGCCGATGCCGCGGGCGATGGCCTGGCTGAGCCGGTCGCAGAAGCCGTATTGGCTCACGTAGCAAACGGCGGCGTAAGCCTCTCCTTTGCTGCGGCCTTCACTCCATTCGCGGTAGTCGGAGAGCCAGAGGCTGAGGTGATCGCGCAGTAGCGGTCCATGGCCCACCGCGATGGTGTTGATCGCCGGCAAGGCGTCCATGCGCTTCATGGCCTGGAGCACGCTGCGGGCGTTGGGGCCCATCAGGCAGTCGTAGTAGAAGCGGAAGTCCGGGGCGATGGCGCCGGGATCCACATCAAACAGGTCGTCGGAGCAGTAATGCAGGCCGAAGGCATCGCAGGTGTAGAGGATGCCGGTGCCGTGATCGAAGGAGAAGATTGTGTCGGGCCAGTGCAGGTTGGGAGCGCTCAGAAACTCGAAGCGGTGCTGCACGCCGCTGTCCGGGTTCGTGCCCAGATCCAGCTCCTCGCCGCTCTTCACCGCCCGGCTCTTGAACGGGCGATGCACCTGGTTTTCCAGAAACTGAATCGCCACTTTGGATCCCACAATCTCGATCTCAGGGTTGAGGTCGATCAGGTGCCCGATCAGGCCCGAGTGGTCGGGCTCGGTGTGGCTCACGATCAGGTGATCGATCGCCTTGGGATCGATCTGCTCCTGGAGGATCGGCAGCCAGGTGCTCTCGAACTTGAGGTGGCTGCTATCGATCAGGGCGGTGCGCTCACCCCGCACCAGAAAGCTGTTGTAGGTGGTGCCGTTGCGCAGGCCGAACTCAATATCGAAGCGGCTGCGGTCCCAATCGAGCGAGCGGATCGTGGTGGTGTCAGCCCCGATCGCCTCGCACTGCAGGCTTAGGCGGGGCGTGCTGGCTACAGCTGTCTCAGCCATGGGTCCGCGCGCGGTTGGGGGCAACTGTAGGAAGGGCTCTCGGAATCGGGGTTCGGGTCGTGGGGCCGCTTAACCCCCAGCAAAAAGCCCCGGCACTGAGGCCGAGGCTGGCTCCCGTCTCGGTTGGTGTGATCGCGATGGCGGCGGGGTGCCGCGCTGCCTGGTTCAGCCCTCCACCTTCACGCTCACGCTGGTGAGGGTTTGGGCCTTGGGCACCTGCACAGTGAGCAGCCCGTCGCGGTAAACCGCCTGGACGCCTTCGCGGTTGATGCCTGAGGGGAAGCGGAAGCTGCGGCTCCAGGTGCCATAGCGGATTTCGCTCAGCAGCTTGGCGGGTGTTTGGGTGGTCTCGGTGGCTTCGGTGCGCTCGGGCTGAGGGGCGCGGCGTTCGGCGCTGATCACCAGGTGGCGATCGGTGGCTTTCACATCGATCGAGTCGCGCTCGACGCCGGGCAGCTCCAGGCAGATGCTGTAGCCGGCTTCGGTTTCGTGCACTTCAGCTGCAGGCACGCGCTCGGCGGTTTGGATCTGTTGCTCGAGGCGCTTGAACAGATCGGTTTCGAGGCGGTCGAAGGCAGAGCGGTCGAAGGCGGATTGACGAAGGGTGAGCATGGCTGGTCTTCCAGGATATGCGGGTGCGGGGTGTTCACCCGCAACGCCAATGTGCCCGGCTTGATTGACAGCTAGAAGCGTGAGAACCGACCCATTGAGTGCGGTGCTCACACCCTCAGTTCGGCTGCTACACCAGGGTTGTCGGGAGAGCCGAACGCGTGTTTAAAGCCACCACCAGCTGCTGAACGCCGCCGCCTGGCCGCAGGGCTGATCACCGGGGCCCCAGAGGGTCCACAGGCGGGCGTTGTGGATCTGGAAGCGGCGGCCGCTCTTGCTGATGCGCACGCCGGTGTAGCCCTCGCTGGCGTGTTGCTGCAGGGCGGTGGCGAGCATCCGGGCGCGGCCGGCGCGCTCCTGTGGTTCGGCCGTGAGCCGTGAGGGCATGCCGATCATCTCGGCCCAGGGGCGCTCCCAGAGCTGCAGGGCGGCGGCGTTGGCATAGATCAGCGTGGGATCGGTGCCGCCGTCGTGGGCGAGCACCACGGTGTCGGCCCCGAACAGCTCCTGGGGGGCATGCGTGTTGAGGCCGCCGGCAAGGAGTGGGCGGCCGAAGGCCTTATCAAACGAGCTCAGGATGCAACTAGCCAGGTGTTGTTTGCCCGGCGTGAGCCAGGGGGCCGGCGCCTGGGCGACGGCGAGGCGCCGCAGGCGCCGGCGGCGGGCCTGCAGCATCATGCTCAGCCCGTGTCGGCGTCGCCGTTGTGGCTGCCGGCAGCCATGGCGGTCGCCATGGCGCTGGTGCTGCAGGCCGCCCCATGGGCCTTGAGCTGCTCCACAAACTGCTTGCCGGCTTCGGGGAAGCGGCCGTCTTCCGCCAGAGGTAGCGGACCGGCTTCATCCAGACCTGTATCGCCCTCCATCGCCGGGGTGATCACCACGAGCCCCGGATCAAGGGCTGCGCCGTAGCTCCACCAGCGGTTGGGATCGCGGATGGCGGCGGGAGCGGGATTGAGAGAGCCTTCGGCGGTGGGTGGAGGGGGGGCGTCGGCTGGAGCTGCCTCCTGTGCTGCTTTGGCCTCTTTGGCTTTCTTTGCCAGCAACGCCCGCCGCTTCACCGCCAGATCGCTGAGCAGCTGGGCGCGGGTGCGGCCCCGCAACTGGAAGAGCACGAAGGGGTCTTCACTGAAGCGCTCGCCCATCAGGTAATAGACGGCGCTCACGTGTTTGCAGGGATTGATCTTGTCGGGGCAGGTGCATTCGCTGCGCACCTCCTGCAACTTGAACGGGAACAGGCGGCGGCCGCTGGCGGCGAAGGCGCGTTCGATGTCTTGCGGCATCACGCCGGCTAGAAGCTGGGCCGACCAGCGCGCTTTTTGGCCAAGGGCCTCGAGCACGTAGCCCCAGTCGTCGTCGCTGAGCACATCGAGCCAGAGCTTCACCTTGTAGGGGTCTTCGCCGCTGCCCTGCACGCGGGCATGCACGCGGCGCCCTTCAAAGCGGATCGAGAGCACGTTGCCGCTACGGGCGTACTCCCAGGCGCGCTCGAGCCGTTTCTTGAAGCGATAGCCATTGATCAGCTCCATCCACTGCTCCACCCACCAGGGCTGCTGGCCCAGGCCTTGATCGCCCAGTTGGGTGGTGATGCCGTTGGGGGTGATGGTCATGGCAGAGGAATACCGACTCGCTCGATGTGCTGGCGCAGGCCGTTGTGCTGCAGAGATTCCCAGTGGGTTACATCAAATAGATAGGGGGTGGGCAGTTGGTCGAGGGCGTCGAGGAGGGCGGCACTGCAATTCTCATCGGCGCTGAAGGCCAGGTCGATATCGGAGCCGCGCCAATACCGCCCCATGGCTCTGGATCCATACAACTTCACCCAATGCAGTTGGGGGAAGCGGTCGTGCAGACAGCGGTGGATCGCTTGGAGCGTCTGCTCCGGCAGGCCCGTATCGGAATTCATGGTGTCTCCTCCTCCAGGCGCTGGATCAGGGCGTGACGAAGCCACTGCAGTTCAGCCAGATAGCGGTCGGTGATCAAGCGTGTGGCCTCTGCGGCCCTGGCCTGGTCATCGGTGTGGGTCATCAGATTGCGCTGCTCGAGCATGTCGATCCAGAGCTGACCGTGTTCCACCAGCCCGGTGGCGAAAGCTTGTTTGATCACCTCGCGCGGGAGCTTGGCATCGATCCCGTTCCAGGCCAGCAGATCCTTGAGGGTTTTCCAGCTCAGCTCAAAGCTGAACTCATAGGCCTTGATCAAGGCGATCACCATCAGCTCGTTGGTCGGTATCGCCTGGTGGGCCTCAACCGCCGCCTCCAGCTGCCGCAAGGCCCGTTGCAGGTTTTCAAAGCGTTGTTTCCAGCGCACATCGCTTTGCTCGGGTCCCAGCGGCGTCATCGCGTCAGTCCTCGCTGAGGGTCACCAGGTCCTTGAGCTGGCGCACGTCCATGCCGCCGAGCCAGTCTTCGCCGGAGCCCACGATGTCTTCGGCCAGTTTCGACTTCTCCTTGATCATCCGGTCGATGCGCTCCTCCACCGAACCGCTGGTGATGAACTTGTGCACCATCACGCGGTTCTGCTGGCCGATCCGGTAGGCACGGTCGGTGGCCTGGTTTTCCACGGCCGGGTTCCACCAGCGATCGATGTGGAACACGTGGCTGGCGCGGGTGAGGTTGAGGCCCACGCCGCCAGCCTTGAGCGACAGCAGGAACAGCTGCGGGCCGCGGGGATCGTCTTGGAAGCGGTCCACCATCGCCTGGCGTTCGGCCTTGCTGGTGTTGCCGTACAAGAACGGCACTGGCTGCTTCCACTTCTGCTCGAGGTGGGCCTTGAGCAGATGGCCCCATTCGGCGAATTGGGTGAACAGCAGGGCGCGATCGCCTGCTTCGATCACTTCTTCGAGAATCTCTTCAAGGCGCTGCACCTTGGCGCTGCGGGCGGCGAACTCCTTGAAGAAGCCCACATCGCTGGGGTCGGGATCCTGCTTGAGGGCCAGGGCTGGGTGGTTGCAGATCTGCTTGAGCTTGGTGAGCAGCGCCAGCACCTGGCCGTGCTTTTGCCCCAGTGGAGCCCGGGCGATCGCATCGAGGCTCTCCTCCACGGTTTGGTTGTAGAGCTTTTTTTGCTCGGGGGCGAGCCCCACCCATTCGCTCAGCTCCACCTTCTCCGGCAGGTCGGAAATGATTGATTTGTCGGTTTTCAGGCGCCGCAGGATGAAGGGGCTCACCCGGCTCTTGAGGTCGCGCAGCGACGACATATCGCCATAGCGCTCGATCGGCAGCCGGTAGCGCTGGCGGAAGAAGGGTTCATCGCCGAGCACCTTGGGATTGAGGAAATCCATCAGTGCCCACAGTTCGCTGACGCGGTTTTCCACCGGCGTGCCGGTGAGGGCGATGCGGAAGCGGGGGCCGCATTTGCTGCCTCGCCCGGGGCGGCCCAGATCCCGCGCTGCCATCGATTGTTTGGCGTTGTGGTTCTTGATCGCTTGGGCTTCATCGATCACCATGCCCTGCCAGTCGATCGCTTCGAGCAGTTCGCTGTCGCGCTGGAGCAGGCCGTAGGTGGTGAGCACCAGGTCCACGCCCTTGAGCGCTTTCTTGATCGCTTCGGGGCTGTTGGGCCGGCGCGGGCCGTAGTGCTCGTTCACCACCAGATCGGGGGTGAACGCTGCTGCCTCCCGCTTCCAGTTGGTGAGCACCGAGGTGGGCGCCACAAGCAGCACCGGCCGCTTCAACTCTTGCTCGGCCTTGAGATGTTGCAGGAAGGCGAGCAGCTGAATCGTTTTGCCCAGACCCATGTCGTCGGCCAGGCAGGCGCCCTGATCGAAGCGATGCAGGAAGGCGAGCCAGCCCAGACCGCGCTCTTGATACGGGCGCAGCTGGCCGGCGAAGCCAGGCGGGGCCGGCAGGGGGTCGGGGGCTTTCTGCTGGTGGTACTGCTCGAGCACCGCCTGCAGCCGTGGGCCTGCGGTGAAGGCATGCACGGGCAGGCGCTGCAGGGTTTCGCCTTCGTTGCCGGTGATGCGCAGGGCGTCGTCGAGGCTGAAGGGGGGCTCGGCGGCGCAAAACTTTTCGGCGTTTTTGAGATCAAGGGGCCTCAGCTCGATCCAGGCGCCCTTGTGCTGCACCAGTGGGCTGCGCTTCGCCGCCAGCTTCTCCAGATCGCGCAGGTTGAGGGTGACGCCGCCGATCATGAACTCCCAGCGCCACTCGAGCGTTTCGCCGAGGGTGAAGCCGCGGGATTTTTCGGGTAGCTCGGCGGTGATCGCCAGGCCCAGGCGCGAGGCCAGGCCGCCCGAGAGGCTGGCGGGCAGCACCACGCCCACGCCCACATCCCGCAGGCGGCTGGCGGCGGTGCGCACCAGCACGAAGGCCTCCGCCGGGGTGAGTTGCATCGCTTCGGGGGTGGCGGCATCGAGGCCCCGCTCGATCGGCTCAAACGCCAGCAGCGCTCGGCCCAGACCTTCCAGCAGCAACGCCCCGGGTTGCTCCAGTTGAATTTCACCCAGGGCCAGATTGCCGTCGCCAGCACCCCAGACGATGCCGGCGGGCACCCGCAGGCTGGGGTCGGCCTCGGCCTGCAGCCCGAAGCGCAGTTCCCAAAGCTCCTCCCCCTCGGGCGGGGTGAACAGCTCCAGGCAGGCTCGGGCCGGCGCCACCTTGCCGGCCACGGTTTCGCGCCAGTGGTGGCTGGCGATGGCCAGGCGCTCCTGGTCTTCCTCATCCAGCTGGAGCTTGCCGTCGTGGCTGGACAGCCCCTCCTGCCAGGCCTCCAGCAGCGGATCAAGGCCCTCGCCGCCAGGGGCGAAGGCGGCCCGCAGCTGGCCATCCACCAGCTTCTCCACGATGCTGGCCACCAGCAAACGGTTGGAGCGGGGGCGGCCGCAGGCCAGATGGGTGTCGGCGCTTGAGGCGGCTACCACCTGGGGCATGCGCAGGGCCAGTTCTTCGAGGCGGCGGCGATCGTCTTCGCGGTTGAGCAGGGGCAGCCAGCTGGCCTTGTCATCGGCGGTACCGGGCAGCCAGCGGCCGCGGGCGATCAGGCTTAGGCACCAGCGCTGGAGGTGGCACCACCACAGCAGGTCATCGCCGAGGCCGGCCGCCTCGGTGCCGGACAGTGGCAGCTGATTGAGCCATTCGGCCGCAGGGCCGGGCTTAAGGAACCAACCCTCCAGCTGCCAGGGCCACCAGGTGAGGTCTTTGGGCAGGGGCTCACCGGCTTGCATCGGCAGGCCGCTCCAGGCGGCGGCGGCACTGCTCTTCTGGCCGCGGCTGAGCTGCTGGCGGCTGGGCAGGGTGAGGGTGATGGCGGCTTGGCGCAGGTCTTCCGACCAGAACTGGTTGTCGTCCAGCCAGGTGGCCAGGTCGTCGAGGTTGAGGCTGAGGGGGTGCAACGGCGCTTCGCCGCTGGGGCTCACCGGTTCAGCTACGCGCCAGGTGTCCGCCCAGATGAACAGGCCCGCGCTTGGGGCCTTGCCCTTGGCGAAGCTGCCCTGCGGAACGACGGGCAGCCAGGTGGCATGCAGCAGGCTCATGGAGGCGGGGCCTGGGGAGTCAGGGGCGCGGGATCACGGTGGCCCGTGCTGCGAAAACTCGCGGCAGAACCTGCGATCCGTGCAACACCAGTGCGGCGCCGATCAGCGGCAGCCAAGCACGAACGAGCTCCATCATCACAGTTGGACCGACCTGCGCCAAGGCCGGCAGCCAGGGTTGGGGCAGCGGCCATGGGCTTAGGGGCGGTAAAGCCAGGCTGTGGATGCCGCACACGGCTCCTACCAAACCAGCTTGGAGGTGGCTGTCGTCGGGGTCGGCGCGCTGCAGATGAAAGGCCAGAAGGCCATAGAAGAAGCCGCAGCCTCCGCCGCGTAGTGCTGCCTCCAGGCCCCAGGGCAAGCCAAAGATCAACGCACTCAGCCCGGCCCCCACAGCCCAGCCAATCGAGCGCAGCCTCAGCTGGGCGCGCGATGGACCTGGGGCTGTGGAGGCTTCGCAGCTGCTGGTGGCGGCGGAAGGGGCGCTCATGCTGCGCGATCATGCCCGGTTCAGGCTTTTCTTGCTTCGCCATGGCTGCCGCCGCCCCTCGCACCGGTGCTGAGATCCGCGCGGCCTTCCTGGATTTCTATGAGCAGCGCGGCCACAAGCCCATGGCCAGCGCTTCGCTGGTGCCGGAAGACCCCACGGTGTTGCTCACCATCGCCGGCATGCTCCCGTTCAAGCCGGTGTTTCTGGGGCAGCAGCAACGGCCGGCGCCACGCGCCACCAGTTCCCAGAAGTGCATCCGCACCAACGACATCGAAAACGTGGGCCGCACCGCGCGCCATCACACGTTCTTCGAGATGCTCGGCAACTTCTCGTTTGGCGATTACTTCAAGGAGCAGGCGATTCAGTGGGCCTGGGAACTGAGCACTGGCGTGTTCGGTTTGTCGCCACAGAACCTCGTGGTGAGTGTGTTCCGCGAAGACGACGAGGCCGAGGCGATCTGGCGTGACGTGGTGGGGGTGAACCCCAAGCGGATCATCCGCATGGATGAGGCCGATAACTTCTGGGCTTCAGGCCCCACTGGCCCCTGTGGTCCCTGCTCCGAGATCTATTACGACTTCAAGCCCGAACTCGGCGACGACGGCATCGATCTGGAGGACGACTCGCGCTTCATCGAGTTCTACAACTTGGTGTTCATGCAGTTCAACCGCGACGCGGAGGGCACCCTCACGCCGCTGGAGAACCGCAACATCGACACCGGCATGGGCCTCGAGCGGATGGCGCAGATCCTGCAGGCCGTTCCCAACAACTATGAAACTGACCTGATCTATCCGCTGATCGAAACGGCGGAGCAGTTGGCAGGGGTGGCGTATCCCGCCCTCGATGAGAAGGGCAAAACCAGCCTGAAGGTGATTGGCGACCACTCCCGCGCCATCACCCAATTGATCTGCGATGGTGTCACCGCCAGCAACCTCGGCCGCGGCTACATCCTGCGCCGGTTGCTGCGCCGCGTGGTGCGCCACGGACGTCTCCTCGGTATCGAGAAGCCGTTCCTGACGGCGATGGGTGAAGCGTCGATCGCGCTGATGCAGAGCGCCTACCCGCAGCTGGTTGAGCGGCGCGAGGTGATCCTGGCCGAGCTGCAGCGCGAAGAGGCCCGCTTCCTGGAAACCCTGGAGCGCGGCGAAAAGCTCCTGGCCGATGTGCTGGCGGCTAAGCCCAAGCAGATCTCTGGTGAGCAAGCTTTTGAGCTCTACGACACCTATGGCTTCCCGCTGGAGCTCACCGAGGAGATCGCCGAGGAGCACGGCCTCAGGGTGGATCTCGCAGGCTTTGAAGCGGCGATGGAGGCTCAGCGGCAGCGGGCCAAGGCCGCGGCAGTGAGCATTGATCTCACCCTGCAGGAAGCCATCGATCAGGTGGCGGCTGCTCTGGATGCCACCGCCTTCAAGGGCTACGAGGAACTGGAGCATCCCAGCTGTGTGCTGGCCCTGGTGGTGAACGGTGAGCCCGCCGAGCGCGCCAGCGCAGGCGATGCCGTGCAGCTGGTGCTCGATGTCACCCCCTTCTACGGCGAGGGCGGCGGCCAGATCGGCGACCGCGGTGTGCTCTCAGGCGATGGTGTGATCGTGGCGATTGAGGGCGTCAGCCGCAATCGCAGCGTGTTTGTGCACGGCGGCCGGATCGAGCGCGGCAGCCTGGCAGTGGGTGATCTGCTCACGGCCCAGGTGGACCGCAGCTGCCGCCGCCGCGCCCAGGCGAATCACACCGCCACACATCTGCTGCAGGCTGCGCTGAAGCAGGTGGTGGATCCGGGTATCGGCCAGGCCGGTTCGCTGGTGGACTTTGATCGCCTGCGCTTCGACTTCCACTGTCCCCGCGCTGTGAGCGCCGCTGAGCTCGAGCAGATCGAAGCCCTGATCAACGGCTGGATCAGCGAGGCCCACAGCCTCGAGGTGCAGGAGATGGCGATCGAGAAGGCCAAGGCCGCCGGCGCTGTGGCGATGTTTGGTGAGAAATACGCCGATGTGGTGCGGGTGGTGGATGTGCCCGGTGTGTCGATGGAGCTCTGCGGCGGCACCCACGTGGCGAACACCGCCGAAATCGGCCTGTTCAAAATTGTGAGTGAGAGTGGCGTGGCGGCCGGGATCCGGCGCATTGAAGCCGTGGCAGGCCCCGCGGTGCTCGCTTACCTCAACGAGCGCGATGGGGTGGTGAAGCAGCTGGGCGAGCGCTTCAAGGCCCAGCCCGCCGAAATCGTGGATCGCGTGGTGCAGCTGACCGATGAGCTCAAGGCCAGTCAGAAGGCCCTGGCTGCAGCGCGTGAGGAGCTGGCCCTGGCGAAGTCGGCGGCGCTGGCTGGGCAGGCGGTGTCCGTGGGTGCGCACCAGCTGCTGGTGGCCCGCCTCGATGGCGTGGAGGGTGGCGGCCTGCAGAGCGCGGCCCAGGGACTGGTCGATCAACTGGGCGATGGCGCGGCCGTGGTGCTGGGCGGCCTGCCTGATCCCGCGGAGCTGGGCAAGGTGATCCTGGTGGCGGCCTTTGGCAAGGCGGTGATTGCGGCAGGCCCCAAGGCCGGAGCCTTCATCGGTGGCATCGCCAAGGCTTGCGGCGGCGGCGGCGGCGGTCGGCCCAACTTGGCTCAGGCTGGTGGCCGCGATGGCGCAGCCCTCGATGGTGCCCTCGATCAGGCCCGCGCTGAGCTCACGGCGGCGCTGGGCTGATGCCCCGCCCGCAGGGCCAGCCGGATCGCGAACCGCTCCCTGCGGGTGGCACTCGGTGATAGCCGGGGAATGCTGCAGCTAGTTCGTTCTCAGGAGCTGCATGCCATGGCCAGCAGCTTTTCCATCCATGCCCGCCAGCACTGGACCTTCCAGCTGGTGTTCCTGGGCAGTCGTCTCAGGCTCGAGGGTTGCCGTGCGGCCAACGGCCCGGGCGATGAGCCCCTGCACTGCTCCACCTGGCTGCAGCCGCAAGATGTCCCTTACGACGTAGCGCATGAGTTAATGGCGCATCCGAGCTGCTGCGTTTAACCCAGCTCCACCCGGTTGCGGCCGCCTGTCATCGCCGCAGGTCCTCCAAGTGATCCGCAGCAGCAGCGATCGAATGGCCCCGGCGGCGTAGGGCCGTGCAGGTTTGCTGCAGCAGGGCTGCATCGCCGCTGTGGGCGGCCTTGATTCCATCGAGCAGCAGGCCCACCAATTCGTTGCCCTGCAGGCAGCGCTGGCTGATCAGGTCGAGCAGTTCGATCGAGAGGTCGGCATCAAACAGCATCGCTTTGAGCAGCTGGTCGCTGTCCACGGCGATCAGCTGGGCGGGCGCATCGAGCACCTGCACATCGGCGGAATGCACGCCGTTGCCGAACAGCCCCATCTCCCCCAGCAGCTCTTCGGCTTCCACGATCGCCAGGGTGTGGGGGTGGCCATCGCTCTGTCGCACCTGGATGGCCACCGTGCCTTCGGTGAGGAGCAGCACCCGTTTGGCTGGGGCGCCCTGGCGCAGCAACAGTTCACCGGGTTCGGCGCGGAACTCCACCGGCACGATTTCGCTGTCGTGGGACGCCAGGAGCAGTTTCATCCGCTCCCGCACGATGCTGCGCTGTGTTTCGATCCCCCACATCGGCTGCCCTGCGGCGTGCGCTCATCCTGGTGGGGGTGTCCCCGCTTGGCCACTGGCATTGCCGTGGCGCTTCAACTGGGCTTGGGTGGTTCCGCTCCCCTGCACGGTCATGGCCGATTTCACCCCTGAGCAGCTCCAGGCCTGGCCGCTGTTCGCTTCCCTCAGCGCCGAGCAGTGCACGCAGCTGCTCGATCGCCACCTCCAGAGCAGCCATGGCCCGGAGCAAGTGTTTGTGATGGAGCAGGACTGGGGTGAGTCGCTGTTCCTGTTGCGGAGCGGCATGGCGAAGGTGCGCACCACCACCGCTGATGGCGACGAGGTGGTGATGTCGGTGTTGGGGGAAGGTGATGTGTTCGGGGAGATGGCGGCCCTCGATGGCGCAGCCCGCTCGGCCGACGTGGTGGCGCTCACGCCGGTGACCTTGGTGAAGCTGCGGGCCGCACCGTTTGCGGGCTTGCTACAGCAGGACGCCGGTTTTGCCCTGGCCCTGGCGCGGCTGGAGGCCTCACGGCTGCGGGATCTCAACCAGCGTTTCGCGATCCAGAGCGGAGATGCCACCACACGCTTGCTCGATGCATTGGCCTACCTGGCCCGGCGCAGCAGCAGCGCCAATGATCCCCAGGCGGTGATCCCGGCGCTGGCACAACGGGAGCTGGGTCTCCTGGCCGGCTTGGCGCGGGAGACGGCCTCGCGCACCCTGAGCAAATTGCGCAGTCGCGGCACGGTGGACGAGCTGGAGGGTGGTCTGCGGATCGCAGATCTGCAGCCGCTGATCAAGCGTGGGCTGCTGCCAGCGGATGCGGCTCACTCCTGCAGATAGGTGGTCTGGCGCAGGCTGGTTTCCAGGTGATCCATCAGCCGGCGGGCTTCGTTGATCTTCAGCTGGCCCCGTTGAATGGCCGCTTCGCTGGTCACCCGTAGGCGCTCCAAGAGCAGCTCCGGATCGTGCTCCATCGCCTCCAGCACCTGGGCATTGGTGTTGCCGCGCACCACATGGTCGAGCTGATAGCCGCCACCAGGCGCCAGGCGGATGTGCGCGGCATTGGTGCTGCCAAACAGGTTGTGCAGGTTGCCCATCACCTCCTGATAGGCCCCCCCCAGGAACAGTCCGATCAGGTAGGGCTCCCCGGGGTTCAGGGCATGCAGCTCCAGCAGCGGCTTGGCCTGCCCATCGCCGATGAAACGGGCGAGCTTGCCGTCGGAATCGCAGGTGAGGTCAGCGAAATGGCCCAATTGCGTTGGTTCCTCATCGAGCCGATGGATCGGCATCAGCGGGAAGAGCTGCTCGATCGCCCAGGTGTCCGGGGCGGAGCGGAACACCGAGAGATTGGCGTAATACGTGCCGGCCATGGCGGCCCGCAGCTGGCGTAGATCGTCGGGGATGGCGCCGCCGCGGGGCAGCCGCGCCACGATCGCTTCAGCGCAGGCCCAGGTGAGCTGCTCGGCCATGGCCCGCTGCGGCAGCGAGATGTAGCCCAGGCGGAAGGCGGCGAGTGCGTCGTCTTTGAATTTGATCGCATCGTTCCAGGCCTCCTGCAGCCGCGACAGCACGCCGTCGTCCTCAGCGGCCGTTGCTGTGATGCCCTTCAACGTCTCCCGCAGGTTGCGAACCGTGAGGGGCTCGCTCTCCTCCTCGGCAGGTACAGCTCCAGGCATCGCCGCACAGCCCAGCACGTTGAACACCAACACCGAGAAGTGGCTGGCGATGGCGCGGCCGCTTTCGCTCACCAGGGTGGGCACGGCGACGCCGTGGGGTTCGCAGCACTCGCGCACCGTGGCGACCACGTCGTTGGCATAGTTCTGCAGTGAGTAGTTGGTGGAGGCCGCCGTGGCGGTGCGGCTGCCGTCGTAGTCGATCCCTAAGCCGCCGCCCACATCGAGGAAGCCCATCGGGGCCCCCTGCTTGGTGAGCTCCACGTAGATCTGGCCGGCTTCCTGCAGCGCGTCCTTGAGCACGGCGATGTCGTTGATCTGGCTGCCCACGTGGAAGTGGAGCAGGCGCAGATCCGCCAGTAGATCCGCCTCGCGCAGCGCCTCCACGGTGGCGAGTAAATCCGGGATCGAGAGGCCGAATTTGGCCTTGTCGCCCACGGAGCTGCCCCAGCGGCCGGTGCTGCGGCTGGAGAGCTTGGCGCGTACGCCGATGAAGGGGGCGGCTCCGAGGGTGCGGCTGGCGCTGATGATCCGCTCCACCTCATCGGCCTGCTCGATCACCACCACCGGCTGGCGGCCGAGGCGGCGGGCCAGGATCGCGGTTTCGATGTAGCGCTGGTCTTTGTAGCCGTTGCAGATCAACAGCGCCTCGGGGTCGTCGATCAGCGAAAGGGCGATCAGGAGCTCAGCCTTGCTGCCGGCTTCCAGACCGAAATGCCAACGGCGCCCGCAGCTCACCAGCTCCTCCACCACGTGGCGCTGCTGGTTGCACTTCACCGGGAACACGCCCTGGTAGCGGCCGGCGTAGCCGTATTGAGCGATGGCGCGCTCGAAGGCGGCGTGCAGGCGCTCAAGCCGGTCTTCGAGGATGTCGTCGAAGCGGATCAGCAGCGGCAGGCCCAGGTTGCGCCCCTCCAGCCCCTGCACGAGCTCCATCAGATCCAGGCTGCCGCCGCGCTCGCCCTGGGGCTGCACGCTGATGTGGCCGCGGGCGTTCACGGTGAAGTAGGGCTCGCCCCAGCGGCTGAGGCCGTAGAGCTCGGCGCTATCGGCAGGCGTCCAGGTGGTCAAGGGCCGGGCGGTGATCACGGCACCACTGTGCTTGCCAAGCGGCAGCCCCGCCGCGGACGATGGGCCGGATCTGACGCTTTTCTTCCATGGCTGAACGCACTTTTATTGCCATCAAGCCCGATGGCGTGCAGCGTGGCCTGGTGGGAGAAATCCTCGGTCGCTTTGAGCGCAAGGGCTTCAAGCTGGTGGGCCTCAAGCAGCTCACCCCCAGCCGTGAACTGGCTGAGAGCCACTACGGCGTGCACCGCGAGCGCCCCTTCTTTGCCGGCCTGGTGGACTTCATCACCTCCGGCCCCGTGGTGGCGATGGTGTGGGAAGGCGACGGCGTGATCGCCAGTGCCCGCAAGCTGATCGGCGCCACCAAGCCCCTCGAGGCTGAGCCCGGCACCATCCGCGGTGATCTGGCCGTGAACATCGGCCGCAACGTGATCCACGGCTCCGATGCTCCCGAAACGGCTCAGTTCGAAATCGGCCTCTGGTTCCAGCCCTCCGAGCTGAGCGACTGGACTCCTTCCGACCAAACCTGGCGCGTGGAGGGCTGATCCTTCGGATCGCCTCCGGGCAGTGCTGGCCGGCTCAGGCCTGGGCCAGTGCTGCCCAAATCCCTTTGCACAGCAGATGCAGCCCCTGATCGGCGCCCATGCTGTAGCGCCGCTGGCATTTGCCCAGATCGATCAGCGTGTGCAGACCCCACTCCGCCAGGCCCAGCAGCGGTTGGCCGGTGATCAAGCCCACCAGCAGCCCATGGATGGCGCCATGGCCGGTGAGCCACCAGCGCCACGACACCGCGCCTGAGCAGCCCGGGCATTTTCCCTGGGCCATGCGGTCGTTCTGCAGACCGAAATCTCCCAGGAAATGGCCCATGCAGAGCAGGGCCAGCAGATTGATGAAGGGGAGCGGCTCCATCGCGCAGGCCGATGCGGCTGAGCAGGGGTGCCGCCATGCTGATCGCGATCCCGCTGCCGGCTTTGCAGCTGAGGTGAACCGTTGCGCACCAGTTGGCCGCGGTGGACCTAGCCGTTGAAGCGATCCCAGCGGAAGTCCTCGAGCAGGGCTTGCTGTTCAGGGGTGCAGCCGCCTGGTTGGAGGCAGGCCCCCACGAGCTCCGCCGTGATCGCCGCCAGCAGCACGCCATTGCGGTGATGCCCGGTGGCCAGCCACAGCCCCTCCACGCCACTACGCCCCAGCAACGGCCCCTCATCGGGGGTGCAGGGGCGGAACCCCCACCAGCGCTCCATCGGCGGCCATTGGCTGGCCTCGGGCAGCAGCGCTTCGATCCCGGCCTGGAGCTGCCGCTGGCCAAACGGGGTGAGCCCCTCCGTGAAGCCCGCCTCGCGTTCACTGGTGGCACCCACCACCAGCAGTCCGTCCTCCCGGGGCACCAGGTAGGTGCCGGGACCAAAGATCACGCGTTGCAGCGCCTCGCGCGGCCCTTGCAACGACAGCATTTGTCCCTTCACCGGGAACACGGGCAGCTGCGGCAGCAATTGACCGCTCCAAGCGCCACTGCAGAGCACGGCGGTGGTGGCCTCCAAGATCTGCTCCGTAGCGGCGGCATCGCGGACCCGCACGCCCCTCAGGCGATCGCCCTCCTGCAGGAGCTCCAGCACCTCCACACCCTCCTGGAAGCGCACCCCCAGTTCCACACAAGCCCGCTCGAGGGCGCGCATCAGCTGGCGGCGGTTGTCGATCTGTCCGTCCTGGCGGAACAGCAATCCCGCCTGCCAGCCGGGCCCGATCCCCGGTAGCTCCCGTTCAAGCCCTTCACGATCGAGAGCTTCCCCCCAGGCGGCTGTGGGATAAACATCGCGTTCGGCGGCTGTGGCGAACGGCACCACGATTCCGCAGGGGCGAAGGCCGCAGCTGAGGCCGCTATCGGCTTCGATCTGGGCCACCCAGGCGGGCACCCGCTCGAGGCTCCGCTGGCCAAGCTGCAATAGGGAGCCGCTGAGACCTTCAGCGTGGGGCGCCAGCATGCCCGCCGCCACGAAGCCGGCCGCTTCGCTGCGGCGCCGGCTCAGCACTTCAACCGCCCGGCCGCGGCGCGCCAATTGGTGAGCTACCGCAAGACCCATCAGGCCCCCGCCCAGGATCAGCACCGGTGACTCGGTGGAGGCCGCCATGGCTCGCGGGCAGTTGCAGAGAGCTCTTCAGTGTTTCAGCCCAGCGCTGCCCGTGGCCACCAGGGCCTTCCATAGGATCGGCCAACGCTTGGAGATGAACGATGGCAGCTGAGGCCGCCTGGGAAGCCGTGATCGGCCTGGAGACCCACGTGCAGCTGGGGACCAACAGCAAGATCTTCACCAGTGCCTCCACGGCCTTTGGCGACGATCCCAACACGCACATCGATCCTGTGGTGTGCGGGTTGCCGGGCACGTTGCCGGTGCTCAATCAGAAGGTGCTCGAGTATGCGGTGAAGGCGGCCATGGCGCTCAACCTCAACATCGCGGAGCACAGCAAGTTCGACCGCAAGCAATATTTCTATCCCGATCTGCCGAAGAACTACCAGATCTCCCAATACGACGAACCGATCGCTGAAGACGGCTGGATCGAAGTGGAGGTGGCTGAAAAAGGGAAAGACACCTATCTCAAGCGTATTGGGATCGAGCGTCTGCACATGGAAGAGGACGCCGGCAAGTTGGTGCATGCCGGTAGCGATCGCCTAGCGGGTTCCACCCATTCGCTGGTGGATTACAACCGCGCCGGCGTGGCTCTCGCTGAGATCGTGAGTAAGCCGGACCTACGCACTGGCCGCGAGGCTGCTGAATACGCCTCCGAGATCCGTCGGATCATGCGTTATTTGGGGGTGAGCGACGGCAACATGCAGGAGGGATCCCTGCGTTGCGACGTGAACATCTCCGTGCGCCGTGGGCCCGATGCGCCCTTTGGCACGAAGGTGGAGATCAAGAACATGAACTCCTTCTCGGCCATTCAGAAAGCGTGTGAACACGAAATCCAGCGCCAGATCAAGGCCTATGAGGCCGGTGAGCCTGTGGTGCAGGAAACGCGCCTCTGGGATGAGGGCAAGCAGCTCACCAAGAGCATGCGTAGCAAGGAAGGTGCCAGTGACTACCGCTATTTCCCCGATCCCGATCTCGGCCCGATCGAGGTGAGTGTGGAGCGGCGTGAAGGCTGGCGCGCTGACTTGCCTGAGCTGCCGGCTGCCAAGCGCCACCGCTACGCCGAAACGCTTGGACTATCGCAATACGACGCCCGAGTGCTGACGGATGAGCGCCCCATGGCTGAATACTTTGAGGCCGCCGTGGCCGCCGTGGCCGCCGGCGCCGATGCCAAGGGCCTGGCCAATTGGATCACCGGCGACATCGCCGCCTTCGTGAATGCCAACCGCCTCTCCTACGCCACGCTGCCGTTCCGCCCGGAGCAGTTGGCCGAGATGGTGCAGCTGATCGATGGCGGCAAGATCAGCGGCAAGATCGCCAAGGAGATCCTGCCCGAGCTGCTGGAGAAGGGTGGTTCGCCGGCCGCGATCGTGGAGGCCAAGGGCCTGGGCATGATCAGCGACCCGGCCGCGATCACCGCGATCGTGGAGGAGTTGCTGGCGGCCCACCCGGAAGAGGTGGAGGCGTTCCGCGGCGGCAAAACCAAGCTGCAGGGCTTCTTCGTGGGGCAGCTGATGAAGAAAACCGGCGGCAAGGCCGATCCGAAGCTGGCGAACCAGATCCTCAATCAGAAGCTGAAGGGCTGAGTTTCAGCAGCTAAGCAAACCCCTCAGGACAAAAAACCTCAGGCTTGTGGCCTGAGGTATCGCCAGTCGTGGGGTAGATCAGAAGGGCAGTCGACCGCCCAGGTTGCCAGGAAGGGTGACTTTGCGGGAGGGCTTGGTTTCCGCAGTGGTTTTGTCAGCATTGTTCCCGCGCTTCTGATCGTGGTAGCGATGCACCTCCGTGCGGTTGCTGCCATTGATGGCATTGCCGATCACACCGCCAATGGCGCCACCGAGCACACTGCCAAAGAAGGATTCACCAGCTGAAGGCGCAGGAGTCACAGACGCCTGCTCAGGAACAGCCTGCACATATGACACCTGAGCGCCAACACCGTTTTGCACGCAGGCCAGGTTTTCGTTGCTCAGATCCAGGCAGGGCTGTACCGGCAGCGGCAACGGCAAGAGCAGCGAAACCGGTGATGGCCTTTTGAGCGAAGAAAGCAGGCATGACGGTTAGGGGGTGAGGAGTGGAGGGAGAGGCGTGCTTCCCTCTCGATGACCACAACCTCGCCGAAATCAGAGGATCTCTTGATGACTGGGCTCAAGGCCTGCTGTGATGTTCATCACAGGTCGTCGAACGGTTTGTTGAGCAGTTGCATCAGCTGTTGATTCAGGCCTTCTCTGTCTCCCCTGTTGTTAATGACGTGATCCGCCAGCGACCGTTTGCGCTCCAATGGCCACTGGGCCTCGATACGGGTCTGGGCCTCCTCTGCGCTGAGCCCATCGCGTTCCATCAGGCGCTGCAGCTGCTGTTCTGCTTCACAGTCCACCAGCCACACCTCGCTGCACAGTTGTTCGAGGCCTACCTCGAACAGCAGTGGAATCACCAGCACCACGCCCGGAGCTGACTTGAGCGCTGCAAGCTCCGCATCGAACCGCTCGCGCACCAGCGGATGCACCAAGTTCTCCAGCCATTGCCGTTCCAACGGATCACGAAACACGATTCGCCCCAGCTCAGCGCGATCGATCACGGCTGCAGCTGGCGCGCTCCCCGCCGCTTGAGTCACCTCGCCGTAGCGATCGATCACTGCCTTAGCGCCGGCGCTGCCCGGCGCAAGCGTTTCCCGTGCAAACACATCCGCATCCAGCACGGGTAGTCCTTGCCCCGCCAGCCAACGGGCCACCGTGCTCTTGCCGCTGGCAATCCCGCCGGTCAGGCCAATGAGGCGTTGCGGGCCACGCCAGCGGGGTGAGACAGGCATGTGTAGGCCGGTTGCCGGGCGATCACCGCTCAGAATCGCAGCAGTCCTGTAAGAAGCGCCGGCCGTGACGCAGCCCTGGCACCCCATCTCTGGCGGCATCACGGCCCCGCAAGGATTTCTCGCTGCCGGCATCACCGCTGGTCTCAAGCCCTCCGGCAAGCCTGATCTCTCGCTGTTGCTCGCTCCCGAGGGGGCTGTTTGTGCCGGCACCTTCACCACCTCCCTGGTGCGCGCCGCCTGCGTGGATCTCTGCGCTGAACGGCTGCATGCCAGTGGCGGCAGAGCCCGGGCCGTGCTCACCAATTCCGGCCAGGCCAATGCCTGCACAGGCGATCGCGGCTTGATTGATAGCCAGCGCGCTACTCAGGCCATGGCCGAGCGCTTGGGGCTCTCGGCAGACGAGGTGCTGATCTGCTCCACCGGCGTGATCGGCGTGCCGATCCCAATGAACACACTGCTGGCAGGCCTCGATCCACTGCTTGAAGCCCTCAGCCCAAGCGGTGGTGCTGCGGCCGCCAGTGCCATCCTCACAACCGATCTCACCGACAAGCAAATCGCCCTGGAGGCGGAGCTCGGTGGCCGCACCGTGCGGATTGGCGGCATGGCGAAGGGCTCGGGAATGATCCACCCGAACATGGCCACCATGCTCGGCTACCTCAGCTGCGATGCCGGAGTGCCAGCGGAGGTTTGGCAGGCGATGGTGCAGCGGGCGGTGGATCGCTCGTTTAATGCGATCACGGTGGACGGCGACACCAGCACCAACGACACGTACCTGGCGTTTGCAGCCGGTGAGCCCCTGAACTCCGAGCACTTCGATGCACTGGAGGCCGGCCTGACGGCGGTGTCGCAACACTTGGCCAAAGCCATCGCCCGTGATGGTGAGGGAGCCACCTGCCTCGTGGAAGTGCAGGTGGAGGGTGCGGGCGATGATGCCGCCGCTCGCGCCATCGCCCGCACCATCTGCGGTTCTTCGTTGGTGAAGTGCGCCGTGCATGGCCGGGACCCCAACTGGGGCCGCATCGTGGCGGCCGCGGGCCGCGCTGGTGTGGCTATGGATCCCGATGCAGTGGCCCTGTGGCTGGGGGATCATCAGCTGATGGCGGCCGGTCAGCCGCTCGAGTTTGATCGCCCAGCGGCATCGGCTTACATGCGTGATCGTGCCGCTGGTGCTTATCTCGAGGACGACACGGTGCTGATTCAGATCCAGGTGGGTTCGGGCTCCGGGGTTGGCTCTGCCTGGGGATGCGACCTCTCTGATCAATATGTCCGTATCAACGCCGATTACACGACGTAGGACAAAAATCGTTCTGCTGCAAAGGTTCTGATGGGCACCTGGTCAACGTATGACGCAATGCTTACCTCGAAGTTGGCCGTAAACCCAAGTGGATCGATGGCAAGCGGTTCTGGGATCGCTGAGACGATTGCCATCCAGTTAATCGTCCACAGCCTCCAATAAATCCTCGATTCCGCAATCCAGCACCGTAACAATCTTGGATGCCAAATCTAGTGATAGTGCTGACGCTGCTTTCTCATCGGTTCGCGCCAGTCTGGTCACGGTGGTTGCCGCCACTCCCGCCTGAACTGCTAACGCGTTCATGGTGATGGGTTTCTCGCCTGCTTCAGCGCGGCGCAGGTTTGCCTTGGCGATTGCCTTGGCGAGGGTCAGTCGAACTTGCTTTGCCATCAAGAGCTCCATACTCCCAGCACCCAGAGATCATATGTTGGCGCCAGGAGCATGATGCTTAGCGCTTGGCGCTACGACAGCCTGAGTGCTAACTCCAACGTGAAGAACCCTGCGACGGCGGCGAGCGCCAGCAAGGAAGGCAAGGCGAGCAAGAGATGCGCCCAAAGATCCCATCCTTTCTAAAGCAAATCTGAAGGCGGAACCCGTCACCACACGAGCCAGAACAACTCGGGTCATTTCGCAATGTCTGGCAGCGCCAGAAGCTGGTAATGCTGCGTCATGTGCTCTTTCTATTGCGTTGAGAGCAGGAGGCCTGTAGAGGACTGCCCTTTCAACCCTTCCTCGAGCCCCGCAGGGACTCGGCCCATGCCTTCGGATCTCTCCACGCTTCACCTGGCGTCAGTGATTCAGGCAAACCACCAGAGCGCCAACCAAGCCACCACCCTCTCTGTGGCCTACGCGCGTAGCCCCACGAAAAAAGGGGGTAAGATGTTGCAACTTGTAAAGCGGTTGTGTTCGCCAGTCTCTTCGGATTTCTCTTTGCAATGTTGTCCTTCGTCCAGGTGCCCCAGTGGGACAACGATTGGACCAAATGCTCTGTCTCAGTCCCAGACACCGCTTGCCATTGGTATGTCGTGAATCCCGATAACACCTTTGGTAAAGGCTTTAGTTGGATCACTGCTCCTGAATACGACGTGAAGACCCTTCGTGACATCGGCATGCAGCATGAAGTCACAGTGGCACAGGGTTATCAGACCACCGTTGAGATGATGGATGCCGACTCAACTGTTAAATATGGGGACGACTACTGAACGTTCGGACAACCTGAAGGTTTACCTCGGTATCAGCGGCGGAAGATTCGCTTGAGGTGGACAATTGGATTATTCTGATCGTGACCTCGTACGGTCCAGAATTCTGTGTCACCGCTGGTTAGTAGCGCACGAAAGTCGTCGGCATCAATCAAGATGCCTGTCTCAATTGCAAGATTCACCATCTCCTCTGGCGTGTTGGCGGCATAGAAATCATGCTCAACGTCAGGATCGCCTTCCACCTGATGGCAGAGGTGATCCAGCGCATCCAGTAGTGGTTGCGAGTAGCAGTCCACGCTTCTTCAGCGGGTGCTCATAAGCTTACGAAAGCACCGGCAGCAGCAGCACATAACTTTACAGTGAGAATGTTAAGCGCTATGTCCGTCGCGTCGAAATCTATAAAGGATCCAGTGAATACACAAGCTTGCAATCTATGAAATTCATGCGCCCAGTATCCTCGGTGCCCTCACCTTCGCCTTGTGTCTCACTGCTGAAGCCCTGGCAGATCTGATAGGCCCCATAGACCCTCCTCACCCCAGGATCAGGAAGCAGGGCCAGTCGACGCTGACGGGCTGAGCCTGGAACACAATGGCTGACCAATTTCCTCGCCGGGTCCCTGGGTAGTGATGGAGGTTCCATCGCTTCAGCAGGTTGGTGGAGCTGTGTTAATTGCTGGGTGGATCCGGTACTCGAGTGCTGCTTGCGCAGGTCTGATTGGGTTTCATTTCGTTTCGATTGAGTTGCATTGTAGTTAAAATTGTAGATCTAATCTACTCAGGGCCTATCAGCTTCGCTTTATGTTCTCCTTTCGGCAGCTATGTTGTCTGGACTATTTGGTTTGGCTGAGGTCTGGAAATGAGGCGGCGAAGCGTTTGCATTGTGATCAGTCGTTGATATCCCGCAATGCGGCTCTGATCGTGAAGTCTCTGGGTTTGCGGTCGTTTAAGGGTGATGGTGAGTGGCGGGTTGATGGTGATGCCACTCTCCTCAATCTGGAGCGAGAGGTGCATCAGCTCAGTCGTTGGAAGCAGAAGAGCGGTTTGCGCATCGACGCTATTTATGGAGATGCTCCCCTGTATTTCAAGGAGCCAGTTGATGGTTGGGTTTTGGGAAGCTTTGATTTTATGAACATGGCATTCCCTTTGTCTTTACTCAGGGATGGGGTGATCGATGCCTGGATGGGGATTTATCCAGATGTTCCCGAAGCAGATGATGAAGAGTTTTCTGTTTTTCACTTAACGCGTTTCCCGGCTCATCTGGTGGTTGATCCGGAGCATCCGCTGCTGCGCTCGGCTGAGGGCCTGTCCTGGTCGGATCTGGCCGGCTATCCGTTTACATCGTTGCCGGATCAGGCGTTTCCGAAGATGGCAGCGATGTTGCGCAGTCTTGGGTGTGGCTCTGCAACGCCTGGAATCACGAGATATAGCCATGCGAAGTGGGAGGGACGCACCGCCGATCAGCTCACGATTTCCTACGCCTCTCCATTGACCCTTCAGCAACGTGC
Source organism: Synechococcus sp. LA31 (assembly GCF_018502385.1). NCBI lineage: Bacteria > Bacillati > Cyanobacteriota > Cyanophyceae > Synechococcales > Synechococcaceae > Synechococcus > Synechococcus sp. LA31. The sequence goes on from NZ_CP075523.1 coordinate 2,362,787, forward strand.
AGCTGGTCGGGTGGTGCTACCGGTGGGTAGCCCTTTCTCTCTGGGTGATTCTCTGGTCGTGAAAAGGAAGTTTGCTGATCACGCCACCCTCGCGCACCTGCTGGATGTCTTGAGGGATCGAGCTTAGCAGCTTGCCCGTCAGTTTGCTGAGGTGGAGTTGGTTAATGGTTGAGTCACGTTCCGGTGAATCACCACATCGGGGTGGCCGGCGGCCTGGACGGTGAGGTGATCGAGCAGCTGCGCGCGCAACATCAGCGTGCGGGGATGCGCGCTGAACTCCTGATGCACCATCAGTACATCGCCCGCCTGCACGGGTAGTTGTTGCTCGAGCCGCACCCATCCTGGGCCGTAGGCGTGCAGCGTGAGCGGTGAGCTGTAGCCAATCAGCATCTCCTCCACCGTTCGCTTGCCCCACCAGGGGGCCTGGCGCATGGCTTGTTCTCTCTCGGGGCATGGCAGCAGGCTGCAGCGCTCAAGCACGCTTTCAAACACTGGGAAGGCGCCATGGGGCAGGGGAAGCACTGGATAGGGCAGGAGCTCCTCCCAGGGGATGGTGCCGCGGTGCTCCGCCAACGGATGGCCGATCGGCACCATCAGGTTTATGGGCATGGTGGTGAGTCGCAAAGCACTCAATCCAGGCCGTACAGGTGCATCCGGTTCTGAGCAGATCCAGGCGTCGATCACCCTGTCTTCGAGCAGGGCGAGGGGTTGTTCGTAGTCGAGTTGGTTGAAGTTGCCCCGTTGCCAGTCGGGCAGATCCAATGCGTCCAGCCCGGGTGCCGACCAGTGCTGGGCTTCCAGACGCAGCTTGAGGTTGCGTTCCCAGCGCGTTTTCTGGTGCACCCGTCGCTCCAGATTGATCAGCTCGGTGTCGCCGATCAGGCGCCACTCGCTGCGTTTACGGGCGAGCTCTAGGCCGAACACCTCCAGGCACTTCCGGCTGTTGCGGCTCACCGTGGGCTGCGCGCAGGCGAGGGCAGCGGCGGCGCGTTGACCAGTGCGCAGCCAGATCATGTAATCGAGGGCGGCCAGGCACTCCAGCGAAATCACGGCGGTTTGACCCTGGCTCGAAGCAAAAATAAGGGAAGGAATTGCCAAAACCTGGCTGATTGCCGGCATTCGCACATCGGAGTGGCGCTTGATGCAAAATCTGCATAAGCGGAGGGGGTGGCTGAGTTGGTGCGCTGGCGCTGTTCTGGTGTCGTAGCCGGTTTTTGCTTAAGGTCGCTTCTCCCTTAAACGGCTCATGGCACGGGTGTCTCAGTCAGCCCAGCCCAGGCCGCAGCAGATCTGGCGGGGGCCGTTGGTGGCGGGTCTCTGTTTTGGTGTCGCCTACGGCGTCACCCAGCGGTTGCTCAGCGTCAACGTGGTTGAGCTGATCCGTTTCGGCCCTGGCTTCGATGTGCAGGTGTTCCCGGGCACGAGCCTCGAGAGCATGAAGCTGCGCTACGGCGCCGCCGAGGCGGAGATCCGCGGTGATCTCGAACTGCAGGAGCTGGAGCGGCAGCAGCAGGCGGAAGCGAAGAAGCGGGCCGAAGAAGCGAAGCAGGCCGAGGAAGCGCTCAAGCGTTCTGCCGCCGCTGAGCCCCTGAGCGAGCCCGATCTTCCGGCGGTCGATCCACTCCCCGCACCCGAACCTCTGTTGGCACCGAAGCCCAAGCCCAAACCCAAACCCAAGCCTGATCCGGCTCAGCAACCCAGGCCCGCGGCAATGCCAGCTCCTCTGCCCGTGCCCGCGCCACAACCGGTTCCAACGGCGCCTCCCGCTCCCCAGCTCTGATCTGCCACAGTTTCAGCAGATCTCCCCTGGCCTCGGCCCGATCGGCTGCCATGAGCACACCCCAGACCCTGGTGCAGGCAGCACTGAATCGGCTTTCGGCCCGCCTTGGCAGTGGTTTGGCTGATGTGGCGGCCGGCTTGGCCGTGCTCGCCCAGGACGCGCCTGAGCGGTTTCGCCAGGAGTGGGATCTGTTTCGTGAGGAGGTGGAACTGGAGGCTCAACGGCTTGAGCGGAGTGAGCCTGATCCTGCTGTGGATCCTGAGGTGCACCCCGTGCCGGCGGATCCTCAGCAGCAGATTGATCAGCTGCGCGCCCAGGTGGCTCGGGTGGCGCGGTGCCTGGAGGAGCAGGCCTGATGCCCGCTCTCACGCAGGGCTTTCGCAGCGCTAGCCGGGTGCTGCGCATTTGGTCGGCCGTGTTTCAGCTTTTGCTCTGGCTGTGGCTCGATGCCCGCAACTGGAGCTACCCCGGTGGCGTGAGCGAGGCACGCCGCGCGGCGCGTCAGCGGCGCCGGGCCCGTTGGCTCACGGCTGAACTGCTCGAGCTGGGCTCGGCCTTCATCAAATTGGGGCAGCTGCTCTCGGCACGGCCTGATGTGCTGCCCGCCAGTTGGGTGGACGAGCTCTCTCGCTTGCAAGACAGCGTTCCCGCGTTCTCGTTTGAAACCGCACAGGCGCTGCTGGAGCAGGAACTGGGCGACCGCTGTGCCGAGATCATCGACCTCGACCCCGATCCCCTCGGCGCCGCCAGCCTTGCGCAGGTGCACCGCGCCAGCTTGCGCAGCGGGCGCCAGGTGGTGTTCAAGATCCAGCGCCCAGGTCTGGAGCGGTTGTTCCGACTGGATTTGGAGGTGATGCAGCAGGTGGCCGCTGTGTTGCAGCGCCATCCCAGCTGGGGCGTGGGGCGCGATTGGGTGTCGATCGCCCAGGAGTGCCGGCGGGTGTTGTTGCGGGAGCTGGATTTCCGCCTGGAAGCGGAGCATGCCGCCCGTTTCCGCCAGCAGTTTCTCGACGATCCAGGCATTCGCATTCCAGCGGTGGTGTGGGAGCTCACCACTCGGCGAGTGCTCTGCCTTGATTACGTGCCTGGCATCAAGATCAACGACCGCGAAGCGATTCTTGAGGCCGGTATCGATCCGGCTGTGGTGGCGGAGAAGGGAGCAGCGAGTTATCTGCAACAGCTGGTGCGCTTTGGTTTCTTTCACGCCGATCCCCATCCGGGCAACCTGGCCGTGGCCCGCGATGGCGCGCTGATCTACTACGACTTCGGCATGGTGGGCAGCCTGTCGCAAGGGCTGCGCAGTCGCTTGGGCCGCATGGTGACGGCCGCCGCTGCCAGGGATGCCGGCGCTTTGGTGAGCGAATTGCAGGCCGCCGGTGTGATCGCTGCCGATATCGACCCAGGCCCGGTGCGGCGTCTGGTGCGGGTGATGCTCACCGAAGCGCTCACGCCACCCTTCTCCGCCAATGTGATTGAGAAGCTCTCGGGAGATCTCTATGAGTTGGTATACGGCCAGCCATTCCGGCTACCGCCGGAGCTGATCTTCGTGATGCGCGCTCTGTCCACCTTTGAGGGGGTGGGCCGCAGCCTCGACCCCAGCTTTAGCCTCGTGGCCATCGCCCGCCCCTACCTGCTGCCGCTGATGACTGGTTCTGGCAATGCTCCCAACGACCTGTTCAATCAGCTGGGACGCCAGGCGGTGGAGGTGGGCAGCCGCGCACTGGGCTTGCCCCAGCGCTTGGATGACAGTTTGGTGCGGATTGAGCAGGGTGACCTGCAGGTGCAAATCCGCGCTGGCGAAACCGACCGCCAATTGCGGCGCATGGTGACCGCTCAGCACGCGATTGGTCAGTCGGTGTTGCTGGGGTGTCTAAGTCTGGCCACAGCACTCCTCGCCGCAAGTGCGCGGCCAGCGTTGGCGGTGGCACCGTTGATCCTCGGTGTACCGGTGGGATTGAGCTGGCTGAAGCTGCAGACACGCTTGCGCCGGGACATACGCATTGAAAAGCTGCCCGGCGCAAGCGCAGGCAGCTGATCAAGAAGGCTGAGGCGTGGGGATCAGGCCTTGCCGCGGGGGCCGCGGTCTTCAGCGCCGGCATACACCGCCTGGCTACCCAGTTCGTCTTCGATGCGCAGCAGCTGGTTGTATTTGGCGACGCGCTCGCTACGGCTCAGGGAACCGGTTTTGATCTGGCCGGCGCGGGTGGCTACCGCCAGGTCGGCAATGGTGGTGTCTTCGGTTTCACCGGAGCGGTGAGAGATCACGCTGGTGTAGCCGGCGCGGCCCGCTAAGTCGATGGCCTGCAGGGTTTCGGTGAGGGTGCCGATCTGGTTCACCTTGATCAGGATCGAGTTGGCCACCCCCAGGTCGATGCCGCGCTGCAGGCGGGCGCTGTTGGTCACGAACAGGTCGTCGCCCACCAGTTGCACGGTTTTGCCCAGTTTCTCGGTGAGCAGGGCCCAGCCATCCCAGTCGTCTTCGGCCACGCCATCCTCGATCGAGGTGATCGGGAAGCGGCTCACCAGGGCTGCCAGCTGATCCACCATCTCAGCGCTGGTGTAGTGGCCGCCGTCGAAGGCGTAGCGGCCGTCTTTGAAGAACTCGGTGCTGGCCACATCCAGGGCCAGGGAGATCTGATCGCCAGGGCGGTAGCCGGCCTTTTCGATGGCCTGAACCAGCAGGTCGCCAGCTTCGATGTTGCCCAGGTCGGGAGCGAAGCCGCCTTCATCGCCCACGGCGGTGCTCAGGCCCTTGTCTTTGAGCAGGCCCTTGAGGGTGTGGAACACCTCGGTGCCCATGCGTAGCGCCTCCCGGAAGGTGGGGGCACCGTGGGGCACCAGCATGAATTCCTGAAAATCCAGGCTGTTGGCCGCGTGGGCGCCGCCGTTGATCACGTTCATCAACGGCACCGGCAGCAGGTTGGCCATCGGGCCGCCCAGATAGCGGTAGAGGGGGAGGCCCACGCCGTTGGCGGCGGCCCGGGCGGTGGCCAGGCTCACGGCCAGGATCGCGTTGGCGCCGAGGGCGCTCTTGTTGGCACTGCCATCGAGCTCGAGCATCGCCGCATCCACGGTGCCCTGATCCAGGGCGCTCAGGCCGCAGAGGGCAGGGGCGATCTTCTCTTCAATGTTGCTCACCGCCTGCAGCACGCCTTTACCGCAGTAGCGGCTGCCGCCATCGCGCAGTTCACAGGCTTCGTGGGCGCCGGTACTGGCGCCGCTGGGCACGATGGCGCGGCCGCTGGCCCCGCCCTCGAGCATCACCTCGGCTTCCACCGTGGGGGTCCCGCGGGAATCGAGCACCTCCCGGGCCACGATGGTGTCAATCACGAGGTCGAGGGTGTCGATCACAGCGGCCTAGGTGTGTCTCGGTGGTCCTTGAAGGGGATCCTATGGGTCGCCCCTGCCGCCCCTCTTGTGCCCGTTGGCACCGAACGGTGAGCTCTGGTCAGAATGCGCCTGGCTGATTTGCTTCCATGCGCTTACTCCACACGATGCTGCGGGTCGGCGACCTGGACCGCTCGATCACCTTCTATACGGAGGTGCTGGGCATGCGATTGCTACGCCGCAAGGACTACCCCGGTGGACGCTTCACCCTCGCCTTTGTGGGTTATGGCGAGGAGAGCGACACCAGCGTGCTCGAACTCACCCACAACTGGGACACCAGCAGCTACGAGATCGGTACGGGCTATGGCCACATCGCTCTCGGGGTAGACGACATCGTGGGGGTGTGCGATCAGATCCGCGCCAAGGGCGGCCGGGTGGTGCGTGAACCGGGTCCAATGAAGAACGGCAGCACGGTGATCGCCTTCGTGGAAGACCCCGACGGCTACAAGGTGGAACTGATCGAGTTGAGCTCCCGCACCCATGCGGCCTGACACCCTCACCGCCGAACCCGATCGCTTCAGCGAAGCCGCCTGGGATCTTCTGCTGGCCAGCCAGGAGCAGGCCCGCCGCTGGCGCCACAGCGAGATGGATGTGGAGCATCTGCTGCAGGTGCTGTTCAGCGATGCCCGCTACGCCAGCTGGATCGACCCACTGCCCTTGGATCCCGAGGCACTGCTCGATCAGCTGGATGATTTCTGCGCGGATCAGCCCACCGGCTCGGGCCGTGAGCTCTACATCGGCGAAGCGCTTGAAGCGCTGCTCGACGGCGCTGAGCGCCGCCGGGCTGTTGCCGGTGCCCAGCTGATTGATGTTCCCCAGATCCTGCTTGCCCTCCTGGAAGATCCACGCCTGGGCCGCCCCTTGCTGGTGGCTCAGGGCTTGAGCGAAGACCTGTTGCTGCGTCAGCAACGGCCTGAACCGGTGCGTCGCGCTCCTGAGCCCTCTCCCCCGCCAGCGGCACCTTCCGCGCCGCCTCGCTCGGCGCCAGCTCCGATCAGCGCAGCAGCCCCAGAGCAGCCTGCGCTCACCTTGGAGCAGGAACCCAGCGCTCTCGAGCAGTTCGGCCGCGATCTCACCGCCGCCGCCCGCGCCGGCGAGCTGGATCCCGTGATCGGCCGCGACACCGAGATTCGCCGCTTGATGCAGGTGCTCTCCCGCCGCGGCAAGAACAACCCCGTGCTGATCGGAGAACCGGGCGTGGGTAAAACCGCCATCGCGGAGCTGCTGGCCCAGCGGATCGTGGCCGGTGAGGTGCCCGATGCCCTCAAGGGTCAGCGCCTGATCAGCCTCGATCTGGGGGCCCTGATCGCCGGTGCCAAATTCCGCGGGCAGTTTGAGGAGCGCCTGCGCAGCGTGCTCAACGAGGTGCGCGAGGCCGAGCGGGACGGCGCCGGCGTGATCCTCTTCATTGATGAGCTGCACACGGTGGTGGGGCCTGAGCGCTCCAGCAGCGATGCGGGCAGCATCCTCAAGCCGGCCCTGGCCCGCGGCGATCTGCGCTGCATCGGTGCCACCACCCCTGAGGAGTACAGCCGCACGGTGGAGAAGGATCCGGCCCTCAACCGCCGTTTCCAGCAGGTGCTGATCAAGGAGCCCGGGCTCGAGGAGAGCACCCTGATCCTGCGCGGCCTGAAAGAGCGCTACGAGCTGCACCACGGCGTGGCGATCACCGATGGCGCGGTGGTGGCGGCGGCGCGGCTAGCGGATCGCTACATCACGGATCGCTGCCTGCCCGATTCAGCCATTGATCTGATTGATGAGGCGGCAGCCCAGCTGCGCATGGAGGTCACCTCCAAACCGCGCCTGGTGGAGGAGGCCGAAGCGGAATTGCGGCGGGTGGAGTTGGCACTGCTCTCGGCGGAGAGTGCCCCGGAGGTTGAGCGGGTGACGTTGCAGGAGCAGCGCCGCCTGGCCAGCAGCGCCCTGCAGGAGTTGCAACAGCGCTGGCAGGGCGAGCGCGAGGAGCTGGCCGAGCTGCGTCAGCTGCTGGCCGACGACGAGAGCCTGCGGCTGCAGATCGCGGAGGCCGAGCGCGATGGGGATCTGGAAGAGGCGGCGCGCCTGCAATACGACCAGCTGCATGGGGTGCAGCAACGGCGCAGCACGCTGGAGGAGCAGCTGTTGGAGCAGCAGCGCTCGGGCCAGTCGTTGCTGCGTGAGCAGGTGGAGGAGGGCGATATCGCCGATGTGGTGGCGCGCTGGACGGGTATTCCCGTGCAACGTCTGCTGGCGGGAGAGCGCCAGAAGCTGCTGGAGCTGGAGCAACGGCTGGGCAAGCGGGTGATCGGGCAGCGGGAGCCGGTGGCGGCGGTGGCTGCGGCGATTCGCCGTGCCCGGGCCGGCATGAAGGATCCCCGCCGGCCGGTGGGCTCGTTTTTGTTTCTTGGCCCCACGGGTGTGGGCAAAACGGAGCTGGCCAAGGCCCTGGCCGCGGCCCTCTTCGACGAAGAGGACGCGCTGGTGCGGCTCGACATGAGCGAATTTATGGAGCGCAATGCCGTGGCCCGGCTGCTGGGGGCTCCTCCCGGCTATGTGGGCTACGAGGAGGGTGGCCAGCTCACCGAGGCCGTGCGCCGCCGCCCGTATGCGGTGCTGCTGCTCGATGAGGTGGAGAAGGCCCACCCGGATGTGTTCAATGTGCTGCTGCAGGTGCTCGACGACGGCCGCCTCACCGACTCGCAGGGCCGCACCGTGGATTTCCGCCACACCGTGGTGGTGATGACCAGCAACCTGGCCAGTCGCGCCATCCTCGACAACGCCCGCGGTGGCGGCGATCCTGCGGCGCTGGAACAACAGGTTGATCAGGCCCTGGCCAGCCAGTTCCGGCCGGAATTCCTCAACCGTATCGACGAGGTGATCCGCTTCCAGCCCCTTGGGCCTGAAGAGCTGCAGAGCATCGTGCATCTGCAGCTGGCCGAGCTGGCGGCGCTGCTGCGGGAGCAGGGCCTGGAGCTCCAGGTGGATCCGCCGGTGGTGCCGTGGCTAGCCCAGCAGGGATACGAGCCGGAGTACGGCGCACGGCCGCTGCGTCGTCTGCTGCGTCGCCGCATCGAAAATCCTCTGGCCACCGAACTGCTCGAGGAGCGCTTCCTCGGCGCGGCCGCCGTGCAGGTGAGCCTGGCTGAGGCTGAGGGCGCGCTGCACTTCAGTCCCGTCGGCCAGGCCGTTTGATCACGTCCGGTAGGGTGGCTGTTTGCGCAACAGCGTGAGCGCTCGCTGTGCGAACCCCTTCTGGACACTCCGGTGGAAACCCCGACAGAGCCACAACCCAACCCGCCAGCCTCCGAGGGCTTTGTGGGCAACACCGTGGCCGAGCTCCGCAAGGTGGTGTGGCCCAGTCGCCAGCAGCTGTTCGCCGAGTCGGTGGCTGTGATCCTGATGGTGACCCTCTCGGCCTTCGCCATCGCCGCCATCGATCGCTTCTACAGCTGGGTGAATGCCCAGGTGTTCCGCTGATTCATCGTTCTTCCCTTGCCGTTGCCCGTGTCCGACGTTGATCTGAGCCCCGAAGAGTTGGCTGTTGCCGATGTGGCCGAGGTGGCTGAAGCCCCGGCTCCTGCCGTTGCCGAAGGGCGTGCTCCGATCGCCCGCTGGTATGCGGTGCAGGTGGCCTCCAGCTGTGAGAAGAAGGTGAAGGCCACGCTCGAGCAGCGCGCCGTGACCCTGGGCGTGGACAACCGCATCCTCGAGATCGAAATCCCGCAGACCCCGGCGGTGAAGCTCAAGAAAGACGGCAGCCGCACCAGCACCGAAGAGAAGGTGTTCCCCGGCTATGTGCTCGTGCGCATGGTGCTGGATGAGGACACGATGATGGCGGTGCGCAGCACCCCGAACGTGATCAACTTTGTGGGCGCTGAAGATCGCCGCGCCACCGGCAAGGCCCGCGGTCACATCAAACCCCGCCCCCTCAGCCGCTCCGAGGTGGATCGCATCTTCAAGCGCGCCGCTGAGAAGAAGCCTGTGGTGAAGGTCGACCTCACCGAGGGCGATCAGATCTTGGTCACGGCTGGTCCGTTCAAGGATTTCCAGGGCGAGGTGATCGAAGTGTCGGGCGAGCGCAACAAGCTCAAGGCCCTGCTCTCAATCTTCGGCCGGGAAACCCCGGTGGAACTCGAGTTCTCCCAGATCAGCAAGCAGAGCTGATTCCGGTGCGGCCGTCTCCCTGCGGAGGGCGGCCACAGGCGGTGTTCCGGTCTCCGGGATCCGCCGCACCCGCTGCCCTAGGGTCGCGGATCCGCAGATTGCTCAAGACGCCAGGACGATGGCAAAAAAAGTTGTAGCTGTGATCAAGCTGGCCCTCCAGGCCGGTAAAGCCAACCCCGCGCCGCCGGTGGGCCCTGCCCTCGGTCAGCACGGCGTGAACATCATGGCGTTCTGCAAGGAGTACAACGCTCGGACGCAGGACAAGGCTGGCTATGTGATTCCGGTTGAAATCTCGGTTTTTGAAGACCGCAGTTTCACCTTCATCACCAAGACCCCTCCCGCTTCCGTGCTGATCAACAAAGCAGCCGGCATCGAGAAGGGTGCTGCCACCTCCTCCAAGGGTTCCGTGGGCGCCATCAGCCGCGCACAGCTCGAGGAGATCGCCAAGACCAAGCTGCCCGACCTCAACTGCACCAGCGTTGACTCGGCTATGCGCATCATCGAAGGCACCGCCCGCAACATGGGCGTTGCCGTGAAGGACTGAAATCAGCGGGCCTCGGCCCAACGCTGATCCCCGTCCCCTTCTTGTCCCTTATCGGGGGAGAGCCCTTGGGCTCGCCTGCACCCCACGCCTGACATGCCCAAAGTTTCCAAGCGTTATTCCGCCGCCTTCGGCAAGGTTGAGACCCGCACCTATTCCCCGTTGGATGCGGTGGAACTGGTGAAGGCCAACGCCACCGCCAAGTTCGACGAGACCGTTGAGGCCCACGCCCGCCTCGGCATCGACCCGAAGTACACCGACCAGCAGCTGCGCACCACCGTGGCGCTGCCCCACGGCACCGGCCAGAGCATCCGCATCGCCGTGATCGCCCGTGGTGAAAAGGTTGCCGAGGCCAAGGCTGCCGGCGCCGACCTGGCTGGTGACGACGAGCTGGTGGACACCATCGCCAAGGGCGAGATGGAGTTCGACCTGCTGATCGCTACCCCCGACATGATGCCCAAGGTGGCCAAGCTGGGTCGTGTGCTCGGCCCCCGTGGCCTGATGCCCAACCCCAAGGCAGGCACGGTCACCACCGATCTGGCTGGCGCCATTAGCGAGTTCAAGGCCGGCAAGCTTGAGTTCCGCGCTGACCGCACCGGCATCGTGCACGTGCGTTTCGGGAAAGCCAGCTTCGACGCCGCCAAGCTGCTCGACAACCTCAAGGCCCTCCAGGAGACCATCGACCGCAACAAGCCCAGCGGTGCGAAGGGTCGCTATTGGAAGAGCCTCTACATCACCTCCACCATGGGTCCCTCGGTGGAAGTGGATGTGTCCGCCCTGCAGGACATCAAGCAGGACGGCTGATCGTCAGCGCCTGTCGGCGGGGATCCCCTGCCGCCTTGCCCCCGCTCCGGCGGGGGCTTTGTTGTATGTTTGCAAGCTGGCTAACGCCAGAAGGGCACGCGCCCTACCCAAGACAGCAGGTCTGCCCAAGTTCGGCGTTCACTCCGGTGATTCGCTGCCGTAAGCCGTAAACCCTGCCGAGGTGCACGCGACTGGTTTTGCCCTGGCGGTTCGCTGCTGGGGGAATGCAAGCCGCAGCCCCTCGAGTGCATCCGCACTGGGGCTGCGTACCCGGCTTGTTCCCCCGATCCGATCCGTTTCCTATGGGCCGCACGCTGGAGAACAAGCAACAGATCGTCGAAGAGCTCAAGCAGCTCCTCGGTGAGGCCGAAATGGCGCTGGTTCTTGATTACAAGGGCCTGTCCATCAAGGAGATGTCTGATCTGCGGACCCGTCTGCAGGCCAGCAACGGTGTGTGCAAGGTGACCAAAAACACCTTGATGCGCCGTGCCATTGATGGCGACAGCGCTTGGTCGGAACTGGATTCCCTCCTCACCGGCACCAACGCCTTCGTGCTCGTCAAGGGCGACGTGGGTGGTGCCGTGAAGGCCGTTCAGGCCTTCCAGAAGGACACCAAGAAATCGGAAACGAAGGGCGGCCTTTTCGAAGGCAAGCTCCTCTCGCAGACCGAAATCAAGGCCATCGGGGATCTGCCCTCCAAGGAGGTGCTCATGGCGCAGATCGCAGGTGCGATCAACGCTGTGGCTACCAAGGTGGCTGTGGGCATCAACGAAGTTCCCTCCGGTCTTGCCCGGGCGCTCAAGCAGCACGCCGACGGCGAGGGCACGGCCAACTGAGGCCTGCTCTGCTGAGCTCTCCGCTCCGACTGTTCACACAGATCTGTTGCTGATTCCCAACCATGTCTGCTACAACCGACCAAATTCTCGAGCAACTGAAGTCGCTCTCTCTGCTTGAAGCTTCCGAGCTCGTCAAGCAGATTGAAGAGGCTTTCGGTGTGTCCGCCGCCGCGTCTGCCGGCGTTGTGATGGCCGCTCCCGCCGCTGGTGGTGGTGCTGAAGCCGCTGAAGAGAAGACCGAGTTCGACGTCGTTCTCGAAAGCTTCGACGCTGCTGCCAAGATCAAAGTGCTCAAGGCCGTGCGCGAAGCCACCGGCCTGGGCCTGGGCGAAGCCAAGGCTCTCGTGGAAGGCGCCCCTTGCTCCGTCAAGGAAGGCGTGTCCAAGGCTGATGCCGAGACCCTCAAGAAGGCCATTGAAGAGGCCGGCGGCAAGGTCACCATCAAGTGATCACGCCCGTGGCCCGCTCGTTGGGCCACACCACTCCATCGCCAGCCGGTCCTTCGGGGCCGGCTTTTCTCATGCGGGTCACACCGGTTGGCTGCCCTGCGACCTGCCAATAAAAAAGCCCCGCCGAAGGCAGGGCTTTGAGTTCGGAACGCTTCTGGGAGTCTGTCCTCGTTTCGACCCCGGAAGTGGTGTCCCGCACTCCTCACACAAGAGAAACTTACGGCAGGAGGAAAACATGGGCCAGGGGAGGTGGACCGCTGTGTGAGCTGGCCTACGGCTTGTAGGGGATCACTTGCAGGGCGATGGGGCCGCTGCTGTTGTCCGGTTGCGGTGGCAATGGCTTGAGCGCGCCGAGGGCGGCCGGCATGGCGGTGGTGGTGCTGTTGCGGCTGGCTTTGGCGATCAGCTGGCTGAGAGGGGTGCCGTTGGCGAAATACACGTGGCTCAGGGTCTGGCTGCCGTAGGCGCGCCGCTCCAGGTTCCAGCCCGGCTCCAGCTTGATGGCCACGAAGCCATTGCGGTCGCGCTTGGGCAGGGGCCCTGTGCCCACCAGGAGTTCCGCGGGCTGGCTGGGGCTCATCGCGACCAGTGCCACGCCCTGGCCCTGCTGCTCCAGTCGCAGCCGGTAGCGGCTGGCCAAGTCTTGATCAGCCACCCGTAGCGAGTAGCCGTTGCTGTCCAGGTAGCGGCTGCAGATGCCGCTGAAATCAAAGCGGTTGAGGGCCGGATCGATCAGCCCATCGCCGCGTTGTTCCCAGCAGAGGGGCTGTGGCTTGATCTGCTCGAGCACCAGCAGCTTCCACTCGCTGTTGCCCACGGGCTGCGCCAGCACGGCGAAGCGCTCCTGCTCCAGCGGCTGGCTGCTGAACACACCGGCTGCCCAGGTGGGCGCTGCGGCTGCCGCGACCACGGCCAGGAACGGCAGGTAGGTTCGCTGCATGGGGGTCTCTCCTGCGCTCGGCAACAGGAGAGAGTTGTACCGGACTTGGAGGTGAACGCCCAGTGCCCGATCAGCCAGTGGTGGTAGCGGCCGCCTGTGATGGAGCCTGTAGCGGCAACCCCGGTCCCGGAGGCTGGGGGTGCCTGCTGCGTTTCAGCGATGGTTCGGTGCAGGAGTTTGGTGGCTTTGAAGCCAACACCACCAATAACCGCATGGAGCTCACAGCAGCGTTAACGCTGCTCGAGAAGCTGGCAGTGCTGCCGCGTGATCCCAACCTCACGATTCGCACCGATTCCAAATATCTGATCGATGGCTTCAGCAAGTGGATCAATGGCTGGAAGCGCAAGGGCTGGCGCACCGCTTCCGGCAGCCCTGTGCTCAACCGCGATCTCTGGGAGGCTCTTGATGCCGCTCGCGTGAACGGTCTGCCGTTCTCCTACGTGAAAGGTCACAGCGGCGATCCCGATAACGACCGCTGCGACGCCATTGCCGTGGCCTTCTCGAAACGCCAGCAGCCCCAGCTGGCGCAGGGCGACTACGGCGGTCTGATGGTGAGCGAGCCTGAGCCGGCGCCCGACCTGGCGCCGCCGGCACTGCAGCAGCTGCTCACCCGCCTGGAGTTGGCTGATCGCCTGGCGGATGGTGGCTATGGCCTCAGCCTGATGGAGCTCGCCCAGCTGGTGGAGCAGCCACTCAAAAAGCTTGAGGCGCGCACGGAATCCTGGCGCTGGCGCGACTGGCAGGTGCAGCCAACCGCTGACGCGCGCTGGCGCCTGGCCAGGGACGCGTCAGGATCAGGTGAGGTGGAGAGAGATCTGGATGGCTGAACTCGGCACCGGGGCTCTCTATCAGCGTTTTGTAGGGCCACTGCTCAGCCGCGATGAGGGGGCAGATGCCGAGCAGCTCAGCCAGCTCACCCTCCAGGCCTTAGGCCAGGCCTCGCTGCGGCGCAACTGGCCGCTGGTGAGCGGCAGCCTGGCAGGGTTGGGCGCCGAGCTGGAGGTGCGCGATCTGCGCCTCGAGCAAACGCTGTTTGGTTGCCGCTTCCGCAATCCCGTGGGTCTGGCCGCCGGGTTCGACAAAAACGCCGTGGCCGCTGGCATCTGGCATTTGTTTGGTTTCGGCTTTGCCGAGGTGGGCACGATCACCTGGCATGCCCAGCCCGGCAACCCCAAGCCCCGGCTGTTCCGGCTGGCGGCGGAGCGGGCGGCCCTCAATCGCATGGGTTTCAACAATCGTGGTGCCCTGGCGGCCCGCCGCACCCTGGAGCGGCAAGCCTTGCCAGCGGTGGGTCAGCGGCCGGCGGTGCTGGGGATCAATCTCGGCAAGTCCAAAATCACCTCCCTGGAGCAGGCGCCAGACGATTACGCCTCGTCGCTGGAGCTGCTGGCTCCCCTGGCGGATTACGCCGTCATCAACGTGAGCTCCCCCAACACCCCGGGCCTCAGGGAGTTGCAAGACGATGCCCAGCTGCGCCGTCTGGTGGAGCGGTTGCGGCGCCTGCCTGCCTGCCCGCCGCTGCTGGTGAAGATCGCTCCCGATCTCGAGGATGAAGCCATCGATGCGATTGCCCGCCTGGCCTACGAGGAGGGCCTGGCCGGCGTGATCGCAGTGAACACCAGCCTCAACCGCCTCGGCCTGGAGCAGCGCCGCATCGTGCAAACCGGCCGCAGCCTGGCCGAAGAAGCCGGTGGCCTCAGTGGCGCCCCGCTCCGCGGCCGCGCCTTGGAGGTGCTGCGGCGCTTGCGGGCGGTGGCGGGTCCCGGCCTGCCCCTGATCGGTGTGGGCGGCATCGATTCCCCCGAGGCGGCCTGGGAGCGCATCTGTGCTGGCGCCTCGTTGATTCAGCTCTACACCGCCTGGATCTATGAGGGCCCGCAGCTTGTGCCCACGATCTTGGAGGGGCTGGTGCAGCAGCTGGATCGCCACGGCTTCCGCAGCATCAGCGAAGCGGTGGGCAGCGGCGTGGGCTGGCGATAGGTTGCGCGCAGATGGCAGCTGAGCTGCGGTGGTGCTTGCGGGCGTCCGAGATCGTTTAGCGCCGCTGCAGAGCTGGCTGTTCCCGCGCCGGGTGTACCTCCAGCTGGAGGATCAGGCTCTCGTGGCGATGGTGCTGGAGGCCGAGCGCCTGGTGTGGCATGAGCGGGTGCCTCTGCCTCAGGGCGTGTGTGAGAACGGGGCGCCTGTAGCGGTGGAGGCCTTGGGCGATCTGCTCGGGGATTGGCTGATTGAGCGCGGTTATCCCGGGGCGCATGTGAAGGCCGTGTTGCCTCGGGCAGCCACCGCCTGGCGGGTGATCGAGTGGCCCGATGGGCAGTGGCCCGAGGCTCCCGAGCTGGTGGTGCGCCAGCAGCAGGGAGAGCTGGATCTGCCCTGGTCGTTGCAGGATGCAGACCTGTGGATCGAGCCGTTGCTGGGCGATCCGCCGCGGTCGTTGTTGTTGGCAGTGCAGCGGCAGCTGCTGGAGGCCTGGATCGAGGTGTGCAGCCAGGCGGGCATCGCCCTCGATGGCCTCGAAGCGCTGCCGATCTGCCTCTGGCGCGCCGTGAAGCCTCAGCTCGAGGATGGCGTGCAGGTGGTGCTGCAGCTGGACGACCAGCAGAGCTGGCTCTTGGCCCTTGAGCAGGGTCAGCCGCTGGGGGAGTGGCCCTGCCCACCGGCTGGCGAGCTACTGGAGGCACCACTGCGCCGCTGGGCTCAGCGCTACAGCCCCAGCGCCGGACTCTTGATCGGCTCGGAATCCATGGTGCAAACGTGGCTTCCACAGCTGACGGCCTGGTTGGGCTGCCCGGTGACGCCCTTTGAGCCTGGAGCAGGCACCGCAGCGCTTTGGGGGCTGGCAGCGGGAGAGCGGCAGCCGTGAGCAGGCCGAGCTGGCTGGAGAGCGATGGCGACCTTCTGCGTCAGCGGCGCCTGGAGCGCGGTTTGCCGCCACAGGCGGAGCCGTTGCCGCCGGCCAAGGGGCTGCTGCTGCGTGGGGCTGCCCTGGGGGGAGGGTTGTTGGCGGCTGTGCTGTTGGGTTGGGGTTGGCTGCTGTGGCGCCAGAGCCAGATCAACCAGGAGTTGCAGGATCTGCGGGGCATCACGGCTCAGGTGCAAGCGCTGGAGAGCCAGGCCATGGGCCAGCGCCGCAAGCTCAGCAGCTTGCAGCGCAGCAACGACGGGCTGGCCAAAGGCTTGGTGGCGGTGTCGTCGGGATCGGCTCTGATGGCGCAGTTGGCTGCGATCACTCCTCAGGGCGTTCAGCTCACGGAGGCTCAGGTGCAGGGCAGCAACTTGAAGCTGAAGGGGGTGGCCGCAGATCCGCAGGCGTTTCGGCGGGTGAATGCCTTGAGCCTCTTGCTGGCTGAATCCCTCTTGTTTGACGCGAAGGGTGTGAAGGTGGTGAAGCTCAGCCGTGATCCGGCGAAGCCAGGCGCACCGGTGGATTGGGACCTAACCGCGGCTTTCGCAGCAGTGCCTGCACCGCAGCAGGTTCAGCTGCTCGAGACACTCGGCGCGCAGGGGTTGGCCAGGCGCCTGCAGATCCTGGACCAAGCGGGGGTGCTGCCATGACCAACCTGCAGACGGGGCAGTCGCCCCCCTTCAAGCGCCACTGGTTGCTGGTGGGGTTGCCCATTGCTGCCGGTGTGATCTTGAGCGTTGGGTTGGCAGCGGGGGGAGTGTGGCCCGCCTGGCAGCGCTTGCAGATTGATCAGCGAGAGCTTGAGCAACTGGCGGAGCAGCGCCAGCGCTTGCCTTTGCTGCGGGCCCAGCTCGTGAAGCTGAGCGACAACGTTGCACAAGAGGAGCAACGCAGTCGCCAGATCCTCGGCTTGATTGCAGGCAGCGGCCAGATCAAGACCTTCATGGCCCAACTCAGCGCTGAAGCCCAGCGCAGCGGAGTGGCTCTCGATGGGTATGAGCCGATCACGATCGCGGCACCGAGGGCTGATGCCCAAGCGGCCAAACCCAATGCAGCCAAGGACAAAACCCCAGCTCCCCCACCCGATCCGTTGTTGGCACCAGGTCTGCAGAAAACGTCGTTCCTGCTGAGCGCCAGGGGTTCAGGCCCCCAGCTGCTCAATTTTTTGAGGAGGCTCGAGGCCCTCAGCCTGCTCGTGGTGCAGAGCGATCTCAGCCTGAAGCACGACAGCAACGATGCCGCCACTGCCACGCAACTGCGCCTCAATTTGAGCCTCTACAGCCAAGCCGAGCCGGGCAACGCATCCCCCTGAAGCCTGGCCTGGCCTGGTATTTGCCGATACCATCCGCCTAAAACCGCCTGGGGATCAAGCGTGACGCTGCGTTGTGGCCTGGTTGTGGCCGTGTTGGCCGCCGCGGCAACGCTGCAGCCCATGGCGGCCATCTCCCGACCAACTGGTGCAGCTGCTCCGTCTGCACCGCCATCAAGCACGGGTGGTTCCATGGTGCTCACCCTCAGGCGTTCCACCGAGAGCGTTGAGCTGGTGATCGAAGGCACGGGGGCAGCCCCGGTGTTGCAACAGAGCCGCGATGGACAGCGTTGGCGTGGTGATCTGCAGATTGGTGCCCCGGCAGCGCTGCGTGTGGGGCCACAGCGCATCACGCTGCCTGAAGCCGGCTTGCAGAGCGTGAGTCTGGCCGGATCAGGCCGGGACTATCAGCTTGAGGTGGTGCCGATGCCCGGTGCGCCGCTGAGTCGGCCGGTGGTCAGTGCCGATGGCCGCAATCTGATCATTCGTTTTTCAACGCCGACCCAACCCACGGATCAGTCAGCTCGGTTGAATCTGCGGCAACCCGGCGCTGTTCCTCAGCCCTCCTATGCACCACCGCTTCAGCCCCGGGCGGTGGCACCACCGCTTGGGGATATGGCGGTGGGAACGATGGTGCTCTCCAACCGCAGTTTTCTGAAGCTGGATGGCCCACCGGTCACGATGACGCTGCGGAATGCACCACCCAAAGATGCCCTGATGGCGCTGGCGCAACTGGGGGGATATGGCTTCGTTTACGTGGCAGATGATGCCTCGTCTACGCGGGCCAGTGCTGCTGGCCAGCCGTCAACGGCATCGACGCCTGAGGCATTGGTGTCGTTGGCGTTTCGCGGTGAATCGTATGCACGGGCAGTGAATTCAGTCTTGCTGGCTGCAGGCTTGCAGGGCAGGCTCGAGGGTCGGATGTTGATGGTTGGCCCCTCTGTGTTGGGCAAAACGTTTGGTGCACAACTTTCGAAGGTGTATCGGCTGAATCAGGTCTCCGCTGACTCGGCAGCTAACTATCTGGCCAGCTTGGGAGCGCGGATCACCAAAGTCACCTCGATCACCAATGTTGTGACGTCGGGTCAGTCACTGTCTAATCAGGTTGCAGGTGCGGAGCAAATCCAGCAGAGCAAGCAGGAAACCATCACATCGACTGAAACCTATGGGTCTGCATCGGGTCCGTTGCTGGGTTTGATTGGTACGACCGACTCTCGGCTTCAGACAGTGACCTTGGTTGGTGATGGACAGCTGGTGAGTATCGCAGAGAACTATTTGCGTCAGATCGATCTTCGCCAGCGGCAGGTTGCTTTGACCGTGCGGATCCTGGATGTCACGCTGAAAAATGATACCGACATCAAGAATAGCTTTGCTTTTAGGAATGGAAATAATTTCATCGTTAGCCAGGAGGGGCAAATGGTTGGAGCCTTTAACAGCCGGCTCCCTCCTATCTCGGCGGACCCGTTGATCCCTGGCCCTGTCAATCCTGGCGAGAACTATGCATCCAACAATTTCTACGATCTGGTTCGTGCGCAGATTCAGTCTGAAAATACCAAGGTTTTGGCGAGTCCTACGCTGATTCTGAGTGAAAATTCGGAGCCGATCCAGGGAGGAGCCGCCGTTGCTGCGGCAGCGGGTGAGGGCGGTAATGCCGTGCTCAATACGGCATCGATTGGACGTCCGTTTGCCAATGAATCATTTGTGACTGTTGGCACCCAGGTGATTACGGATTACACAGTTCAGGCTGGGCAGAATGGTGCCCCTAATACCTGCCAGCCTGAGTTTGGTACGGCTGGGCTCACATTTGGCGCCAAGGTGTCCAAAATTGATGACAATGGATTTGTAACCTTTGCCTTGTCGCCGGCTGTTTCGGCGGTGGCTGATACGCCCCAGCAGATTCAGGGCTGTGGCAGCGTCAGTATTTTGCGTGTGCGTCGCCTGGATACGGGATCTGTGCGTGTTCGTGATGGGCAAACGCTGATTCTCACCGGTGTGATTTCGGATGAAGATCGGCAGGCTGTCACCAAGTGGCCGATTCTTGGTGACCTGCCTTTTGTGGGACAGTTTTTTAGGTCCTCGTCGAATACGCGCTCCAAAAACGAGCTGGTGATTTTGGTTACGCCAAGAATCGTTGACGATGTTCAAGGTGGTGCCTTTGGTTATGGTTATCAGGCGACCACTCAGGATGCGCGCCAGTTCATCGGTGCACCTGCGCCTGCGTTTTAGAAGGGGATCGGAAGCATCGTTTTTGCTGCGAGTGGGGCGAGCATTTGAAAGGCGGTGATTGCTGCACCCACCAGTTGTGAGCCTGCTCCATTGCCTCCTTTAGGTCGAGGGGCAGGTTCAAGTAGCAGGGTGGCGGCTTTGTTGAGCGCTTCAGCCTGTTCTGTGTCACCCATCGAGGCGTAAAGCGAGGCTGCGTAGCGGAGGTCGCGAGCGGCCATGGGCACATGGCCTTGTTCGGCTCTGCTCAGGCCTCGTGCAACCCAGCTGATCGCTGCATCGGGCATGCGTTGAATGGCACTGCTAAACCAATGCTCTGCATCAGGGTGGCGCCCTGCTTGAGTAGCCCTGATTCCCGCGTTGTGCAGTTCTGCGTAGCTGTGGGCTGATAGGGAAATTCCCTTCGTTTGTTGCCAGTGGCTTCGGCTCAGGGCCCCGCTGTCCAGTTGGGCACCGCTGAGATCGGCATGACGCAGATCGGTTCCGATCAGCCTGGCTCCGCGAAGATCAGCGCCGCGTAGTGATGCACCTGAAAGGCTGGTGAAGCTGAGATCAGCCTGTTGAAGATTGGCACCATCCAGCCTTGCTCCGCTGAGATTGGCCCGTTGAAGCTTGGCTCCCTGCAGCCGGGAATCTCTCAGGTCGGCGTGAACCAGATCCGCATCTTGCAGGTCGCAACCTTCACATCTTCTCTGCTCCAGTGTGCGGATCACAGCTGTTGCCTCCGCGGCGCCCACCGGCAGGGCGTTCAGGGTCGCGGCAAACGCCAAGGCACGGGCCAGCAAGCCGAGCTGTGGCATTCGCGGCGGGGAGGAGCTCAGCTGTTTTAACGGTTGCTTGGCGTGGCGTCGATCAGGCTGGTGGTCGTGTGTGCTGGTGTGGTGTGCCCGAAGCCCACGGTGGCAATGTTGAGGATGCAGCGCGCCGCTTGGGCTGTCGGCCCGACCAGCTGCTGGATGCCAGTGCATCACTGGCCCCCTTCCGTCTGCCTTGGGGAGCTCGCGCGAGGCGTCTAACTGCCCCGTTCAATGCCTATCCAGATCGCCGATTGGCAGGCCTCACCGGTTGCATCGGTGCAGTGCATCGATTGCCAGCGGCGTATGTGCTGCCCGGGAACGGGGCCGCTGAACTCTTCACCTGGGTGGCCCGCGATGCGGCAGCAGCGGGATCATCCTTGCTGCCTCAACCCGGCTTTGCCGACTATCAGCGGGCTCTGGCGTGCTGGAGCGGTTCCACGGTTGCGTTGCCGTTGCCGCTGAACTGGGGAAGTCCGGGGCCTGCTCCCTTCCCTGCCGTGTCATGTCATGCAGAGGTTGCCTGGATCACCAACCCCCACAACCCCACCGGTCAGCTGTGGAGTCGCGCTTCGCTTGAGCCCCTGTTGCAGCGCTGTGCCCTAGTGATTTGCGACGAAGCCTTTCTACCCCTGGTGCCCGGTGGCGAGGCGCAGTCCCTGATCCCTCTGGTGGAGGTCTACCCCAACCTTGTGGTGATCCGCAGCCTCACCAAGCTGTATGGCATCGCTGGGCTGCGGTTGGGCTACGCCGTGGCCCAGCCTGAGCGGTTGCAGCGCTGGGCGCGATGGCGCGATCCCTGGCCCGTGAATGCCATGGCAGCGGCGGTGGCTCAGGCGTTGCTCCGCAGCCCCGCGCGTCATTCGGCCTGGATGCGCCGTGTTCAGCGCTGGACGGCGGAGGAGGGTGCTTGGCTGACGCAACAGATCGCTGATCTGCCCGGCCTTGTGCCGATGCCTTCGGCGGCGAACTATCTGTTGATCCGTGGTGAGTGTGCTGGGGTGCCGTGCTCGCTTCAGCCCTTGCGGGAGGCCTTGGAAACGCGCCATCGCATCCTGTTGCGCGATTGCCGCTCGTTTGAAGGGCTGGATGACTCCTGGTTGCGCATCGGCTATCAAAACCGACGCGGCAATCGGCGCATCATTCATGCGATGCGCCAGGAGCTTCCTCAGGCGCTCAACTCCAGCAACACCCCCGCCAGCAACTGATCGGCATCGCGCACCGCCAGCCGCTCCATCCCGGCCCGCAGCTGCAGCAGCGGATCCATAGCCGGATCGCAGCCCCGCAGCCGCGGACCGAGCAGCCGCCAGATCGCCTGCCCCAGGGCGGGGTGATCTGGCGGGTGTTGCCACACGATCACGGCGGCGCCAAAGGCTGCGGCGGCACCGGCATTGGCGTCTTGGTGTTTGTCGGCCGCTTGGGGGAAGGGCACCAGGATTGTGGGGCTGCCGCACACCGCCAGTTCGCTGAGGCTGCCGGCGCCGGCGCGGCTGATCACTAAGTCGGCGTGTTGAAGCAGGCCTGGCACCTCATCGCTGAAGCGGCGCTCGCCGTAGGCGGGGTGCTGCAGCTGGCCGCTGTCGGGATCGTTGCTGCCGCTGAGGTGCACCACCCGGCAGCCTGCAGCGAGCAATTGGGGCAGCAGCGGCCGCACCATGCGGTTGAGCCCCACGGCCCCCTGGCTGCCGCCCATCACCACCAGCAACGGCCCGGATCCTGCGGGCATCCAGGCGGGCAGCGGCGCTGGTTCCAAAAACTCCCGTCGCACGGGGGTGCCCGTCACCCGGGGCTGGCAGCCGGGTAGGCGTTCGGCGGCCTGGGGCAACCCCACGGCTACGCGGCTGCAGAGCTTGCCGAGCAGGCGCGTGACCCGGCCGGGCACGCCGTTGGATTCGTGCAGCACCACGGGCACGCCGCACCAGCGGGCCGCCAGGATCGCTGGTGCGGCGATGTAGCCGCCGGTGCTGAACACCACGCGGATCCCCTCGCGGCGGATCAGCTGGCGCACGCTCCAGCTGGCCCCGAGCAAGCGCAAGAGGTTGAGCAGTTTCTGCAGGCCGCGCCCTTGCAGGCCGCCGGCGTTCACGGTGTGGAGCGGGATGTCGGCGGGCACCAGTTCGGTTTCGAGCCGGTTGGGCACCCCCAGCCACTGGAGTTGCCAATCGGCCGGCAGGGCCCGGGCCACCGCCAAAGCCGGAAACACATGTCCGCCGGTGCCGCTGGCCGCGATCAACAGGCGGGACATGGGCGCGGCGGGAAGGCGCGCCTAACTTAAGGGCCGTGTGTTGGTTGAGTTCCAGTGCTGTTGCGCCCTCTCCTGCCGGCTGCCCTTGCCCTGGCCGGCCTGGTGACGGCCGCACCGCTGCGGGCGGCCCCCAGCCTGCAGGCGCTGCAGGAGGCCCTCAACAGCAGCTCCCCTGAGGTGCTCACCACGGTGCTCGAGCCCGGCAAGGGCCTCGACCCCGACGAAGTGGCAAATCGCCGACTCCTGCTGCGCGAGCAGTTCCCCGATGCCAGCTGGACTGTGCAACCCGGTGCTCCGCTGAAAGATGGACGCGCCACCACGCAGATCAACGTGGCGGGCAGCCGCGAGGAAGGGGCTTACCGCTTCCGCTTTGAGGCGCAGCAGCAGCTGGTGCTCGGCGCCAGCGGCGATCGCTTCAACAGCCAGGAGGTGATTCGGGAGAGCTCGATCCTGCGCAGCGGTGACAGCGACCTCAAGGTGAGCCTGTTGATCCCCGATGCCGTGCTCACCGGCCAGCGCTACGACGTTGATGTGGTGTTCGATGAACCCCTCGACGGCGCGGTGGTGGCCGGTGCGCTCCAGCCGGTCTCCGCTGCCGACCTCCTTCGAATGCGCACTCCCGACCTGCAGCTCGAAGCCCTGGGCGGTGGCGGCATCTTCAAGAGTGCCCAGGCGCCTTATCAGCCCGGTACCCAGACCTGGGCTGTGCTCCTGGTGCACCCCAAGGGCATCGTGGCCGCCAGCAAGCAGGTGAAGGTGGTGGCCGATCGGGCCGCGCTCAGCTTCTGAACCAGCGGGCCAGGGCCGACACATCGAGATCGCCGTGGCCGCTGGCGAGCAGGGCGTCTTCCATGGCGGCCACCTGTTCGGTGACGGGCAACTCCAGCTGCTGGGCCGCGGCGGCCTCCAGGGCAATGCCCAGATCCTTGCGGTGCAGCGCCAGCTTGAACCCCAGCGGGTAGTGATCGTTGATCATCCGCTCGCTGCGGTGCTCGAGGGCCCAGGAGCCGGCGGCACCGCCCTTGAGGGCCTCCACCACCTGCTCACGGTTGAGCCCCAGCCGCTCCGCCAGGATCAGGGCTTCGGCCACCGCGGCGTAGCTGCCGGCCACCAGCACCTGGTTCACCGCCTTGGCCTCCTGGCCGGCGCCCACCGGGCCGAAGTGGGTGATCGAGCTGCCGAGCACCTGCAGCAAGGGGCGGGCCCGCTCCAGTTGGTCGGTTTCGCCCCCCACCAGCACCGAAAGCGTGCCGGCCTTGGCGCCTTCTGTGCCACCGGTGACCGGGGCATCGAGGTAGTGAATCTGCTTCTCAGCCAAGGCGGCAGCGAGGCGGCGGCTGGTGGCGGGGGCGATGGTGGAGCAGTCGATCACCAGGGAGCCTGGGCTCAGGCCGTGCAGCGCCGCATCGCGTAAATCCGTACAGTCTGTACAGAAATCGAGCAGTGCGGCCTTTGCGGCGCGATCGTCGCTCACGCACAGCAGCAGCACCTCGGCGTTGCGCGCTGCCTCCGCCGGGCTGGCCGCCACGTGGGCACCGGCCTCCTTGAGGGGTGCGCAGCGGCTAGCGGTGCGGTTGAACACGGTGAGTGCGTACCCGGCTTGCAGCAGGTTGAGGGCCATCGGTGTGCCAAGTGCCCCCAGCCCGATCCAGGCCAGGCGCAGGTGAGATGGATCGGCGTTCAAGGCTGGGCAGGGGCGGAGAGTTGGCGGCGCTGCTCGGCCAGGCCCTGCAGCTCCTGCCGATCCACACTGCCATCACCGTTGCGATCGGCCTTGCCGAAGTGGCGCAGCAGCCAGCTGTAGGCCTCCGCTTCGCGCCGGTCGATGCGGCCATCGCCATTGCGATCGGCCTGGCTGAAGAAGCGTGTTGCCCGTTCACCCCGAGGCGTCTGGGCCGGCATCAGATCCGTTGGGGTGAGGTAGCCGCGCCGGCGGCTGTCCAGCCGCTCGAAGTGCCGTTCCAGATAGGGCTGGCCTTGCACCTCCTGACGCTGCAACCGCTGATCGCTATTGCGATCGAGCTGCCGGAACAGTTGCTGCATCCGCTGCTGATAGCTCTGCTGCTCGGCCGGGGTCTGCCCCCAGGCGGCACCGGACGTGCCCAGGCTGATGCCTAGAACAATCGCCAGGATGGGAAGGCGGCAGCGTCGCATGGCTCCAGGCTATGGAGCGGGCCCGGATGGGAGGCAGCTGGCACCCCGCCAACCTGTGACCAGATCTGTCTGGTGCGGTTGCAGCGCCGTGATCTCCATACAGTCGAGCCAGCCTCGCTGAACCCGTCCATGGTTGTTGCGCAGCGCAGCTCCCAGGCGCGCATCTGGGTGGTCGACGACGACCCCGAACAGCGGCGACTGCTCGGCACCTATCTCATCGATCAGGGTTACGACGTGCGCTGCCTCAGTAGTGGCGAGCAGCTGGTGGCCCGGCTGGAGGGTCAACGCCCTGATCTGGTGGTGCTTGATGTGATGCTCCCCGGCGATGACGGCCTCACCCTGCTGCGCCGTCTGCGCGATGGCGGCGACGATCTGCCCGTGGTGATGCTCACCGCCCGCGGTGATGGTGTGGATCGCATTATTGGCCTGGAACAAGGGGCCGATGACTATCTCGGCAAGCCCTTCCTGCCCCGCGAACTCACCGCCCGCATCGAGGCGGTGCTGCGCCGCCGTGTCGCCCTGCCTGCAGGGACACCCCTGGCTGAAGGCCGCCTGGTGGAATTCGGCGATGCCCGCTTGGATCTGGCGGCCCGCAGCCTCGAACGGGCCGGTGAGCCGGTGGTGATCACCAGCGGTGAATTCAGCCTGTTGGCGGCCTTTGTGCAGCACCCCCACCGGCCCCTCTCGCGTGAGCGGCTGATTGAGTTGGCCCGCGGCCCAGGCTCCGATACCGATAGCCGCAGCATGGATGTGCAGGTGTCGCGGGTGCGCAAGCTGGTGGAGCCCGATCCCGCTCGGCCCCGCTACCTGCAGACGGTCTGGGGCTACGGCTATGTGTTTGTGCCCGATGGCCAGCCCCGCAGCCGTTAGGTACGCCCTGGTGGGGGCCGGCGTGTCGGCCCTGAGCCTGGCGCTGCTGCAGACCCTGCTAGCCCAGCGGCTGGAGCGGGCCCAGATCATCCAGCTCGGCCCTGAGGTGGCGTTCAACCTGCGGCTGGGCGAGCTGGCCCTTGATCGCCTGCCACCGGCGGCTCTCTCCCGCCTCAGTGGCTTGCCGCTGCGGGTGGGGGCCAACCCTCCCTTGAGTCGCGACGGTCGTCTGCAGCGCCAGGCCCGCCAGCTGCAGCAGGAGCTCTGCCGTGAAATCAAGCCCTGCCCGCCTGTGCTGCCGTCGGCGGGTGAGCGACCAGGGGTGTGGGTGGAGCTGCTGTCTCCGCTCGAGCCGGTGTGGTTGTTTACACCACTTGATGTGGCCAGCGGCAGGGCGCCTGATCCGCTGTTGCTCGCGCTGGCGCTGCTCGCGGGCAGCATCTCCAGTTCGCTGCTCTACCTGTGGTGGGAGGTGCAGCGGCCGCTGCAGCAGCTGGAGCAGGCCCTGGCGCAGGTGGGCAACCACGATCCAGCCGCGGTGCCCCTGCCCGCGGCCGGCTCCGGTGCGGTGCGGCGGCTCACGGCACGGTTCAAGGCGATGGTGCAGCGGCTGGCCGCCAACGACCGCGAGCGCGCCACCATGCTTGCCGGCATTGCCCACGATCTGAAAAGCCCTCTCACCCGGCTGCGGTTGCGGCTGGCGGGACAGAGCGAGCAGCAGCGGGCCGAGGCTGATCTCGATGCCCTCGAGCGCATCACGGGTCAGTTTCTGCTGTTCGCCGGTGGTGGTGATGCGGAACCGGCGGTGTCGCTCCCCCTGGATCAGTGGCTGGCGGAGCTCAGCGCACCGATCGAGCCGGATCAGCTGCAGCTGGATCTCGAGCCCCTGCAGGCCTGCGTGCAGCCCATCGCCCTCGGCCGGGCTGTGAGCAACCTCATCGACAACGCCTTCAGCCACGGCCGTCCGCCCCTGCGCCTGGTGCTCCGCTCTGAGCAGGGGAATGGCTTTCGTATTGAGGTCTGGGACCAGGGCCCCGGCGTCAGCGCTGAAGCCTGGCCCCAGGCCCTGCAGCCGTTTCTGCGGCTCGATCGCGCCCGCGGCGGTAGTGGCCACTGCGGTTTGGGCCTGGCGATTGCGGCGCGGGTGGCGGCAAGTCATGGCGGCCAGCTGGAGTGCCGCCGTAGTGAGCTGGGGTTTGCCGTGGTGCTGCGCGGCCGCTCAGTTGCATCTGGTCATAGCTGTGTCGCCAGCGGAAGCATGTAAATGGCTTTGCCTTCCGCAGGATGGGTGGGCTTTGTTTCGTTGCCCCATGGCCCATCGCATGCTTCGTTCCCGTGCCGCCCTTGCCCTGGCTGGTGTGCTGCTGCTCGGAGCTGGATCCAGCTTGAGCAAACCCCAGAAAGCTGACGCAAGCAGCCCGCTGATGGATGCCCTCGGCCGCCTCAGCCCCTCCCAGCGCATGGACTACATCCAGGGCCTGCGCGGCATCGAGGAGGCCCGCAGCAGCGAGCGCCTCCAGCACCTCGATCAGGCCCAGGCCTGCCTGGCCAAGGCCTCCAACCCCACGGCCGTGAAGGGTTGTTGGCAGGGGTTCACGAGCGCTAGCCAGAAGTCGCGTGCTGAACAGGTTCAGCAACAGCAAGCTCTGGCCCAGCGCCTTGGCCTGCCAGCGGGCGACAGGAAGAAGAAATAACGACGATCAGGCTTCGTCGAGGGCGGCCACACCGGGCAGCACCTTGCCTTCCAGCAGCTCGAGGCTGGCGCCGCCGCCGGTGGAGATGTGCGACATCTTGTCGGCCAGGCCAGCCTTCTCCACAGCCGCCACGGAGTCACCGCCGCCGATGATCGTGCAGCAGCCCTTGCCGCTGAGGTCGGCCAGGGTGGTGGCGATGGCGTTGGTGCCGGCGGCGAAGGCGTCGAACTCGAACACGCCCATGGGGCCGTTCCAGATCACGGTCTTGCAGTCGGCCAGGGCGTCCTGGAACACCTTCACGGAATCAGGGCCGATGTCGAGACCCATCCAGCCGTCGGGGATGGCATCCACCTTGGCGACCTGGCTGTTGGCGTCGGGGGCGAAGTTGTCGGCCAGCACCACATCGGTGGGCAGCAGGAACTGCACGCCCTTGGCAGCAGCCTTGGCCTCGAGCGCCTTGGCGAGCTCGAGCTTGTCGTCTTCCACCAGGCTCTTGCCGACGGCCAGTCCGCGGGCCTTGTAGAAGGTGAAGATCATGCCGCCGCCGACAAGGATCTTGTCGCACTTGTCGAGCAGAGCCTCGAGCACGCCGATCTTGGAGCTCACCTTGGAGCCGCCCACGATCGCAGCCAGGGGGCGCTTGGGCTCATCGATAGCGCCCTGCAGGTACTGCAGCTCCTTCTCCATCAGGTGGCCGGCCACGCTGGGGCTCAGGTATTGGGTCACACCCTCGGTGGAGGCGTGGGCGCGGTGGGCGGCGCCGAAGGCGTCGTTCACGTACACGTCAGCCAGGGCTGCCAGCTGCTTGGCGAAGTCGCCCTCGTTCTTCTCTTCCTCAGCGAAGAAGCGCACGTTTTCGAGCAGCACCACGTCGCCTTCGGCCATGGCAGCCACCTTGGCTTCGGCATCGGGGCCGATGCAGCTGTCGGTCTTCACCACGCTCTTGCCCAGCAGCTCGCCCAGGCGCGCAGCCACAGGGGTGAGGCGCATGCTCTCGTTCACCTGACCCTTGGGACGGCCGAAGTGGGCCGAGAGGATCACCTTGGCGCCCTTGCCGCTGAGGTCGTTGATGGTGGGCAGGGCAGCGCGGATGCGGGTGTCATCGGTGATGGCGCCGGCATCGTTGAGGGGCACGTTGAAGTCGACCCGAACCAGCACGCGCTTGCCGCGCAGTTCATCAGCGGAGAGGCTGGCCAGGGAGCGCTTCGCCATGGGGGAGAGCTAGTGGAAAGGTCGGGCGAATTTAGCGGGCCGGTCAAGGGGGGAACCACAACGTTGGGATTCCTGGTGCTCAGCCGTTCTGGCGCTAAACAAAGAGAGCACCGGCCAGTCGGCCATGTTCGAGACCGTTCTCTTCCCGATCGATCGCAGCCGTCAGGCTGCGGAAACTGCTGCCACGGCCCTCAAACTCGCCCAGCAGCACCAGAGCACGTTGGTGCTGCTCTCGGTGGTGGAACCCGAGCAGGACGATCCGGTGGCGGTGGCCGAGCTGCTCGAGCAAGCCCGCAGCCGCTTCCAGGAGCAGGGGGTGAGCTGTGAGGTGATCGAGCGGGAGGGCAAACCAGCCTTCGTGATTTGCGACGTGGCCGATGAGATCAATGCCGATGTGATCGTGATGGGCACGCGAGGGCTCACGCTGGAGGCTGACGAAGCGCCCAGCACCGCCTCGCGTGTGATCCAGCTGGCGCCCTGCCCTGTGTTGGTGGTTCCGTGAGTGAGTTGCTGAGTTCCGCCGCACCGGCTATCCAGTGGTATCCGGGGCACATCGCCAAGGCGGAGCGCTCACTCACCGGCAACCTCGCCAAGGTGGATTTGGTGATCGAGGTGCGCGATGCGCGGATCCCCACTGCCACCGGCCATCCGCGCCTGCAGCGCTGGATCTCGGGCAAGCAGCACCTGCTGGTGCTCAACCGGCGCGACATGATCCCAAGAGTGGCGCAAGACGCCTGGGATGCCTGGTTCCGCAGCCAGGGGCAGACCCCCTGGTGGAGCGATGCCAGGGCCGGCACAGGCGTGAAGCAGCTGCAGCAGGCGGCGATCCGCGCCGGTGATGCGCTGAATGAACGCCGCCGCTCGCGCGGCATGTTGCCCCGTCCGGTGCGGGCCCTGATGCTCGGCTTCCCGAACGTGGGCAAGTCGGCCCTGATCAACCGCCTCGTGCGTCAAAAGGTGGTGGACAGCGCCCGCCGCGCCGGCGTGACCCGCAGCCTGCGCTGGGTGCGTCTGGGGCAGGACTTGGACCTCCTGGATGCCCCCGGCGTGCTGCCTCCCCGTCTCGATGACCAGCTTGCGGCGCTGCGGCTCGCTCTGTGTGACGACATCGGCCAGGCCGCCTACGACGGTGAGGCCGTGGCGATGGCCTTTGTGCAGATGCTGGCGGGCTTGGAGGGCGTAGCAGCCTCTGGCGTGAAGCCCGGCTTGCTCGAGAGCCGCTACGGGGTGCCGGTGCCAGATGCCCACGGTTGGCTTGAAGCGGCCGCTGCTCGCCACACCAGCGGCGATAGGGCGCGTATGGCGCAGCGTTTTCTCGACGATTTCCGCCGCGGCACGCTGGGCCCTCTGGCCCTGGAATTGCCGTGAGCGGATTCGGCGAAGGCGAAGGGGAGCTGCTCACCCTCACCTACCCCAAGCCGCTGCCGATGCGGCTGGATCGCTGGCTGGTGGCCCAGCGGCCAGAGCAGAGCCGTGCCCGCATCCAGAAGTTCATCGAGGCGGGGTATGTGCGGGTGAATGGCGTCACAGGCCGCGCCAAAACTCCCCTGCGCCACAGCGACACGGTGGAGCTCTGGATGCCGCCGCCGGAGCCTCTTCCTTATTTGATCCCCCAGGAGATCCCCCTGGATGTGCTGTTTGAAGACGAGCACTTGATCGTGCTCAACAAACCGGCCGGCCTCACGGTGCACCCGGCCCCGGGCAACAAAGACGGCACCCTGGTGAACGGCCTGCTGCACCACTGCCCCGACCTGCCGGGCATCAGCGGCAAGCTGCGCCCCGGCATCGTGCACCGCCTGGATAAGGACACCACCGGCTGCATCGTGGTGGCCAAGAGCCAGGAAGCGCTGGTGAAACTGCAGGTGCAGATCCAAAAGCGCATCGCCTCGCGGGAGTACTTGGCGGTGGTGCACGGTGTGCCTGCTGCAGAACACGGCACGATCGTGGGGGCGATCGGCCGTCATCCCGCCGACCGCAAGAAATACGCCGTGGTGCACGACGACAGCGGCCGCCATGCCTGCACCCACTGGACCCTGCTGGAGCGTCTCGGCGACTACTCACTGATGCGCTTCAAGCTCGATACCGGCCGCACCCATCAGATCCGCGTGCATTGCGCCCATATCGGTCACCCGATCGTGGGTGATCCGGTGTATTCACGCTGCCGCAAGTTGCCGATGGTGCTGCCCGGGCAGGCCCTGCATGCGTTCCAGTTGGGGCTCGATCACCCGATCAACCGTGAGCGGATGCTGTTTGAAGCACCGCTTCCGGAGGTGTTCGACAAGTTGCTGGCCGTTCTGCGTCGCCGCACCCAGACTGGGGCTTCCTTCCCTCCCGAGGCCTTGTCGATGGCCGAACACAGCCTTCAGGCCTTCATCGTTGCCGTGCGTCAGGATCCGGCTCTACAGCAGCAACTCTCCGGTACGGCTGCGGCCGACGCTGATGAGGTCGCAGCCATTGCCCGACAAGCTGGCTTCGAGGTGCGCTCCTCTGATCTGGTCAACCATGCCGATGGTGCCCTGGTGGATTATGAGGATGAGGACTACTTCATGAAGCCCCAGTGGTGGGAGTTGGCTGGCTGAGTAGGCAAGCAGAAGCCTTATTGCGCGATCGGATGGACCGCCACTGACGTAGGGACCTTGTCTTCCCTCTAGTCGTTATTTCCTTTCCAGCCTGAATCACTCAGCGTGAGGGCCGGCTTGATCACGCCGAGGAAAATTTCCATCGACCAGAGCGCTAGGCCGATGCACGCCAGATTCACCAGCCACCCCAGCAACAATAGTGGGGCTAGAAGAGGTGTAACGCTGGCTGTCATCCCGCTAATCGCCACATCCATGCAGCCATCAATGACCGCCAAGAGTGAGGCGAGGAACATCCGAATTGAAGCGCGATAAGCATCAGAAGCTTCTTTTCGTGAAGCTACGCTGAGAAGTAGGCGTGAAACGCTTACTTGAAAGCTGCCCACCACAAAAAGCACTGCGAAAATGCTGAATGTGGTGAGCTGCCGTAGCTGCGTTATTTCACGCCCTTCCACTGTGAGGTAGAGGGCCGCAAGCGCCCAGATCATCAATCTGGAGCCCTGGATGAGCCAGGAGCGGGATTGTTTCTTGGGTGCTTGCATGGTCATTTGGCGGTTAAGCTAGGTAGTATGAGTCCGCGCCGTTGTTATAGACGATGATGGTGCTTGAGCCATCATTCAAGCCAAGAAGGGAGTCGGTTGTTTGCCGATGGCCACCGATCAGCTCAAAGCTGGTGAGATTCATGGATGTGTTATTCACCGATGTGTTTGTAAGAGCGCCCGTTTCAGTTGTGCTGTCCCAGCTCAGAATATAGGTGCCGTCTGTAAGTCGAATCTGGTCGTTGCCATCGTCTCCGCTGAAGTTGCCTGCGCCGAATCCTGTCACGCTGTCATCGCCAGATCCCATCTTGTAGGTGCCACCTGTGTATTGGCCAGTGCTTCGATTCTTTTTACCGCCAAATCCACCAATCTGAGCGATCAGGCGATCGTCTCCATCGCCCATGTCAATGGTGCCCAGGTTCGTTACCCCCTTGGTATCCGTTGCATAGCCGAGAGACTGGCCCCCTTGCCCTGTGATCAGATCATTGCCATCCCCTGTTTTGATGACTGATGTCGATTCAAGATAAATGCCTGTTCCGATGGCCCCTTGGTTGCCGGCGTTGCCAGTGATTCGGTCGTCGCCATCTCCGGTGTTGATCTTGCTGCCCGATCCACCCCAAATTCCGTAGGCAGTTCCCTTGATAAGTCCTGTCGGCTCTGCATCTGCCAGAAGCGTGTCATCCCCTTTGCCGGTTTTGATAATTCCCGTATTAACGATGCCATTTTGTCCGCCACTACCGATCACTTGATCGTTGCCGCCGCCGGTTTCAATTGTGCCACTGCTAACGATGCCTGATCCTCCATCTGTTCCTTGAATCAGATCATTGCCGGATTTAGTCTTGATCGATGCTCCATCGCGGTTGAGTAAACCGGTGTTCCTGCCAGCCCCGTCGCCCTTGATTATGTTATTGCCGTGACCTCCATCAATCAGGGCTGATTTGTTATTGAGGATGCCAGCATTCGAGGAGGTGCCTTCAACGATGTCATCCCCATCTCCGAGAAGAATTGATGCGTTTTCGTCGTTGTATACCCCTCCTGAATTGGGTACTGGCAATGGGTCTGAGCCTCCTGATCCGATGACTTGATCATTGCCATCTCCAAAGATTAGACTCGAGGTAGGAGCGTTGTAAACGGCAGTTTCTCGAGAGTCTCCAGTAACAACATTATTGCCATTGAGTAGATCGGCAAAGCCTGCTGTGAATGGAATATTCCGGGTCTCTGGAAAGCCATTGGAGATCCGTGCTGGCCGGCCGCCACCCCACTGTTCGGGGACATCATCTGCTTCATTCGTATAGTCGCTGTTGTAGTCAGACGGGTTGACGATCTTTTCGTCATTGATCAACGACTGAGGTTGTGAGGTGATGCCAAGTTCAGCAATCAAGCCTTTGGTGAATCCAATCGCTTTGCCTTTGTTTGCTGGCATGGTGGTTCTGTGTGCACTCTTTTGTATTTTGGAGATGCTCGTGCTGGCTGCCTACCCTCCGTTGAGGGTATTTGGGACAGGGCTTCCAGAGGAGCTTTGGGGCTTGTTTAGCTCGCGATCTTGCTGATCCCCATGGCAACTGCTTTGAGCAGGGCTTTTTGTCTGTTCTTGACACCAAGCTTGGCAAGCAAATCTGAGCTGTATGTCTGAACTGTGTACGTTGAAAGCCCAAGGGCTTGGGCTGCTTCCCGGTTTGTGAGGCCCATTGAATAACAGCGTAGAATGTCATGCTCTCTGGAAGTTAGCTGAATCGCCGAACTGTCGTCGCTGTTTGTCGCGAGGTCAAGCGCTGTATGTAGCTCGAGGATCCCTGTGCTGCGATATTGCGTGTTGGTTAGCATGGCCATTAGGCCTTGGTAAACGGGGAACTCATCGACCCCGATGTCGGCATCAGCGATCAGGGCGTGAAACTGAGTGCAGCGTTGACTGCTGATCGGGTCTTGAAGGATCGCCATCATGCGAAGATTGGGCTGGATTTTGGTTGCCCGTGCTCCAAGAGAAGTGATTTGGCCTTCTTTTAGTCGATCACCTACAACCATCAGTCCGACGCGTTGTTCTTTCAGAGCGTTGATTGCTTCGCTCTCTCCCTCGCAGGCGGCAATCACATTGAGGTGCTTGAACTGATCGGCCAGCAGCCCAAGCAAGGCGCGCGATTGAAACACCAGGATGATGGATCGATCAATGTCAGAACACGCAACCGCATGCATGATCCTTCGCCTGAGGATGCTAAAGCGCTGGTTGGAGCTCGCCTTCAGCGGAAACATCTCTTGGTGCCGGCGAATTCGATCACGTGATGGTTCCCACTTAATTGCTAAAGGTTAGTGCCCCCGCAAACCAAGCCTTCGAATCCAGTGCGACTTCGTCACTGATGTCATCCACGATCTTGCTGGCGAGCTGGTTGTAGCTGCCGTGGGCGTTGATCGGCTCGTCGTCGCCACTCCAAGCGTTGTCTGACCCCAATCAGGTTGAGGTGGTGTCAAACCAGGGTCATGGTTGTTCCCCCTCGGCTACGCCGGGGGGAGGTTGGTTTTGCCAAATCTTGGAGCTGCGAAATAAGGCGACCCAGATACCCCTTCGCGTTTTAGCGATCAGCCCACTTTTGTTTCTGTGGTGAGTGGTTTCAGAGCGACTGCCATGGTGGATCAAGCCGCTGATGGCAACCGTGGGCATGCATCCACCAGCGTGCGGGTGATGGCTGCCTGCGGATGCTCCAGCAGTTGATCGCCGGGCCCCTGCTCCACGATCCGGCCCCCGTCGAGCACGATCACCCGCTGGCAGAAGCCGCTGGCCACCGAGAGGTCGTGCGTCACAAAGATCATCCCGAGCCCCAGCCGTTCCTGTAGCTCCCGCAGCAGTTGCAACACCTCGGCTTGGATCTCAGCGTCGAGCATGCTCACGCTTTCATCGCACAGCAGCACCTGGGGTTGCAGCACCAGGGCGCGCGCGATCGCCACCCGTTGCTGTTGGCCGCCCGAGAGCTGGCGCGGCAGGCGGTTGGCATAGGCCTCTGGTGGGTTGAGCCCTACGGCCGCCAGTAGCTCCCGGGCCCGTTCGCGGGCTTCGGCGCGGCTGGCCATCCCGTGAATCAGTAGTGGATCGGCGATGGCGTCGGCCACGGTCATCACCGGGTTGAGGCAGGCCAGCGGGTCTTGGAACACCATCTGAATGCGTCGCCGTGCCCGCCGCAGCGGCTCGCCTCGCAATCGGCGTAGATCCTGGCCCTGGAGCCGCACGCTCCCGCCGCGCACCGGTACCAGACCCATCAGGGCCCGGCACAGGGTGCTCTTGCCGCAGCCTGAGGCCCCCACCACGCCCACGGTTTCACCCTGGCGCAGTTTCAGGCTGACCCCATCCACAGCCCGGTACCAACGCCGCTGCCAGGGAAGGCCCGGCAGCGGATGCCAGCAGCGCAGATCCTCCAGTTCCAAAAGCAGCGGTGCATCGGCCGGGGCTGCCGGCGTGCGGCTGCCCTCGCGAGCACGGGCTGCGTGCACCAGCCGTTGCCCCAGATCGGATTGCGGCTGGGTGAGCAGCTGGGTGGCGGCTGCCTGCTCCACCAGGCGCCCCTGATCGAGCACGGCGATCTGCTGGCACCAGCGGCCCGCCATGGCCAGATCGTGGCTGATGAGGAGCAGTGCCGTGCCTGATTCCTCGCACAGCCGGCAGAGCTCCTCCATCACCTGCCCCGCCACGGCCACATCCAGGCTGGTGGTGGGTTCATCGGCGATCACCAGCGCTGGCTCCAGCGCCATCGCCAGGGCGATCGCCAGCCGCTGGCGCATGCCGCCACTGAACTCGTGGGGGTAGCTGCCGTAGCGATCGCAGCTGATGCCGACCCGCTCCAGCAACATCTCTGCCCGCAGCCGCACTTGGTGGCGTTTCCAGCTGGGGCGGTGTTGGGCGAGGGTGTCGGCGAGGTGCTCGCCAATGTTCAGCAGCGGGTTGAGCCGCGTCATCGGGTCTTGAAACACCAGGCCCACCGCCTCGCCCCGTAGCTGCCGCAGCGCGCCACGCCGCAACGCCCGCGGATCTTTGCCGCCTAGCTCCAGCCCGCCGCTGCAGGTGCTCCCCAATGGCAGCAGCTGCAGCACCGCCCGGGCCACGGTGCTCTTGCCGCAGCCAGAGGGACCCACCAGGGCCAGGCGCTCGCCGGCGTTGAGGGTCAGCGTCAGCCCGGCCAGCGTGTCGCTGGTGGCAGCCGGGTAGCGCACCACTAATTGATCGAGCTTCAGCACCGGCTCAGCGCTCTGCCGTGCGGCCATCGGTTGAGGCACTGCTAGTCAGTGATCACCTTGCCAGTGGTTTCGCCTGCAAACCCGCACGTGGGGTCGGTTTGTTTCAGCTGCTGCATACGATGGTCTGAACGGCAGAGCGTCATGCTCCAGGCGGTGACCGGCACAGCGAAGGCAGCTGCTCCTGAGCAGACTGTGACAGCTGGTGCGGCACTGGCTCGAGAGCTGGGTCTGCGCGAGATCCATGGGCCAGCCGATTACGGCATCCAGTTGCCCGAGTGGTTATGCCGCTGCATTGAGCACGTGCCCCCCGGTGCCGGTGACAGTTGCCCCACCGACGCTGAAGGCCTGCTCGCTTCGGCCTTCCATTTCGCCTTTCAGTTGCACGACGGTCAGGTGCGTGCCAGCGGCGAGCCCTACATCTGCCATCCGGTGGCAGTGGCCGACCTACTGCGCGATATCGGTGCCAGTGCCGGCGTGATTGCGGCGGGCTTCCTGCACGACGTTGTCGAAGACACCGACGTCACACCCGAGGAGATCGAACAGCACTTCGGCCTTGAGGTGCGCGGTTTGGTGGAGGGCGTGACCAAGCTCGGCGGCATTCACTTCACCAACAAAACCGAGGCCCAGGCCGAAAATCTGCGCCGCATGTTTCTGGCCATGGCCAGCGATATCCGTGTGGTGCTGGTGAAGCTGGCCGACCGGCTGCACAACATGCGCACGCTCGGGGCGCTGAAGCCCGAGAAGCAGCAGCGCATCGCCCGCGAAACGCGCGAGATCTACGGCCCGCTGGCCAATCGTCTCGGCATTGGTCGCTTCAAGTGGGAACTCGAGGACCTGGCCTTCAAGATCCTCGAGCCCGAGGCCTTCCGCGACGTGCAGCAGCAGGTGGCGAGCAAGCGCAGCGACCGCGAGGAGCGCTTGGGTGTCACTGTGCAGTTGCTGCGCGACAGGCTCGCTTCGGTTGGACTCTCCGACTGTGATGTGAGCGGTAGGCCAAAGCACCTTTACGGCATCTGGAACAAGATGGAGCGCCAGCAGAAGGCGTTCCACGAGATCTACGACGTGGCCGCCCTGCGGATCATCTGCCCCAATCTCGAAAGTTGCTACCGGGCTCTGGCGGTGGTGCATGACACCTTCCGCCCCATCCCTGGTCGCTTCAAGGACTACATCGGTCTGCCCAAGCCCAATGGCTATCAATCACTGCATACAGCTGTGATCGGTCGGCATCGGCCGATCGAGGTGCAGATCCGCACCGCGGAAATGCACCGCGTGGCTGAATTCGGCATCGCCGCCCACTGGAAATACAAAGAGGGCGGTTCGCCTGCGGCTCTCGGGGCAGATGCTGAGCGCTTCAACTGGCTGCGTCAGCTGGTGGATTGGCAAAAGGATGGTGTTGGCGACGACAGCAACGACTTTTTGCGTTCGATCAAGGAAGACCTCTTCGATGAAGAGGTGTTCGTGTTCACCCCCAAGGGCGATGTGGTGGGCCTGCGCAAAGGCTCCACGGCTGTTGATTTTGCCTACCGCATTCACTCCGAGGTGGGTAATTGCTGCCAGGGAGTTCGCATTAATGATCGCCTTTGCCCGCTCGCCACTCCGCTGCGGAACGGCGACTTTGTGCAGGTGATGACCGCGAAGTCGGCGCACCCCAGCCTCGATTGGCTCAACTTTGTGGCCACACCCACAGCCCGCAATCGCATTCGCCAGTGGTACAAGAAGAGCCACCGAGATGAGAACATCCTTCGTGGCACCTCGATGCTCGAACGCGAGCTGGGCCGCGATGGCTTTGACGTCTTGCTCAACGGTGAAGCCATGGCCAAGGTGGCGCGCCGCTGCAATCTGGTGGCCACCGAGGATCTGCTCGCGGCCCTTGGTTTTGGTGGTGTCACCCTGCACCAAGTGCTCAACCGTTTGCGTGAGGAGCTGCGGCTGGTCAGCGCCGAGAGCGAGCCGGAGCTCACCAACGAAGAGGTGGCCCGCAAGGTGCAGGCCCCGGTTCAGCACGCGCTCTCCCCCCACGGCGAGACCAGCCCGATCCTGGGTCTTGAAGGGTTGGAATATCGAATGGGGGGGTGTTGCAGCCCTCTGCCCGGCGAAGCAATCGTGGGAACCGTGGCCCTCGGAAATCACGGCATCACGATCCACAGGCAGGACTGCCCCAACCTCGGCGCCGTGCCGGTGGAGCGGCGTTTGCCGGTGCAGTGGAACCCTGTCGCCGCCGAAGCACTGCGTCGCCGCTACCCCGTGCAGCTGCGCATCGAGGTGCTCGATCGTGTGGGCGTGCTCAAAGACATCCTCACGCGCCTTTCGGATCACCGCATCAATGTGAGTGATGCGCGCGTGCGCACCAACCCCGGCAAGCCAGCGCGGATCGACCTGCGCGTGGAGCTGCAGAGCGCCCACCAGTTGCGCGACACCCTCGATCAGATCCGTTCGATGGCAGACGTGCTCGACATCGCGCGTACCGGCATCGGCTCGTGAGCGTCTCCCGCAACGCCCTCGCGGCGCTGCTCACCTGGCTTGGCCTGGGCCTGCTACTCGGCTTGCTGGAGCGGCCGTATCAGTGGCTGTCGCAACTGGGCTTTGCATTGCAACGCCGTCTCTGGCTGGATGAGTCTGGAGTGCCCTGGCACGGGGCGGCGCTGGTGTTCGTGGGGGGCCTGCTGTTGCTCTGGCTGGCCTGGGGGCCGTTGGCCGCTGGTCGCGGAGGCGGGCTCACCCCCGCTCTGGCGATGCAGCAAGGTGCGCCGGACGC
The DNA here is from genome assembly GCF_018502385.1 of Synechococcus sp. LA31. Taxonomy (NCBI): domain Bacteria; kingdom Bacillati; phylum Cyanobacteriota; class Cyanophyceae; order Synechococcales; family Synechococcaceae; genus Synechococcus; species Synechococcus sp. LA31. Next base: position 2,401,161 of record NZ_CP075523.1, read on the forward strand.
GGCGATGCAGGAGCGTCTCAGCCTGCGCACGCAGCTCATCCGCCTCCCCCTGATGGTGCTCACTCACCTTGCGGGCATGAGTGTGGGCGTCGAGTCGCCTTCCGCCAGCCTCGGGGCTGCGTTCTTTCTGGCGATGCGTCGCCGTTGGCCTAGCCATCACGCCTGGGCGGGTATGCCTCTGCCGCTGTTCACCGCCATCGGTGCCGGTGCCGGCCTCGGGGCTGCGTTCCGCTCACCCCTCCTGGGGGTGACCTACGCCATTGAGGAGCTCAGCCGCGAGAAAGGGCTGCCGCTGGTGCTGCCCACCCTTTTGGTGGCCGGCAGTGGTGCGCTGGTGGCCTCCCGCCTCGGCCAGCCGGCTCGCCTCGCAGGCCTGGAGCTTGGGGTATTGCCTGGGCATCTCTGGGGATGGGCGCTGCTGGTCACCGTGCTGGGTGCGCTGCTCGGTGCTCTGTTTGTACGCCTCCTGATTCCCCTGGCCGGTTGGCTGGGCCGGTGTCTGCGGGCGCAGCACCTGCCGGCTGCGGTGGCGGTTGCAGGCGTGCTCACCCTGCTGGCGTTGCTCAGTGGCGGCCTCAGCCTTAACGACGGTTCCCTGTCGCTGGCGGCTGAGCTGCAGGGTGAGCCGGGCGGCACGGTCGCCACGCTGCTCTGGCGCTATCTGGCCTCGTTGCTGAGCATTGCGGCGGGGTCGCCCGGGGGCCTGATGCACGACAGCATGAGCCTTGGGTCGCTGCTCGCGGCACCGCTGCGATTCCTGCCGCCTGAGGCCCAGGCCCAGCTGGCGGCCATTGGTGCCACCGCTTTGTTTGCGGCTGCCAATCGCACCCCTTTGTTTTGTGCCCTGTTCGTGTTCACCCTGCAGGGAGATCCGCAGCTGGTGCTTCCGTTGTTGCTCGCGAGCTCGATCAGTGCGGCCCTGGCCGAGCCGCTGCGGGGCATCACATGGAATGAAGCGCAGGTCGACACGTCTTTGGCGTTGGTGCAACGCAGGCCATGAACCTCCAGGTGCTGCTGGTTGATTCCCCCGAGCAACGGGAGGCGATCTATGCAATCCGCTACGCCATTTATGTGGAGGAGATGGGCAAATCGCCTCCGGCGGCCGATCACCAGCGCCGCTGGATCCGCGATGGTCTTGATCCCAGCGCCCGGCTCTATGCCGTTCACAACGAGGCCGGTGGCCTGGTGGGCACGTTGCGCCTCAATCGCCTCAGCGATCTAAGCGATCCGCTTAGGGAATTGGAGCCTCTGCCAATTGCGTCGCTGCTCGAGCGTTTCCCGCCGGAGGCGATCTCCTACACCTCGCGCCTGATGCTCCTGCCCGCCTGGCGCGGCGGTGCGGCGCTTGGGATGCTGTTCAACCGCTGCTATGGCGATGCCGCTGAGGCCGGAATCCGCGTGGATCTGTGCCACGCCAAGCCAGGCCTGGTGGAGCTCTATGAGCAGCTGGGCTACCGCCGCTTCTGCCCCGGTCTTGATCTGGTGGGGGTGGGCTATCAGGTGCCGATGCTGCTGGCTCTGCACGACCGCGAGCATCTGCGCCATAGCCGTTCTCCGCTGCTCCGCCACCCGGCCAGTCGCCAGGGTGAAGACCGCTGGGGTGATGCCGGCTGGATGGCCTCGATCGGCGAGAGCTACCGCGGCCTCAATCACCGCCTGGTGGAGCCCGACGACTTCTGGGCAGTCGTGGGGAATGCCCTGCGTGAGGGTGTTCAGGAGATCCCGCTGTTCCGAGGGCTAAGCGACGAACAGGCGCGCGCCCTGCTCAAGACCGGCACCGTGCTCAGCTGCGAGCCCGGTGATCGCTTGGTGGGCGAGGGGGAGCCGCAACAGGAGCTGTTCGTGGTGCTTGAGGGGGTCGCTGAAGTGTGGCGTCAGCAGGACGGCCATCGGCTTTCCCTGGCGCTGCTGGAGCGGGGCGCCGTGTTCGGGGAGATGGGCTTCCTTGGCCGGGCGCAACGCAGCGCTGATGTGATCGCTGTGACGCCGATGCAGGTGCTAGTGCTCACCCAGCCCTTTCTGAATCGTTCCATTCGACATCAACCGGATGCAGCGGCGTTGCTGCTCCGTAACCTCTCGATGGTGCTGGCGGAGCGGTTGGCGCAGACCACCGATCGCCTCTGGCAGCTGAGCCAATCCACCTGAACCCCGCGCTCCCGATGGCTGCTGCCTCCTCTGCCGGTTCCTACGACTTCAACGCCCTCGGCACCGCCAGCGGAGAGCTGGACCGTCTGCAGCTGCAGGCCCGCCGCTCCGCGGAGCTTGAGCGCAGCCTGCTGCTGCAGATGGGCTTGCAGGATGGACAGGACGTGCTGGATCTGGCCTGCGGTCCGGGTGTGATCAGCCGCCTGATCGCCGAGACCCATTCCGCCAGCCGGGTGACGGCGATGGACCTCAATGGTGACCTCTTGGCTGCCGCGCGCCAGGAAGCCGCCGCCGCCGGCCTGGAGCGGATCACCTTTGTGCAGGGCGATGTCTACGCCCCGCCGCTGGAGCCCGGTCGCTTCGATTTCATCTACGCCCGGCTGCTCTTTCAGCACCTGGAGGATCCACTGCGGGCCTTGCAGGCGGTACGCGCCCTGCTCAAGCCCGGCGGCAAGCTCTGCATCATGGACATCGATGATGCCTGGCTGACCTTGGTGCCCGAACCCAAGGGCTTCCGTGCCTTCACCAAGGCTGCCGCCCAGGCCCAGGCCCGCCAAGGGGGTAATCGCAACATTGGCCGCGAGCTGGGCCGGCTGCTCGAGGCGGCGGACTTCAGCGATGTCGAGGTGCACGTGGAAACCGTCAGCTCCCGCCAGCTCGGCATGCGTGCGTTCCTCGATATCACCCTCGGCTTCAAACGCCTGTTGCTAGCCGGTGACGAGCTCGATGCCGCTGCCAGCACGCTCGCGGCGGCGGATGCCTTGGTGGATGACCCTCAATCCTGGGCCTTTGTCGGGGTGTTCCTGGCCAGCGGTTGCCGCCCATGAGCTCGTCGGCGTTCCTCTTGTTGCTGCCGGCAGCGTTCTGATCCCCCCACACAAGCCAGGCCCGGTGGCGTGCACTACAGCTCCACCCTGTTGCTGCGCCTACGACGGTGCCACGCTGCAGCCGATGCCATGACCTCTGAACAGGCCGCTCAACTGATCGACGACACCCTCGATCTGGTGCATCAGCGATTGATCTCCCTGGAGCACGAGGAGCAGACCCAGGCCCACCGGGCCCTTGCGGAAGAGTTCCGCGAGTGGCGCCATCCCAGCGGGGGCCACATCGATCTGATGGTTTGCCCGGGATTCCCGCAACCCTGAGCCGCGCAGCGCCGGGAGACACTGGAGGCATCGCCTGCCTCTTGCCTTGCCGGACGACACCATCGCTGCTGTGGCCACGGCCATCGCCCCCGGCGAGGGCAGCGTGGCGATTGTGCGGGTGTCGGGCCCAGAGGCAGAAGCGATTGGCCAACGGCTGTTTTCAGCACCGGGAGAACAGCCCTGGGAGAGCCATCGGGTGCTCTATGGCTACGTGTGTGATCCCGCCAGCGGCGAGCGGGTGGATGAGGCGCTGCTGCTGTTGATGCGCGCGCCGCGCAGCTTCACCCGCGAAACGGTGGTTGAGTTTCATTGCCATGGCGGCTTGATCAGCGTGCAGCGAGTGCTTGCCCTGGTGCTGGCCAGCGGTGCACGGCGCGCCCTCCCTGGCGAATTCAGCCAGCGGGCCTTTTTGAATGGCCGCCTCGATCTCACCCGCGCTGAGGCGATCAGCGAGTTGGTGACGGCCCGCAGCCGCCGAGCCGCACAGCTAGCGATGGCCGGCCTCGATGGCGGTTTGCAGGTGCGCATCGGCGCCCTGCGTGAGCGCTTGCTCGATCAGCTGGCGGAGCTGGAGGCGCGGGTGGATTTCGAAGACGATCTGCCGCCCCTCGATGGCGCGGCTGTGGCGCATGCGCTGATTGGGGTGCGAACGGAGCTCGAGCACTTGGTGGCGGATGCCGAGCGCGGCCAGCTGCTGCGTGAGGGTCTGCGGGTTGCCATCGTGGGCCGGCCCAATGTGGGTAAATCCAGCCTGCTCAATCGGCTCAGCCGCCGAGAGCGCGCGATCGTGACCGACCTGCCCGGCACCACCCGCGATCTGGTGGAGAGCGAGCTGGTGCTTGAAGGGGTGCCCCTCACCCTGCTCGATACCGCCGGTATCCGCACCACCACTGACCGCGTGGAGCAGATCGGCATTGAACGCAGCCGTGCTGCCTTGCAGGCCGCCGATGCGGTGTTGCTGCTGTTTGATCTCAGCGCCGGCTGGTGCCGTGAGGATGAAGCCCTGCGTGCGTTGGTGCCTCCTGGCGTGCCCCTCCTGCTGGTGGGCAACAAAGCCGATCAGCTCGCCTCGGGCGATCGCGATCGCGATGTGGTGGCGGATGTGTGCATCAGTGCCCTCACCGGTGCTGGGCAAGACACGCTGGTGCAGCAGCTGCTCAGGCGCTGCGGCCATAGCGATCCTCAGGGGGTGCAGTTGGCGCTGAACCGCCGTCAGCAAGATCTGGCAGCTGCAGCTGCAGCGAGCCTGGCCGCCAGCCTGGAGGCAGCGCAGCAACAGCTGCCCTGGGATTTCTGGACCATCGATCTGCGCGCAGCGGTGCGCGCCCTGGGGGAGATCACCGGCGAGGAGGTGAGCGAGGCGGTGTTGGAGCGGGTGTTCTCCCGCTTCTGCATTGGTAAGTGATGGAGGTCCATTGCCGGCACACAATGAGGCCACGTCGCCGCTTCTTTGATGGCTGATCCGTTGGCCGGCCTGAGCCCCTCGCAGCAGGCGCAATTGCGGTTGGTGTGTTGGGTGGCTTGTGTGGATGGAGTGTTTGCGGAGGAGGAGCGCGAGCTATTGAGTCGCCTGGCCTCACGCCTTCTACCGAGTGTTGATCCCTACGAGGCTGTGGCGGCGCTGGTGGCGCAAAACTCCGATGATCTCGATCAGCTGGTGGCGCAGTTGAGCGGTCACGATCAGCGCCTGGCTCTGGCGAAGCTCGCCTTCGAGATGGCGTGCAGCAGCCAAGACCCTGGCGACACCAGCCCCATTAACAACGCTGAGCGCGGTGCCTATCGGCGCTTGCTGGAGGCCCTGGATCTGCCAGAGGCCGAGGTGAACGAGGCGGAATGGGCTGCACGGCAGGCCATGCAGGAAGCGCCCGCTCTGCTGGATCGGTTCAATCGCATCCTGTTTGGCTGGGGGGCCTGGCCTTCGGTGGACTCCCTGGAGTTCGCGGGCACCCACTGGCTCTGATGGCCTTGTCTCTGGCTCTCACCCCACAGCTGCGCGCCCAGCTCCAGGCCTGGCTGATGGAAGATCTCGGCCGCGGCGATCTCAGTGCTGCCGCGTTGCAGGGATGTCAGGGCCGCGCCCACTGGATCGCCAAGGCTCAAGGGCGCTTCTGCGGAGGTGTGCTGCTCCAGCCCTTGCTGAAGGAGCTGGATCCCAACGGGCAGGTGCGGTTGCTGGTGGAGGAGGGGGCGCCGGTGCTATTGGGCCAGCGCTTGCTCGAGCTGGAGGGTTCGGCGGCGGCGTTGGTGGGCGTGGAGCGCACGGCACTCAATCTGGCCATGCGGTTGTCGGGCATTGCCACGGCCACCGCAGTCCTGGCGGCGGAACTGCTCCACACGGGGGTGCACCTGGCGGACACCCGCAAAACCACCCCAGGGCTGCGGGTGTTGGAGAAATACGCGGTGCGTTGCGGCGGCGGGGTGAACCACCGCATGGGCCTCGATGATGCCGCCATGCTCAAGGAAAACCACCTGGCCTGGGCCGGTGGTGTGCGCCAGGCCGTGGCGGCGGTGCAGGCCTCAGCCCCTTGGCCCGCGCGGGTGATCGTGGAGGCGGAAACGGAGCAGCAGGCCCATGAGGCGGTCGAGGCGGGGGCTGATGGGGTGCTGCTGGATGAGTTCACTCCGGAGGCTTTGGCTGCCCTGGTGCCAGTGCTACGCCGGTTGGCGGCCGGTCGGTCGGTGATCCTTGAGGCTTCCGGCGTTCAGCCCGAGCAGCTACGGGCCTATGCAGCCACGGGCATTGATCTGATTTCCACCAGCGCGCCTGTTACCCGCAGCCGCTGGTTGGATCTGAGCATGCGCTTCGAGAACTGAGTTCAGCCCGCTTGTGTGCGGTCGCATCGGGGGCTGTTGCTTTTGCAGCGCGCCCCTTACCTTGTGGGGGCGAACTGTGGCTGCCACATGAAGTTTCCGGTGCTTCAGAGCTGGATGGTCGGCTCCGGACAGCGGCCGCTCCGCAAGCAGTTGGCCATCACGTTGTCGGCCATTTTCTCGGTGTCGATTCTGGTGGCTGTGCTGCTGTTAAATCAGCTCTTTGGCCTCCAGGCACGCAGCCTGATTGATCAGCGCTCCAGCTTCTTCATGGATGCGATGTTGGCCGTTCGGGAATACACCAGTAAAGACGTTAACCCCATTGTTGCGCCGCTGAACGAGGGGCCGGGTGCGTTTCGTCCTGAGTCTGTACCCAGCTATTCCGCTCAGACGGTCTTCTCGTATCTGAAGGCCAAGCCCGAGTACAGGGACTATTCCTATCGCGAAGCGGCGCTCAATCCCACAAACTTGCGCGATAAGGCCGATAGCTTTGAAACAGGGGTGATCGAGCGCTTTCGCAATGAACCATCGCTGACCACGCTGGCGGGGGAGAAGAGCACACCGCTTGGCCCGATGCACTTTGTGGCGCGGCCGATCAAGATCACCAAAGAGAGTTGCCTGGTTTGTCACTCCACTCCGAATCGGGCGCCCGCCAGTCAACTGCTCACCTACGGCGATAGCAGCGGCTTTGGCTGGAAGCTCAATGAGATCGTGGGCGCTCAGATTGTCACGGTGCCTCAGAAAGCTGTGTTTGCGGCGAAAGACCGTTCGCTGTTCACCACAGCCTTGCTGTTTGTGATCGCGTTTGTGGCCGTAGGGCTGATCACCAACAGCGTGCTGAATCAATTGATCTTGCGCCCGATGCGTGAGATCAGCCGTAAGGCGGAGGAGGCCAGCGTCACCCCGGCCACCGTGTCGTTTGATGAGCGCAGCCGCAGCGATGAGATCGGTCTGCTGGCCCGCAGCTTTGAGCGCATGAAGCAGAGCTTGGCCATCTCGATGCAGATGCTCAAAGACCGGCAAGGGCGTCCATGAGCGTTGCTGGGTTGGGGGTGCGGCGGCCGCTGCTGGCCGTTGCGTCGATGCTGTCGATCTTGATGGGCTGTGGGCAGCGACCTTCTGCGCAGGTGAGCCTGTGCGGCCCGACTGGTCAACTACGGGTGGGTTATGTGGGTGCTGAAGAAGGTCGTGGATCGGCGGGGCAATCCGTGTTGCTTGACCCCGATATCTCCCGGCTGCGCGATCTGCTCACCATCGCCAGTCGTTGTGAGGTGTCTCTGGAGCCGGTAGCCAGCCCGGAGCAGGCACGGCAACGGCTCGGGGCCGGCGAATGGGATCTGGCATTCCTGCCGCCGGGTCTGGCCGCGTTGGCGATGGAGGGGACAGGCAACCGTGATTACAGTCTGCTGCGCCCGCTCGGGCAGCGCAGTCAGTCACGCTCGCAGTTGTTGGTGTCGTCCGGTAGTGATCGGCGTACGCTCGCGCAATTGAACGGCGCCCGGTTAGGCCTGTTGCCGCGGGGTTCGCTCACGGGTTTTTATCTGCCCCTTTACAACCTGCACGGGTTGCGTCTGCAGTCGGTGCACTATGCCCTCAGTTACCAAGAGTTGCTCGATCAATTGCAGGCCGGCAGGCTGGATGTGATCGCTTGGGATGCTTCGCTGCCTGATCCCGGCGTCGATGTTCGGGTGATCGTTGATGATCCAAATCTGATCCCTGTGGGTGCGCTGGTGCTCAGTCAGCCCCTGGTGGCAGCTGACCACCAACCGTTTCTTAAGCTGCTGGATCAGAGTGCTGCCCAGCTCCCTCCCGGCCTGGGTTATGTGGCTGGAGTGTTGCCGGAAGCGCAGCGTTTGCAACGGCTACGCACGGTGGTCACCAACGTGGAGAGCTGGTCATTGCCGTTGAAAGGGCAGCCTTATGCCGTCTACGGTCGTAAACAGCAACTCAATGCTGAGGGAGCGAATTGATGGCCGGGCGTGAACGCCAGCTCAAGGCCATCGTGTTCAGCGATGTGGTCGATTCCTCCGTGAAGATCTTTGCCGATGAGCTGATTGCCATTCAGCGCATCAAAGAAGATCTGGCGTTGATTCGTGATGAGCTGCAGCGCCATGGCGGGTCCTTGGTGAAATCGCTGGGTGATGGCCTGCTGGCCACGTTCGATGGCCCCACACAGGCGCTGGAGTTTATTCAGTCCTGCGTGCAAAACCTGTCAGCGAGGGGGCGTCAATCACTGGCCCATCGCTTTGGTCTGCATACCGGCGAGATTTACGCCGATGGTGACGACATCCTCGGGCAGGGGGTGCATCTGGCCTCGCGTCTGCAGACCGTGAGCCCTGCCAATGGTGTGGCGTTTGTCCGCTCCACCTACGACCTGATCGATCCCCGTTTCCGTCGCCTGGCGCAGCCCATGGGTGAGGTGGAGCTCAAGGGGTTACCGGAGCCGATGCAGGCCTATTGCCTGGGCCAGGAGCAGTTGCTCGACTTTGCCCAGGGCCATGCGACTGAGGCGGTGCAACTGGAGATGCTGCTGGCGCATACGCCGTTTGAGCTGGTGCGCCCGTTGGGACGCTCTTCCGCTCAGCAGACCCTGCTGCTCCAGGAGCGGCAACGGGAGCGCCAGGCGGTGATGAAGCTGATCCCTGCGGGACCCACGTTGGTGGAGGCCCTGCAGGTGGAGGCTGCCTGTCTGGATCGGCTGCGCCATCCCCGTATCCCGCGAGTGCTGGATGGCTATGCCCGCTCAGGGATGTTCTGCTTCATTCAGGAATACATTCCTGGCCCATCCCTCCAGGGATCGCTGGATTTGCTGCGTCGTAAGCAGCGGTTGGCAGAGTTGCTGCGGCAAGTGCTGCACGTGCTCGAGCAGGTTCATGCTGCCGGCCTGGTGCATGGCGATTTGCATCCCGCCAACCTGATCCCCCCTCAGGAGGAGGGCCCCCTCTTTCTGGTGGATTTCTCGTTGCTGAAGGCCCGCCTGGATACGGGATCCGATCAACGCTCCGCAGGGTTCACGGGTGTCTCGGAGGCGGGGCGTCCGTTTTTCTCAGCGCCGGAGCGTGCTCGCTTCGGCCGGCTGACACCAGCCGCCGACCTTTACGCCTTGGGGGTGTCGGCCTTGAGCCTCTACACCGGTCAAGATCCCGCCAGCCTCTACGACGAAGCCCAGGGCTGTTGGTCACTACAGGGGGTAGAGGCGGAGGTGGCCGGTTGGCTGGCACCCCTGCTGGAAGACCTGCCGGCCCGGCGTGTGCAGCAAGCGGCCGATGCCCTGCGGCTGCTCGATCAGCCGCCCACCGCTCCGTTGGCCAGCTCCCTCCCTGCGCTGGGGAGCCCGGCGCCCGGCCTTGGTGCACTCAGCAAGCCCGTGCTGCATCAGCAGCTGGTGAGCACCTACGGCCCGATGGTGGAGTTGCTGCTCGACAGCCAGCCCAGCGTGATTGCGGCCGTGCAGGTGCCTGCGCTGCAGGAGCGGTTGGTGGCGGCTGGCTTGTCGCGCGCTGACGTGGAGGAGGCCTGCCGCACCGCGCAGGTGCAGCCGGAGCCGGCGGTTGCGGTCGAGCCTGAGCTCCCGCAGGCCTCCGTGCCGTCCCCTGCTCAACCGGCGGGGCCTGACCTGGGCTATATGCCGGCGCTGCGCCTTGCGATTGGTCCGATCGCTGATCTGATCTGGACGGCGGAGATGGAGCGGGCTGCGGCTGCTGATCCTCGGCGCTTGCGCGAGTTATTGCTCCAGGCCAGCGTTCCTGAGGCCGCTGTGGAGTTGTTGTTGCAGCAGGTTTCAGAGGCGGTGGCTGAGTCGGTTCCTGTCGTGGTGGAAGCCATTCAGCCCACCACCCCCGAGCAGGAGGCGCCTGCGGCCGTCGATGGGGAGCAGTTGCTGCTGCGCCTGATCGGCCCCATTGGCAGCACGGTGTGGCAAGAGGTGGCCCACTTGCCGGCGGAGCAGCGGCTGGTGGCTCTGGAAACCACCCTGCGGGGCTACGGCCTGGATGCGTTCACCCTCGCTGATCTGCGCCGGCAGCTTCAAGGGGGATGATCACATCACCTTGAAGGCCGCCCCTGGGGGTGGTGGGTGATCCCATGCTCCGCATCGCTGCAACCCTGAACAATCAGCTGCGAGCAGCGATGGAGCGTGCCTTTCCTGAGGCGGCGCCGCCGGCGGGAGGGTTCGATCCCCAGTTGGCCCCCGCCAGCAAGCCCGAGTTCGGCGATTTTCAGGCCAATGGAGCCCTGCCGCTGGCTAAACCGCTGGGGCAGCCGCCGCGGGCGATTGCCACGGCGGTGGTGGAGCAGCTGAAGGCGGATCCGAGCTTTACGGAGCTGTGCCTCGAGCCCCAGATCGCAGGACCTGGGTTCATCAACCTCACCCTGCGCCCCGAGCGGCTCGCGGCTGAAGTGCAGGCCTGCCTCCAGGACCAACGCCTTGGGGTGCCGGCTGTGCCGGGCGGCGCACCGGTGGTGGTGGATTTTTCCAGCCCCAACATCGCTAAAGAGATGCACGTGGGGCACCTGCGCTCCACGATCATTGGCGACTCGCTGGCGCGGGTGCTCGAGTTTCGCGGCCACCCGGTGTTGCGGCTCAACCATGTGGGCGACTGGGGCACCCAGTTCGGGATGCTGATCACGCATCTCAAACAGGTGGCCCCTGAGGCGCTCGAGACTGCAGATGCGGTGGATCTGGGCGATCTCGTGGCCTTTTACCGCCAGGCCAAGCAGCGCTTCGACGACGACGAGGCCTTCCAGACCACCTCTCGTGAGGAAGTGGTGAAGCTGCAGGGCGGTGATCCGGTGTCGCTGAAGGCCTGGGGTCTGCTCTGCGATCAGAGCCGCCGTGAGTTCCAGAAGATCTACAACCGGCTCGATATTCGCCTCAGCGAGCGCGGCGAATCCTTCTACAACCCCTATCTCGAAGCAGTGGTGGCTGATTTAGAGGCCACCGGGCTGCTGGTGATCGACGACGGCGCGCGCTGCGTGTTTCTCGAGGGTGTGAGCGGTAAGGACGGCAAGCCGCTGCCGGTGATCGTGCAGAAGAGCGATGGCGGTTTCAACTACGCCACCACGGATCTGGCCGCCATTCGTTACCGCTTCGGCTCCTCTCCCGATGGAGATGGTGCTCGCCGCGTGATTTACGTGACCGATGCCGGCCAGGCCAATCATTTCGCCGGAGTGTTCCAAGTGGCACGCCGCGCCGGCTGGCTGCCAGACGACGGGCGACTGGAGCACGTGCCCTTCGGCCTGGTGCAGGGGGAAGACGGCAAAAAACTCAAAACGCGTGCGGGCGACACGGTGCGTTTGAAGGATCTGCTCGATGAGGCGGTGGAACGCGCCGAAGCGGATCTGCGACGTCGTCTGGACGAGGAGGGCCGCGAAGAAGACGATGCCTTCATTGAGCACGTGGCCACCACCGTGGGATTGGCGGCGGTGAAGTACGCCGACCTCAGCCAGAACCGGATCACCAATTACCAGTTCAGCTTTGATCGGATGTTGGCCCTGCAGGGCAACACGGCCCCCTACTTGCTCTACGCGGTGGTCCGCATTGCCGGCATCGCCCGCAAAGGTGGTGACCTGGAAGGAACATCGGCGCCGGAAGCCCAATCCCTCAGCTTCACCGAGCCGCAGGAGTGGGCCCTGGTGCGGGAGCTGCTCAAGTTCGATGCGGTGATCGCTGAGGTGGAGGAAGAGCTGCTCCCCAACCGCCTCTGCACCTATCTGTTCGAACTGAGCCAGGTGTTCAACCGCTTCTACGACCAGGTGCCGGTGCTCAAGGCGGAAGACCCGGCCCGTTCCTCCCGCTTGGCTCTCTGTCGCCTCACCGCCGACACCCTCAAACTGGGATTGGGCCTGCTGGGGATTTCCACCCTGGAGCGGATGTGAGCGCATGACGCACGATCAGAGCAGCGCGGTGGGCTCGTTTCCTCAGCCCCGCGCCGAGGTGGAGAGCCTGCACGCCTACAGCGCACCGCTGGAGGGGCGGCGTCAGATGCTGCGGCTCGATTTCAACGAGAACACCATCGGCCCGAGCCCGCAGGTGGTGGAAGCGTTGCGCGCCATCCCTGCTGATCACATCGCCATTTATCCCGAATACGACGGCCTGCAACAGGCGGTGATCGCCAACCTGGATTTGCCGCTGCAGCCCGATCAGGTGGGCTTGTTTAACGGCGTGGATGCCGCGATTCACGCCATCTTTCATGCCTATGGCGACCGTGGTGAGACGTTGCTCACCACATCTCCCACCTTTGGTTATTACACCCCCTGCGCGCAGATGCAGGGCATGGTGATTCAGGCCATTCCCTATGAAGGCGCCGCGTTTGCCTTTCCGCTCGAGGCGATCCGCAACGCGCTGGAGTCCACCCCTCGGCTGCTGTTGATCTGCAACCCCAATAACCCCACCGGCACGCGCCTGGCGCCGCAGCAGATCCTGGAGCTGGCTGCCGCTGCCCCGCAAACCTTGGTGGTGGTCGATGAGCTCTACGAGGCCTTCACCGGCGACAGCGTGCTGCCCCTGGCCGATTTCAGCGCTCTGTCCAATCTTCTGGTGCTTCGCTCCCTGGCTAAAACGGCCGGTTTGGCAGGCCTGCGCATCGGTTTTGCCATCGGCCACTCCGCCGTGGTGGATCGCATCAGCCGGGTCACTGGCCCCTACGACATCAACAGCTTTGCGGTGACAGCCGCCTTCGCCGCGCTTCAGGATCAGGCCTACACCGATGGCTACGTGGCTGAGGTGATCGAGGCCCGAACCTGGATGGCGGAGCAGTTGCAAGCTGCCGGGGTGCGCCATCACGTGGAGGGTGGCAACTATCTGCTGCTCTGGCCTCAACATGATCCGGCTGTCGTGGATCAGCAGCTGCGCGCAGCCGGGATCCTGGTGCGGGCGATGACGGGTAAGCCTTTGATCGATGGTTCCCTCAGGGTGAGCATCGGCACAAGGGAACAGATGCAGCGGTTCTGGGCGGCCTACCGGCAGATCGAATCGATCCCGGGATAAAGCCCCCTGCTTTGTCGTCGAACGATCAGCGCATCACGTCGATCTGGGTGCCATCGCCGAGGGTCGCCGGCAGGGTGAGCACGCGCCCCACGCGCTTCACCGGTGTGCCGCTCATCGCCTGCAGGAAGGGATCCACGCTGCTTTGATCGCAGTCTTTCGGGGTGGTGCCGCTCACGTATTGCACCGGGATGACGCGGCGGGGGTTGAGTTCGCGCACGACGGCGGCTGCTTCAGCGCCGGTGTACACCTTCGCGCCGCCGCCCACCCCGATGATCAGCACATCGGGTTTGCCGAGCAGCACCCGGTCTTCAGGCGTGAGCTGGGCTGCGGTGCCTCCCAGATGGGCAAACTCAAGGCCACCCTGCTTCCAGCGCCAGAGGGTGGATTGGCCGAAGCGACGGCCACCGAAGCGGTCGTGGGGGGCGGAGATGCCTTCGATCTTCAGACCGGCCACCCGGTAGGAGCCGGGGCTGCTCAGCATGCGGCCACTGGCCACGGGGGCGCCTTCATCCAGCAGGCGACTGCTAGCCAGGATCACATTGGCGCTCACGCGCGGCTCCGCCAGACCCGCTGCACAGGCCACGGCCTTGAACGGATTGAGCAGCACCGTGGCGCCACCACCGCGGATCAGCAGTGCGCTGTGGCCGTAGCTGGTGATCGTCACCCCCGTATTGGCACTCGCTGCCAGGGGCAGGGCGACGGCCACTGCCGCCAGGGCACGGACCGGCAGAAATGAGGAGCTGGGCCGTGCCGTGGTGGTGGGCTGGGCCATGGTGGAGAGGATCGCCCGGGTTGCGTCGGGCGGAACACTAGCCGGCTGCAGCTTGAGCCAGAAAATTGCTCAGCAGCTGGTGCCCGCTCTGGGTGAGCACGCTCTCGGGGTGGAACTGCACCCCCTGCAGGTGGGGGTAGTGGCGGTGGCGCAGGCCCATGATCGTGCCGTCTTCCAGCCAGGCGGTGATCTCCAGGCAGTCGGGGAGCGATTCCCGCTCGGCGATCAGGCTGTGATAGCGGGTGGCGGTGAGGGGATTCGGTAAGCCGGCGAACACGCCCGCCCCCTCATGTAGCACCGGCGAGGTTTTGCCGTGCATCAGCTCCTTCGCTCGCACCACCTTGCCGCCGTAGACCTGCGCAAGCGATTGGTGGCCCAGGCATACCCCCAGGGTGGGGATGGTGGGGCTCAGATCCCGCAGCACGTCAAGGCATACGCCGGATTGGTCGGGGTCACCGGGGCCGGGGGAGATCAGGATCGCGTCGGGGCTCAGTTCGCGGATCTGCTCGAGGGTGAGGGCGTCGTTGCGCTCTACCCGTAGCTCGTCGGTGATCGGGTGATCGCTGGCGAGCTCACCCAGGTACTGCACCAGGTTGAAGGTGAAGCTGTCGTAGTTGTCGAGAACGAGAAGCATCGCCGCGCCTGGCCAGGCCCTATTCAAACGCCCAGACGCGCGATCAGGGCGGGCAACAGCAGTAGCGCCGCGATCACCAGGGAGCTGATGGCCGCCACGAGCACTGCGGCCGCGGCGCAGTCTTTAGCGATGCGGGCCAAGGGGTGGAAGCGGCGGCCGATGGCCAGATCCACCACAGCCTCGGTGGCGGTGTTGATCAGCTCCAGCACCAGGACTGCCGCCACCGTGAGCACCAGCACCGCCAGCTGGGCCAGGGGCAGCTGCAGCCAGAGCCCGAGGGCGAACACCACGGCTCCCGTCACCACATGGATGCGGAAGTTGCGCTGGCTGCGGAAGCTGTAAATCAGCCCCTGGGCGGCGTAGCGAAAGCTGGCGGGCAGGTCGCCGGCCACGGTCCAGGCGCCGAGGCGGCGCACTTTGGGGTGCTCAGACGGTCTCTCTTGCACGTCGCGCAGGGCCGGTCTCAGGTCCGGGCTGGGTTCCTGGGGAACGAGCATGCGCAGAGGCCCCCGGTCGGTCTGAATGGCCGCACCTTACCGCTGGTGTGTAGCGGAAAGAAGTCGCTCTTGCCGCGCCAGCATCGCCGCCAGGCTGGCCTCATCGGGGTGATCCCAGCCCAGCAGGTGCAAGAGCCCGTGGGTGACGAGAAACAGCAGCTCATGGGGCAGGTCGTGGCCGTGCTCCACCGCTTGGCGAGCCGCAGTGTCTAGGGAAATCACCACGTCGCCGAGCTCCAGCGGTTCGATGCTGTCGTCGTCCAGGTCGGGCATCGGCAACGGTGGTGCGTCATCGAGGCCGTCGTCCTGGGCGGCGAAAGCCAGCACATCCGTGGGGCCAGCTTTGCCGCGCCAGTCGCTGTTGAGCTCCGCGATCTCCGCATCGCTCACCAGGCTCAGGCCCAGGCTGTAAGCCGGTGCTTGCAGCTCAGCTGGCAACTCGGGAGCAACCTGCTCCAGCCATTGGCTGATGCGTTCATGCCACAGCTCAGCTCCGGCCAGCGGGTCGGCCAGATCACCGGCAGCGGCTAGCACCGCTGCCGCCAGGCTGTCGTCAGCCTCGAAGGCCAGGTCCAGATCGGGCGACAGGTCGCTGCTCTCGCTGAATGGCATCGCTCAGCCACCTGGGATCTGTGGCCGGCCCAGGTAGGCCACCAGCACGATGAAGCCGAGGAAGCCCAGGGCTGTGAGGCCGAAGTGGGTGAGGCTGAGCTTGCCTTTGCGCACCATGTTGCGCATGGCCAGCTTGGTGAAGCTGGGGTTCTCTTCAGTCATCGCTGGTGCCTCCGGCTACGTCGACGCCCGCATGCAGCAGGCTCTGGATGAAGGGATCGAGGTCGCCATCCATCACGCCCTGCACGTCGGTGGTTTCGTGTTGGGTGCGCAGGTCTTTCACCATTTGGTAAGGGTGGAACACGTAGTTGCGGATCTGGTTGCCCCAGGCCGCTTCCACGATGTCGCCGCGGATGTCGGCGATCTCGGCGGCGCGTTGCTCTTGGGCGATCACCAGCAGCTTGGCCATCAGCAGGGCCATGGCCTTTTCCTTGTTCTGGAGTTGGGAGCGCTCCTGGGTGCAGCGCACGAACAGTCCAGTGGGGATGTGCAGGATGCGCACGGCCGTTTCCACCTTGTTCACGTTCTGGCCGCCAGCGCCACCGGAGCGTGAGGTGGTGATCTCGAGGTCTTTATCGGGGATGTCGAGCTTCACCTCCTCCTCGATCTTGGGCATCACCTCCACGCCAGCGAAGCTGGTTTGGCGCTTGTCGTTGGCATTGAAGGGTGAGATGCGCACCAGGCGGTGGGTGCCCTTCTCGTTGCGCAGATAGCCGTAGGCGTAGCGGCCCTCGATCTCGATCGTGCAGCTCTTGATGCCCGCTTCTTCCCCTTCGCTGAGTTCGTCCACGGTCACCTTCATGCCGTGGTCTTCCGCCCAGCGCGTGTACATGCGCATCAGCATCAGGGCCCAGTCCTGGGCGTCGGTGCCGCCGGCACCGGCGTTGATGCTGATCACGGCGCCTTCCTTGTCGTAGGAGCCGCTGAGTAGGCGCTCCAGCTCCCAACGATCCAGATCAGCACGCAGGTTCTGCAGAGCCTCGTTGGATTCGGCCAGCAGCTCCTCGTCGGGCTCAAGCCCATAGATCTCCACCGTGGCATCGCCATCGGCCACGGCGCTCTGCCACTGAGCCAGTTGCTCGAGTTGGGCTTTCACCTCATCGAGCTGACGCATTTTGGCCTGGGCCAGCTTCTGGTCGTCCCAGAAATCGGGCTGCGAGGCCAGCTGTTCGAGGTCTCGCTGGCGTGCTTTCAGTGCAGGAACGTCAAAGACAGTCCTGGGCATTGCCCAGGCGGTCAGTGAGCTCGGAAAGGTCGCGTTTGAAGTCGGTGAGATCGAGCACCGGCAGGTGTTGAACGTTGAATCGACCGTACCTAATGGCGAGCCTTGCAGTGACTTGCCGCTTCTAAGATCACCATCACCGAAGAGCGCCCTGATGGCGAACGTTGAGATCTACACCTGGCGTGCCTGTCCGTTTTGCGTTCGGGCGAAAGGGCTGCTGGATCGCAAGGGTGTGACCTACACCGAATACGCCATCGACGGTGATGAAGCAGCCCGGGCTGAGATGGCAGCCAAGAGCGGCGGCCGGCGCAGCGTGCCGCAGACCTTCATTAACGGTCAGCACGTGGGCGGCTGCGACGACCTGCATGCCCTGGAGCGCAGCGGTCAGCTCGATGCGCTGCTTGGAGCGGCCGCTTGAGCCTGATTGACCGTGGGCGTGAGCCCCAGTTGTTTGTGATCGATCCGATCGCACAACTTCGCCCCACCAAGGATTCCAGTGTTGCGCTGATGCAGGCGGCCCAGAGGGCTGGTCAGCAGGTGTGGGTGTGCACGCCGGCTCAGTTGGCAGTGCGCGGCAGCGATCAGGCCCATGAGCCGATGGTGCTGGCCCAGCCCATTCGGCTGGCCGATATCCGACCAACCGAGAGCGGTTGGGAACTGCCTGAACCCTGGTTTGAGGCGGAGCCATCGCGTTGGCTGCCGCTCACGGCCTTCCCGCGGGTGTGGATGCGCAAAGACCCCCCCGTTGATGAGGCCTACCTCTACGCCACCCATTTGCTCGAGCTGGCAGAGCGCCAGGGGGTGCGCGTGCTCAATCGCCCCGCTTCACTGCGGGCCTGGAATGAGAAGCTCGGCGCCCTTCGCTGGAGCCATCTGATGGCGGCCAGCGTGGTGGGCAGCAACGTTGAGCACCTGGCTGCCTTTGCCGCCGACCATGGAGAGGTGGTGCTGAAGCCCCTGGGCGGCAGGGCCGGTCAGGGTGTGGTGCGCAGCCATGCCGGCGCCCCTGGCTTCAAAGCGCTGTTGGAGCTGGTCACCAACCAGCAATCTCTGCCGGTGATGGTGCAGGCGTTTCTGCCGGCGGTCACGGCCGGCGACAAGCGCATCCTCCTGGTCAACGGTGAGCCCCTGGGTGCAGTGAACCGCAAACCGGCCCCCGGAGAATTCCGGAGCAACTTGGCGGTTGGCGGAGAGCCGGAAGCCACCGAGCTGAGCGATCAGGAACGCCGTATTTGCGCGGAACTGGCCCCGGCGCTTCAGGCGGAGGGGCTGTTTTTCGTGGGGATCGATGTGATCGGCGGCCGCCTCAGCGAGATCAACGTGACCAGCCCCACAGGTGTGCGCGAAGTGGAGCGCTTGGGGGGCATCGCCCTGGCGGATCACACGATGTCGCGCCTGTTGGCGGCCTGAGTCGAGCCCGATTCAGCGTTGTTTGGCTCGCAGCGCCAGCAGCCCCAGGCTGAATCCGGCGGGTGAGAGCCCCAGGGCGAAGGCCATTCCGCACTGAAGGGTGTAATCAGGTAAGCCAGTGGGTTGATCGCTGAATAGTGGTGCGCTGACGAGCGCCGCGGCGGCGAAGGTCAGCGCAAACCCCAGGAGCGCCAGGCCCAGGAACATCAGGGGATTGCGCCGGTTGCGCCGGGCCTTGAAGACGAGGAACCCAGCGATGCTGGCCGCGGCGATGGCCAGGCCGATCACAGCGCCGAATAGGCCGCTGAGCACTAGGACGAGCCCCATGAGGTTTGCGGATCCGGCTCGCGCCTGGTGTTGGGTTTAGTGCTTGGTGAGGTCCGCACCACAGTGCGGACAGGGGTTGGTGTTGGATGGGCGCCTCTGGCGTTGCGCCTCCTGCAGGCTGGCGGTCACGATCCCTGTTGGCACCGCAATGATGCTGTATCCCAGCAGCATCACCAGGGAGGCCACGAAGCGGCCCAGGGTGGTCACCGGGGCGACATCGCCGTAGCCCACGGTGGTGATCGTGACGATCGCCCAGTAGATCCCCACCGGGATGCTGGTGAAGCCGCTGCGCTCACCCTCGATCACATACATCAGCGTGCCGATCAGCACCACCAGGGCCACGATCGTGAGCAGAAACACGCTGATCTTGCGCCGGCTGGCGATCAGGGCCTGGCGCAGCACCTCCGCCTCATCGAGGTAGGAGCCCAGCTTGAGGATCCTGAACACCCGCAGCAGCCGCAGCACCCGCACGATCAGCAATGACTGAGCGGCAGGAATGCCCAAGGTGAGCAGCGGCGGCAGGCTCGACACCAGATCCACCAGCCCGAAGAAGCTGCGGGCGTAGCGCCAGGGCTGGTTGCTGCAGAGCAAGCGCAGCAGATATTCCAGGCTGAACAGAGCGGAGAACAGCAGCTCGCACGGCTCAAACAGCAGGCGGTACTGGCCCCGGAGGCGTGGATCGCTTTCCAGGGCCACCAGAACCACACTGAGCAGAATCCCGATCAGCAGGGCCAGATCAAAGCGGCGGCCTGCTGGGGTATCGGCTTCAAAGATGATCCGCTCCAGCTTCTGGCGTCCCACCCAACGGCGGATCGCCAGGGCTAACACCACGAGCCCGGCCAGAAGTCCGACAGACGTCACGGCTGGCTGGCGTGCCCCACGCAGGGCAGATCCAGTTGTTGTTGGAGCACGCCCAGCTTCAGGGCCACTTCGGCAAGCTCCCGCTCCACAGCAGAACCGCACACCAGTCCAGCGCCGGCGGTGAGCTCCAGCCGCTGGCCTTGCAGGCTGCCGCTGCGGATCGCGACCCGTAGTTCGGTGTCACCTTCGCTATCGATCCAGCCAATGGGTGCGGCGTAGTGGCCGCGTTCAAAGGGCTCGAGGCTGCGCAGCGCGGCCATGGCCTGGCGTCGCGGCAGACCTGCTACCGCGGGTGTGGGGTGCAGCGCGGCCGCGATCGCGAGCGGCAGCTGATCGCCCAGCGGGCTGGTGATAGGAGTGTGCAGATGAACCAGCTGGCCGTGGCGCGCCAGTCTTGGGTGGCGGGGCCGCCGCGGGCTCAGGCCCGCCTCTTGCAGCACCGATGTGATGGCTTCTACGACCAGTTCGTGCTCACGGCGGTCTTTGTCTGAGTGGAGCAGCTGCTCTGCATCTGTGTCCACTGGTGCGGTGCCAGCCAGGGCATCGCTGCGCAACTGGCCCTGACGCACGGTGAGCAACCGCTCTGGTGAGGCGCCGACCAAGGCGGATCCGCTGGCCTGCTGCCAGAGGAAACGGCAGCTGCCGGGTTGGCGTTGGCGCAGTTGTGCCAGCAGCTGTAGCGGATCAAGCGGTTGGGCTAGGTGCAACTGCTGGCGCACCGCCAGCACCAACTTGCGCAGCTCTCCGCCCTCCACCAGGTCCAGGCCCCGCTCCACCACGGAGCGATAGCCCTCCTGCCAAGCGGAGCTGCGCAGGATGGCGGGCCCGGGGGCATCGCCTTGCTGGGCCGAGGGATCAGCTGGTAGAGCCGTCAGGCGTTGGGCCTGCTCCCAGAGCTCTTCCGCCAGGGAGCGGGCGCTCACGTCGCCGCCGAGGGTGCGCTGCAGCCGCAGCCAGCAGTGCCGCCCCTGGCGACTCAGCTGCCAGCGGGGCAGGACGGCCTGCACTCCGGGCACGCCATCACCCTCTTGCAGAGGGCTGTCGAAAAAAGAAAAGGCCAGTAGCACCCGCGGCCTCGCCAGCGGCGGGCAGGGTTGCGGGGCCGCCAGGCGCCCCAGGCTCACGGCGCTGAAGCGTTGGGCGAGTTCAAAGCGGCGCGGGCCACTCAGGTCCAGGCTGTTGCAGCGGCCGCTGGCGGCCAGACAGAGCCCCGGGGCGCTGTCCCACAGGAACCGAAAGCGCTCGCCCTGTTCCAGCTGGCTCAGCAGAGCCATCGGATCGCGGCCCGCCAGCGGAATCGCCAGGCTGAGCACGCCATCTCCCTCCAGCAGGCGGGCGCCATCGGAGGCAGCCGCCAGCAGATCGCTGAAGCTGGTTGTGACGCTGGATGGAGCCTGCACCCGAAGCGGGCAGAAGCGGCTGCTCAAATGTATGGGCCTTGCAGCGTCGCCAGTTGCCCCTGCCCGCGTCCGAGCCTCAGGTCGTCGCAAGCCTTCATGCCGATCCGGCTCAGCGGCGCCGGCTGTGGAAGGCCGCCATCAAATGGCCGATGTACTCGGTGGCGATGATGCCGGTGCTGCTGGCAGCCGGTTGGCGGGCTGGGCAGGGTTTGTCGGTGCGACTGGATCAGTTGCTGCTGTTTCTCTTGGCGGCGGTGTTGCTGCTGGCCTGGGAAAACCTCGCCAACGATGTGTTCGATGCCGATACGGGTGTGGACACCCAAGGCAAACCCCATTCGGTTGTGAATCTCACCGGCCGGCGCGATCGCGTCTCACTGCTGGCCAACGGTGCGTTGCTGCTGGGGCTGCTCTTGATGGCTGTGGTGGCGCTGCGCAGTAGCTCTGCCGTACTCGCCCTCGTGCTCGCTTGCTGCGGTATTGGCTATGCCTACCAAGGCCCACCGCTGCGCCTGGGTTATCGCGGCCTGGGCGAGCCCCTTTGCTGGATCGCCTTTGGCCCCCTGGCTACTGCAGCGGCCCTGCTGGCTTTGGCGCCTGCTGGAACAGGGGTGGTGCCCTGGTGGGCAGCGTTGCAGCTGGGCAGTGGCCCGGCCGTGGCTACCACGTTGGTGCTGTTCTGCTCTCACTTCCATCAGGTGGAGGAAGACGCCGCCCACGGCAAGCGTTCGCCGGTGGTGCGCCTGGGCACCGGGGCGGCCGCAGCGTTGATCCCTTGGTTTGTGGCGGCTGCGCTGGCCCTGGAGTGGGCGCCGGTGCTGGTGCACCAATGGCCGCTCACGGCCCTGC
The DNA here is from genome assembly GCF_018502385.1 of Synechococcus sp. LA31. Classification (NCBI taxonomy): domain Bacteria; kingdom Bacillati; phylum Cyanobacteriota; class Cyanophyceae; order Synechococcales; family Synechococcaceae; genus Synechococcus; species Synechococcus sp. LA31. The sequence goes on from NZ_CP075523.1 coordinate 2,422,831, forward strand.
TGGGTGCCATTGGGGTCCCGCCCGCCCAGGCGCTGATCCGCTTGCTTCGCCAGCACCACCGGGCGCCGGAGCGGATCGTGGCCAGCAAGTTTTTGGCGTTGCGGTTTCAGGCCCTCAATGGCCTTGGTCTGGCGGCAGGCTTGGCCTTGGGCCGCTGGCTGGGATGAGCGCCGAGGGCCTGCTGCAGCTGAGCTGGCGCCCCTATCGCTTTGTGCTGCCCCGCAGCTTGATCACCAGTCGTGGGGATCTGGTGGTGCGCAGCGGTTGGCTGCTGCGGCTGGTCGGTGCGGATGCGGCACCCGCCTGGGGGGAGGTGGCCGCACCGTTGCTGCAGCCACCCGATCCCGCCTTGGCCGCGGCTGTGGCTGCATTGCCGGCTGAGCTCGAGCGTGAGGCGCTGGAGCAGCGGCTCCTGCAGCTGCCGATGCCGTTGGCGTGTGGGTTGGGGATGGCCCTGGCCGAACTGGATGGCTTGGGTTCGGCGGCTCACGGTGGTTGGCGTCAAGCTCCGCCTTCCGCTTGGTTGTTGCCAGCTGGAGCAGCCGCTCTCGCTGTGCTCGATCAGGTGCTCAATGCTGATGGGTGTTCATTCGCCTTCAAGTGGAAGGTGGCGGCTTTGGCCGATGGCCTGGAGCGGGAGCTGTTGGAGGCGCTCCTGCAACGTTTGCCCGCTTCTGCGCGATTGCGCCTGGATGCCAATGGTGGCTGGAACCGGCTTACGGCCAGCCGCTGGGCTGATCGCCTCAGCCAAGACGGACGGCTCGACTGGTTGGAGCAGCCCCTCCCTGCTGCAGACCTGGAAGGGTTGCAGGCGGTGGCGGCCCGGCTGCCGGTGGCCCTAGATGAATCACTGCCACTGCTCTCCTCCCAGCAGTGGCAGGCCTGGCGGGGATGGCTGGTGCGCAGGCCCCTGCAGGAGGGCGATCCTCGCCCCCTGCTGCAGGCGCTGCAGGCTGGGGTGCCGCGCCAGATGATCAGCACAGCCTTTGAAACCGGCATTGGCCGCCGCTTCGTGGAGCATCTCGCTGCGCTGCAGGCAGATGGGCCGACCCCCTGCGCCCCTGGCCTGGCTCCAGGCTGGCGCCCGGAGGGAGCCTTGTTTGCCACAGATCCCGAACGGGTGTGGGAGGCCGCGCTGTGAGCAAGCCGTTGCTCCTGCTGGCTGATGGCGATCGCCGCACCTTGGCGACAAGGCTGGAGCAGGCCTGGCGCGATGGCTGCACCACGGCGATCACCACGCCGCAGGAGGCCGCGTTGCTGGCGGCGGCACTTCCCGCTGAGGTGGATCCGGCTTGGGGTGCGGCGGTGGTGCTGGGAACGGGCGGCAGCAGCGGCGGACGGCGCTGGTGCCTGCAGCCCCTGGCGCATCTGCAGCTGGCCGTGGATGCCACAGCCCACTGGCTACGCGAAATACACCTCGATCCGGCCAGGCTGGAGCTGTTCAATCCCTTGCCGTTGCAGCATGTGAGCGGCTTGATGCCGCTGCTGCGGGCTCGCCGTTGGGGTGCTGTGCTGCATTGGCTCTCGCCCGAGCAAATGCGCCAGCCGGAGTGCTTGCCACCTGCCCAGGGTGAGGCCGTGATCTCGCTGGTGCCCATTCAGCTGCAGCGCTTACTGGAGAGCCAGGCAGGTCAGCGCTGGCTGGCGGACTTCAGCGTGATTTGGGTGGGCGGAGCTGCGTTGCCTGCGGCATTAGCCCAGCAGTGCCGGCGGCTGGGGCTGCGGCTGGCTCCTTGTTATGGCAGCACTGAAACGGGCGCGATGGTGGCAGCACTGGCGCCTCACCAGTTTCTGGCGGGAACCGCCGGCTGCGGCCATCCCATGCCCCATGCCCAGCTGCGTCTCGATTCCAGCAGCGGTGCCTTGCAGATCAAGGCGCCAAGCCTTGGTTTGGGTTGTCTGCAGGCAGGCCAGCTTCAGCCCTTGCCGCTTCACCAGGGCTGGTGGAGCAGTGGTGATCGTGCCAGGCTCACAGCGGATGGCTGGCACCTGGAGGGCCGCCTCGATGGCGCCATTCAGAGCGGGGCTGAAACCGTGTTCCCCGACCAGGTGGAGCAGCGCCTGCTGGCCTTGAGCCGCTCGGTGTCTCTGCCGTTGGCGGAGTTGCTGCTGCTGCCGGAGCCCGATCCATTGTGGGGGGAGCGCCTGGTGGCGCTGGTGAAACCGGCAGCTGTTGGGGCCGATGCTGCACAGGATCTTTTGGCTGCTCTGGCCGCCTTGGCTCTGGAGCTCCCCCCCAGCCAGCGGCCGCGGCGATGGCTGCTCTGCCCTGCCCTGGAGCGCACGGCCTTGGGGAAATGGGAGCGGGGCCGGTGGCGCGGTTGGCTGGTGTCACAGGCTGCAGCAACTCCCTGACAAGGTCCGGCATCGCCGCTAGAGCGGGTGGGAATGGATCACCGGTGGATGAGCAACAGCGATTGGAGTGCTCTTGACCTCACCGAGGTGAGCAACAAGAAGCTGGCGGCGGGGCTATTGGGAATTTTTCTCGGATCCTTTGGGATCCATAAATTCGTGCTCGGCTACACCAAGGCGGGTTTGATCATGCTGCTGCTCACCGTGCTCACCTGCGGTGTTGCAGGGTTTGTGATGGGTGTGATCGGTTTAATTGAGGGAATTATCTATCTCACTCAAACGCCCCAAGAGTTCAAGGCCACTTACCTCGAGGGTCGCAAGGAGTGGTTCTGAGGGTGGCACAGGGTCGCCGGTTCGCCGTGCTGTTGTTGGTGTTGGCGGCTGGGATGAGTGCAACCGTTAGCCATGGCAGTGTTCAGGCCGGCTTTCATCCCTTTGCACTGTTGGCATCGCTGTTGCCGCTGCAGTTGGCTGCTCTGTTGTGGTGTTTGGCGTCTACAGGGGCTTCACCCCGCCTTGCAGCGATGAGGCCTCCAGCCAGCGATTGATGGAGGCGGGCAGTTCTCGGCGCACGCGTTCCTGGCTGCTGATGGCCAGATGCCGGGTGAGTGCTGTGGCTGCCGGAGCGCCATCGCTGCTGAAGCGATAGCTCACTTCAAAGCAGCCAGGATTCAGTCGCCGAGGTTCCAGCGCGATCGCCAGTGGATCACCGCACACCAGGGGCCGCAGGAAATCGGCATTGCAATGCACGATCGGAAGTGCCACCTCCAGGCAAACACCAGGACCCGGAAAGATTTCCGCAGGTGGAATGCCGAAACGCTCCAAGCTTTCCTCGTAGGCCTCGTGGCACCAGTGCAAGAGCTGCGGAAAGTGCATGACGCCGGCGGCATCGGTGTCGCCGAAGCGCACGGTGCGGCAGAGCAGCAGCCAGGTGTCGGGGTTCATGGCGCAGTCGCGGAGGGGAAGGCGGCTATCCCTTGCCAACTGAGGGCTAGCCGCAGGGCCCAGTAGGCGAGCAGGGTGGCGAGGCCCCAGCTCAGGATTGAGGGCTTCGGCGGCCGGGGCAGAAGCGCACCAGTGCGAAGCGCCGTGATCGACCACCAAAGCAGGGCTGCAGCCATCAGCGGACCGAAGGCATGCAACTGGAGCGAGCCGGCCAGATCACCGCTCAGTGCTGCACTGGTGGCACGGCTCAAAAAGCAGGTGGGGCAGGGAACGCCGGTGAGTGCCCGCAGCGGGCACGACCAACCTGGCAGCGCCGGATGGAGCCCCTTCAGCCACAGGTAGCCCGTCAGGCTGAGCGGCACTAAAACGCCAGCGTGATGAAGTCGGCGAAGGAAGCGATTCAGAGCCGCTGATCAGCGATCCACAGAGCCCATGATCACGTCGATCGAGCCCAGGATCGCCATGATGTCGGCCACCTTCGCTCCCTTGAGGATGTGGGGCAGGATCTGAAGGTTGTTGAAATCGGCAGCGCGGATCTTGAAGCGCCAGGGGGTCACGTCGTCGTTGCCCTGGATGAACACGCCGATCTCCCCCTTGCCCGATTCCAGGCGGGTGTAAAGCTCACCGCCGGGAATCTTGAAGGTGGGGGCAACCTTCTTGGCCACGATCTGATAATCGAAGCCGGCGAATTCGCTGGTTTTGCCCTCCGCCATGCGGCGGGCTTCCAGCTGCTCGGTGGGGCCGCCCGGGATCATGGCGCAGGCCTGGCGCAAGATCTTGAGCGATTCGCGCATTTCCTGAACGCGCACCCGGTAGCGCGCAAAGCAGTCGCCCTCCTTCTCCGACACCACATCCCAGTCGAAGTCGTCGTAGCACTCGTAGTGATCAACCTTGCGCAGATCCCAGGGCACGCCTGAAGCGCGCAGCATCGGGCCGGAGAGACTCCAGTTGATCGCCTGCTCGCGCGTGATCACACCCAGACCTTCAATGCGCTTGCGGAAGATCGGGTTGTTGGTGATCAGCTTTTCGTATTCATCAATCTTCGGCCCGAACCAATCGCAGAAGTCGAGGCATTTCTCCAGCCAGCCGTAGGGCAGATCTGCTGCTACACCGCCGATGCGGAAGTAGTTGTTGTTGATTAGGCGCTGGCCAGTGGCCGCTTCCCAGAGGTCGTAAATCATCTCCCGCTCGCGGAAGATGTAGAAGAACGGCGTCTGGGCACCCACATCCGCCAGGAAGGGGCCAAGCCAGAGCAGGTGGTTGGCGATGCGGTTGAGCTCCAGCATCAACACGCGGATGTAGCTGGCGCGCTTCGGCACCGGCACGTTGGCGAGGCGCTCGGGCGCATTCACCACGATCGCTTCGTAAAACATGCCGGCCGCATAGTCCATGCGGCTCACGTAGGGCACGAACATCACGTTCGTGCGGTTCTCGGCAATCTTCTCCATGCCGCGGTGTAGGTAGCCGATCACCGGCTCGCAATCCACCACGTCTTCGCCGTCGAGGGTCACCACCAGCCGCAGCACCCCGTGCATGGAGGGGTGATGCGGGCCGAAGTTGACCACCATCGGCTCCGTGCGCGTTTCCAGCTGCGTCATGGGGCCGATGAAGATGGGCTCGTTGGCGGGATCTTAGGAAGGAAGGGCCGCTGCTTCTGCCACCACGCTTGGGCGATTCGCCGGATCCTTCCACCTTTGCTCACGTTCCGGTGCTGGCGGAGCCCGTGCTGGCTGGGTTCGCGGAGCTCGATCGCCTGCTCGATCAGCACAGCAAGGCTGCCCTGATCGACTGCACCCTTGGTGGGGGTGGCCACAGTGCGCTGCTGCTGGAAGCTCATCCACGCCTGCGGCTCATCGGTCTGGATCAAGACCCCACCGCCCGTGCCGCAGCCGCTGAGCGTCTGGCCCCCTTCGGTGATCGCGTGCAGATCGTGGCCACCAACTTTGCTGATTACTCCCCCGTGGAGCCTGTTGTGGCGGTGCTGGCGGACCTTGGGGTGAGCAGTCCCCAGTTGGATGTGGCGGAGCGGGGCTTCAGCTTCCGCCACGATGGCCCTCTCGACATGCGGATGAATCCTGCTGCCGGTGAAACCGTGGCGGAGCTGATCGAGCGGCTCGAGGAAACGGAGCTGGCGGATCTGATCTATGCCTATGGCGAGGAGCGCCTCTCCCGCCGCATTGCCCGGCGCCTCAAGCACGATCTGGCCGAGCAGGGCTCCTACAGCGGCACCGCTGCGCTGGCCTATGCAGTGGCTGGTTGTTATCCACCCAAAGCCCGACGCGGCCGCATTCATCCCGCAACCCGCACCTTCCAGGCCCTTCGCATCGCGGTGAACGACGAGCTCGGCGTGCTCGATCGTTTGCTGGAGGCTGCTCCCGACTGGCTGCTGCCGGGCGGGCTTTTCGGTGTGATCAGCTTCCATTCGCTCGAAGATCGCCGCGTTAAGACCGCCTTTGTGAGCGATGAGCGGTTGCAGCGGATCACCCGTAAGGCCGTGCAGGCCACCGCCGAGGAAGAATCCCTCAACCCCCGCAGCCGTAGTGCGCGGTTGCGCCTTGCGCGCCGCCGCGACGCGTGAACCCCCATGCAGCGCTCGCGCCCGCTTTTCGCGCAGCGCTATCGCTGCCGGCAGCCAGCCCGGCTCAGCCGTTGCTGAGGATGCCTGTGTGGTCTTGGCTGCCGAACAGTTGGCGGTAGGCGGCGGTGCTGATGCAGATCACCACCGGAACGATCACAAACAGTCCGCCGTAGCTGAACAGGGCGGCTATGGCGTGGATCACGCTCTCCACGATGCCCAGCCAGAGCACAACCCACCAGCTGGGGTTCACGCCATTCACGCCTGCCTGGATGGTTTCCACCGGACGCTTCACGCCAAACAGCGAGAGCTGCAGCAGAAACTTCTGGCTAATCAGGAACCACACGTAGAAGACGCCGAACACCACCACTGGGATCACGGTGAGGGTGGTGTTGAGTGCGTTCAGGCCCGTGCCGATCAGCGCTGCGAGTGCGCCCACGACAGCCAGCACGATGGTCAACAGGATTCCGGAACCAAGCAGGCGACTACTTGCGGCCCCATCCCAGCGGGTGAAGTTGCGGAAGGATGGCCGCTGACCATCCAGGCTCATCCAGGCACCACGGGTGATGCCCACCATGCCCCAAAGGCCCACGATCACGTAGCCAATCACGCCCACCACCACGGCGATGCCGGCGGCTACGGGGTGCAGGAAGGGCAGTTCACCGCCCTTCAGTCGCAGCAGGCCACCCACGAGCAGCGCCCCGAAGGGCACCAGGATCAGCGTTACCAACACCTGGAACAGCAGGAAGGGCCAGGGAGCACGGCAGAAGGCTTGCCAGCCGTCTTCCACGGCGCGCAACACCTGCAACTTGTTGGTGCCGGGGGTCGGCAAGCTCATCAGTCATCGGCAAGTGCCCGGAAGGTAGCGATTGCTGCAGTCCCCGCCCAGCTTTTGTCGTGATTGATGGGCAAATTGAACCTGTGGCGTCAGAGCTGCCGTGCCTCGGTGATGGCGTGTTCGAGGGCAGCCACTGCGGCGTTGATCTCCGCGCTGGTGGTGTGGCGCCCAAGGCCGAATCGGATGGCTGCAGCCGCCTGTTGGCGGCTCAGCCCGAGGGCCTGCAGCACGTGGGAGGGCTGGCCGCTGCTGCAGGCCGAGCCGCTGCTCACCGCCAGCACGGGACGCAGGGCCCGCTGCAGTTGAGCGCCATCGAGGCCTTCAATCCAGAGGTTGAGGTTGTGGGCCAGGCGCGGAGCGGCGGCACCATTGCGGTGAACCCCCCCCAGTGCCGCCAGGCGCTGCCACAGACGATCGCGCAGGGCCTCAAGCCGCTGAGCCCGCGCCTCTCGATCGTTGAGCGCTAGCTCCAGCGCCTTGGCCAGTCCCACGATCAGCGGCACCGGCAAGCTGCCAGCCCGCAGACCCTGCTCCTGGCCGCCACCGTGGAGTTGCGGCGCCACCTGCACCCCCGGCGCAATCCAAAGGGCTCCGATGCCTTTGGGGCCATACAGCTTGTGGCCGCTGAAGCTGAGCAGGTCGATGCCCAGGGTCGCTGGCTGCAGAGGGATGTGGCCGATGGCTTGGGCGCCGTCGCAATGGAAGCGGATACCGCGGGCACGGCAGAGCTGGCCGATGGCAGCCAGAGGCTGCAACACGCCGATCTCGTTGTTCGCGGCCATGGTGCTGAGCAGGAGCGTGTCGGGCCGCAAGCTGGCCTGCAGGCGTTCCAGATCCACCAGCCCATCGGCTTGCACGGGGAGGAGCGTGAGCTCGAAGCCATGGCGGCTGAGGTAATGGAGCGGATCGAGCACGGCCCGATGCTCGGTGGCCAGGGCCACCAGGTGGCGCCGCTGGCCTCCGGCCTGCAGTTCTGCTTCCGCGAGCCCCTTGAGCGCCAGGTTGTTGGCCTCTGTGGCGCCGCTGGTGAAGACCACCCCTGCCGGCTCCACGCCCAGCCCTCTCGCGATCTGCGTGCGGGCCTGCTCCACGGCCGCGGCTGCCAGCAGGCCTGGTCGGTGGCTGCGGCTGGCGGGGTTGGCGAACTGATCGCTCCACCAAGGCTCCATCGCCGCCACCACCGCCGGCTCACACGGCGTGGTGGCTTGATGGTCGAGGTAGATGACGGGATCAGCCATTCCCGCCCATGCTGGCAAGCAGCGTTGTCAATGTGGCTGCTCTGATGGTTGTTGCTTCCCAGCGCAGGTGGCGTCTGGCTGGATTGGGTTGTGCTCTGTTGCAGCTGGGTTTGCTGGCAAGGTCCGCTGGTGCGCAAACCTCACTCGGTGCACCGGATCCCAGCAATCCCCACCGATCCTCCACAGCACAGCGACCGGCCGATTTGGTGCTGCTGCGGGAGTGGACCACCATGGAGGGCGACTTCGCCATCGGTGTGAACGGCGTTAAGCCCGATCCCCGCGATGCTGCGGCCCGCACGATTGTGGTGTGGGTGGAATCGCCCGGAGAGGTGAAGCTGGCGCTTGACACCCTGCGTTGTAGCCCGGAGGCGCCGATGCGGCTCACCCGTAAGGGCAGCAATCTGCTGATTAAGGACCTCAATCCCGGCGGCCAGATCACCGAGGCCAATCGCCTTGATCATCAGATCTGGTGGGCGGCCTGCTTCCCCGAGCAAGCTGGCAAGGACCCTGCCACCCTTCAGACCACAGCTCGCCAGCTCGGCTTTAGCGGGCTGCTGCGCGAACAGCAGCAGGTGCTGCCGAATAACCCTCGATAGATTGCGGCCATGAGCCTCGAACCCGACCCCCAGGCTGCCGAGCAGGCTGCTGAAGTTCCACTGCAGCCCCCGGCCCGGCTGTTGCTAGTCGATGACGAACCGGGCCTGCGCACGGCGGTGCAGGCCTACCTGGAAGACGAAGGCTTTCAGGTGACCACCGCCGTGGACGGTGAAGACGGCTGGGCGAAGGCCCAGGAGCTGCTGCCTGATCTGGTGATCAGCGATGTGATGATGCCCCGCCTCGATGGCTACGGGCTGCTGCGCAAGCTGCGCGACGACGAGCGCCTGGGTGGCACGCCGGTGATCTTCCTCACCGCCAAGGGCATGACGGCCGATCGCATCGAGGGCTTCCAGGCCGGCTGCGACGACTACATCCCCAAGCCGTTCGATCCCGATGAGCTGGTGGCCCGCGTGCGCAACGTGGTGCGCCGCCAGGAGCGGCTGCTGCAGGAAGCCGCCCGTTTTGCTGATGCCGATATCGGCCAGATGGCGAAGCAGATCACCGAGATTCGTTCGCTGCTGGCCACAGGTGGCAGCAAGCAGCAAGGCGCTGCGGTGAAGCATGAGTTCACGCCGCGTGAGGCCTCTGTGTTGCAGCTGGTGGCGGAGGGAATGATGAACAAGGAGATCGCCCGGCGTCTGGAAACCTCCATCCGCAACGTGGAGAAATACGTGAGCCGCCTGTTCACCAAAACCGGCACTGCCAGCCGCACCGAATTGGTGCGCTACGCCCTCGAAAACGGCCTGGTTGATTAAAACGGCTCCGAACGAAGGCTGGCTGCCGGCTGCCTTCAATGGTGGCCACGCTTATCGCGATCGCGTCAGCGCTGCATACCCGAGCGTTGTCGCGTTCTACGCCGGGCGCTACACCCATTCGGATCGGGCGGTGTGGAGCGAGCGCCTTGCCGCCGGTGAGGTCTGGCGGAACGGCCAGCAGCTCCTGGCCGATGCGCCCCTCGCCGCTGGGGATCGGCTGGTGTGGCATCGGCCGCCCTGGCAGGAGCCTGCCGTGCCGGTGCTGAACAAGGCCTCGGTCGTGTTCGATGACGGCGATCTACTGGTGCTCAACAAGCCCAGCGGCCTGCCGGTGCTGCCCGCCGGCGGCTTCCTGCAGCACACGCTGCTGTCGCAGCTGAATGTCTGGGCCCCGGAGGCTCGCCCGGTGCATCGGCTGGGGCGCTTCACCTCAGGGGTGTTGGTGTGCGCCCGCCGTCCTGCCAGCCGCGCTTGGCTGAGCGCCCAGTTACGCGAGAGCACCGCGGCGGCTCAGCCTCACAGCGATCAGCAGCACTCGGGCGCCGAGGAGCATCCCTCCTCGGGTTGCCGCAAGATTTACCGAGCCCTCACGCAACCGTTGCCAGCGGACTGGCCAGTGGGCGAATCCCGCGACGTCACCACCGCGATCGGCCGACGTCCCCATCCGCTGTTGGGGGAGATCTGGTGCGCAGCAGATTCCTCCGCCACCGCTGCGTTGCCTTCCCGCAGTTGCTTCACCCTGCTGGAGCGCCGGCTGGAGAGCTGTTTGGTTGAGGTGGCGATTGCCACGGGCCGCCCCCATCAGATCCGCATTCATGCCGCTGCGATCGGGGCACCGTTGGAGGGCGATCCGCTGTATTCCGCCGGTGGTCGTGCGCATCCGCAGGTGCTGCCCGGCGAGGGCGGATATCTTCTGCATGCCCGTCGCTTCGTGTTGCGACCTCCGGCGCGCGCACCGCTGCACCTGGAGGCGGCGCCCCCTCTTCGTCTGAGAATCACCCCGGGCAACACGCCGATAGTCGGCGAGCGTTGGTTTACCGAGGCTTAATCCCTAGTGGTTAGACACGTGTGAGCCGTCAGATCCCCATGCGCCGTTGTCTTGCCCCGCTGGTGGCTTGCTCGTTGTTCACGGTCGCGGCCTGTTCCACATCGCTGGGGTTGCGGACTGGTTCGGAGTAAGGCCAGGCCACTGATCTGACCCTCACGCTTTGCAAGGTGCAACGGGCCTCATTCGATGACAGTGCCAGCGATGACGGCCGGCCAACGGTCGGTGATAGTTACGCCTATGCGGTCAATGTTTCGACGGCTACGGGGCCCAAGGCCTGTGACGAGGCAAGTGGCCAATTCTTTGGTGTTGAAGAACTGGTTCAGGAGCTGCCGGCTGGTGAAGGTGCTTCGAATTTCTTGACGAATTTTCAGGGCACCCTTGTGTTCCCTGATGGCAACTTGCAGCTGCGCTCCATGGGCTACGTGAGCGTGAAAGCTGAGGAGTTGGCGCAAATCAAACGCACGGGTCCGGTGGCCTTGGGGCTGGGCGATTTGTTCCCGAAACAGCATGAAGCCTCCGTGATCGGGCAGGGTGGGGCCTACACCGGGCAGATCGGGAGTGCTGTTGTGGAGCCAGGTAATCCCCCTGTTGTTCAGCTCAAACTGTTCAAGCGCTTTTAACTCAGCGCGCGGGCGCCAGGGCGATCACATCGCCGGCGGCCAGCACAACGGTGGGCGAGCTTCCGGGCGATCGGCTCAGGCCTTTTCGAAGGCCAGCAGGCGGGAGAAATAGAAGGGGGCCTGGTTGAGGCTGCGCTGCTTCAGCACGAAGCCAGCCTCTGCGGCAGCTTTCACGATGCCGGCTTCTTTGAGGGTGTAGGCGCGGGTTGTTTTGCTGGGGCCGGGAAACAGCTGGCCGATGCCCTTGAGCAGGGCCAACAGCGGTGTGTACGGGGCAAAGCTCACGATCAGGTGCTGCTCGGCCATCGAGGCCAGATGGCGCACCATCTCCTCTGCGGGCTCCTGGGGGTAGTGGATGAACACATCCAGGCAGACCACGGTGTTGTAGCTGCCGCTCAGGCTCTCCAGGTCGGAGGCCAGGAAGGTGATCTGCCCCTTTTGCACGCCCGCTTCGTTGGCGCGCCGCTCGGCTTCCTTCGCCATTGCTTCCGAGAGGTCAGAAGCGGCGATGGAGCTGGCTCCCAGTTCGGCCAGCGGCAGGGTGAGGCTGCCCACGCCGCAGCCGGCATCACAGAAGCTGCGGCCCGCCAGGTTGCCCTGCTCCTTGAGCCAGGCCAGCACGTTGTCCACCGTTTTCTGGTGGCCGATGCGGATGTTGCGCTGCACCTTGTTCACGTCGTCCGATTCGCTGTAAATGCGGTTCCAGCGATCGAAACCGGTGGTTTCGAAGTAGCCCTTCACCTCCTGCTTCTCGGCGGCTTTCTGGGCCTCGGTGCTGTTGAGAAGCTGCTCGGCGGGCATCGGTTTGAGCCTTGGGGCGTGATGGGATGTGGCGCGGATCCTATTCAGCCCGCCCAGCCCCATCGCAGTTGATCGCCTTGGCCGCTCCAGCGCAGGCAGTGGGCCAGGGGTCTGCCCCTCAGCAACGCGCTTGTGGTCGTTGCTGCACCCAGCACACGTCTCGGCAGCACTGTGGCGGCGGCGATGGCTTGATCCGCCTCCCCGCTCCAGCTGGCCAGGCGCCGCACGGCTTCCAGCAGCGGCAGGGTCACACCGGCCAGGGTGCCGTCTTCCAGCCGGCAGCTGCCCTGCTCCACGATCAGGGACCGCTCATCCCAGCGGTGCACTCCATCGGCAAGGCCATAAGGGGCCAGCGCATCGCTGACCAGCAGCACTTGCTCAGGCATGAGCCGTTGCAGAAGCACCGCCATCGAAGGGGCCACGTGCACGCCATCGGCGATCAGCCCTAAGGCCACATCCCCCCGCAGAGCCGCCGCCGCGATCGGGCCTGGGGCGCGATGGTGCAGCCCGGGCATCGCATTGAAGGCGTGGGTGATCATCCCCACTCCCTGGGTGAAGGCGGCGCTGGCCTGAGCTTCTGTGGCGTCGCTGTGGCCGAGGCTCACCAGGATGCCCAGCTGCTGCAGCGCCTCGATCACGTCTCCGGCTCCGGGCAGTTCCGGCGCCAGAGTGACCAACGCGATCTCCCGCTCGAAGCCGGCGATGCGCTCGTTCAGGCCCTCCAGGCTTGGTGCTGCTAGGTGCTGGCGGGGATGAGCGCCGCGCCGGGCCTCCGCCAGGAAGGGGCCTTCCAAGTGGGCCCCCAGCAGCAGGCATCGCCCAGGTTGATGCTGGGCCCGTGCCTGCCGCAGCACCTCCAGGGCCATGCGCAGCTCCTCCACGCCGCAGGTCACCAGGGTGGGCGCGATCGCTTCCACCCCATCGCGCCAGAGCAGCTCCAGGAGTTCCTGCAGCTTGGGCAGGTCGGCCGGGGTGAGCTCCGGGAAGGCAAGCCCCAGGCCGCCGTTGATCTGTAGGTCGACGCCCATCGGGCTTAGCCAGTCGCCAGCCCAGGGGTCGCCAGCGGCGCTGCTGTCGTCGGGCAGGGGGTGCACGGCGCTGATGAGGCCGTGGTTGTTCACCCCGATCCGCCAGAGACCGGGCTCACTCGGCAGACGCACGCAGCTCAGCCAGTGCATCGAGGCGCAGGGCAGGAGAATGCCATCCTCGCTGCCCTTGCTGGATGCCGCCGATGCCTGAACAGTCAGCACCTCGTGTGGCCGTGGTGATGGGTAGTGATTCCGACCTGCCCACCATGCAGCCGGCCGTGGCGATGCTTGAGCGCTTCGGTGTGGAGGCGGAGGTGCGGGTGCTCTCGGCCCATCGCACTCCCCTGGAGATGGTGGTGTTTGCGCAGCAAGCTGCTGGGCGGGGCTTCAAGGTGATCATTGCTGGCGCCGGTGGAGCAGCCCATCTGCCGGGCATGGTGGCCTCGCTCACCACGCTGCCGGTGATCGGCGTGCCGGTGCAGACCCGTGCGCTCTCCGGTGTGGATTCTCTGCATTCGATTGTGCAGATGCCAGCCGGTATTCCCGTGGCCACCGTGGCGATCGGGAATGGCGCTAACGCCGGTCTGCTGGCTGCACAGATTTTGGCCACCGCTGATGCAGCCCTGGCTGAGCTGGTAGCGGCCTACCGGCAGCAGCTGCACGATCAGGTGGTGGCCAAGGATGCCCGCCTGCTGGAGCTTGGCAGCGCCGCCTATCTCCAGCAAATGCCCTGAAGCGGGGCCTTTTAACCACCGCTTAATTTCCATGGATTGATCGAGCTGTGCAGCCATGCCCCCGCGTTCTTTGCTTCGGGTGCTCCAGCTGGCGCTGCTGCCAGCCCTGGCGGTGTATGTGCTCGCTCTGCTGCTCAGTGCGGCCGCGGGCATTCGCACCCAGCTGGTGATCCGCGACCTGGCCCAGACCTGTGACACCGCCCTGGGGGTGGGGCTGCTCTCCAATCTGGGCTATCTGGGGTGGATCGCGGCTGCAGCCATTGCTCTGTTCACCGCGCTCTCAGGGGTGGTTGAGGTGCGTGGCCGAGTGCGTCAGCTGCTGCTCAGCGGCGGGTTGTTCTCGCTGCTGCTCTGTCTTGATGACATGTTTCTGCTGCACGACCGCTACATCGGCAGCACTTTTCTCTACAGCCTCTACGCGATCTTTGCCCTGCTGATCCTGTTTCGCTTTCGCAGCCAGGTGAACGCCCTCGCTGGTGGCTCCTTTCTGCTGGCAGTGGTGCTGCTGGGGCTCTCGGTGATCATCGATCAGCTTCAGGAGGTGATCCCGGTGCCTTATTCCACCTTGCAGCTGTTCGAGGAGGGGGCCAAATTCCTGGGGATTGCCACCTGGCTCGCCTTTTGGTGGCAGGCCGGGGCTGGGGCAGGCAAGCTGAAAGGGTGAGGTCACGCGTCGATGCTTGAGCGCCTGGTGTTGCCGCTGTGGCTGCGGCTGAGCCTGGCCCTGCCGCTGCTCACTCTCAATCTCTGGGTGCTGCGCCAATTGCTGTTGCCCCTGGCGCCTTTCCCTGCGCTGTTTCTGGCGGCTGCCTTGATGGCGTTTTTGCTGGATCTGCCCACCCGCTGGCTGGCTGATCGCGGCCTGCCCCGTTGGCTCGCCGTGCTTTTGGTGATGGGGGCGGGGCTCGGCGTGCTGGTGCTGGCTGCGCTCTGGCTGCTGCCCCGCTTGATCGAGCAGCTTGGTGAGCTGATCAATGCTTTGCCCTCTTGGCTGGTGGAGGGTGAGATCTGGCTCGATCGCCTGGAAGCCTGGGCGGTGGATCACGGCCTGCCCACCGAATTCACTGATCTCAGCAGCACGCTCTTCGCCCGGGCGAGTCAGCTGGCCAGTCAGCTCAGCCAGCGGCTGCTGGGCATCCTTGGGGCCACGCTCGGGATCACGGTGAACACCGTGATCGTTGTGGTGTTGGCGGTGTTCCTGCTGCTGGGCGGTGAGCGGATCGTGGCGGGGTTGGCCCGTTGGCTGCCTGATGGTGTGCGTGATCTGGTGATCACCACCTTGAATCGCACGTTTCGGGGCTATTTCGGGGGCCAAGTGTTGTTGGCCGTGATTCTGAGCGCTCTGCAGATCGTGGTGTTCGCCCTGCTGGGCATTCCCTATGGGGTGCTGTTCGCCGTGGCGATCGGGTTTACAACCCTGGTGCCCTATGCCAGTGCGCTCACCATCGTGCTGGTGAGCGTGTTGCTGGCGCTGGAAGATCCACGCACTGGTCTTGAAGTGCTCGCCGCGGCGATCAGTGTGGGCCAGCTGGTGGATCAGGTGATCCAGCCCAGGCTGATGGGGAGCATCGTGGGGTTGCAGCCGGCCTGGCTTCTGGTGTCACTACCGGTGGGCGCCCGCATCGGCAGCTTGATGGGCTTTGGCGACCTGCTGGGGCTACTGCTGGCGGTGCCAGTGGCCAGCTGCATCAAAACCTTTTTTGATGCCTGGCGGCCTCAGCCCCAGGTGGATGGATCAGCCGTGCAATAAAGGTTCCAGCAGTTGATCCAAGTGGCGCCCCAGCCTCGGGATCTCCTGGGTGTAAGCAATGGAAGGGTTGCCATAGAGGGGATAACTCTTGGCGTCTGCGTGCTCTCGATCGGTGTAGCGATAGCCCAGATTGCTGTTGAAAGCCACCACGTAATGCCAGCCCATGTCGGCATCAAGCGGCCGCACGATTCCCCCGTCTGATCCAAAGTTGTAGGTGAGGCCGGTTTTATGGCTGAACTCCCGCGTGGAGCCGTCGCGATTGAAAGGGCGAACATCCTCCCCGTAATCAAACAGTGTTCCATCGCTCTCAAAGCGCACCACTCCTGTGATCGGATCAATCCATCGCGCCGGTGCTCGCCCGGGAATTCCAGCCTGAATCTCGGCAGGCCCTCTGCGACGACCGTCCTGGCGGTAGACGCCGAAGTTTGAGGTGGAGAGGGCCTCGTTGAATGCTTCCTGGGTGAGCAGCTTTTGAAGGAACGAACGGGAGGATGTATTCAGGCTGCTGCGCACCGGCTCTCCCTTGGCATTGCGCCAGAGGATTTGCTGCGGTTGGTCATTGGTCAGCAGCCAAAATAGCTTCGTGGTGTCGAGGCTAGTCATGGTGATCTTGTCCACTTGCCAGTCACCCCCAGTGGCGGGATCAGTGCCCTTGATCTGAATCGTTCCTAACCCAAGTTGCTCAAAACGGCGATTCATTCTGTTCACTAAGCCGCGCTCGTGAAGCAGTTGCAGCAGTTCGCGCGTGGCTTCGTTGCTTGATACGCGAATCGCATCGGCCAGTGGTCGTCTCACCCGCTTGAAGTTCAGCGTGCCCCGCTCAACTTCCTCCATAACGAAGTAGGCCAGCGGCACGGCAAACAAGGACGCTGGATATGGGCTCATAAACGGAAGATCGCCCGCCTCCGCATCGCCTTTCAGCAGTTGATCTTTGCGGGTACCAGATGTGGCTTGTGCCCAGTCTTCGTTGTCGTCCCAGCGCTGTTGATTCCAGCGTTGCCACACCACGTCAGTGGCCTCAAGATTCTCGCTGAGTTCAGCGATAAAACCCTTGGGTGCATCGCGGGAGACCAGCACATTGGCAGCGGCAGCCAGCTGGTTGTTCTGATCGAAGGCAAGAACCGCGAGATCGATATTGGGCCGCACGTTCAGCACCGGTGCGGGCCCTTCTGGAAAGCTGTCTTCCGTGGGACCGAAATCGTGAATCCTGCTCCAGCGGATATCACGAAGAATCTTGCGCAGCCCCTGCTCAAGGCTGCGCTGCAGGTTCGTCTTGAAAGCCATGCGTCCTGGGCGGCCCTTCAGCTTCCCTCAGGAATCACGCCCTGGGCGCTCAGGTGGGCCAGCACCTGCGCCACGCTCTGCTCAAGGCTCTGGCTGCCGGTGTCCACCTTCAGCTCGGGGGCTTCCGGTGCTTCGTAGGGGCTGGAGATGCCAGTGAATTCCTTGATTTCGCCAGCGCGGGCCTTGGCGTAGAGGCCTTTGGTGTCGCGCTGTTCGCACACGGCCAGATCGGCCGCACAGTGGATCTCCACGAAGTCGCCGCTGGTCACGAGGGCACGGGCTCGGTCGCGGTCTGCCTTGAAGGGCGACACAAACGCGGTGAGCACCACCACGCCTGCATCGAGGAAGAGCTTGCTCACTTCGCCGATGCGGCGGATGTTCTCTTCGCGGTCGGCATCGGAGAAGCCGAGGTCTTTGCAGAGGCCGTGGCGGATGTTGTCGCCATCGAGCACATAGCAGGCCAGGCCGCGTTCGAACAGCGCCGCGTTCACCGCATTGGCCAGGGTGCTCTTGCCGGAGCCGCTCAAGCCGGTGAACCAGAGGATGGCGCTGCGGTGGCCCCGCTGTTCAGCGCGGCCGGCCCGATCCACCGAAGCGTGGTGCCAGGCGATGTTGGTCGACGCTCCTTGGTTGGTGAGCTCGCCGTAGGGAACCGAAGGGGCGGCCATCGTGCGCTGCTGGAAGCTGTGAGGCCAAGTATCTCCCCTGGTCGGTGCGCCACCGAGGCAATCCGCGCTAACCCCGCTGCATCTGCACCAAGCGCCACGCCTTCAGAATCAGCACGCTTCTTCAGGCCAGGATCGCCAAACTCACGCCGGCGGCAGCGATGTCCTTGGTGGCGCCGATCTGAGCAGCTCTGCTGCCAGCATGAAGGCGTCAGCCGCCCGCCTGCTTGGGCCGGTAGCCGGCCTTCTCAAGGGCGGCCAGGGCAGGTGCCACTTGGTCGCCCTGGAGTTCGATGACGCCTTCTTTCACAGTGCCGCCTGTGCCTGCAGCGGCCTTGAGTTGCTTGAGAAGTGCCTTGAGCTCAGCCTCGGGAGCGTCCAGACCGGTAATCGCGGTCACCATTTTTCCGCCTTTACCGGCCTTGGTGCGCTGGACGCGCACCCGTTGCTGGGCCTTGGCCGTGGGTTCTGTGGCAGGGGTGCCGCGTTGCAAGCTCTCGACTCGACTGAATTCCTGCCAACCGCCCTTGGCCATCGCCCCTGTGTTCGTTAAACCCAGTTCAGCGCATCATTGGCTCGGGCCATGGATTTACCGCCCCTGAATGTCGAGATGGTGCGCTTGGGTCTGCAGGGCCAGCCGCCTGCAGCGGAGTGCCGCCCCGCTACCAGCCAGATGAAAGCGAGCCTGGTGGGGCTGTGGGGGGATGCACCAGGGCCTAGCTGCCCAGGCACGGCTCGCATTCGCATCGATGAACCGGCGGGTTGGCCGGCGCTGCCGCCGCCGCCAGTTCCTACGCTGCACTGATTCCGCTCAGGCGCCGGTGACCAGCAGCGTTTCCCAGGTTGACCCCGCAGCGCTGGAGCTTGCTGCCAGGCCCAACACGCTGGGCCGTTACGGCCAGTTCGGTGGGCAGTATGTGCCCGAAACGCTGATCCCCGCTCTGGCAGAGCTCGAGCAGGCCGCCGCTGAGGCCTGGAAGGATCCCTCCTTCACCGATCGGCTCAACCACCTGCTCCGTACCTACGTGGGGCGCCCTAATCCCCTCTATGAGGCCGAACGGCTCAGCGAGCACTATTGCCGCGCTGAGGGAGGTCCGCGCATCTGGCTGAAGCGCGAAGACCTCAACCACACCGGGGCTCACAAAATCAACAACGCCCTTGGGCAGGCTCTGCTGGCCCTGCGCATGGGTAAACAACGCATCATTGCCGAAACCGGCGCCGGTCAGCACGGCGTGGCGACTGCCACGGTGTGCGCTCGCTTCGGCCTCGAGTGCGTGGTCTACATGGGCGCTGAAGACATGCGCCGCCAGGCTCTCAACGTGTTCCGTATGCGGCTACTGGGCGCCAAGGTGCAGCCCGTCACCGCCGGCACCGCCACCCTCAAGGACGCCACCAGCGAGGCCATTCGCGACTGGGTGACCAACGTGGAAACGACGCACTACATCTTGGGTTCAGTCGCGGGTCCGCATCCCTTCCCGATGCTCGTGCGCGATTTCCACGCCGTGATCGGTGAAGAAACCAAGCGTCAGTGCCATGAAGCCTTTGGCCGCAACCCCGACGTGCTGGTGGCTTGCGTGGGTGGTGGCTCCAATGCCATGGGCCTGTTCCACCCCTTTGTGCAAGACACCGCCGTGCGCTTGGTGGGTGTTGAGGCTGCCGGCGATGGTGTGGCCACTGGTCGCCATGCCGCCACCATCACTGAAGGCCGTGTGGGCGTGCTTCATGGCGCCATGAGCCTGCTACTCCAGGACGGTGAAGGCCAGGTGCAGGAGGCTCACTCCATTAGTGCTGGTCTCGACTATCCCGGTGTGGGTCCTGAGCACAGCTACCTGAAAACGATCGGCCGGGCTGAATACGGCGCTGTGACCGACGCTGAAGCCCTCGATGCCCTGCAGTTGCTCTGCCAGCTCGAGGGCATCATTCCAGCCCTAGAGACGGCTCATGCCTTCGCTTGGCTCGACAAGCTCTGCCCCACCCTTGCCCCGGGTACCGAGGTGGTGCTCAACCTGTCCGGGCGTGGCGACAAGGATGTGAACACCGTGGCTGATCGGCTTGGTAGCGCTCTCGGCGGCTGACCCTCAGCTCAATAACCGCTCCAGCGTGGTGGCAACTGCCTGCACAGCGGAGCGGGCGGTGGAATAGGCCATGCGCATGGGGCCGATCAGCGCGACTTGGCCGGCTCCTCCCCCGGCTGTGCCGTAGCTGGCCTGCACCACAGCACATTGGTGCAAGGCCTGGTCGGGATGCTCCGCTCCGATCCACACGCCTCCTAGTGCCCGCACCTGCTCCGGCTGCAGCACGCGCTGGGGTTCGCATTCCACGAGCTCCAGCAGCGGCCTGAGACTCTCACTCCGCTCAAATTCCGGCTGCCGCAGCAGCCCCCCCAGCCCGAGGGTCACGGCACTACTGGGCTGGCTGGCTCCAGCTTGCTGATGGCTGATCAGTCCTTGGCGCAGTTGGTAGCCGCAGCTTTGCAGCTGCGGTGGCAGGCTCTGCCAGTTGATGGTGCCCTCTGCCAGCTGAGCGCTCACCCAGCGTTCGAGTGCCGGCAGTTCGTCTGCGCTGCCGAGGGGCAGGCGCAGGTTGAGGCTGGTGGCAGAAGCTCCGCCTTCCACCAGAAACACCAGCAGACGATCACCGCTCGGCACCAGGCGCAGCGCCTGCAATGCAGGGCTTGGCCGCTCGGGCCGCGTGATCAGGCTGAGCAAACCGGTGAGGTCGGCGAGGCGCCGGGCTAGATGCAGCAGCAGGTCGTCGAGGGCAGCCCATTGCAGGCTCAAGCTCATCAGTTCCCGCTGCAGTTGGCCGGCTGCTGCACCGGGCGCTGGCAGCAGGCAATTCACGTAGTGCCGATAGCCCAGGGGGCTTGGCACCCGCCCGGCGGAGATGTGGGGTTGGGTGAGGAGCCCCCGCAGTTCGAGGGCGCCCATGGCCGAGCGGATCGTGGCTGGGCTCGCCTTCAGCCCGAAGCGCTGCACCAGGGTTTTGCTGCCCACCGGTTCCGTGGTGTCCACGTAGTGGCGCACGGTGGCCTGCAGCACCTGCTCTTGCCTGTGGGGCAGCGGCTGCACGGGTTGGGCGCCGGCGGCGGAATGGCTGGATCGTAGGTGTGCTGTGGGCTCAGTAGCGCGGCACGCTTGGATCCACCTCCACGCTCCAGGCATCGATGCCTCCCTGCAGGTTCCACACCTGTGGGAACCCCTGGGCCTCCATCAGCCAGCAGCCGAACTGCCAGCTGCGCACACCGGCATGGCAGAGCACCACCACGTCGCGCTGGGGATCCAGCCGTTCCTGCAAGCTGCCGATCCACTGCTCGGACGTGCTGAGCGGTAGATGAATGACCGGTTCGCTCAGGCGGGCCAGCTCGAGCTCCATCGGCTCGCGTACATCCACCAGCTGCAACGGTTCACCGGCCTCCAGCCGTTGCTGAAGCGCACGGGCGCTGAGTGGGGTGGGGCTGCTCATCCCCAGAAACTAGATCGAGCTGGGGTGCCAAAGCTTGCCGCCATGCATAAAGATGAGGCCAGTCCTGCAGGCAACCGATGAAGGCCCGCCCCTTCCTGGCGGCAGTGTTGGCGGCCGCCGTGGCGCTGCTGAGTCTGGGGGGTGCCGGCTGGTGGTTGCTGTGGCAGCGCAGTCCGCTTGGGTTGCAAAGCCAGAGGTTGGAGTTGCCCCTGGCGGCCCGGTTTGTGCCCCGCACAGCGCCGCTCAGCCTGCATTGGTTGCTCGCTCCCGATCAGCCCGCTGCTTATGCGCGCGCTGTGGCGGCGCCACGGCAGCGGCGCGCAGCAGCAGCAGCAGCGGATCGCCTCCGTGATGGAGCTTTCGCTGCTGCTGGCCTGGATTACGCCAGTGAGCTGGCCCCCTGGCTCGGCCGCGAAAGCAGCTTTGCCCTACTCACACCGCCGGCGGCCCAGGAGCAACCCGGTTGGGTGTTGGCCCTGCGCAGCCGCGACAGCGAGGGTGCTCGCCGTTTTCTGCAGCGTTTCTGGCAGAGCCGCAGCCTGGCTGGCACGGATCTGCAGATCAGCAGCTATCGCGGCATGGGCCTGATCAGTGGCCGCGGCGCCCTGCTTGGCCAGGACCCCCAGCCGCTGGCCACAGCCCTCATCAATGACGATCTGGTGCTGATCGCCTCCGGTCGGGGTGTGCTCGAGCAGGCCCTCGATGTGTCGCAGATTGATGAGCTCAACCAGGCTGCCAGTGCCCCGCTGCAGCAATCCGTGGATCGGCTGGGCCGCGGTGTGGCGATCCTCACGGCCCGGCCGCAGGCCATGCAGCAGTGGCTGGGGCTCCCGGCGCCTGATGATGCAGACCCCGGAGTGTCGGTGGAGTTGGTTGCAGGCCTCAGCCCTTCGGGCCGAGGCTTCCAGCTGGATGCCATCACCCAGTTGCGTGATGGTTTGCCCGCCCTGCCGGCACCGCCGCAGGCGCTGCAGCAACAGCTGCAGCTGCCCGTGGCCAGCCTGGCTCTGATCAGTGAACCAGCAAGGCTGCTCAATCCTGCTGAACCCGATCCTTGGGGGCAGTTGGTGGGTCCGCTGCTGCGGGACGCTCTGGCCCAAATGCCTGGCGCCCTGCCTGCCCTTGTGGCTGGTGCTGATCAAGGTCCCCTGCTCTGGGCGCAAGCGCGTGAGGGCTGGTTGCTCGGCACGACCCCACAGCAGCCGCCGCTTGAGGGCCTTGAGGCGGCACTCGCAGCGGAGGGATACAGCAGCTCACCGCTGCAGAGCCGCGGGCTCAACCTCCAGGCCTGGACGCGCCTCGAATCCAAGCCCGTGAAGGGCAATCCCGATCAGCTGCAGGCCCAGCTGGCCGGTGCGCGTTCACTTCAGAACGGCTGGGCCTGGTGGGGGCAGGGATTGGCTGTGCTCAACGAGCAGAGCGAGGGCCGTCAAGCTCCCCCCCAGCGGATCGACCAGCTGGAGGCCCTCGGTACACCAAAAGCCCCGCTGCAGTGGGCGATGGATGGGGCCACCGCCCAGCGGCTGCTGGCCGGTTGGCAGCCCTGGCGGCTGATCAGCGCCCTCTCCAGCAGCTCGCTCACCCCGCTGGTGGATGGCGCTGCCCTCAGCCTGGAGGCCGATGGACCTGCTGCTAAGGCCCTGCGCCTGCGCGGCTACCTGCAGCTGAAGGGTTGAGCGATGACACCTCGCAAGCGTGAGTTGCTGCTCGTCCGGCATGGCATCGCCGAAGAGCGTGCCGATGCGGCGGACGACGCCCAAAGAAGCCTCACCCCCGAGGGGCGCGAGCGCACCATCGCCCAGCTGCGCAGCCTGGTGGAGCTTGATCTCAGCTGCGATCTGGTGCTGAGCAGCCCGCTGGTGCGTGCCCGCCAAACGGCGGAGCTGGCTGTGCAGGTAGGCCTCGCGCCGGAACTGGAGCTGGCGGCAGCCCTGGCCCCGCTCGCGGATCCCCTGCCGCTGCTGGAGCGCTGGCTCGGGGCCGTTTCCCCCAGGCCAGCCTGGCGCCGGCTAGCGCTGGTGGGCCATGAACCCGACCTCAGCACCCTGGCGGCTCTGTTGATCGGCGTGCCCATGGCTCTGGCACCGGAAGCCCTGCAGTTGAAGAAAGCGGGCGCAGCCCTGTTGCAGTGGCCGAAACCACCCCAGGCCGGCCTGCTCGGTAGCGCCCGGCTGGCTCTGCTGCTGCCGCCGCGGGTGCTGTTGGGCCGCCGGTCGACAACACCATCCGGTGGCTGATGGCACCGAAGCCCGCAGCCCAGCAGCCTTAGGTTGCCGAAACGGATTGGGTGGATGCCCCCATGGTGAGTGCAGCACCGGCTGGTGCCGGTTTGAAGGCCGCGGCCCCGCAATACCGCCCGGGTCTTGAAGGGGTTCCCGCCACGCAGTCGGCGGTGTGCGACATCGATGGCCAACGCGGCCTGCTCACCTACCGCGGCTACAGCGTGGAGGAGTTGGCCCAGCACAGCACGTTTCTGGAAACCACCTACCTGCTCATTTGGGGTGATCTGCCCACGGCGCCCCAGCTGCGCCAGTTTGAACACGAGGTGCAGATGCACCGGCGGGTGAGCTTCCGCATCCGCGACATGATGAAGAGCTTCCCCTCCCAGGGGCATCCGATGGACGCGCTACAGGCCAGCGCTGCCTCGCTTGGTCTCTTTTATTCCCGCCGCGCTCTCGATAACCCGGAATACATCGTGTCGGCGGTGGTGCGCCTGATCGCCAAGATCCCCACGATGGTGGCGGCCTTCCAGCTGATCCGCAAAGGCCAGGATCCGATCCAGCCCCGCGACGATCTGCCCTACGCGGCCAACTTCCTCTACATGCTCACCGAGCGGGAGCCGGATCCCCTGGCGGCCCGCATCTTCGACGCTTGCCTGATCCTGCACGCTGAGCACAGCCTCAACGCCAGCACCTTCAGCGCCCGGGTCACCGCCAGCACCCTGACCGATCCCTACGCGGTGGTGGCCTCGGCGGTGGGCACCCTGGCCGGCCCGTTGCATGGCGGTGCCAATGAAGACGTGCTGGAGATGCTCGACAGCATTGGCAGCGCTGATCAGGTGGAGCCCTGGCTGGATCAGGCCATTGCCGAGAAGCGCAAGATCATGGGCTTCGGCCACCGCGAATACAAGGTGAAGGATCCGCGGGCGGTGATCCTGCAGAAGCTGGCCGAGCAGCTGTTTGATCAGTTCGGCCATGACCCTCTCTACGACCTGGCCCGCAAGCTCGAGGAGGCCGCCGCCGTACGCCTCGGTCCGAAGGGGATCTACCCCAACGTGGACTTCTATTCCGGCCTTGTGTACCGCAAGCTCGGCATCCCGGTGGATCTGTTTACGCCGATCTTTGCCATCGCCCGCACAGCCGGCTGGCTGGCCCACTGGAAGGAACAGCTAGGGGCGAATCGCATCTACCGACCCACGCAGATTTACACCGGCTCCCAGGGGCGCGACTGGGCGCCATTGGAGGCCCGCTAACCCGAGCGCGGCTGCGGCCGCTTAAGTTGCCCCCATCCACAGGCCACCCATGGTGTTTGCCAATCCCGCTGTCGTGAGCGCCGGCCTCGACCTGGAGGCCAGCTTCACCGATCTGCTGCAGGGTCTGGGCCTGTCGCCCGGAGCCGCCCACTTGCTCTGGCTACCGCTGCCCATGCTGCTGGTGCTTGTGGCTGCCGTTGTGGGTGTGTTGGTGAACGTGTGGCTGGAGCGCAAGATCTCCGCTGCGGTGCAACAGCGCATCGGCCCCGAATACGCCGGTGCCCTGGGCATCCTTCAGCCCCTGGCCGATGGCCTCAAGCTGCTGTTCAAGGAAGACATCATTCCGGCGCGGGCCGACGGTCTGTTGTTCACCCTCGGCCCGGTGCTCGTGCTCGTGCCGGTGATCCTCAGTTGGCTGGTGGTGCCCTTCGGCCAGAACCTGCTGATCAGCAACGTGGGCGTGGGGATCTTCCTCTGGATCTCCCTGAGCAGCATCCAGCCCATCGGTTTGCTGATGGCGGGATATGCCTCGAACAACAAATATTCCCTGCTCGGGGGCCTGCGGGCTGCGGCTCAGTCGATCTCCTACGAGATTCCACTGGCCTTGGCTGTGTTGGCCGTGGTGATGATGAGCAACTCGCTCAGCACCGTCGACATCGTCGACCAGCAGACCGGTGCCGGCATCCTGAGCTGGAACATCTGGCGTCAGCCGGTGGGCTTCGCGATTTTCTGGATCTGCGCCCTGGCCGAGTGCGAACGCCTCCCCTTCGACCTGCCTGAGGCGGAAGAGGAGCTGGTGGCCGGCTATCAGACGGAATATTCCGGCATGAAGTTTGCCCTCTTCTATCTAGGCAGCTACATCAACCTGGTGCTCTCGGCCCTGCTGGTGTCGGTGCTTTACCTGGGTGGCTGGGGTTTCCCTCTGCCTGTGGAGTGGATCGTCAACCTCACCGGTCAGTCGATCGATGCTCCGCTGGTGCAGGTGATCACGGCTACCACAGGCATCGTGATGACCGTGCTCAAGGCCTACCTGCTGGTGTTCTTTGCGATCCTGCTGCGCTGGACCGTGCCACGGGTTCGCATCGACCAGCTGCTTGATCTGGGCTGGAAGTTCTTGCTGCCGATCGCCCTGGTGAACCTGTTGGTGACCGCCGGCCTCAAGCTCGCCTTCCCCGCCTTCTTCGGCGGCTGATCACCCCATCCCTTTAGAGCCGGGCCATCATGGTGCCGGCGCTTTTGCCCCTGCTCGCCAGTCATGTTCGGGTTTCTCAAAAAAGTCGGTGACTACACCCGCGACGCGGTGGGTGCGGCCAACTACCTGACCCAGGGCCTTTCGGTCACGTTCGACCACCTGAAGCGGCGGCCGGTCACCGTGCAGTATCCCTACGAGAAGCTGATCCCTTCCGAGCGCTACAGGGGCAGGATCCACTACGAATTCGACAAGTGCATCGCCTGTGAGGTGTGTGTGCGCGTCTGTCCAATCAACCTGCCAGTGGTGGATTGGGTGATGAACAAGGCCACGAAGAAGAAGGAGCTACGCAACTATTCGATCGATTTCGGGGTCTGCATCTTCTGCGGCAACTGCGTGGAGTACTGCCCCACCAACTGCCTTTCCATGACCGAGGAATACGAGCTGGCGGCGTTCGATCGCCACAGCCTCAACTACGACAATGTGGCGCTCGGACGCTTGCCTACGAGCGTCACCAGCGATCCGGCGGTGATCCCGCTGCGCGAGCTGGCCTACCTGCCCAAGGGTGAAATGGATCCCCATGGTGTCGACCCTGCCCGCCCCCGGGCTGGTCAACTGCCCTCCCAGGTGCAGACTGCCCCCGCAGCCAGCGAGGACAACGCCTGATGACCATCGCTTCCTCCACCCAGCTGATCTGCTTCACGGTGCTGTCGGCCGTGGTGGCCATTGGAGCCCTGGGCGTGGTGCTGCTGCCCAACATCGTGTATTCCGCCTTCCTGCTCGGCGGGGTCTTTCTTTCGGTGGCGGGTCTCTATCTGCTGCTCAATGCGAGCTTCGTAGCCGCCGCCCAGGTGCTGGTGTACGTGGGTGCGGTGAACGTGTTGATCCTGTTCGCGATCATGCTCGTGAACAAAAAGGAAAACCTCGCGGCGATTCCTGGTCTTGGGTTGCGCCGCCTGCTCTCCGGTGCTGTCTGTGCCGGCCTGTTTGCTCTGCTGCTGCGGGTGGCCTTCACCACCCCATGGGCCACTCCAGGGCCTGAGCCCGTGGGCGACGAAGCCACGATCCGCATCGGTGAGCACCTGTTCAGCGACTACCTGCTTCCCTTCGAGCTGGCGTCTGTGTTGCTGCTGATGGCCATGATCGGCGCCATTGTGCTGGCACGCCGTGATGTGCTCACCGCAGACATCGCCACAGGAGAGCCCGCCGATCAGGGCCTGATCGAAAAATCGCGCACCCCCCTGCTGGTGGAGAAGACCAACTCATGAACCTCGAGATCCCAACGACCGTTCCTCTCCAGGCCTATCTGGCCCTGGCGGCCATCCTCTTCTGCATAGGTGTGTGGGGCTTGATCAACAGCCGCAATGCCGTGCGGGTGTTGATGAGTATTGAGTTGATGCTCAATGGTGTGAACATCAACCTGATGGCCTTCTCCAGCTACCTCGATGGCCAGCTGATCCGCGGCCAGGTTTTCGCCATCTTTGTGATCACCGTGGCTGCCGCTGAGGCCGCCGTGGGGTTGGCGATCCTGCTGTCGCTCTACCGCAACCGTGAGACGGTCGACATGGAGCGTTTCAACTTGCTGCGTTGGTAGCCAGGCTGGGGCCACTGCCCGTGTGCAATGCGCCTTGACACTGTTTGGTTGATTCACCGGGCTGCAAGCCAGGCGGCCCTTCGTCAGGCTCGCCGCAGCGCTGAGACCCTGCGCGAGCAGGGTGTGAACGTGGCGGTGGCCATGAGCGGTGCCACCGCCAACCCCTTCCCCGGTCTGCTCGCCGATGAGGGCGGTCCACCGGATCTCGCTGTGGTGCTCGGCGGTGATGGCACGGTGCTTGGTGCCGCACGCCATCTGGCGCCCCTCGGGATCCCGATCCTCTGCTTCAACGTGGGCGGGCACTTCGGCTTTCTCACCCACGAGCGCAAGCTGCTCAGCCAGGGGCTGGGCCCCGATGGGGAGCGAGATCTGTGGGATCGCCTGCGCGACGATCGCTTTGCCCTCGAGCGGCGGATGATGCTGGAGGCCCGCACCGACCGCAGCGACGCGGTGTATGCCGCTCTCAACGACTTCTATTTCCGGCCAGGTCTCGATGAGGTGTCCCCCACCTGCGTGCTCGAGCTGGAGATCGATGGTGAGGTGGTGGATCAATACCGCGGTGATGGCCTGATCATTTCCACAGCCACTGGCTCCACCGGTTACTCGATGGCCGCTGGCGGCCCGATCCTGCATCCGGGGGTGGAGGCGATCGTGGTGAATCCGATCTGCCCGATGAGCCTCTCCAGCCGGCCTGTGGTGGTGCCACCGCGTGCGCAGTTGGCGGTGTGGCCGCTTGGGGAGGCCAGCCGCCGGGTACGCCTCTGGAATGACGGCGCCCATGCCACCGTGCTCGAGCCTGGCGATCGTTGCGATGTGAGCCGTTCCCCGCACCATGCGCTGATGGTGCTGCTTGAGCAGAACCCCTCCTACTACCGCACGCTCAGCCGCAAACTGCACTGGGCCGGCAGTCTCACTGCTGCTGAACCCTCCCCCAACTGAGGCAAGTGATGGCCCTGGAGATCGAACGGCGTTTTCTGGTGGCCGGGGAAGGGTGGCGGGAGCACATCCGCTGGGATCGCCACCTGCTGCAGGGTTATCTGGTTGGATCCGCCGATGGCCTCACCCTGCGGGTGCGCAGTGATGGTGCCAATGCCGCCTGGCTCACCCTGAAATATCCAGCCGCCGGTATCGCACGGCATGAATTCGAATACGCCATCCCGCCATCTGATGCGGAGGCCCTGCTGGAGCGCAGTGAGGCCAGCCTGATCAAGCGGCGCTTTGGGTTGGATCTGGCGGGGGGCGATTGGGTGCTCGATGTCTTTGAAGCAGCGAATGCTCCGCTGGTGATCGCCGAGGTGGAGCTGGAGAGCGAGCAGGATGTGGTTGCGATTCCACCTTGGTGTCGCTGGGAGATCACCGGAGAAGGTGCGTTCAGCAATGCAGCCTTGGCGCGATGCCCCTTTCAGGCCTGGGCTGCCCAGGAGCAGGAGGCCTGGCTGTTGAAACTGGGAGCGCTGCAGGCTTAGGATTTGCTTAAGGATTTCGAGGAGTGCGGTGCTCGGCCTCTACGACCAGCAAGGGCTGTTGCGCTTCAGTGGCCGCGACCTGGCCGATTGCCTTGCTTATGCCGAGCTGTTTGCCTTGGCTGAAGGCAGCTTCAGCCTGGAATCGTTGTCGCACGATTCCTGCGCTGATCGGCTAGGAGCTCAACCCGGCGTGCCCTCCTGAGGCAGGTTGCAACAGTTGAAGCCATCGCGGCAGATCTTGCCGTGATCCATGGCCCAGTTGAGCAGCGCTACCCGGTTTTTAGCGCCCGTTTTGGTGAACACGTTGCTCACGTGGTTGTCCACCGTGCGCTTGCTGATCATCAAGCGCTCGCCGATCTCTTGGTTGGTCAGCCCCTGAGCCACCAGATCGATGATCTCTAGTTCCCGCTCCGAGAGATCCATCCACGCCTGAGGCCTGAACCCTCACTCTAGGGAGAGCGTCGCGGTGCGAACAGGCCGGTGGTTGATGATGGGCCGGATCTGAACACGGGCGTTTTGGGGCTGCAGCAGGCACTGGAGGTGGGCTCCCTCGCCATCACCGCTGAGGTGATGCCACCGCGGGGCGGTGATGTGAGCGGCACCATGGCCCACGCGCGTCTGCTCAAAGGGCTCGTGCATGCCGTGAACGTGACCGATGGAAGCCGGGCCGTGATGCGGATGAGCAGCCTGGCCGTGTGCAGGCTGCTGCTGGAGGAGGGGATCGAGCCTGTGTGGCAGCTGGCCTGCCGCGACCGCAACCGCATTGCCCTGCAGGCTGATCTGCTGGGTGCCCACGCCTTGGGCATTCGCAATGTGCTCTGCCTCACTGGCGATCCCGTGCGCGCAGGAGATCAGCCCGGTGCGCGTTCTGTGAACGAGCTGGAATCGGTGCGTTTGCTGCAGCAGCTGCAAGCGCTGAACCAGGGCCTCGATCCAGTGCAGGGCTCCTTGGCGGATGGTGCTACTGCTCTGTTCCCCGGCGCGGCTGCTGATCCCCAGAGCCCCAGCTGGAGCGGGCTCAAGAGCAGGATCGCGCGGAAGCATGCTGCCGGTGCGCGGTTTCTGCAAACTCAGATGGTGATGGATGCGGAGTGCCTGAAGCGCTTTGTGGGTGAGATCACCGGCCCGCTGGGGCTGCCGGTGCTGGCCGGGGTGTTTCTGCTCAAGTCGGCCAAGAATGCGGCCTTCATTAACCGCGTGGTGCCGGGCGCCAACATCCCGCAGG
Source organism: Synechococcus sp. LA31 (assembly GCF_018502385.1). Classification (NCBI taxonomy): domain Bacteria; kingdom Bacillati; phylum Cyanobacteriota; class Cyanophyceae; order Synechococcales; family Synechococcaceae; genus Synechococcus; species Synechococcus sp. LA31. The sequence continues at coordinate 2,452,472 of NZ_CP075523.1, forward strand.
CGATCATTGATCGCCTGGCTGCTGCGACGAACCCAGCGGATGAAGGCATCAGCATCGCTGCTGAGCAAGTAGCGGCCTATGCCGGCATCGCCCAGGGGGTGCACCTGATGGCGGTCAAGGCCGAGGAGCGCATCCCCCTGATCTTGGAGCGCGCTGGGATCAGCTCGCGTTGCTAATCGATAGATCGGTGCCAAGCAGTTCAGCCATGGCTTTCTGCTGTGGTGATGGAGTGGCGTGATCCTGGCGACGCACGTCGGTGATCAGCCAGTCGAGAGCGGCTTCCTGAAGATCAAAGTGATCGCCATTGCGATCCACGCAGTAGCGGCCGAACACCAGCTTTTCCACCAGCCGGACGCCAGGGCCGATGCGGGAGTAGTCAAAGATGATCGAGTTGTCGATCGTGGCACCTTCACAAATGTGGCAACTCGGGCCGATCATGGCTGGCCCAATAATCGTGGCGCCATCTTCGATGCGGCTCATCCCACCCACGTAGATGGGGCCTTCAACGTTGATTTTGTCCCAGTTGGCCGCCACATTCAGGCCGGCGTAGATGCCGGGGCGCACTTCCTTGCCCGGGATCTGCACTTGGCGCACTTGGCCCTGCAGCACGCTGCGGATGGCTTGCCAGTAGTCGGGAACCTTGCCGATATCCACCCATTCGAATTCCATCGGCAGGGCGTAGAACGCGGCATGGTCGGCCACTAGCCGGGGGAAAAGATCCGAGCCGATATCGAACGGCACACCGTCTGGCACGTAATCGAGCACCTCCGGCTCGAAGATGTAGATACCGGTGTTGATCATGTCGCTGGCGGCCTCATCCACCGCCGGCTTTTCCTGGAAGGAGCGCACCAGTCCGTCGTCGTCGGTGACGACCACGCCGTAGCTGCTCACCTGATCGCGCGGCACGCGCTTGGTGATCAGGCTGGCCATGGCCCCTTTGGCTTTGTGGCGGCGTACCGCCTCGCTCAGGTCGAGGTCGATCAAGGCATCGCCGCAGAGCACCACAAAGGTGTCATCGAAGAAGCGCTGGAACGTCTGGATCTTCTTGAGGCCGCCGGCTGAGCCCAGGGCATCGCCGATCAGCTCGCCATCTTCAATGCGGCCTTCAAAGCTGTAAGCGATCTCTACGCCGAAGCGTTGGCCATCACGGAAATAGTTTTCGATCTCCTCGGCCAAGTGGGAGACGTTCACCATGATTTCGGTGAAGCCGTGTTCCCGCAGTAACTCCAGCAGAAACTCCATCACGGGTTTCTGGAGGATCGGGATCATCGGCTTGGGGACGATGTGGGTGATCGGTCGCACCCGGGTCCCCTTACCGGCCGCCAGGATCATCGCCTTCATCGGCGCTGTCTGCTTTCGGTGAGTTAGGCCACCTTACGCACCGCGGCTAAGCGGCCAGTGGCTCTCGAGCCGGCCCCCGAGCTGACCCAAGCTCGCTGGGCAGGGGTAGCTGCACGGTCTCGCGCTCATCAAGCAGGCGCTTGAGCTGCAGAGGTCCGAACAAGCCGCCCTGCTGGTCCAATTCAACCTTGCCTTGGGAGCACAGGAACAGCAGCGCCCAGAACACCCCCACCCGATCGCTGTCGAGATCGGGTGGAGCCACGGCCCGCCAGGCTTCCACCAGGCCTTCAAAGCCCGTCCACTCCAGCGACTGTGGCCACTGCAGCAGGAACTGACTGAGGGCTGCGGTGGTTTCCGGCAGCTTCTCGCGGTGAGCCAGGGCCGCCACCTGCTCGATCACCGCCCGATCGCTGTAGCGCTTCGGGCGCTGGCGTCTGCTGCGTTGCCCCTCCTCCTGCTCTAGCCGCTCGGCGATGTCTTCCAGCTGACGGATCAGCTCACCCAGGGTCACCGGCCGCTGCAGGGGTGGCGGTGCCACCGGCCGCCTCAGCAGATGGCGCTCAGGCCGCCTCGGCAGTTCCACTCCAGGGCTGAGCAGCCAGCCCTGGCCTTCGGCATCGAAATCAAAACTGACGTCATCGTCGAGTAGTGGTTCGGGCGGGAAGGTTTGCGCCTCCAGCACTTCTGCTTTGAGGCTCACCAGCATTGAGGCGGCCAGAAAGGCTTCGCTGGTTTCGGCCAGATCCTGCTCGTAGCTGCCGCCCCGGCCCATGGCCGCCACCAGCCTCGGCACTTCGATGCGCTGCCGTAGCTGATCGAGAAAGCCGTCCACGACGGCGATCACATCCACATCCCAGGGATCAAGCTCACCGCGCTCTGCGGCGTCCTGCAACAGGCGGATGGCCAACCTGGCGCCATCTGTAGCCACGGATTAGCGCGCACTGGCCCGACCATATCGGCTCGGATCGTGAAAAACCAGGTCGGCGCTGCCTTCAGGCAGGTTCGCTTTGGGCCGAACTCTCCCCTGCGGCCGGCAGCAGGCCCAGCTGGGCGTCCACCGCAGCCCGGTAGCGCTGCACATCGTCTTCCAGTTCGCGGATGCGCACCTGCTGCGCTTCAGCTTCGCCAGGATTGACCTGACTCTCCACGCGTTTCACCACACCGGTCCACACAGCAAACACCCAGGCCGCCGTAGCGCCGATTCCACCCACCAGCAGCAACAGAGCTGCCAGCGGCATGGTGGTGCTGAGGCCAGGGAGGAACTGAACGGTGGTGGGAGCGGTGTTCTCGAGGGTGAACATCACCATGGCCAGGCCGAAGCTGAAGATCAGCAGGAAGTTCAGCTGCTTCATCGGTCGCGATTCGCCGGGGGCGTGAGCCTCGAGATTAAAGACAATCCCCCTGGCCTCTCCCCAGCTGGCACCGAGCCTGAAAGCTTTGTTACCCAGCCAGAACAGGGGCTTTCAGAGGGGCTTGGCGGATTAGACCAGCTCCGGCGGGGGCATTGAGCGCTTTCATGGCGCTTTCATCGCGGGCGACCAGCACCTCCATGGTGGCCTTGTAGCTGTCGGTCATCAGGCGCGGATAGAGGCCGATGCCGATGATCGGTACCAGCAAACAGCCAATGATGTAAATCTCGCGCGGCTCGGCATCCACCAGGTTGGTGTGGCCAACCAGCTCAGCTTTCTCCTGGCCGTAGAAGATCTCGCGCAGCATCGAGAGCAGATAAATCGGCGTGAGGATCACACCGATCGCGGCCAGACCATCGATCACCACACGGAAGGGCAGGGTGTAGGCGTCGTCGGTGGCGAAGCCCACGAACACCATCAGCTCGCTCACAAAGCCGCTCATGCCCGGCAGCGCCAGCGATGCCAGTGAGCACACGGTCCACAGGGCGAACATCTTGCGCATCTTCTGACCAACGCCGCCCATCTCATCGAGCTGAAGGGTGTGGGTGCGGTCGTAGGTGGCTCCCACCAGGAAAAAGAGCGAAGCACCGATCAGGCCGTGGCTGATCATCTGCAGCATCGCGCCGCTGGATCCCAGGGCACTGAAGCTGCCGATGCCGATCAGCACGAAGCCCATGTGGCTGATCGAGCTGTACGCGATCTTGCGTTTGAGGTTGCGCTGGGCGAACGAGGTGAGCGCTGCATAAATGATGTTCACCACGCCGAGCACCACGAGTAGCGGCGCAAACACCGCATGGGCATCGGGAAGGATCTGGCAGTTGAAGCGCAGCAGGGCATAGCCGCCCATCTTCAAGAGGATGCCCGCCAGCAGCATGTGTACAGGCGCCGTGGCTTCACCGTGGGCATCGGGCAGCCAGGTGTGCAGTGGCACGATCGGGAGTTTCACCCCGAACGCGATGAGTAGGCCGGCGTAGGCCAACAGCTGGAACTTCGCGGAGAAGCCCTTCTCCATCAGATCGGTGTAGTTGAAGCTGATGTGGTCGCCGTAGAAGGCCATCGCCAGGCCAGCCAGGAGGATGAAGAGGGAGCTGCCAGCGGTGTAGAGAATGAATTTGGTTGCGGCGTATTGGCGTTTCTTGCCGCCCCAGATCGCCAGCAACAGGTACACCGGGATCAGCTCCAGCTCCCAGGCGAGGAAGAACAGAAGCATGTCCTGCACGGCAAACACGGCGATCTGGCCGCCATCCATCGCCAGCAGGAGGAAATAAAACAGCTTTGGTTTGAAGCTCACTGGCCAGGCCGCCAGCACCGCCAGGGCCGTGATGAAGCTGCTCAGGAGGATCAGCGGCATCGAGATACCGTCGGCACCCACCGACCATTCCAGCCCCAGATCCGGCAGCCAGCTCACCTTCTCCACCAGCTGGAGATCAGGATTGCTGGGGTCATAGCCGGTGAGATACGCCCCCACCGTGAGCAAGAAGGTGCAGAGGGCAATGCCCAGCGCAAACCAGCGCACCTGCTTGCCGTCACCTTGATCAGGCACGAAGGGGATGCAGAGCGCAGCGCCGATTGGAAACAGAATTGAGGCGCTCAGCCAGGGAAAGGCTGTGCTGCTCGCCTGGTCCGCCGTTGCGGCCAGGAGCGTGGCGACATCCAGATGCACAGACGGGGCAATGGCTCTGGCCGGAGTGTAGAAATCACATCCGCTGCTGTATCGGCGGCGTGGCGGATGTCACACAGAGCGTTGTGGCCTGGGGTGTGTTCCCGGGGCGATCACCGCTGGGGCGGACATCGCCCCGGGAACACACCCCAGGCCCCCCGAGGGTGGGAGGCAGGGGCTGGCGGGGATCACCCACGCTGACCTGGCTGGCTCCTGGTGTGCCTCCCCCTTATGGGCGCCTGAGGCGTTGCCCTGAAGCTGGCATCCGCAGCGCTTGCGCGCGGCAGCCAGCTTCAGGGCAATGCCTCAGGTATCACCCAAGGACGCCGAACAGCACAACCAGCGCGATCACGCCTCCGAACACAATCAGGGCGTAGAACTGCGCCCGGCCGGTTTCGAAGTATTTGAGGCCTTCGCCGCTGCCGAGGGTTACCAGGCCGGTGAGGTTCACCACGCCGTCGACCACTTTGGAATCCACTTCCAACACGGAGCGGGCCAGCTTGCGGGTGCCCTGCACAAACAGCTTGTCGTTGATGGCATCGAGATACCACTTGTTGGCCAGGAAGGCGTTGATCGTGGGGAAGCGGCCGGCTACAGCCGTGCCCAGATCGATCCGGCGCAAGGCGTAGGCCAGCACCGCCACGGTGATGCCTACCAGGGAAACGGCCACGGAGGCGCCGGCTAGGGGCAGGAATTCACCCCAACTGAAATGCTCGGCCACTTCTGCGGCTTCATGGGGATCCAGCAGGAATCCGAATCTGCTGTTCCAGGGCACGCCCAGCAGGCCCACCAGCACCGAGGGCACCGCTAACACCGCCAGGGGCATGGCCATTTGCCAGCCAGACTCGTGGGGGTGTTCGGCATGGGCGTGGCCGTGGTCATCGCCATGGTCTTCAGCGCTCTTGCCAGCGGCCGCCATCAGCTGAGCCTGCATGGCCTTGTCGTTGCCGCGGAAGCTGCCCTCGAAGGTGAGGAAGTAGAGCCGGAACATATAGAATGCAGTCATGCCGGCAGTAATGAAGCCGGCGGCCCAAAGCACCGGAAAGCTGCCGAAGGCCTGGCCGAGGATTTCGTCTTTGCTCCAGAAGCCCGCCAGAGGAGGGATGCCGCTGATCGCCAGGCAGCCGATGAAGAAGGTGCTGCTGGTGATCGGCATGTGCTTGCGCAGGCCTCCCATCAGGCGCATGTCCTGCGCGAGAACCGCCTCGTGACCCACCACCTCTTCCATGGCGTGGATCACCGAGCCTGAACCCAGGAAGAGCATGGCCTTGAAGAAGGCGTGGGTCACCAGGTGGAACATGCCCGCCACTGGGGCGCCGCAGCCCATGGCAAGCATCATGTAACCCAGCTGACTCACGGTGCTATAGGCCAGCCCCTTCTTGAGATCCATCTGGGTGAGGGCGATTGAGGCCCCCAAAAACAAGGTGATCGTGCCGATCACGGCGATCACCACCTGCACCTCGGGGAACGGCACATACACCGGCTGCAGTCGGGCCACGAGGAACACTCCAGCGGCCACCATCGTGGCGGCGTGGATGAGGGCGGAGATCGGTGTAGGGCCCTCCATCGCATCGGGCAGCCACACGTGCAGGGGGAACTGGGCTGACTTGGCCATCGGGCCCATGAACACCAGCAGGCAGAGCAGAACGGCCACGCCATTGGACACGCTGCCATTGGCAATGGCGGTTTGAAGGCCACTGCCCACCTGCTCGAAGCCGAAGCTGCCGGTTGCCCAGAACAGACCGAGGATGCCAAGCAGCAGGCCGAAGTCGCCCACCCGGTTCACCACAAAAGCCTTCTGGGCGGCATTGGCGGCGCCATCACGGTCGTACCAGAAGCCCACCAGTAGGTAGGAGCACATGCCCACCAGCTCCCAGAACACGTAGATCTGGAGCAGGTTGGGACTGATCACCAGGCCCAGCATCGAACTGCTGAAGAGGGCCAGGTAAGTGAAAAAGCGCACATAGCCCTTGTCGTGGGCCATGTAGCCATCCGAATACACCATCACCAGCACCGCGATGGTGGTGACCAGCGCCAGCATCACAGCGCCAAGGGCATCCACGCGGAATCCCATCTCCAGGGTGAAGGCCCCGGCGCTGGCCCAGTTGAACAGCACTTCGGTGGGGCCCGCTCCAGCCAGCTGTTGGGCCAGCACGGCGTAACTGAGCACAGCGGCCGCGCCCACACTGGTGATCAGCAGCAGCGCTACCGGCTTGCGCAACCGATTCACGGTGCGGTTAAAGCTGATCAGGCCAAGACCCACAATCGCCGCCCCGATCAAGGGCAGCACCGGAATCAGCCAGGCGAGTTCGGCGGGCGAGGGCATCCGGGGCTGAATCAATCAGGGCGAGTGTAGGCAGAGCGGAGCAAGCTTTCCTGGCGCCTATCCGAGCCAGTGGGAAAGCCCGGTGCGGGCAAATGTCACCGCGCCGGCGCCGATGAAGCGATGGGCCCACCAGAACACACCCACGGCAATGACGATCCCCAGCTGGGCCGGCCTGAGAAATTCGCTGATCACGAGCTGCTGGCGGCCGTCGAGCACGGCGCGAAACGGGATCACTGAGGTGCTGGCCCTCAACTCCTCAAAGGCAGCCCCGAAGCGGTTGGCCAGGCGCCGATCACCGTTCCAGATCGCGAAGAGGTGGTGTGCGATCAGACCCACACAGGTGGCCACCATGAAGCTGCTGCCGATCCAGAGCAGGTGGGTGCAGCACCAGAGGATCTGGCCGATCGCTTGGGGGTGGCGGCTGATTCGGATGATTCCGGTGGCGTACATCCGCACCTGCGGCTTCAACACGGCCGGAATCTCCAACAGGTTGTAGGTGGCCGGGTAGAGAAACAAAAAGCTGATCGCGGTGCCGCACCACACCAGCGGGATGATCCAGGGTTGGTCCTGCAGGTTCCAGAGCCGCAGGCCGTCGTAGCGGTGTTGCAGGAAATAGCCGATCACCACGACGGCCGAAGGAATGCTCAGCGCGGCAAACAGCAGCCGCCAGGCCCGCTCGCCGATGCGTTCAACCCCCCAGTAGCGCAGCGAAGCGCCACCGCTGTGGATCACGGCAAAGCCCAGCAGCAAGGCCAGCATCACCCAACTGCTGTGGTGCAGATCGCTGGTGGGAGTCACGGAGTGGGCGGTGCGTGGAGTGGGCTGATTCTCCCCAGCCATGAGCCCTGCCCGAGAAGGCTCCTAGAGTTCGACTTCTTGCAGGCCTCCTGCGCCTCTGCATGGCTGATCTGCCCTTCACTCTTGATCAGTTGCGCATCCTGCGGGCGATTGCCAGCGAGGGCAGCTTCAAGAAGGCGGCCGACAGCCTCTATGTGACGCAGCCGGCCGTGAGCCTGCAAATCCAGAATCTGGAGAAGCAGCTCAATGTGTCGCTCTTCGATCGGGGCGGCCGCAAGGCCCAGCTCACCGAAGCAGGCCATCTGCTGCTGAGCTACTGCGACCGCATCCTGAGCCAGTGCCAGGAGGCCTGCCGCGCCCTCGATGATCTTCACAACCTCAAGGGCGGCTCGCTGATCGTGGGTGCTAGCCAGACCACGGGCACCTATCTGATGCCGCGGATGATCGGTCTGTTTCGCCAGAAATATCCCGAGGTGGCCGTGCAGCTCCAGGTGCATAGCACCCGTCGCACGGGCTGGAGCGTGGCCAACGGCCAGATCGATCTGGCGATCATCGGTGGGGAGCTGCCCAGCGAACTCAACGAGCTGTTGCAGGTGCTTCCTTACGCCAGCGATGAGCTGGCCCTAGTGCTGCCCACCAAGCACCCCCTGGCGCGGTTGGCTGAGCTCACCAAGGATGATCTCTACCGGCTCGGCTTCGTCTGCCTGGATGCCCAGTCCACCACTCGCAAGATGGTGGATCAGCTGTTGGCGCGCTCCGGGCTGGATGTGTCGCGGCTCAAGATCGAGATGGAACTCAACTCGTTTGAAGCGATCAAAAATGCAGTGCAGAGCGGCCTTGGGGCAGCCTTCCTGCCGGTTGTGTCGATTGAGCGAGAGCTAGCTGCCGGCAGCCTGCATCGCCCCAGCCTGGCCGACCTTTCGGTGCGCCGGCAGCTGAAGCTGATCAGCCATCCCTCGCGCTACTGCTCACGGGCAGCGGATGCATTCCGCAAAGAAGTGCTGCCGGTGTTTGCCAGCCCCGACAGCCCTCTGCGCCGCCCGTTGCTCCAGAACCAGGCACCTGCTGCCGAGGTGCCGGCCACCGATCAGAACTGATCAGCTTCGGGGGTGATGCCAACGGTGTCGTCAGCGACGCCCTTGGTGAGGAACTTGTTTTCGCTGATGTCGGTTTGGTAGACGCAGCGCACGATCGGCTTGTCTTTCACCGAACCGATGTAGGCAAAGGTGTTCATGCGTTGTTTGCATTGACGCATCTGCTCGGAGGTCACCGCACCTTGCTTCTGCAGCACGCTCCAGTTCTCCCGGCGGATCACGCAGCCTGGCTTGAGCGCAGGCTGCGTCACGAAACTGGTACTGGGATTCATCGTGGTGTACAGCTCGATGTCCATCACGAAGGCGCTGGCGCCCCACTGCCGACAGAATTCCGGATCGGGCACAGCCATATCGAGCTGCTGCGAGCTGGCGATGTTGCCCTGATCGCCCTGGGTGGTGCTGGAAATCCCGGTGCCGATGCCGATGCCCACCACCAAGACGCCCGCGAGGATGGCCCCGCTAGCCACGTTGAACTGGAAGCCATTGCCACCACTGGGTCCGCCACCTGGGCCGCCGGGAGGTTTGCCGTAGGGGTTGCGGCCGCGGGGTTCACGCCCGCGCCGCTCGTCTGGATAGCCGTAGCGATCGTCGTCGTAGCCGCGGCTGTTGCGGGATCGGGTCATGCGCTCTGGGGAGCCTGAGGCAGGCCCATGGAGTAATTGAGCACCCGGCAATCGGGGTTGTAGCGGAGCTGGCCGGCCTGCAGCAGCTCACGGATCTTGCCTTCCAAGTCGGAGCCGATGCGGCGGAGGGTGTAGTCGTTGAGGTCGTCGCCTGCATGGGCCTCCACCAGCTCACGGAAGCGCTGCTGCAGGGCCTCCTGGCTGGCGTTGTCCCAGAGGAATTCGTTGTCGGGGTCCAGGTCGAGGGTGAGCTGGTGGGGGTCGGTGACCAGCTGGCCGTTGTCCACGCGGGCGGTGAAGATCCGCACGTGGCGGGTGGTGCACTTGATCAGGGTGTCGGCCATGGTTCGGGTTGGGGCAGCACAGGCCGGCAGACCCAGGGACCGGCTGCATTGACTTTAGAAACCCTGCGCCTCTGCCGGTCAAGCGGCTCAGCGGCGGGCCCCCTTAAGGTTGTTTCCTGATTCGGGGTTTTTCATGCGCGTCGCCATTGCTGGTGCTGGTCTGGCCGGTCTGGCCTGTGCCAAGTACCTCTGCGACGCAGGCCACACCCCGGTGGTGGTGGAAGCCCGCGATGTGTTGGGCGGCAAGGTGGCCGCCTGGCAAGACGAAGACGGTGACTGGTACGAGACCGGTCTTCACATCTTTTTTGGCGCGTATCGCAACATGCGCCAGCTGTTCAAGGAACTCAACATCGAGGACCGGCTCCAGTGGAAGAGCCACTCGATGATCTTCAACCAGAAAGAGACGCCCGGCACCTACAGCCGCTTTGATTTCCCAGATCTCCCGGCGCCTTTCAACGGGGTGGCGGCGATTCTCGGAAATAACGACATGCTGAGCTGGCCGGAGAAGATCTCCTTCGGCCTCGGTCTGGTGCCGGCGATGCTGCGCGGTCAGCAGTACGTGGAGGAGTGCGATCAATACTCCTGGACCGAGTGGTTGAAGCTGCACAACATCCCCGAGCGGGTGAACGATGAGGTGTTCATCGCCATGGCCAAGGCGCTGAATTTCATCGATCCCGATGAGATCTCCAGCACCGTGGTGCTCACGGCCCTCAACCGCTTCCTGCAGGAGGGTGATGGCTCGAAAATGGCCTTCCTCGATGGCAACCCACCTCAGCGGCTGTGCCAGCCGATCGTGGATTACGTCACCGAGCGCGGCGGTGAGGTGCATCTCGATTCGCCCCTGAGGGAGATCGAACTCAATGCCGATGGCAGCGTCAGCGGCTTCCGCATCGGTGGAATCAAAGGTAAGGAGGGCTTCACCCTGCAGGCTGACGCCTACGTGAGTGCCCTGCCGGTGGATCCATTCAAGCTGCTGCTGCCTGAGCCCTGGAAGCAGATGCCCTACTTCAAAAAGCTCGATGGCCTCAACGGCGTGCCCGTGATCAATATCCACCTCTGGTTTGATCGCAAGCTCACTGAGATCGATCACCTGTTGTTTAGCCGCAGCCCCCTGCTCAGCGTGTATGCCGACATGAGCAACACCTGTAAGGAGTACGAAGATCCCAATCGCTCCATGCTCGAGCTGGTGTTTGCTCCAGCGAAGGATTGGATCGGCCGTAGTGACGAGGAGATTATTGCCGCCACGATGGAAGAACTCAAGCGTCTGTTCCCGATGCACTTCACCGGGGATGATCAAGCACAGCTGCGCAAGTCGATCGTGGTGAAGACGCCTCTGTCGGTTTATAAAACCGTGCCGGGCTGCCAGCAGTTACGCCCGGATCAGACCTCCCCGATCGCCAACTTCTTCCTCGCCGGCGACTACACGATGCAGCGCTATCTGGCCTCAATGGAAGGCGCTGTGCTCAGTGGCAAATTGTGTGCTGAGGCCTTGGCTCAGTCACCTCTCGCCATGGCGCCAGCTGCTTGATGGCCCATACAGGCCCTGCACCTGCCGCTTCGCTCGAGGTTGAGGCTCGCTCCATTGCTCGTCGGGTTAGGCGTGGTGCAATCGCCTGGTTTTGTCTCATTACTGCACTGCTTCTAGGGTCTGGCGGCTACAGCTTTTATCGGCTGCGGCAAACCATCCTCACGCTTACAGATCAGAAGGTTGAAGCGATTGGTAATAACCTCATCAGCCAGCTCAAGATTTCGGATGCGATCTACCGCCGCATGTCGCTCGGTGGTGCGCGCTTCCTTGAGTCTGATTATCTAGCTCTCGGTGATCCCGAGCTCTTGCCTGTTTCGGTAGCTCGGTCTGGTCAGCCGCTGCCCGGCTTGCGTTTTGGCGGTCAGCTCCTCACAGACCGTAAGGACTTGCTGGAGAATGTTGTTGCAAAGATGGGAGGTACTGCCACTGTCTTCGCACTAAATCAACAAGGTGAGTTCGTTCGTGTGGTCACGAATGTGCGTGATGAGAAAGGAGTTCTTGCTGTTGGAACATTGCTCCATCCAGGTGGCGATGCTGAGCGTGCCTTGAAGCGAGGAGATCAGTTTCTTGGTGTTGTTGAGATTCTCGGACAGCTATATTTTGCTACTTATATCCCTATCCGTGATCGATCTGGCGGGATCATTGGCGCGTTTTATAGTGGCTATCTAATTGATTCTTTGAAGGAGATTACGCGCACGGTAAGGGATGTTCGCATCCTTGAGAAAGGTTTTATAGCCGTGCAAGACCCTGATGGCGATATAGAGTTGTGGTCGAGCTCCGTCACAAAGCAGCAGGTTGATACGGTTCTTGGTGGCTTGCTCGCAACATCGCGTGACTCCTCGACAAACCGGGATGGTTATGCAATCTCAACGAGGCTCTTTGCGCCTTGGAAATCTCGTGTTTTTATCGCATCTTACACGCCTGATATTGATCGGCGCGCGCGCCAGTTAACGATTGGTGTGCTGGGAGTCACCGTTTTGGTGATTTTCTTGGTGTTGGTGCTCTCTTGGTTCGTGAGTCGTCGCCTCACCCAGGCTCTGATTGAGGGCGAATCGGCAAGGCGTGTTGCTCAGTTTGAAGAGCGTGCTGCCCTGAAGGCACGCCAAGAGGCTGAAGAGGCGAACCAGGCCAAAAGTGCTTTTCTCGCCAACATGAGCCATGAGCTGAGAACGCCCATGAATGCCATCATCGGCTACAGCGAGATGCTGATTGAAGAGGCGGAGGATCTGGAGCCAGATGAGATGGCCGACGATTTGCAAAAAATCCTCTCCGCAGGCCGTCATCTCCTTGGCCTGATTAATGATGTCCTGGATCTTTCCAAGATCGAGGCAGGCAAGATGACGCTCTATCTGGAAGATTTCGATGTGCCTGAGCTTCTCGATGGAGTTGTCTCCACGGTTGGCTCACTGCTTGAGCGAAATCGTAACAAGTTGAGTCTAGATTCTTCGTCTGATGTGGGTGTGATGCATGCCGACGTCACCAAGGTGCGTCAATGCCTGTTAAATCTGCTCAGCAACGCCAGTAAATTCACTGAGGATGGAGTGATTAGCGTCAGGGTCTCAGTGGTAGATGGCCATGGTGATGAAGACAGTGCCGAGTGCGTTCAATTTGCGGTTTCAGATACTGGAATTGGCATGACAGATGAGCAAATGGCGCGTCTGTTCCAGAGTTTCAGCCAGGCTGACAGCAGCACCACCCGCAAGTACGGAGGTACAGGTTTGGGTCTCGCGATTAGCCGGCGCTTTGCTCGATTAATGGGTGGCGACATCACCGTTAGCAGTGAAGTGGGTGTTGGCAGTACCTTCACCCTCACGGTTCCTCGGGTGGTGAGCGAGGTCACCTCGGCCAGCGGTGAGGTCCATGCTGTGCCGGCGACGCCTGGAGCAATCACGGAACCCTCTGATCCCGAGGGCATGCCAGTGGTTGCAGCAAGGGGTACGGTTTTGATTATCGATGATGATCCTGCCTCCGCTGATCTTGTTCGCCGTCATCTACAAACGGAAGGTTTTAGGGCGGTTATTGCCCAGTCTGGTGAACAGGGCATCGATTTGGCCCGTCAGCTGGTCCCGGATGCGATCACGCTTGATGTGATGATGCCCGGTCTTGATGGCTGGGATGTGTTGCAAACCATCAAGTCAGATCCTTCTCTCTGCAGCATTCCCGTCGTGATGATGAGTGTGCTTGACAATCATTTACTGGCGCGTTCTCTGGGTGCCAGCGGCTGGTTGCATAAGCCTCTGCATCGACCTGAGCTCAAACAACTGCTGTCGGCTATCCAGTCCAGCGGCGGGCCTGAACCGCCACGTTTGCTTGTGGTGGAAGACGAGCCTGCCAATGCAGAGTGGCTGCGCAAACTCTTAGAGCGTCGAGGTTGGTTGGTGGTTCACGCTGCTAACGGGCATGAAGCCTTGGCTGAGATTGCCCATGTGCGGCCCTCGTTGATTCTGCTGGATCTGATGATGCCAGAGATGGATGGGTTGCAGTTTCTCGAGCGATTACGCTTAAATCCCCTGGCGGCTTCGATACCTGTTGTTGTTCTTACAGCAAAAGACCTAACTCCGGACGACCACCGACGCCTTAACGGCAGGGTCGCAGATGTGCTCACAAAGGGCAATATTACTGCAGTATCTTTGCTCGATCAAATCAATGCAATTCTTTCGGTGAAGGCCTAAGCAACGATGACAATCCGAATTCTGCTAGTTGAAGACAATGAGATGAACCGCGATATGCTTTCGCGCCGTTTATCCCGTAAAGGTTTTGAGGTATTGATGGCCGTTGATGGTCAGCAAGCCATCGAAATGACCTCTCAGGTCAGCCCCGATCTCATCTTGATGGATATGAGCTTGCCTGTTCTGGATGGCTGGGAGGCCACACGCCGGTTGAAGGCCGATCCTGCTTCGTCGGGTATCCCAGTGATTGGTCTCACGGCCCATGCCATGGACGGTGATCGTGAAAAGTGTTTGCAGGCTGGCTGCGACGAGTACGACACCAAGCCAATTGATCTACCGCGTTTGTTGGAGAAAATCTCCGCCCAATTAGATCGTGTTGGCAAGGTGCTGTGATGTCTACTGCATCTGAAGCTCATCAACAGAATCTGGCTGATCTCCGCCATGACCTCTGTACGCCAATTAACCAGATCCTTGGTTATAGCGAGATGTTGGAGGAGGATGCAGCTGCTTCCCAGCAGCAGGAGTTTGTCGACGACTTGCGCAAAATCCAACGCGCTGCTACCAGCCTGTTGACAATGATTCGCGAGCGTCTAACGGAAGCCCCGCCTCTCGCATCTTCGCAACATGAGGTTCCATCCTTTGCTTTTGAGGTTCCTCCAGACTTAGAGGAGGAAGCTGGATCAGACGTTGGCTTTCGGTCAGCGGAGGCCACCTTGCCTGGCCGGATTCTTGTGGTTGATGATGACGAGCTTAACCGCGATGTTCTGGCGGAACGTTTGAGCAGGCAGGGCCATGTCGTCACAACAGCCTGCGATGGAGAGGACGCTTTGCTTCAAGCTAAGCGAACGAGTTTTGACCTCATTCTGCTTGATGTGATGATGCCTCGTCTGGATGGATATGGAACCTTGAAGGCTCTAAAGAATGACGATCGGCTCCGATCTATTCCTGTGATTATGATCAGCGCGCTGGATGAGCTCTCCAGTGTGGTGCGGTGCATTGAGATTGGCGCAGAAGATTATTTGCCTAAGCCTTTTAACGCCACTCTTTTGAGGGCGCGAATTGGTGCTTGTCTGCGTGACAAAGCGCGCCACGATGAAGAGGTGAAGCTGTATGAGGAGCTGCTGCAAAGTCAACAATGCTTGCAGCGCGAACTCAAGCGCTCCGATCAGGCAATGACGGCTATTGACCCGTCCCTTCGCGATGACCCGCGTTTTCAGCCTCTGTTCTCCGCCATCGACAGCATGACTGGAGCCATCCAGCGGCGCGAAAGCGATCTTCGCCACACGATGAAGGGCCTGGAGATTCAGATCAATCGTCAGGCTCTCAAGGTCCAGGTTGGCTCGATCGTGTCGAATCCGTCATTTTCGGCCCTCTCAGAGCGGGCCCGGGCCATGCGCGAGCGTCGCCAGCGGCGTGGAGGAACGAAATGAGTGTCGCGCTCTGCCACGATGGCGGTCGTTCTCCCGCTTCCGTGGTGCTTCCCACCCTGCCTGAGGCCTATGAGCAGTGCCGCCAGGAGACGGCTCGGTGGGCGAAGACCTTTTACCTCGGAACCTTGCTGATGCCCCCGGCCAAGCGTCGGGCGATCTGGGCCATCTACGTCTGGTGCAGGCGCACCGATGAGCTCATGGACAGTGCGGAAGCACAACAGCAACCTGTTGAGGAGCTTGCTCGACGCCTCGATGCGTGGGAGGCGCGAACGCGTGATTTGTTCAACGGTGAGATCAGTGACGGCCTTGATCTGGTCATGCGGGATACCCTCGATCGCTATCCACAGCCGCTTCAGCCGTATTTGGACATGATTGAAGGCCAACGGATGGATCTTCATCAGCATCGCTATGGCACGTTTGCTGATCTCAAGCTCTACTGCTATCGAGTTGCTGGAACTGTGGGCCTAATGACTCAAGAAGTGATGGGCTTGGATCCGGCCTATACATCAGCGCCCTGGAGTGAATCTCCAGACACATCTGATGCTGCCGTTGCCTTGGGAATTGCCAATCAGCTCACCAATATCCTGCGCGATGTGGGTGAAGATCGTGGCCGCGGAAGGATTTATTTGCCACAGGAAGACTTGGAGCGTTTTTCCTACAGTGAGGAAGAGCTGATGCGCGGTGAGCTCAATGATAATTGGCGATCCATGATGCGTTTCCAGGTTGAACGAGCGCGTTCTTGGTTTGCTCGTTCCGAAACTGGTGTTCGCTGGCTGGGTCCCGACGCTCGCTGGCCAGTGTGGGCGTCTCTTCGCTTGTATCGAGGCATCCTTGATGTGATCGAACAAGCTAATTATGATGTGTTTAATCATCGTGCTTTTGTTCCAAGAGCTGGGAAGCTACTTGATTTACCTTTGTCCTTCGTGATCTCACAAGCCCGATGATGCGCCCCATTCTTGGCTGGGGGCCTGTCGGCATGCCTGCCACCTTCCTGGCTGCTTGTCTTGCTGCTTCTGGTGTTGCCCGTGCTGCTGAGCCAAAGCCGTTGCCCAGCACCGCTGATGTGGAATCGCTCGGTGCTGGCTGGCCAAGCCAGAAGCCCCTCCCACTTGAAGAGTTCCAGCCCATCCCTGTTGAGCAGCTAGGCAATCTCGATCTCGAATCGGCTGTTCAGCTGTCTGATCGTCGCAATCCTGTTGTGCGTCAAAGCTATGAAGAGCTTGTTGCGACTCAAAATGCTTTGGGAGCTGCCTATGCCACCTGGTGGCCAGTGATCAATGCCACGCTCAATGGAGGCATGTACGGGGAGACTGCTTTCTACAACTACCCTGGTGCTCTAACGGGTGTAGGCGCGCCCGCCGACGGCAATCCCTATGCCAGCCAGCGCGGCTTCAGTGGCAGCTATTTCCAGAGTCTCAGCCAATTTGATATCGCCTGGAATGTCTTTGACCCTGCTCGCACCCCTTCGATCTGGAAGAATAAATATCTTGTCCGTCAATCTGTCGATTCTTATGTGATTGCTCGTCGCGATAACCGGCTCCGAACAAAAGAGGCTTATATCCAGCTCCAGCGCTCTGTCGCCAAGATTGAGACTGGTCGTGATTTGGTTGATAATGATCAGCGACTTCTCACTTTGGCGAAGTCAAGGGTTCGCTTTGGCGTTGCATCCCAGCTGGATGTCGCTAAACAGATTACGGTTCTCAAGAGTGATCAAGTCAATCTTGTTAACGCGATTGGTACTGCCGAAGAGGCACAGGCCGATTTGGCGGAGCGCCTGAACGAAGTCAAGGCGGCTCAGATTCTGTTATCTCAAGAGCTTGCGCCTCTGGGGGTCTGGAGCGCCAGTCTCGAAGACACGATTCAATCTGCTTTGCAATATCGCAAAGTGATCGAGCAGCAGCTTGCAGAAGTAAAAGTGAATGAAGCGCAAGCTCAGATTGACCTTTCGATCTACAGGCCAACCATTGCCCTGGTGAATACACTGTATTGGAATAAAGGTGTTGGCTATACGTCTATTGGGCCTCCTTGGGTCTCAGAGGCGCGTTCTGATTTGTGGAATGGTTCTACTCTTTTGCAGATCACGTTCACTGGTTTTGATGGTGGCCAAGCCAGGATGACCGCCGCCGCATCACGGCGTCGTGCGCGAGCGGCTGAAGCTGGTTTTCAGCAGGCCGTCAACCAGGTCAGGCGAGATGTACAAGCCTTTTACGCACAGGTGAAACAAGGTCGTGAAGCCGTTGTGCTTGCCTCGCAGCGGGCTAACGCAGCCAGCGAAGCACTTCGTTTGCAGTCCTTACGCTTTAATGCTGGCTATGGAAATATCACTGATGTTGTGCAGGCACAGCAAGATCTAACCGGCGCTGTTAGTGACTATATAGACCAGCTGGCTGATTACAACATCTCTCTTGTGAGCCTCTCTCGGGCCAGCGGCCTCACTTATCAAGAGGATCCCTCACTCCTTCAGGAGATCGGTAATCCGTTGTCGAAACTGAGGATCCCGCGATTGACGCCGGTCTCAAAGCCATCTTTCCCAGGCAGTTAGAGTAAGGGCTCTTGGGCCTGTGGCATCGATGGCGCACATCCTGGCGATCCACTCCTTCAGAGGCGGTACCGGTAAATCCAACCTCTCCGCAAACATGGCTACAGCCCTGGCTCTGCAGGGCAAGCGGGTTGCTGTGTTCGATACCGATCTGGCGTCTCCAGGGGTGCATGTCTTGTTCGGGTTCACCGCGCAGCCAGGTGACGCGACCCTGAATGATTTTCTTCAGGAAGACGCTCCGATCCTCCGATGTGCTCATGAGGTGACACCCGAGCCCGTGAAGCGCGCCAAGGGGCACATCTGGTTGGTGCCCGGCTCTATGGACAGTGATCGAATTGCTCGACTGCTTCGTGAGGGCTACGAAGTTGAGCGACTCAATGACGCCATGTTCGC
This sequence comes from Synechococcus sp. LA31, assembly GCF_018502385.1. Lineage (NCBI taxonomy): Bacteria > Bacillati > Cyanobacteriota > Cyanophyceae > Synechococcales > Synechococcaceae > Synechococcus > Synechococcus sp. LA31. The sequence goes on from NZ_CP075523.1 coordinate 2,470,626, forward strand.
GTTGATTGATGAGCTCAATCTGGATGTTGTTCTAGTTGATACCCATCCTGGTATTAATGAAGAAACTCTCTTGTCAACCGCAATTGCCGACTGCCTATTCATGGTCATGCGGCCTGATAGTCAGGATTACCTGGGCACTGCTGTTGCTGTGGAAGTGGCGCAGCAGCTTGATGTGGCAGAGATTCGTATTGTTGTTAATAAGCTCCCTTCGCATTATGACCCCGAGACCGTTCGTGAGAAGGTGCTCGCGAGTTACAACACTGAAATTGGCGCCGTTCTTCCGTTGAGCGAAGACCTGCTTACGCTTGCCAGCGGTGGTCTGGCTGTGCTGGCCTACCCCAATCATCCTTGGAGTTCAGAGGTGAACCAGCTAGCTAAAACTCTGACCCAAGATATTTTCACCTAGAGAGCTGTGTCTCATCAGTTCTCTGATCTTGATGGGCTCCCCGATAGCCCACTGACGATGTCATCGATGGTTGGTTTGCCTTCCTCGCGACTACGTCGGTTGCTCAAGGCGGGTTTGAAACGCGGCCTCAAGCATGAGGATCTCAGCTTGCTACTTGAACAGGACTGGGGCCTTTCGTGGGAGTCTGCAGACGCCTTGTCACTGCTCGATCAGCTGGCAGATAAAGGTTGGATGACCTACCAACCGGAACAGCAGGTCTGGAAAACTCGGCTTGGTAACCGAAGTAACGCTTAGCTTGCGCTGGATTCTGAGGCCAAAGGATGTGCGCCTGGAGCTCGCCCCAGCAACACCATTCCCAGAAGGCATGCGCCAGCTTCAAACGCGAAACTCGTGAGTGAGGATTGGTCGTAAAGCCAGCCCGCGGCAACAGGCCCAGCTGCACTGGCAATACCCGTGAGCGAGGCCAGGCTGCCCAGGGTGACCCCCTGGTTGCGCTGACTGACCATGCCTGACACAAGGCTTCGTGCAGTGGGAATCACGAAGGCGGCGCCGGTAGCCAGCAAGACTCCACCGAATACAACCATCGAAGCAGCCCATGGCCCCAGGATCTGGGCTGCTGGGATGGTCATCACACCAAGGGCAACCAACCCCATGCCATAGCGGTTGACCTCCCATTCACCCCAGCGCTTCACGGCTTTGGCAATCAGAGCAACTTGAACGTAGGTGAGTGTCACACCCACCACCACAAATAGCCCGCTGGTCTGCCCGGGGTTCCACCCGAATTGATCTTTCAAAGCAAGAACCAGCAAGCTAGTAAAGGCAGAGAACGAGAGATTGAAGGCTGCAAATGCCAGTGAAATTCTATTAATTCCTGGCCGCGTCACTAACTGCAGCACTGGAGCCACGATGTTCAGAGCACTCCAGCGGGGGGCTTGCCGTTCGGCAACGGGCAGCGACTCACGCAGAAGCATTGATGCCGAAAGCAGGTTGTAACCCGAGAGAGCTGCGGCTACAAAAATGGGGACTGACGCACCAAGACCTACGAGCCCACCACCAAGTGCAGGCCCCGCAATCGCTCCGAGTCCGAAGGCTGCGCCACTAACTCCAAGATTTTTGGCCCGATTTTCGGGCGTTGAAATGTCGGTGATGTAGGCCTGCAGCGTTCCCATCGTTGAACTCCCCACACCATTGAGGGCACGTGAGGTGAACACCATCGCCAGGCTTCCAGCCCAGCCAAACATCAACAGAGAGATCAGGTTGATGGCAATACAGATCAGAATCACCGGCCTACGCCCAAGGGCGTCGCTGAGCGCACCGGCGATTGGCCCTGTCAGTACCGCGCACAGCGTTCCCACAGAGGCCACAAGGCCAAGGGTCAGTGCATCGGGTTTGTACGCAGCAAGGATGAAAGGAAGCAGGGGATAAACAATGTTTTCTCCGAGCTTGTCCAGAAACAGCGTGGTGAAGACCAGGCCGATCGGAGTATGCAGTTTCTTCAGCACGTGGGTTGGTCCACTTGGGTGAGCAGGGTTTTGAGAGTGTCGTTCACGGCCCCGGGGTCTTCGTCGTGTGGACAATGCCCCAGTCCAGGTAGGCGATGCAGGCTTTTGACGCAAGGGAACCTCAGCCATCGCTCGGCTTCAGCGATGGGCTCCCAGGGGTCTTTTTCCCCCCAGATCATCGCAACAGGGGTATGCAGTGTTTCAAGGATCTCAGGAGCTAGGCGGTCGTCGAACAGATTGATGAAGCCATGAAAAGCCTCATCAGCACCGCTTTGTTGGGCCGGTGTGATCAGGATGTCAATCAGCTGTTCATCCACATTGCGCCCAGACGGATACGCTTGCAGTAACACTTTTCTGATCACGCCTCTCTGCACCACCGACCGGAACACGACGCGTGTGAACCAGCGTTGGCGCACCAGTGATTTCAGCAGAGGGCGACCCCAGCGTCGCAGCGGCGGTTGCTCAGCCAGTCGTTTGTCGTCAAGGTTGCGCTGGGCACAGTCGATCAGCACCACCTGAGCAACGGGATCGCCCTGCTGCTCAAGTTGCTGTGCAGCTGCGAGAGCCACAACGCCACCGATCGAGTTCCCGACCAGTTGCACGGGCCCTAGTTGGAGATGCTTTACGAGCGCAACCACCTGTTCGGCCCAGCTATCGATGCCGTAGCGCCACCCCTGCCGTGCTGTCTCTGATTTGAGTCGTGAGGCTGGCTTGTCAGTGGCTCCAAACCCAACGAGATCGATTGCGATCACCTGTTGCTGCTCCAGCAGGGCTGGAACGGTATGTCTCCAGTGCTCCTTACAGGCACCGAATCCGTGGATGAGTACTGTCGCTCCCTGCCCGGACGGGCGCGATGGTTGGTCGGGGGTTTGAATGAAGCTCATCCGCAGCCCTTTCCATTCCCAACTTTTCTGCCATTCCGGTGGGTACACCAACGTCGTCATTAATCAATCCTTGAATCAGTGAGTGTTCAGCTGGGATGGGTCTGGTTGCCAGCTCGCAACTCTGCCATCTTCAATTTTCCAGATTTTGTCGGCATCCTTCAACAGTCTGAGATCATGGGTCACCAACAGCACTGCGCTGCCTCGGTTCCGGCAGAGGTTTCCCAGCAATTCCACGACATCTTGCCCTGATTTACTGTCAAGTGACGCCGTGGGTTCATCGGCCAGCACTAGTTCTGGTTCAGGAGCCAGTGCGCGTGCAATGGCTACGCGCTGACGCTGCCCTCCGGAGAGTTCGTCAGGGTAATGATGTAGCCGATGCGACAGGCCCACTGCCTCCAGCAGCTCTGAAGCTTTCTGGACTCGCTTCGACTGATTGGGCTCCTTGAGTTGCAGCAACAACTGCACGTTCTGCAGCACCGTGAGTGATGAAACAAGGTTGTGGCTTTGGAAAATAAAGCCGATGCGCCGCCGGATGTGCATCCTGGCTCTTTCGCTGGCTCCCATGAGCTCTTCCCCGAGGACCTGAAGTGATCCTTCTTCAACACTTCTTAAGGCACCGATGAGAGTTAGTAGGGTACTTTTCCCGCTTCCCGATGGGCCAACGAGTAGTGTGACTTCTCCTGCATTGACGTGGAAACTCAGCTGATGCAGGATCTGCGATTTCAGTGCTCCTTCCCCGTAACTATGGGATAGACCCTCAGTTTGTATCACGATGTTATTCATGTCTATCAAGCCCCCCTAGAACACAGATGCTGGATCGGCATCGCGCAATTTCCTGATTGCAATCGCAGCGGAGGCGGCACAGACGCCAAGCGTGAGGCTGCCAACAAGCATGGTTTTGTCGCTTGTCATGTAGATGCGAATGCCAGCCGCCGATGTGAGAAAGGCGTACATTGCTGTACTAGCAAGGGTGGCAGGGATGAACGAAGAAACTGCTAGCAGTATTGCCTCTTGAACAACGATGATCAAGATGAATGTATTTGAAAAGCCCATTGCCTTCAATGTTGCGTACTCCTTGAGGTGGTCACTCACATCGGTGTAGAGCACTTGGTAAACCACTACCCCGCCAACGAGCAGGCCCATAAACGTGCCGAATCCAAAAATGACACCGAAGGATGAGGATGTATTCCAATAGTTCTGTTCCTGCGCAATCAGCTGAGGCTTCGTCAGAACTTGGAGCTGTGATCCGTAGGTTTTCTTCAGGAAGGCTTGGACTTGGGCAATGTTGGCGCCTGGCTCAAGCCGGATCAAACCCATGGAAATTTCCCCTAGGTTAATTTGCTGATAGGCAAGCTGTATTGCAGTCGTGTCGCTACTGACGAGATTGCTATCCGCGGCAAATGTGGATCCAAGCCTGAAGAGGCCTACGACACGAAAATTCTTGGATAGATCAATCAGGCTGAGGAACTGTGATCCGTTGCTCTCAACTGCTTCGGTGATGGGTCCCGTGTTGTTATTGCCAAGCTCGTCAAACAGTACGTAGCCTGGTGTCTTGATCAGCGATATCTGGTCGTTGACTGCGGGGAGATCAAGCGCTTTATCATCTGGTGCAAAGCCAATCAATCTTAGGCTTGTGGGCTTGATGTCGCCCAATCGTTGAACGCTGATGTTGGCTATGTAGAGAGGAATCGCCTCCTTGACTCCTCCCACGCCAAGGCTGCGAAAGAGCAGCGACTGTGGAAACTGCTCAAAGCTGCCGCTGTTCAGCGTGCCAGGGCTGATCAGCACTAGATCAGCATTTAATGCCTCGTAAAAGGTTGTTGCACTGGTGAGCAAGCCCGACTGAAAGCCGATCTGCATATACATCAGCAGTGCGGCAAAGCCAATTCCCACCACCGCAACCAAGTAGCGCACAGGTTGGCGTTTTAGTTGCAACCATGCCATCGGCAGGTCAGACAGGCTCAATCTCCCAATGAGGCGCTTGATGCTTGTCATCACTTGAAGCGCACGGTTACGTTCATGCCGCTCAGTTGCTCCACCTGTGATTGGTATTGGGGATCAAGATCTAGCTTTACGAGAACAACTCGAGCGTTAACATCGTTGTTGGCATTTGTTGCGAACAAATCTCTTTCCGAAACATTCCCAATGATGGCTTCCACGGTGCCATTCATGGTTGTCAGAAAGTCGCCCGTTTCAGGTTTGATGGTTGCGGTTTGGCCGGGCCGTATTTTTGCGATATCGCTTTGGAAAACCTGAGCCCACACTTGCATCTTTCCCGTACGGCCAATCAAAGCGAGCCCGTCGCTCGTTTCCTTCATCCCAGGCCAGCTGTAGATGCGGATCAGAGTTCCATCTAATGGAGATCGGATTTGAGCGGCAGCCAGCTTGAGTCGTGCCTCTTGCACAGCAGCCTCACTTCCGATGATATCGGCTTTTCTGGTGGTTACGGTTGCTACCGCTTTCCCGTATTCCTCTTCGGATACAGCGCCTTCATCAAAGAGTTGTTCGCCTTTGTCGCGACTAATGATCAGGAAGGGTAGGAGTGACCGTGTGGCCTTTAGGTTCGCTTCAGCCCGATCTAGGGCCGCCTGCAGCTGCGGGTAGCTACTGAGCTCGGCGAGAAGCTGTCCCTTCCGGATGGTCGCACCTTCACTCACGAGCCAACGCTGCACAACCTCATTGCCACCAGCGGTTCCTGCAGGGATGGAGAGATTGACAAGGCCTCCCTCAGGAATTAACCGCCCCTGCGCTGTCACCACCTGCACGATCGGAGCAGGTGGCTTCGGGACTGGCTTTGGTTTGAGCAGGTTCCAGCCTCCAAACCCAAGCCCTCCGACCACCAGAAGCGTTAGCCAGGGTCGTTTCTTGAGGATCTGGATCGGCTGTCGCCGTGGTGTCGAGACAGCCATGAAGCTGGGTGAGGTTACGCAATCCTAAAGGGCCGTCCGCTTAGAGTTGCGCTCAGATTTGACTAAATTCGGGCAATGCGTCGCATCACTGTCCCGTCTGGTGATTACGTTTACAGGGTGGATGAGCCAAGTACATCCCTCTTTGTGGTGCGCTCTGGAAAAATCGAGCTCACTACTCCCTATCCAGAGACAGGGGAGGGTGTCGATGCCACCCATGGACCGGGTTACGTCTTTGGTGAAGTCGAAATCATTGATCGTCGTAGTCGTACGTCCAATGCGCGAGCAGCAACTGATGTGAATCTGATCGAGATTGAGCAAGAAGAGCTGATGGATATTCTTTATACTCACCCAGAGAAGAGCCTGGTGCTCGGCAAGGGAACATTTGAGCGCCTCAAGGAGTTGTTCAGCGAAGAGTCCTTGGAGTCAGAGCTTGCGCGTCTACGGGAGGAGATGCAGATCAGTATTCGTCAAGCGGTGGTTGCGCACGAGTCTCGTGTTGTTAAGAGCCACAATGGGATGGCCGCGATCGCTGTTCCCATTGTATTGATGGTTATTCTCGCGATTGGTGCTTACTGGTTCTTCCACCGAGCGTAATGGCTCTTTAGCTCTTTTGTTTCCTCTTGAGGATCTTTCTGTATTCAATTGAGAGCACGTCTGAATTCACGTGACTCTCTTGGGAAAAATCGAGAGGAACAGCATAGGGGCGTTGGCTCTGGACGACGCCGTGATCTTCATTGAAGATGGTGCGGGAGATTTCCGTTGATTTCTCCTCTCGTCCAGGCATGTTGAAAGCCTTCTTCGGTGAATATTTGATCCAGCGTGAGATTGTCTGGTTTTCACTCTGTGGAAGACTTGCATTCACAAAGATGACGTGAAGGAAGTCGCCAACCCGCGTGTCAACGATATTCAGGTTGGGATGGTAGAAGCTGAATGTGGTCTCAGCGCTCAGGCCTGGTCCTTTGCCCTGTAAGCGTTGCATCAGCTTCAGTGCGCTAGGCAGGGGAAGATCGAATTTCACCTTGGCCGAGACCCAGTCGTCGCCTTTGTTGAGGTCATAGGGAATCGACAGCGGAGAATCCTGGCTTGCGAATGTTCCCTTGTGCACCCAATAAGCATGGGAGTTGTCGAGGTTTGATTCGATAACGCGTGAAAAGTGTGCATCCCATGTGAAGCTGTTGCTCACGTGTTGCCACTGCTGGGGGCTGAACTCTGGAAGGTTGGGGAGAGTGGAGTGATCAGCAGGTTGCTCGCCAAGCCACAGCCAGATAAAGCCTGCGTGCTCACAAACGGCTTGCTCGTCTTTGAGATTGCTTCGGGCTGGAAGGGTGGCTCCATCTCCATCAGCCGGCACGGCTATGCAGTGGCCACCATCATCAAACAACCATCCATGAAATGGACAGCGGATGCATCCGTCTTCGCGGGTGCCTAAGGATAATGATGCCCCGCGGTGGGGACAGCGATCACTGAAGCACACGGGCTTGCCATCTCTGTTCCTGAACAAGACGTAGTCTTGGCCGGCAAAGGGGACGAGAACTGGTTCTTCTGTCAGTGTGACCACTGGAGCTACTGCATACCAGCAGTTCACGGGTAGGTGGGTGATTGGGTTCATGTCTGTCACTCCTTGCGGTTGGTTTGCATGCGCTTGCTCATCATCTTCCTGAACTCAATGAGAATTAGGTCAGATGCGACCAAGATGTCGTTCGATCCCTTGAAGGCTACGCTCGGCGGGTTCTGAGTCTTGATTACGTCGTCGTCTTCCAGGGCAATCTTGTCTCCTGTTTTCACGGTGACACGATTGAACCAGCTTGTCAGTAATGGTTTATTCCGCAGGAAGTTCCTCGAGTTGGTGGATAGCATCAATGTGCTGGTGCCTCCGGTGGGAACGTGAGCTTGAAGTGACACCAGCGTGAAACGGCCGAAGTTCACCAGTGAAAGCAATAAGTTAGGGTAGACAAATCGGTAGGCCTTGTAAATGTCTTCAGCGTCACCTCGTAGTAGCCATTTGGCGATGCCCCGGAGCTTCTTCACCTTGATCGGCATCCGTGAAAACAAGGTTCGTTCCGTTTGCGCCACCTCATAGGTGGGGAAGACAAGATTAGCTGTGGTGTCGACTTTGCCAATGCTGCCTCCGTGGGTAAACGGAGCGTGGGTTGGATCTATTCCGTTCTCGATGCTGCGGCTGAAGTGCGTTTGAAATGTGTAACTCAGATCAGCACTGGGTTGGTGGGTCATCCCTGGTAGCTCTAGTTCGGGGATCGCCTCAACCCCCGTTGTTGGCTGAGCATGTTCACCAGCGATCCATACCCAAACCAGCCCGTGGGCCTCTTGGGCGGGCAGCGCCTCTACACGTGCACGCGCGGGAATCGACTCCTCCTGACGCAGGGCGGGAATGTGGACACACTGTCCACTGTCATCGTATTGCCAGCCGTGATACGGGCAGGTGAGATGTCCGTTCTTGATCCACCCACCGCTGAGTGAGCAGCCGCGATGGGCGCAGCGTGCTCGCCGCACCACCACTGACCCTTGCTGAGTTCGGTTGGCAACTAGTTCTCCGCCCTCGAACGGTATTGCCAGGGGTTGATGATTCACAGCGCTTGAGAGCGCCATGGCATACCAGCAGTCGCGTGGCAGTGTCGTCAAGTCGCTTGTTTTGCTAGCCATCAGCAACTCTCCTGCTGCTGGCATATTTTGGCCAGGGCTTTGCGGTAAGCAAGAATCAGCTGGTCAGATGCCAGGAGTAGATCCGCGCCCTGTGTGACCCATGAAGGGGTGCGCGGCTGTGTTTCAACGATTGCTTTGTCTTCTTCGTAGGTTTCAACCGTATTTTTGATCGAGTTCTTGTCGGCCCAGGCCTGTGGCAGGAAATTGCGGATCCCGATCCACTTGGTTAGTGTTTCTGTTTCCGATACAGGGATATTGCTTGCAAAGTAGATGTATTGGTATCCTCGCCAGTTGAAATCAATGGCGATTCTGTTGATGCAGGGCAAATAGCATGTGAGTGTGGAGCTGGAGTGCTTGCGATCCTTTTTGATGATGTATTTGAGTAATCCCAGGCGTTTTGGGGGCTTCACCTGCTGGTGAGTGCTGACAGAGAAATCGGTTGTGGTGATTTCTAATGGGTGAACGCTGGCATCATCCCTGTTGGGAAAAAATGGTCGGTGAACGAAGGGAGCGTGTGATGTGTCGAGGCCCGCTTCCACCACTCGGCTGAAATTCGCATCCCATCGGTACTCGCCCTGCACTGTGCGCCAGCCAGGTTGATCGAATTCCGGGAATGGAGGAATCAGGTTTGGATCAGCCTGGTTGCTCTCCCCCGGAAAGATCCAGATGAAGCCGTTTCGCTCTTGAGTCGGCAGCACCCCTACCTGGGCCTTCGCCGGAATTGTTGTGCCTTCGGCGTCGGCGGGGATGCGAACACAACGCCCCTCGCTGTTGTAACTCCAACCGTGGTACGGGCAGCGAATGCAATTCCCTTCCACCCAACCCTTACCAAGGCTCGCGCCGCGGTGGGCGCAGCTGTCGATCAATGCATGAGCAGTGCCCGATTTGTCTCGGAACAGCACGTACCGCTGATTCAGCAGGCGCAGCGAGATGGGTTCGGTCTGCAGGGTCTGGCTGTGTTCCACCGCATACCAGAAGTTCTCCAGACCAGTCGCCACGGTTCAAGCACCGATTTCGAACCCTCCTAGCACTCTGGCTGTTGATCCCATGTTCGTTGTGTGCGCCAGGCTGACCGTCAGGGCCCTTTTTGGTGGAGAATCAACGTCGACTGGTTACTGCGCTGCCGGTTCGTCCCATTACTTCTTGAAGCATGTCTAAACCTCCTTCTCCGCCAGACAAGGACGCTGCCTTTGATGCCTTTCGTGCCGATCTTGAGCAGGCCGTGGATCAAGGCATGGATGACCACGAGTCGAAGATGACCAAGATGGGCTTCATGTTCCTCGGTATCTTTGCCGGTGTCATTGCCTTGGCTGCTTTGCTCCCCTAAGCGGGGCCTCGACTCCATGCAAAAGCCCGAACTGCTCACGCAGCTCGGGCTGAGTCAACGGCGGGGTCATCCCCGACGCTAGTGCGGTTAGACAGCCGCTTTTTGGTTGTCGAGCAGGTTCTTGAGCTTGGCCAGTTCGCCCGCCCAGCGGGGGTCGGGAGCACCTTCTTCAACGCTGTCGCTGTGCACCACCTTGTTCACAGCCTTGCGCGCCACAGCGGGCGTGCCGGGAGCCCCGCCGGGGCGACGGTCGTTGCCTCGGCGCTCATCGCGACGCTCGGAGCGTTCGATGCGCAGGGCATTACCTGCAAACACATGGCCGTTGAGCTGCTCAATGACGGCATCGGCCACCTTCTCGTCGTCCACGTTGGCGAAGCCGAAGCCACGACCGGCGCCGGTTTCTCTGTCCTGTACCGCCTTGAAGCGGATGCCCTCACCCACGCCAGTGAAGAGAGCGTCGAGCTCCTTGGCATCAAAGCTTTGGGGCAGATTGCCGACGTACAGACGAACGCTCATGGGAAGGAAGGGAAGAAGAGAGAAGGAAAAACGTGTTCTGGCCTCACGGACTCGAGCCACGCTGTTGGTTGACGTCCTGTAAGCCAGGCTGCACCGAAACATCGGCGCTGGCGGGGACATTCCAAGGCTGTTAACCGAACTGGCGTGAACTCAGCGTCTGAACTGGCGCGAATCAGGTCGTCTTAAACGCCTTTGCGAATGAAGTTAATCACGGCGACGTGCCCTTCCGCCAGCTTCTTCAGTTGACGCCAGCCAATTTCTGGCGAACTGCAGCGCATCGCTTCGGCTGTTTAAGCGCCCGAAGGCTTGTTGCTGCATTAGATGCAGCAACAGCGCACCCAGCTCTGGCGACGCCTTGATCTCTAACTCCCGCTGGAGGGTGGCGCCATCGATGGCCGGCCTGGGGTGAAACAGGCGGTCTTCTGGATCCTGCCAGCGCAGGAGCCAAGCCTTGGCTGTGCTGTCGCCCCAGTTGATCAGCAATGCCGGTAGATCTGCTTCCAGGTCACGGTGCAGCTGCAGGCGCTCGGGCTCTGGCAGGTCTTGTGCGGCTCCGCCTGGATCGAAGCTGCCTAGCTGCTGCTGCCAATGGCGCAGGGCCACCACGCGCTGCTGCAGCTTGCGGCTGCTGCGCAGCTGCTGCAGCGCTTCCCCATCCAACGCTGCAGCCAGCCTGGCCAAGGGCAGAGCCCAGCTGGCTTCGCTGGCACTCAGCCCCAGCGCTTGTGCCGCCTGGGCTGTGCACCGGCTCAACACCACTTGATCCGCCGGTTGGCTCCGGGCCAGCCAGGGGCTGAGCAGGCCGAGCTCCAGAGCTTCCCCCAGCTGTTGATGCCCGTTGGGGGCTGCGGCGAGCTTTTCGAGTTCCGCTAGAGCTCGCTCCCCGGCCACGCTGGCTAAGGCGCTGTTGTGTTGCGCGATCCACTGCCTTGTTTCAGCGGCTAACTGAAATCCAAGCTCAGCGCTCAACCGCAACCCACGAAGGAGGCGCAAAGGGTCATCGAGCAGGTTGGCTTCGGACACGGCTACCAGCAGGCCCGCTGTTAGATCGCGACATCCCTGCAACGGGTCCACCAGCTGCTTCGGCTTGGTCAGCGGTAGCGCTATCGCATTGATCGTGTAGTCGCGCCGATGCAGATCGGCCTCCAGGCTTCCGCCTTCCAGCCGAGCTAGATCAATGCTCCAGCCACTGATCACAAGGCGGGCGATCGAACGCTCGGCATCCAGCACCACGGCCGTGCCCCCGTGGCGCCGGCCGAGTGTCTTGCACAGCCCCACCGCATCACCGGTCACCACCAGATCGAGATCGGGTTGTGGTCCCAGGCGATTCAGCAGGGCGTCGCGCACTGCGCCCCCCACCAGGGTGGCCTCTGCTGGAAAGGCCTCAGGGGGCAGTGGCCACGTTTCGGGCTGCAAGCGCTGCCAGGCCAGCTCAGCAAGCCCGGCAGGGTTCACAATGGCCCCATCCGCTGCGGCGCCGGGCATGTGCATCTGCGTGGATTGCCGTTGGGTTGACCAGTGCCAGGCCTACCACGCTGTGGAGCGCCAGCATGGGGTGCCGCATCTCAACACCCATCCCACGTTTTCGCCTGATCAGCCCCGGATCCACGTGCAGGTGATGGATTTGCCCGAGGGTGCCGTGGGGGTGGAGTGGGACGTGCGCGGCTGCGGCAGTTTTGCCCTCGAACACGGGCGCTGGCAACGGCTACGCCCCGAGCAGGTGGTACCGACATGAGCTCAGCTCCCCGACTGCTCGCGCTGCATAGCTCCAGCGACACCCTTGCGGTGGCAGCTCAGAGCCTGGGCTCTGCAGCGACGACCCCTCAGGTGGCGACATTCCCTTTGGGGCGCCGCCTCTCGAATGAACTGTTGCCTTGCGTGGAATCGGTTCTTCCAGCCGAGTGCTGGTCGCAGATCGGGCGCTTGGTGGTGGCCACGGGGCCGGGCGGGTTCACCGGCACTCGGCTCACGGTGGTGTTGGCGCGAACCCTGGCGCAGCAATTAGCAGTGCCGCTGCACGGCTTCAGCAGCTTTCTCTTGATGGCCCGGCGTTTGCTGCACACAGATCCCCTCCTCGCTAAGCGTGAGCGGGTGTGGCTGCACCAGCTGCTGCCACGGCGCGGCAGCGTGGTGGGGTGTTACGGCCGCGATCCGGCGGTGTTGGGCGGCGTGGCGGAACTTGAGCAGCCGCGTCTCTATCGCCCCGGCGAGGGCTGGGGTGGTTCCGATGCCCAAGCTGCGGCTGTGGTGGAAGCCGAAACCGATGCGCTGCAGCTGTTGGAGTTAGGGCAACTGGCGCAGGCGGCGGATCTCCAAGGCCCCTGGGCGCCGGTGCTCCCCCTGTATCCCACCAGTCCGGTGGAGGGCTTGTGAGGGCTCAGAGGCCAACGCGTCGCCCGCAGCCTGAGCAGCGGCCCCGCCGCAGGCGTCGCTGGCCCCGGCGTGGACGCTGGTTCCTGGCGCTGTTGGCGGCAGCTGGCCTGGTCGTGCTCTCCCGCGGGCTTTGGCAGCCCCCTTTGCCGCCACCTCAGATGATCCTGGTGTTGGGCGGTGATGTGGAGCGGGAGCGGGTAGCGGCTGATTTGGCCGCCCGAGATGGCCTACCGGTGCTGGTGAGCGGCGGCAGCAACCCCGAATATGCCCATTGGCTCTTCGGTCGCCAAGGCCTCGATCACGGCCGTGTGCAGCTCGACTATCGCGCCACCGACACGCTGACCAACTTCACCTCCATCGTGGATGAGCTCAAGCGCGCCAAGGTGCGCCATGTGCTGCTGGTGACCAGCAGTGATCACATGCAGCGGGCGATGCTGGTGGGCCAGCTCGTGGCGGGTAGCCGTGGCATCGGCCTCACGCCGGTGGAGGTGGCTTGCGGGGATCGCTGTACGCCGGAGGGTTGGCGCAAGGTGTGGGGGGATGGCGCTCGAGCAGCCCTGTGGGTGATCACTGGTCGTGATCTCAAGGGCTGGGCGGCAACGCGTTTCGGTGCGCTGCTGGAGGCAGCGCAGGGCCGCTGATCAGCCCCTGATCCAGCAGCGCATTGATCTGGGCCTGGCAGGCGGCCGTGGCGGCGTCGAGGTCGGCCCGTTTGCGTGAGGGTGGTGGTGGGATCGGCGTGCCGATGCGAATGTGCACGGGAACGAAGCGTGGCTGCGTTGAGCCGGTGCCCAAAGCGCGGTGGCTGTTGATGATCGCCACCGGTAGCAGCGGCACACCGGCGCGGGCGGCCAGCAGGGCGGCACCGGCTTGAGGATCGTTCACCCGGCCATCGGCTTGGCGGGTGCCATCGATGAACACCCCCGTGGCCCAGCCTTGCTCGAGGCGGTCGGTGGCGGTCCGGATCGCTTCGCGGTCGCTGGCGCCGCGGGCCACCGGATAGGCGCCACAGGCTCGGATGATTGGGCCCAAGAGGGGGATTTTGAACAGCTCGGCTTTGGCCATAAAGGCCACTGGCCGGCCCAGGGCATGGCCCAGTAGCGGCGGATCGAGGTGGGACCCGTGGTTAGCCACCACCACCAGGGCACCTTCCTGGGGCACGTTGGCGTTACCGGCGGTGCGGCCGCGGAACAGCAACCGATAAATCGGGAACACCAGCAGATAGCTCACCAGCCGGTAGGTCAGGCTCGGGCGGGGGGTGCGCAGCAGCGCTGGAGGCTCTGCCGGTTTGCGCCGGCGGCGCAGCACTCGCTTGACAGCCCGCACAGGTTTGTTCACAGTCCCAGGTCGCCTGCACTGCTGATCTGAGCGGTGGTGATGCCTTCGCAGCTGCGTTTGATCAGGCCGCTGAGCACGTTGCCCGGGCCGATCTCCACGCTGGTGTTGATGCCATCAGCACTGAAGCGCTCCATCGTTTCTCGCCAGCGCACGCCTGTGATCATCTGGCTGCGCAGGCGGGCCTTGAGGGCGGCGCCACTGGTTTCCGGGCGGGGATCGGTATTGCTGAGCACCGGGATGATGGCATCAGCGAAAGGCACGGCGTCCAGTTCGGCGGCGAAGGCATCGGCGGCCTGCTGCATGAAGGGGGAGTGAAACGCGCCGCTCACCGCTAGGGGAATGGCCCGTTTGCACTTGAGCTGGCCGCTCACGGCGGCTACCGCCTCCGGTGTGCCGGAGATCACCACCTGAGCGCTGCTGTTGTCGTTGGCAATCACCACACCCTCGGTGGCGCTCACCAGTTGGTCGAGTTCGCCGCGATCAAACCCCATCACGGCGGTCATGGCCCCACCGCCGGCGGCCGCCATCAGCTCACTGCGGATCTTCATCAGCCGCAGGCCTGTTTCCACGTTGAACACGCCCGCGGCGTAAAGGGCCGCCAGTTCCCCAAGGCTGTGGCCAGCGACTAGGTCGGCGCTGCGGCCCTGGCTTTTGAGGCCATCCACCAGCAGGCTCTCGATCACGAACAGGGCCGGCTGGGTGTTGCGGGTGTCGTTGAGATCGCTCAGATCACCAGAGGCTTCACCGGCGCAGATGGCTGCCAGATCGCGGCCCAGCAGGTCGGAAGCCTCGGTCAATCGCTCGCGGGCCCCGGGCAGCTCCAGTACCCCGGTGGCCATGCCCACTTTCTGTGAGCCCTGTCCAGGGAACACCCAGGCAATACCCATGGCCGCTTGCGTTGCACCGTCGGGGGGAGATTACGCGGCGGTGCTGTGCGGCCCCCTGATCAGCGCTGCGGCCCGGCCCAGCGCAGCAGCGCACCGCCCCAGCTGAGGCCCGCGCCGAAGCCACTGCTGGCGATCAGATCACCTGGCTGCACGCGGCCGTCTTTCACGGCCTCATCCAGCATCAGTGGAATGGTGGCGGCGGAGGTATTGCCGTAGCTGGCCAGGTTGCTGAGCACCCGCTCGTGGGGGATGGCGAAGCGATCGGCCACAGCATCAAGGATGCGCTGGTTGGCCTGATGCAGCAGCAGCCAGTTCAGATCGGAGGCCGGTGTGCCGGTGCTTTCCAGCAGTTCTTTGAGCACCGCCGGCACTTCCCGCACCGCGAACTTGTACACCTCCTGGCCGTTCATGCGCAGCGGCGCAAAGCCACCCACCTGGGCGCTCACGCCGCCGAGTACATCGGTGTGGGTGTCGGTCTGGGCGAGGGTGAGGCAGCCGTTGCGGCTGCCATCGGAGTGCATGCGAAAGCCCAGTAGGCCGTTCTGCGCGTCTGGACAGGCCTCCACCGCCACAGCGGCGGCCCCATCGCCGAACAGCACACAGGTGGTGCGGTCGTCCCAGTCAACCCAGCGGCTCAGTTGATCGGCACCGATCACCAGGGCCCGGCGCATTGCCCCGCTGCGCAGGTATTGCCCAGCGGTGATCAGGGCAAACAGGAAGCCGCTGCAGGCGGCGGTGAGATCGAAGGCAACGGCGTGGCGGGCCCCGATCGCCCCCTGTACCCGGGGCGCGGTGCCGAACAAATCATCGGGGCTGGAGGTGGCCATCAAGATCAGATCGAGATCCTCCGCGGCCCAGCCGGCGTGCTCGAGTGCTGCCTGGGCGGCGCGGCTGGCCAGGGCGGTGAGTGGCTCATCGGCCGAGCAGATGCGTCGAGCACCAATGCCCGTGCGCGTGCGGATCCACTCGTCGCTGGTATCGACCCGTTCGCTCAGCTGCTGGTTGCTAACGCTGATGGCGGGCACGGCGCTGCCGCAGCCAACCAAGGCCATCCCGCTGCGCTGGTGATCGCTGTTGATCTGGCCGATACCCACCGGTTCAACCCAACGGTGGGGTCAGTCAACCACAGGCAACGCTCGCCTCCGCGCCATCGCTGAGCTGCTGCAGATCCTCCATGACGCCGTGGTTGGCGGCGGAGTGGGCGATGCGCAGGGCACTCACCACAGACAGCGCTTTGCTGCTGCCGTGGCCGATCACGCACACGCCATTCACGCCCAGCAGCAGAGCCCCGCCGTGCTCGGCGTGGTCGAGCCGTTTCTTGATGCGGCGCAGATTGCTCATCAAGAAGGCGGAACCCACCTTGCCGCGGCGCCCGCGGGGCAATTCCGCCTTGAGCACATCCAAGAGCACGCTGCCCACGCTCTCCAGAAACTTCAGCAGCACGTTGCCCGTGAAGCCGTCGCACACCACGACGTCGAAGTCGCCAGAGAGCACATCGCGGCCCTCGCAGTTACCGGCAAATTGAAAGCGTGTTTCAGCCGCCATCAGCGGATAGGTGCGCAAGGCCAGGTCATTGCCCTTGCATTCCTCCTCGCCGATGTTGAGCAAGCCGATGCGGGGGCTGCGCACCTGCAGCACATCACGGCTGTAGATGTTGCCGACGAGCGCCCACTGGTGCAGATAGGCGGGCTTGGCATCCATGTTGGCGCCCACATCCAGCACGAGCACCTGCTGCTCAGGATCTTTGGTGGGGAACAGCGCCCCGATCGCCGGGCGATCGATCCCCTTGAGCCGGCCAAGCCGGAAGATCGCTGAGGCCATCACGGCGCCGGAGTTACCGGCGGAGTACACGGCCGTGGCCTCACCGGTTTTCACCAGGTCCATGGCGAGGTTGATGCTGGCATCGCGCTTCTTGCGCACCACGGTGGCCTCTTCGTTCATGCCCACCGACACCCCACTGGGCACGAGCTCCAAGAGGCCAGCGCGTTGGGCGCTCTCCAGCTCCTCGCGCAAGTCCATCTCGGTGACGGCGGCCTGCACAGCGGCGATTTCCGCCACAAACTTCACGCGCAGCGGCAACAGCCGCACCGCCTTGAGGCAGCCTTCAAGAATCGGCCCTGGGGCGTAGTCCCCCCCCATGCCATCCACCGCCACCCAGAGACGCTCGGCATCGTTGATCGGGGTGCCTTCGCTGCCGCCCACGCCCTGCTGCAGCCGGCGTAGGGGGTCAAACACCAGCGGCTGCAACACCGTGTTTGCGGCTCCGGCCGCGGCCCCGGCGGCTGAACCCGCCACCGATCCCGCCATGCTGCCGGCCGCATTGGCCGTCGCTGTGGCGGTGCCCACCAGGCTGGTCACCGCCGCATTGCGGCGATACCAGATCACCAGGCGCCGGATGGCGCGGGATTGGCCGCGGCGGTTAGAGCCGTGGCCTGGGGCGTCAGAGGGCTTCGGGGGCAACGGCGTCAACGATGCGTTGGAACAGATAGCCGGTGCCGCGGGCCGTGAGGATCAGCTCGGGGTTGGCCGGATCGTCTTCCAGTTTGGAGCGAAGCCGGGAGATATGGACATCCACCACCCGGGTATCCACATGACGCTCGGGGGTGTAACCCCACACTTCCTTGAGGATCTCACCGCGGCTGAAGGGTTCCCCGCTCCGCCCCACCAGCAGCTCCAGCAGGCTGAATTCCATGCCGGTGAGCCGGATGCGCTCCTCACCGCGATACACCTGGCGTTTGTTGGTGTCGATGCGCAGCTCGCCCACCTGGATGACCCCGGAATTGGGGATGCCAGCCACGCTTTCTTTCTCCACCCGGCGCAGCACGCAGCGGATGCGCGCCTCTAGTTCCTTCGGGCTGAAGGGCTTCACCACGTAATCGTCAGCGCCCAGTTCCAGGCCGGTGATGCGGTCGGCCACATCACCAAGGGCGGTGAGCATCACGATCGGCACATCCGATTCCTTGCGTAGCTCCTGGCACACGCCGTAGCCATCGAGCTTCGGCATCATCACGTCGAGAACCACCAGATCCGGGTTGGTCTGGCGGAAGGCTTCGAGCGCTTCCTGGCCATCGCAGGCGGTGACCACCTGATAGCCGATCATCGAGAGCCGCGTCTCGAGGATGCGGCGAATGCTCGCTTCGTCGTCGACCACCAGGATGGTTTCCTTGGCCGTGGACGGTGTTGTGGTTGTGGCGGTTGAGGCCGTCATTGCGCCACTCGTTGTGGACGGGTTAAGTAGTTCGACCTACTGAAAAGGTCGGCAGGCCTCCGGGTTCTGCGGCAGCCACCTTTCTTCATACACCGTTTTGGCGCGCGCCACCAGCCTTTACGTCTGCCAGAGCTGCGGAGCCCAGACCCGCCAGTTCTTTGGTCGCTGCAGCAGCTGCGGCAACTGGAACACGCTGGTGGAGCAACGTGCTGCCCCCACCGATACCCGCCGCCGCCGGCCGGTGGCGGCGGCCACCGAGGCCGAAATCCCTGCCGCACCGCGGCGCTCCGAGCCCATCGCCAGCGTGGGCGATCGGCCGCTCCAGCGGCTGTGCAGTGGCTACAGCGAGCTCGATCGCGTGCTGGGCGGTGGTCTGGTGCCTGGCTCGCTGGTGCTGTTGGGCGGTGATCCCGGCATCGGGAAGAGCACCCTGTTGCTGCAGAGCGCCCAGGCCATGGCGGCGCGCCACTCCCTCCTGTATGTGAGCGCTGAGGAATCGGCACAGCAGGTGAAGCTGCGCTGGCGGCGGCTGGCGGAGCAGCAAGGCGAGTTGCCGGCGCTGGTTGAAGCAGAAAGCGCGGGCTGCGGCCTGCAATTGCTGGCAGAAACCGATCTGGAGCTGGTGTTGCAGGAGCTGGAGGCCTTGCGGCCGGCGGTGGCCGTGATCGACAGCATCCAGGCTCTGCACGACGCTGAACTCAACAGCGCACCGGGTTCAGTGACGCAGGTGCGCGAGTGCGCCGCCGCGTTGGCCCGCATTGCCAAGCGGCAGAACACAGCCCTGTTGCTGGTGGGGCACGTGACCAAGGAGGGCATGCTCGCGGGGCCCAAGGTGCTTGAGCACCTGGTCGATGCGGTGCTCACCTTTGAAGGGGATCGCTTCGCTAGCCACCGTTTGCTGCGGGCGGTGAAAAACCGCTTCGGCGCTACCCATGAGCTGGGAGTGTTCGAGATGCGGGGCCAGGGTTTGGCTGAGGTGCTCAACCCCAGTGAGTTGTTTCTGGGGGGCGATGAGCCCTCCGCCGGCACCGCCACGATCGTGGCCTGTGAAGGCACGAGGCCCCTGGTGGTGGAGCTGCAGGCCCTGGTGAGCACTACCAGCTATGCCAGCCCGAGGCGCACCGCCACCGGGATCGGCACCAACCGTTTGCATCAGATCCTGGCGGTGCTGGAGAAGCACCTGGGCCTGCCCCTCTCCCGTTTCGATTGCTACCTCGCCGTAGCGGGAGGGTTGGAGGTGGAGGAACCGGCGGCTGATCTGGGGGTGGCGGCGGCGGTGGTGGCCAGCTATCGCGATCTCACCCTGCCGCCAGGCACGGTGCTGATTGGTGAGCTGGGGCTTGGTGGTCAGTTACGGCCCGTCGCTCAGTTGGAACAGCGCCTGCAGGAGGCTGTGCGGCTTGGATTCCGCCGGGCTGTTGTGCCCAAGGGCAGTGGGCTGGGCCGCCTGGCTGCAGGTCTCGACTTGCAGCTCCTCGAGGCCGGTGGTGTGGCCGAAGCTCTGGTGGCAGCGCTTGGGGTGAATCCTGCCGACGACCGGGCCTGAGCTCCGCTCGGGCTCAGAAATACACGTCGACGCTGCCGCGGCCGCTCGTTTTCAGCCAGTTCTGGGCTTCGATGTAGTTATTGGGGGCCATGCGGATCGCTTTGGTCCAGAGATCTGCGGCCTGGTCGAAGTGGCGATCGGCCAGGTCGCTGTCGCCGTTCTCTTCGGCCAAGGAGCCCAGATGGTGATGGATCACCGCCATGTTGTTGAGGGCCTGCGGCATCTTGCTGTTGAGATCGAGGGCCTCGCCGTATTGCGCCAGGGCCTTCTCGTGTTCGCCGTTGCTGGCATACACCAGGGCCATGTTGTAGAAGATGAAAGCGCGGTCGTTGGGGTCGTCTTCCAGCTTCAGCGCTTCGGCGTAGTTGTCGAGGGCTTCGGCGTATTCACCGTCTGCCTGGGCGCTCATCCCATCGCGGTAGTAAGCGAAGGCTTCCTTGGCGCGCTGGTTGGTCGGCAGCACCTTGAGGATCAGGTCGGCCATCACCGTGAAGCTCTTGTCGATGAAGTTGTCGTTGCGCTGAGAGCGGGGCACGGCGGATCGCGGGACTGCGTGGGCCCATCCTCACCTGCCTGCGGTGGTTGCTGCCTGAGCTGTTTGCACTCCCTAGCCTGAGGTGATCCACCCCTCAAACCCGTGAGCAGCGGCTCCGACCCCGCCCCGCAGCCGGTTGCTGCCTTGCTTCTCGAGGTGGAGGGGATGAAGTGCGGCGGTTGCGTGCGGGCTGTGGAGCAGCGTCTGCTGGCGCAGCCCGGCGTGCACCAGGCCAGCGTGAGCCTGCTCAATCGCACCGCCTGGGTGGGTCTCGATCCGGCTCTGCCCGCCACCGCTGAAGCCGATCCGGCCGATGGGTTGATCCAAGCTCTCGCTGCCATGGGCTACGCCGCCCATCGCCGCGACGATCAGAGCGCCAATACGCCGGCTGATCGCCTGAAGCAACACACCTGGTGGCAGCAGTGGCGCCAGTTGATGGTGGCCTTGCTGTTGGTGCTGGTGTCGGCAGCTGGGCATCTGGCGGAGATGGGCCAGCTGCCGCTGCCGTGGTTGGCGGAGATCCGCGTGCATGCCCTGGTGGCCACCCTGGCCCTGGCTTTGCCGGGCCGGCCCATCCTGGTGCGTGGCTTGCGCTCTGCCCTCGCGGGCGCCCCTGGGATGGACACCCTGGTTGGCCTTGGCATGGGCAGCGCCTACGCCGCCAGTCTTGTGGCGCTGATTTGGCCCTCTGTGGGCTGGCAGTGCTTCTTCAACGAGCCGGTGATGTTGCTGGGTTTCGTGCTGCTGGGCCGGTTCTTGGAGGAGCGGGCCCGGTTCCGGACCGGCCGTGCTCTTCAGGAACTCGCCCGCCTCCAGCCCGATGAAGCCCTGCTGCTGGTGGGTGAAGGGGCCGAAGCCATCACCCGGCCTGTGCGGGTGGGGGCGTTGCGTCCCGGCGATCGGCTGCGGTTGCTGCCCGGCGATCGGGTGCCGGTGGACAGTTGCGTGCTGAAGGGTGGTTCCAGCCTGGATGTCTCCAGCCTGACGGGTGAGCCACTGCCGATTGAGGTGGCGGCCGGAGCGGAACTGGCCGCCGGCAGCCTCAATCTTCAGGCCCCGCTGGTGCTGCAGGTGTTGCGGCCCGGTAGCGAGAGCGCGGTGGCGCGGATCATCGCGTTGGTGGAGCAGGCTCAATCGCGCAAGGGGCCGATCCAGGGCCTCACCGATCGGGTGGCGGGGCGGTTCAGCGTGGCCGTGATCCTGCTGGCGCTGGCCACGCTGTTGTTCTGGTGGCTTTGGGGTGCCGAGCTCTGGCCGCAGGTGCTGGCCGCGGCCCCCTCATCCCATGCCCATGGCGGCCATCAGAGCCTGGGCACGGGTGCGGAAACTCCCTTTGTGTTGGGCCTGCAGCTGAGCATTGCCGTGCTTGTGGTGGCCTGCCCCTGTGCCCTCGGGCTTGCCACACCGGCAGCCATCACGGTGGGCACAGGCCGTGCGGCTAAAGCCGGCATCTTGTTCCGAGGTGGCGATGTCGTCGAAGCGGCAGCAGGTCTGAAGGGCGTGATGTTTGATAAAACCGGCACCCTCAGCATCGGTCGCCCCAGCCTTACGGCCATCAGCGTGGCTGAGCCAACGCTTGGCCAAAACGTTCTGGTGCAGTGGGCCGCCAGCCTTGAGGCCGATACTCGCCATCCGCTGGCTCACGCACTGCTGCAGCGCGCTCAGGAACTGGAGCTGCCGCTGCTGCCGGTGCACGGCTGCCGCACCGTTGCTGGTGCCGGTCTGGAGGGAGAGTTGGAGGGTGTCGGGGCCTGTCGCCTGGGCCGCCCCCGTTGGCTTGAATCCAATGGGGTTGTGTTGCCGCCCCTGCAGCACGCCTGGTTGCAGGAGCAGGAGTCCAGCGGCGCCACGGTGGTGGGTCTGGCGGTTCACGACCAGGCAGGGGCGCGTCTGCTCGGTCTGCTTGCTATCAACGACCAGCTCAGACCCGATGCAGCAGTTGCTCTCCAGCAGCTGCAGGCGATGGGGCTGCACCTGGCCGTGCTGAGCGGTGATCGGGAAGGCCCGGTGCAGCGCCTCGGCCGGGAGCTGGGGCTGCGCCCTGATCAATTGGCCTGGGAGCTCTTGCCCCAGCAGAAACTGGAGCGTCTACAGCAGGCCCGCCACGCCGGTGCCGTAGCGATGGTGGGGGATGGCATTAATGATGCCCCGGCCCTGGCGGCGGCGGATCTGGGCATTGCGGTGGGCACTGGCACCCAGATCGCGATGGACACGGCTGATCTGGTGGTGCTGGGCGACCAGCTCACCGCGATCCCTCAAGCCCTGCGGCTGGCCCGCCGCACCATGGCCAAGGTGCGCCAGAACCTGGCCTGGGCCTTCGGCTACAACCTTCTGGTGCTGCCCCTTGCCGCCGGCGTTCTGCTGCCAGGCTTCGGTGTGTTGCTCTCGCCTCCCCTGGCAGCGCTGTTGATGGCCCTGAGTTCGATCACTGTGGTGGTGAATGCCCTGCTGCTGGGGCGTGATGACTGAGCGCGGCCGTTTTTTTGTGCTCGAGGGCATCGATGGCTGTGGCAAGAGCACCCAGGTCGACCACCTGCGCCGCTGGCTGCCGGCCAGCGGTCTGATGCCCGCGGGTGCTGAGCTGTTGGTGACCCGCGAGCCCGGTGGCACGGCATTGGGCTCAGCCCTGCGCCAGCTGCTGTTGCATCCGCCGGGGGCTGCTGAACCCTGCAGCACCGCTGAGCTGCTTCTGTACGCGGCCGATCGGGCTCAGCACGTGCAGCAACTGATCCTGCCGGCTCTGGAGGCCGGTCATTGGGTCCTGAGCGACCGCTTCTGCGGTTCCACGGCTGCGTATCAGGGCTATGGCCGCGGCCACTCCCTGGAGCTCATCGATCAGCTCAGCCTGATCGCTTGCCGTGGCCTGGCCCCTGATCTGACTGTGTTGCTGGAGCTGCCGTTGCAGGAATCCTTGCGGCGCCGGGGGCATCGGGCGGCCGATCGGATCGAGGCCAGCGGTGAAGCCTTCCTGGCCCGGGTGTGTGCGGGCTTCTCCTCCCTCGCGTCTCAGCCCCGCTGGCAACGGCTCGATGCCAGCCAATCGGTGGGGCAAGTGAGCGCTGAGCTTCAGGCTGCCATCACCACCTGTTGCTGCAGCTGATGGCTGAGGAGCTGTTTACTGGCCTGATCGGGCAGGGGCAGGCCACCGCCCTGCTATCGGCGGCGCTGGAGCGTCAGCGTCTTGCTCCGGCCTATCTGTTCTGCGGGCCCGATGGTGTGGGTCGCTCCATTGCTGCCAGGCGTTTTCTCGAAGGGGTAATCGCCGGACCTTCCGGGTCGCCCTCGGTGCGGCGGCGGCTCGAGGAGGGCAACCACCCCGATCTGCTCTGGGTGGAGCCCACCTACAGCGATAAGGGCCAGCTGGTGCCTGCATCCCAGGCGCTGGCGGCGGGCATCAGCCGCAAGGCTCCGCCCCAGCTGCGCTTGGAGCAGGTGCGGGCTGTGTCGCAGTTTCTGGGGCGCCGTCCTGTGGAGGCCGGCCGTTGCCTGGTGGTGATTGAGGCGGTGGAAGCTATGGCGGAAGGGGCTGCCAATGCCCTGCTCAAAACTCTCGAAGAACCCGGCAATGGCCTGTTGATTCTGCTCAGTGCCGCCCCGGATCGTTTACTCAGCACGATCCGCTCCCGTTGCCAGGCCATCCCTTTTGCCCGTCTGGCCCCTGAGCCGCTGCAGCGGGTATTGGCGGCGCAGCCCTCGGCTTCGCAGCCCGATCCCCCAGAGTTGCTCGAGCTGGCAGCGGGTTCACCGGGGGCGGTGCTGGAGCACCGCCAGCAGTGGCACGCCCTTCCGGAGGGGTTGGCTCAACGCTGCGCGGCGTTGATCGGGTCAACGCCGCTGCCGGTGAGTCCGCTGGCGGCGCTCAGCCTGGCCCGAGATCTCTGTGATGCTTTGGAGGTGGAACAGCAGCTCTGGCTGCTCGATTGGTGGCAGCTGCACCTGTGGCGCCAATGCTGCGACCCACGCCAACAACAACGGCTGCAAACGCTGAGACGCCAGCTGCGTGCCTACGTGCAGCCCCGCCTGGCTTGGGAGGTGGCGCTGCTTGATCTCAGTGGGGCTGCCGGCGCTTAAGCGGCAGTGCGGCGATTTTCCCGCGCGGTGTGCACCAGTTGGGCTAGTTCCGCCTCATGGGCACCGCTGGGTAGCTCGAGGCAATAGCCAGCTCCGTACACCGTTTTGATGAACCTGGGCTTGCGGGGATCGGGTTCGAGTTTGGTGCGCAGGTGGCGGATATGGACGCGGATTGTCTCGATGTCGTCGTCGGGCTCGTAGCCCCACACCTCTTTGAGAATCAGCGAGGGAGCCACGGTTTGGCCGTGGCGCTGGAGCAGGCAGTGGAGCAATTCGAACTCCAGGTGCGTGAGCCGCACCGGTTCGTCGAACCAGATGGCTTCGAAGCGCTCTGGCACCAGGGTGAGAGCGCCGTAGTTCAGGATCTCGTTGTGCTTGGTGGAGAGGGGAGCGCGATCGCTGCGGCGCAGCAAGGCTTTGATCCGTACCAACAACTCTTCGAGATCGAAGGGTTTGGCTAGGTAGTCGTCGGCGCCGGAGTTGAAGCCGCTCACCTTGTCTTTGGTGCTCCCAAGGGCTGTGAGCATCAAGATCGGGATGCCAGTGGTGCGCTCGTCGCGGCGCAGGCGCTGGCAGAGAGTGAGCCCATCCACCTTGGGGAGCATCAGATCCAGCAGGATCAGGTCGGGGGTGTATTGCAGTGCCAGTGCCTGACCCTTGATGCCGTCTTCAGCGCGTTGCACGTCGAACCCGCTGTGCTCCAGGTGGCCGGCCACCAGCTCGCGCATGTCGCCGTCGTCTTCGATCAGCAAGATGCAGGGCTTCATGATGAGGCTCCGTGGGGGAGTGCAGGCTCTGCGGAGAGTGACCGCTGTTCAGTCAACACATTCTCTCCAGAACATGGAGGAGCTGCAGAAGTTTTTGCAGGCCTCACGCCTTGCCGGTTTGGCGCAGACTCCTTGCAATGTCTGGATTTTCGGGATTATTCGTGCTGCTGAGCGGGTGGGTAATTACAGGTTTTCTTTCGTTTGTGCTGTTGCAATTTGATGGCAATTGATGCGATGCAGCCGCTTGATCGTGGCGGTGGCGCTGCCATGAAAAAACCCCAGCCGTAAGGCTGGGGTTTCAAGCTCCCCGGGCGGGATTCGAACCTGCGACCAATCGATTAACAGTCGATCGCTCTACCGCTGAGCTACCGAGGAATGCGGCCCTGACGGGTGCCTGAAGAACTTACCCCTCAGCCCTTCCCCCCGGCAAGGGGGCGGAGCTGCCGCTCCATCGTTTCGCCGCTGCGCCAGGGGCCCACGCTGCCCCGTTCCATCAGCGCGGCGCCGTTGCACCAACGCAGTTCCTCCAGGCGATGGGTAATCCAGAGCGCGGTGATCGGGTGCTCCTTCCTGTCGCACAAGTTGCGGATCAGCTGCAGTACCTCCCCCTGGCTTTGTTCGTCCAGCAGAGCTGTGGGCTCGTCGAGCAGGAGTAGTTGGGCTTCGCTGGCCAGGGCCCCGGCAATGGCCAGGCGTTGTTTCTGGCCCCCACTGAGGCTATGGATGGGCCGTTGGCGGAAGCCGGCCAGGCCTACCTGGCTGAGGGCGTGCTCCACCCGGGCTAGGCGCAGCTCAGCGGGTGTGGCTTCAGGTAAGGCCAGCTCGATCTCGCTGCCGCAACTGGGAAGTAGCAGCTGGTGATCGGGGTTCTGGAATACCACCGCCGGCTTCAGGGAGCAGTGCAGGCGGCCGCGGCTGGGGGTGAGCAGCCCAGCGATCAGGCGCAGCAGCGTGCTTTTGCCGCTGCCATTGCCCCCTACCAGCATCCACAGCCCCGGGCTGGGGATGGAGAAGCTGCAGTGATTGAGGGCGCTGTGGCCGGTGGGCCAGGCAAAACCCAGCTGGTCCACCACCAGGCTGGAGCTGATCTCAGCCATCGAAGCTGAAGCCGGGGCGCTTGCTGCCGCCGCCGATCGCCGATTTTTCATAGGTCTGAACTGCCACCACCTCGCTGGTGAGCAGCGTGACCCGCTTGCTCTCTTCTTTTTCACAGGTGAGCTCCAGCAGCCTGGGCTGTCCGCTCTCCATGGCCTGCTTGACCTGTTGGTAGAGGGCATCGGCGGCCGATTGCTCCTTGCGCTGCACGGCCACCGGCATGGGGCTCAGCTTCAGCGACAGCTCAACAACGAACACATCAGGGATTTCGGCCAGGCTCCACTTTGGCGAATCACCGCCGGTCAGAGAGCTCTCTAGGAGCATTTGCTTATCGGGCCTGGATCACCCGCCACAGTTGCCCGGTTCCCCGTACAGTGTTCGTGTAACGCTTCATGAAGCCGCTCTCATGACGATCGCTGTAGGGCGCGCGCCGCAGCGGGGATGGTTTGACGTCCTCGATGACTGGCTCAAGCGCGACCGCTTCGTTTTTGTCGGGTGGTCGGGTCTGCTCCTGTTCCCCACCGCCTACCTGGCGCTGGGTGGCTGGCTGACCGGCACCACCTTTGTCACCTCCTGGTACACCCACGGCATTGCCAGCTCCTATCTGGAGGGCTGCAACTTTCTCACCGCTGCGGTGAGCAGCCCGGCTGATGCCATGGGCCATTCCCTTCTCTTGCTCTGGGGCCCTGAAGCCCAGGGCGACTTCGTGCGCTGGTGCCAGCTCGGCGGTCTGTGGACCTTCGTGGCCCTGCACGGCGCCTTCTCCCTGATCGGCTTCATGCTGCGTCAGTTCGAGATCGCCCGCCTGGTGGGCATCCGCCCCTACAACGCCATCGCCTTCTCCGGCCCGATTGCGGTGTTCGTCAGTGTTTTCCTGATGTACCCCCTCGGCCAGAGCAGCTGGTTCTTTGCACCCAGCTTTGGCGTGGCCGCCATCTTCCGCTTCCTGCTCTTCCTGCAGGGCTTCCACAACTGGACGCTGAACCCCTTCCACATGATGGGCGTGGCCGGCATCCTCGGTGGCGCTCTGCTGTGTGCCATCCACGGCGCCACGGTGGAGAACACCCTGTTTGAAGACGGTGAGCAGGCCAACACCTTCAAGGCGTTTGAGCCCACGCAGGAAGAAGAGACCTATTCGATGGTCACCGCCAACCGCTTCTGGAGCCAGATCTTCGGGATCGCGTTCTCCAACAAGCGTTGGCTGCACTTCTTCATGCTGTTTGTGCCGGTGATGGGTCTGTGGACCAGCAGCATCGGCATCATCGGCCTGGCCCTCAACCTGCGTGCCTACGACTTCGTGTCGCAGGAAATCCGCGCTGCTGAGGATCCTGAATTCGAGACCTTCTACACGAAGAACATTCTTCTGAACGAAGGTCTGCGTGCCTGGATGGCACCGGCTGACCAGCCGCACGAAAACTTCGTCTTCCCTGAAGAGGTTCTGCCCCGCGGCAACGCTCTTTGATCCAGCCGTTTCTGGCCAAGCCACAGGGTCCCGAAAGGGGCCCTTTTTTTTGGGGCAATGGCGAGCTTTCGCAGCTCAGCTCTATTCAGCTGGCGCCGAAGCATCTCCGCGCTGCTGCATCTGAGACAAGGCCTGCGCAAACTGCACGTTTACGCAAATGTCGCCTTCCGACAGGCTGAGCTCATCGCTTGAAGTGTTCGGCACGCTCTGGTGGCGGAGCACAATGCCCCGCTGATCGCAGCGGTGCACCCGGTAGCTGCCATCAGCCAACAGCATCTTGATCTGCGCCTGACTGCGCCGCACCCAGGCGCCATTACGCCGGAATGCCGGTGCATAGTCGGCATTGAAGCCTGGCTGGCTCACCACCCACTGGGCCGGCTGCTTTTGCTTCTGGTTATCGGTGTAAGCGCTGCTTTCCGGGAAACGCAGCAGCACCCGCCGCTCCGCCAGCAGTGGCACCAGGTGGGTCTCGGCGGCCACGCTGGCCTCCGGCGGAATGCTGCGCAGCAGCTCTCGGGTTTCCCAGCCCCGCTGCAGCTGCCGCCATGGCGACACATAAACCCAAGGTTGAACACTGTCTGGAATCAGTGCTGAAAGACTTCGGTGCGGGTTGCCGGTGATGGTGAACAACACCGAAAGCACCAGGGCTGTGCGCCATAGCCGCTTGAGCCAGCGCTCGTGAAACAAGTGGGGATGACGTGCCCACCAGAGAATTCCACCGGCAAAGACCCCGGGCACCAGATAGAGCACAAAACGCAGACTCACCGCTAGTGCATTGCCCCCCTGGGAGCTCAGCGCCACAAACAGGGGGCCGGCCATCAGTAACCAACCATCGAGTGCCGCGGCTGGCAGAAAGGCAAGAGGAAGCCACAGGGTGATGAGAAACCGCAGGCTGGGGCCGATGGGTTGCAGCAGTTCCTGCAGCAGCAACAGCGGCTGGCTGGCCATTGCCTGGAGTACATCCAGGGTGCTTCCCCTGCCGTTTTGCGCGGCCAGAAATTGTCCGAATCGCTCCTCCATGAAGCGATCCGCAACCTCACTGCCGAACAGTGGCATCCACACATTTGTAATCAGCACCACCATCAGCGCTGAGTAGAGGCACAAGCCCAGCCCAGCCCAACGCCAGCCTCGATGGCAGCGCACCATCATCCAAAGGCCGAAACTGAAGCTGAGCAGACCCACGTCTTCACGTACGAAAGGAAGCAGCAGTGCGCACAACCCATAAAGCCAGGGGATGTTGCGTCTGATCCCAAGCAGCAGGCCAAAGCTCAGCACGGGGATGGCGCAGAGATCGTGGAAGTTTTCCAGGGCTGGCCCGATCACGATCCCGGCTGCGAAATAGCTGCAGGTGATCCAGGCCGCCAGTCGTGGCGGCAGGTCGACGCGAGCCAGTTGATGCAACACCAAGCCACCCGCGGTGAGCAGCCCCACCTGCACCAGTGGCAGGCTCCACACTCCGAGCAGCATCACCAGCGGCAGCCACACCATCAACAGGGGAGTGAAGTGCTGGCCTAGATGGAAGTAGCCCAGGCCTGGCAAGGCTGTGCCGTGCACCAGTACCGGAGTTGAAAGCTGTGAGGCCAGGGTGCTTTCAAACGGCCGCCCGAGATGTCCGCTCCAGATTTCCTGGAGAAACAGGCCTTGGTCGTAAGTGGCGTTGAGGGTCCAGATCCTCCACACCTGCAGGATCAGGCCAATGGCCAGAAAGAGGCTCGCAGCCAGCTGAACGCTCCGCTCAGGGGGGCGACGTTCGTGACGGGACGGCATCCTTGCGGCTTCCTGACAGGGGCGCTTAACGCTGCCGATTCTCCTGGATGGGTAGGGCTGCTTGGCCTGGGTTCAGATGCCGGACTGCTCGTGGTGGGTAGCCTCCGGATCCCACCAGCGCAGATCTGCCTGGCGATAGCTCACCACATTGAACATGCCGCGGGCGTGGTGATCACTGATGTGGCAGTGGAACGCCCAGATGCCGGGATCATCGGCATCGAGGGCGATCCGGACTCGCTCTCCCTTCGGAACAAACACGGTGTCACGGATGGGCCCCTGGATGGGCTGGTCGTTGATGGCCACCAGCTGAAACTCGTGGCCGTGCAGGTGCATCGGATGTCCCATCGGTGTGTGGTTGATCAACTCCAGCTCCACCCGCTGCCCTTGTTCAATCTGGATGGGGTCGCGGTATGGATAGAAGCGCTGATTTAATCCCCACCGGTAGGGAGGCTGGGGGCCGTTGAGCGAGACAGGAAAGGTCATCTCTGCGGCTCGCTCCGCCAGCGGGCGGCTGGCCTGTAGGTGCAGGTCTTGGCTGCTGGTGAGCTCGCCGTTCCAGAGCTCGCTCATCGGAGAGAGTGTTGGTGTCGCGCCCTTAAGCCCGCTCCGCAGGATCACACCACAACGTTGCTGGCTGCGATCCCCGTAGGCCAGGAGGGGGTAGAACCCAGGCTTCTCTGGCATGGTGATGCGCAGGCTGAGCCGCTGAGCGAGCGCTAGTTGAAAGAGTGAGCCGCGGATGGGCTGCACCGGGTTGGCATCGGTGCGTAGAAGCTCGGCATCGAGTTCACCGAGATCCAGGAAGAAATTGATGAAGGAACTGCCGGCAATCCATCGAACCACCACCGTTTCCCCAGGCTCCACATCCAGCACCTGGGGATCATCGAGCGTGCGCTCGTTGGCCAGCAGCGCGTCAAAGATCACATCCGGTTGCATCAGTACGCCTGATCGCTCCTCCCACCGGAAGCGTTGCGCGCCCTCATCCCAGGTCTGAACCCGCAAGGGTCTGGGTTGGTGCCAGGGAAATCCCGCCAGCTGACGCGCCATGGCAGTCCCTCCACCACGCTCGCCGTTCACCAGATTCCGGAGAATGCGCTCCGCCGGGGTGTAGCTGAAATCTCGCAGCATCACGGTGAAGCTGTGATCAGCCCAGCGATCTTGCTCTGGTGTGCTGATCAGCAGCGGCTCCGCCACGAAGCTCTGGGCTTGCAGGCCATAGTGCGAATGCAGCCAGAACGTGCCGTCCTGTTGCAGCGGGAAGCGCAACCGCAACCGCTCACCAGGTGGGATTGGAGGCTGGGTCGTGAACGGAACGCCGTCCATCGCATTGGGCAGGATCAGCCCATGGAAGTGGAGGGTGGTGGGCACCGCCAAGCGGTTGGTCACCACCACATCAACGCCGTCTTGGCGTGTGGTGCTGTAGCCCCGCTCGCCGCTGATTTGCTGGATGGCTCCGCGCATCACACGGCGGCCGAACACCTGCACCGGCGCGGTGGTGATCTCCAGCTGCGTTGTGTTGGGTGTGATCGGCAGCTGAAAAGCTTCCTGAGCACTGAATTGCTGCCAGGCAGCGTGCTCCTTGGCCGCTTTGGCCTGAGCGAGCCAGCCCCCTGTAGCAACAAGGCCTCCACCTGCGAGTCCCAGCTGCAACAGTTGGCGCCGTTGCATGGGTGGTGAGAGCGTCTGTTCGGGTTCTAGTCACATCGCCAGATTTCAGCCAGTTTTGGCGACGGCACGATGCGGCAGCACTGGTTAGTGCCTCTGCTTCTGTGGTGAGTGATTCGCGATTGGCTATACAGAATCTTGTTGATTGGGTGGCCATTGATGGCTGCTTGCCGGTGCTGAGATGCCTGCCGGCGTGGTTCTGGTAGTGAGGTCTTATCTGGTTATGAAGATGTGCGCTGGCTGCTATTGGTTGGTATCAGTGTGTTGCCTCGCATGAGCTCACGCGCTCGCTTGCTGGTGCAGGTCATGGCAGCAGTGGCTTCGCTGGTGCTGGCCGATCAGATCGCTCGCCATCTCGGGCTCGCTCGGGCTGCCGGCTTGCTTTGCTTAACGAGCCTGGCCACGCTGGTCATTGGTGCCCGTCTGGGTTGGCGTCAGGCCCTGCTCGGTGTACTGGGGTTGACGTTGCTCGCCATTCCAGCGGCTCTGAGCCACGGGGATCCGGTGTTGGCCACGCTGGTGATGACCTTCACGGCATTCGGCCTGGGTCTTAGTGCCCGCTGGCAGCTCCAGCAGGTGTACTACTTGATGATCGTGAGCCTTTGCTTGTTGATCACCAACACACCGCTCACCCAAGGCTCCAGCGCTTTATCGGTCCTGCGTTTGGCCGGCTCGGTGCTGATGTCTGGTGCGTTCACGATCCTGTTGCAGCGCTGGCTGGTGCCCCGTGATCCAGACAAGGTTCCCGTCGCGTTGTTCCCCGTGGCTCACAGCTGGCGGCGCAGTACGGCTTATGGCGCTTTGTTGGCCAGCACTACGCTGGTCACCACGCCGCTTGCCCTTCAGCAGCACTGGCATGTCAGCGGCCTTTGGTTGATCCTGGTGCCCTTCATGGTTTTGCGCCCTTTCGTGCGCGATTCGTGGAAGGTGGCACTGCATCGTTCACTTGGCACCGTGGCAGGGGTGCTGCTGGTTGTGTTGCTCGCCTTCATCCTGCCCAAGGGTTTACCGCTGCAGGTTCCAGCCATCGTGCTAGCGGTCGTCACCGTGTTGATTGCCATCAAGCGCGGCCATCCAGCCGTGATGCTGATGGCTTACACGGCCACGATCGTGCTGTTCGACAGCCAAAGCGCCGATTTACTCCTGATGGCTGATGAACGCCTTCAGGCGAATCTGATGGGTGTGGCCATCACCCTTGCGGCCATGGCCATCGCCCATCCGATTGAGCAACGGATGCAGCTCAAACAAGTGCGCGAAGCCGGCTAACGGATTTGAACCGATGGCCTTCGCTTTACAAAAGCGCTGCTCTACCACTGAGCTAAGCCGGCGTGAAGGTCATGCCTTCGCAGCTGAGCTTATCGCTCAGCCAGGGCCCATAGCAGCAGTTGAGTGCGGCTTCGGCAGCCGGTCTTGGCCAGCATCCTGGAGATGTGGCTCTCCACGGTGCGTGGGCTGAGCACGAGCTCGGTGGCGATGGATCGGTTGCTTAGGCCGCGCAACAAGCGGCGCAGCACCTGAGCTTCCGCCGGTGTGACGGCTTTGAGGCAGTGGGAGGGCATGGCTGGATCAGCAGTGATGCCCTGAGCATTCCCCTCAGGCCTGCGTGGCCGTCCAGACTGGATCAGCTTCGGCTTCGGGCTCTTCTGCGCTGGGCTTGGCTTCTTCTTGCGGTAATGGTTTGGTGCGCCGGATCGGGAGGTTGGCCACGAGGGCGGTCACGCGGTCTTCCGTTTCCAGGCTCACGTCGCCCTCCTCGATATCGATCTCCACGTAGCGGCTCACCACCTCGAGAATCTCGCGGCGCATCTGCTCCAGCAGTTCAGGGTTGAGGTCGCTGCGGTCGTGGGCAAGAACGAGCTGCAGCCGTTGTTTGGCGGTATTGGCGCTGGCGGGTTGGCGACCGAGCAGGTTGTTGATGAAATCGCGCAGGGTCATTAGTTCAGAAGATCTTGGTTTGCATCAGGCGGCCGAGCTTGGCCCGCAAGCCTCGCCGCACTTTGGCGGGATCGATCAGGGGAACGTCTTCCCCGCAGATGCGGCGGGCAATGTTGTTGTAGGCCTGTGCCGCAGGCGAGTTGTTGCCGTTGAGGGTGAGGGGTTCTCCGCGGTTGGTGCTCACGATCACCTGCTCGTCTTCGAGCACCAGGCCCAGCAGAGGCAGGGCCAGGATGTCGGTCACGTCGTCGACGGCCAGCATGTCCTGGTTGGCCATCATTTTGGGCCGCACCCGATTGAGCACCAGCTGGATCGGCTTGATACCGCGGGTGTTGAGCAGGCCGATCACGCGGTCAGCGTCCCGCACGGCGGACACTTCCGGGGTGGTGATCACGATGGCTTCTTTTGCGGCGCCGGCCGCGTTTTTGAAGCCGTCTTCAATGCCGGCGGGGCAGTCGATCAGCACGATGTCGAAGCTCTCGCGCAGCATGCCCACGATGGTTTGCATGTCTTCAGGCTTGAGCCACTCGAGCATGCGTGGGTTGCCTGCCGGCAGGAGCGCCAGGTTCGGCTCCAGCTTGTGTTTCACCAGCGCCTGATCGAGGCGGCAGTTGCCGGAGAGCACCTCTTGGGCGGTGTAGACGATCCGGTTTTCCAGGCCCAGCAGCAGATCAAGGTTCCGCAGGCCAAAGTCGGCATCGAGCACGGCGGTGCGCATGCCCTGGCGGGCAAGCGCGATGCCCAGGTTGGCCGTGAGCGTGGTTTTCCCCACGCCCCCCTTGCCTGAGCAAATCAAGATGGAGCGGCTTCCCGAGCTGGTCACGGGCACGATCTGGAATCGAGGCAGGTTAAGGCCATTTGCTGCGTCGGCTTGGTGTCGCTGTCACTGGGCAGGCGGGGCCGCATCCCTTAGAACAACCCGATACGCCTGTAGATCAGTCCCATGAGCGGCAGCACCAGCGGCCAGCGCCTGCTTGTTATGCCTGATGACGGGGGTGCGGCAGTTGTTGACCTCATCGATCAGGCCTGCCAGGAGCTGCTGCTCAAGCAGTTCAAGCTGCAGAGCGAGCAGGTTGAGCAAGCCCTGATCCGCGCTCGGGAGCGGGGTGTGCGGGTGCGGGTGATGCTCAACCCCCATACATCCGGCGGTGACCGCTGGAACGATGAAGCCTTCGCTTTGCTGCAGAGCCACGGCCATGAAGTGGTGTGGACAAGTGAATGTTTCCCTGTCACCCATGAGAAGTCGATGGTGATCGATGGCCATGCGGCCCTGATCGCCACCTTCAACCTCTCCGATAAATATTTCACAGAAACCCGCGATTACGGTGTGATCACCCATGACCCCGTGGTCATTGAGCAGGTGCGGGCCGGCTTTGAGGCCGATTGGCACCGCAGCTTTTTCGAGCCCCGACTGGATGTGGGCCTGGTGTGGAGCAACGCCCATAGCCGCGGCCAGATGGCTCGTGTGATCGACTCGGCCCGCAAGACCCTATGGATCCAGCACCCCAAATTCGTGGATGCAGTGATCCTCGAGCGCATCGTGGCGGCACGAGAACGAGGCGTGAAGGTGCGGGTGCTCTGCGGCGGTAAGCATGGCCTGAGCGATTGGGATGTGTATGACACCTTCAGCTCCCTGAGGGTGATGGAGCTTTTTGGTGTGAAAATCCGCCGTCAGCAGCACCTCAAGTTGCACGCCAAGTTGATCCTGGTGGATGGCCAGGCGGCGATGACCGGTTCGATGAACATTGACCGCAGCGCCTTTGATGTACGCCGTGAGCTCGGGATCGAGATCAATTCTCGCGATGTGATGAAACGCCTTGAGGCGATTTTTGAGGCTGATTGGGAGGCTTCCAAGAAGTACAGCGCTCCCGATCCACTTGATCCCGCTTATCACGAGCATGGTGAGCTGGCTCCTGATCCGCATTTCGTTCACGATTGATGACTGAATCTGCGCCGTATCCCACCCATCTTCAGTTGTTTCTCGGCATGCAGCAGGTGGCGCTTTCCTCCTTTGGGGGTGGCCTCTCTGCCTGGAGTGAGCGGATTGTGGTGGAAGATCGCCAATGGATGAACAAAGAGGAGTTCATCACCGGCCTCACTGTGGCTCGTCTATTTCCAGGGCCTAATCAGATCAACATGGCTGTTTATATCGGTAGTCGCTTCCATGGCTTGAGTGGTGCTGTTGTAGCTCTGCTTGGTATTTTGCTGCTTCCCTTCAGCGTTCTGATGGTGTTGGGTCTCAGTTACTACTACCTGCATGAAACCCTGGCGGTGGATCGGGTGCTTGCTGGTGTGATCACAGCATCGGCGGGTATGGCCCTCTCGATGGGCTTCAAGATCGCCGGGGTTTATACCCGAGATCCAGTGGCGATGCTGTTGGCCGGCGGCAGTTTTATCGCCATGAGTGTGTTTCATGTGCGATTGATTCCCCTGGTGCTGGTGGCTGCTCCTCTGGCCATGGCCTGGTATTGGCCTCGAGCAGAACAGCAGCCATGAGCGCCACCGCTGCTGCTGTTTCTGCCACCACGGCTGCCTGTCAAGCCGTTGCGCTCAGCGATTGGCGCAATTTGCTGGCAGTGATCTGGGATTTTCTGAGTCTCTCGCTGTTTTCGCTGGGTGGTGGCAACACTCTTCTTAACGAGTACCACCACATGGCCGTGGAGCAGTACTGCTGGCTGTCTTCCCGCCAATTCGCTGACATCTACGCCATCGCTGAGGCTTCGCCTGGCCCGAGTTCAATGATCGTGGGCCTGCTGGGGATGGGGGCTGCCGTGAAGGAGGGAGCCTTTTGGGCGCTGCTAAGCGGCCTGGTCGCAGAGATATCGATTCTCTTGCCTTCCACCGTGTTGATGGTGGTGGCCGCCTTGAGTTGGAATCGCATGCGCAATAGCCCCTGGCGCGTGGCTTTCGAGCGGGGGCTGGGCCCGATCACGTTGGGGATCCTCTTCTCTGTGGGCCTGAAAATTCTGCGCATTTCCGATCACGACACACCGGCCTACGCGGTGTCGTTGGTGGTTTGTGTGCTGATGCTTCGCACCAAGATTTCACCGCTGTGGTTCATGGCAGTGGCGGGGTTGATGGGCGCGCTGGGTTTGGTTAACCGTTGATCCCCCGACGTGCTTCGACCGACCAGTGCGGCTCGGCTGGTTCGATGGCAATGGAGCCCTGGATCAAGATGGCTTGCTCGCAGAAGCCTGCTGGCGGAAGATCCTCAGGCCCACGGGCCACTGCATCGGCAATCCGCAGCTGCAATGGCCGTAGCTGCAGTGCGACGATCCGCGCCCGCTGATCGCCGCCTGAGCCGGCATGAGCCACGCCCCGAAGCCTGCCCCACACCCGCACATCTCCACGGGCGCTCACCCTCGCACCTGGATTCACGTCACCCAGCACCAGCAGGGATCCCTCCACCTCAAGGTGGTCCCCTGAACGCAGGGTGCCGCGGTGGATGGTGAGGGAATCTGGAGGAGAGGGGATGTTCTGGGGCGTTTCGCTGGCTTGCTCCAGAGCGGTTTCGAGGGCTAGGCCCGCGGCAGCCACCAGGCCAAGGGCCTCACGGGCCACCACTCGCTCGATCCAGCTACCAGTGGTTTCGACCCGAGTTTGAATGGCCCGCAGCTCGGGCAGGGTCACGATGCGATCGCTGCAGTGCAGCCAGATCGCGCCAGCCTCGTGATGGCTATCGAGCCAGGTTTTCACTTCATCCAGCGTGGAGGCGCTGCTGTTGGCCTCGCTTTTGAGCCGTAGGTGCTGAGGGCTGGAGTGCATGGCGAGCAACTTAATCAGCTTCCCCCGCGGCTTCCAGCGCCAGCTGCTGGCGCAGCGTTGCGGTGATCTCAGGTGGATGGATCAGCCAGGCACTTTCGCTGGCGGTGCTCAGGCTTCTGACAAGGGCGGAGCGTTGCTCCAAGGCGGTGAGTTGATGCCCATCCCAGAGGCGCAATCCGCCTCTGTAAGGGTGATAGCCGCGGTTGTGCTGGCTTTGCAGCCCGCAGCACAGATCGGCCCTCAACCCCTCCTGCTCGCTTAGGCGTCTGGCCAGAGCCAGCAGCTCCAGCCTGCGCTCCCGGCTGAGGGAGCTCACATCACTGGCCTTGAGCAAGCGCCGATCCAGCAGGCGCCCGCAGAGCTCCTGCAGCTCGGCCGGTCCCTCCTCGCGCCAGCGCTGCAGGTGATAACCGGTGCGGTGGTCGTCATTGCCCAGAAACTCCTCCAGGGTGAGCTCCTGGGGATGCCATAGCCAGCGCTGCATCACCGCATCCGCCCACACCCTGGTAGGTCCGAGTTGGCGTGCCACGGCAATGCAGCGGCTGAGTAGCCAGTTGCACACCACATTGAGGCGGTGGTTGTACACGCTCCGATACATCAGGTTGCGCACCACTAGGTAGTGCTCCACGGCCATCAGCCCTTTGGGGTGCAGTGCCAACTGGCCATCCGGGGCCAGGGTGAGGCTGGCCAAGATCCGTTCCAGGTCAAGTTGTCCGTAACTGGTGCCGGTGCTGTAGCTGTCGCGAAGTAGGTAATCGAGTCGATCGCAATCCAGCTGGCTGCTCACCAAGGCTTTGATGGCTGGATTGCGGCATCGCCCATGCTCCAGCAGATCGGCAACCGCGTCTGCCATGCCCGCTTCCATCGCGTCCAGCGGATCCTTCAGGCTCGGGTGCTCGCGGATCAGCCGGGCTGACCACTGTTCATGGTGCAGGCCATACATCTCTTCACCGGAGTGGCTGAGAGGGCCGTGGCCCACATCGTGCAGTAGGGCCGCGGCGTAGAGCAGGCCAGCATCGCGTTCGAGATCGTTTTGGCGGCGGTTCAGCTCGCCCAGGGCGCGTCTAGCCAGCTGCAGCACTCCCAGGGAGTGGGTAAAGCGGCTGGACTCAGCTCCGTGAAAGGTGAGATAGGCAGGGCCCAGTTGTCGAATCCGCCGCAGCCGCTGAAACGGCGGGGTGTCGATCAGCTGGATCGCCAGCGCTTCAGCGGGGTGCTCCCGGTTAAGGCGGATCGCGCCATGGAGGGGGTCGTGGTAGGTGCGGGATCCCATCAGCTGGTGGCCTCAAGCTGTTGGCTCAACTGATCCAGCGCTGCATCCAGCCAGCGATCACCTGAACCACCCGGTTCCAGCGGCTCAGGGGCCGGCAGCGGCTGATCGGGTTCGATGCCCAGGTTTTGGATGTCACGTCCGTTAGGGGTCACGTAGCGAGCCACGGTGACCGCCAGGCCGCTGCCATCGCCGCCCAGCCCGATCAGGGTCTGAATCAGCCCCTTGCCGAAGGTGCGGCTGCCCATCAGCTCCGAGCGGCCGTCGTCCTGCAGGGCGCCGGCCAGGATTTCACTGGCGCTGGCGGTGCCGCTATTCACCAAGGTGAGCAAGGGGCCGTCGTACAGGCTGCCGCGGTTGGCTTGCTGAGGGTCGGCGAAGCCCTCGCGATTGCGGGTTTCCACGATGGGGGCTCCATCGAGCAGTTCATCGGCCACGGCCAGCCCAGCACTCACCAGGCCGCCTGAGTTGTTGCGCAGATCCAGCACCAGCCCCTCACTGCCTTGCTGTTGCAGCTCAGCCAGGGCTGCGGCCACCTCTTGGGGAACCGTTTCAGCGAACTGGGTGATCCGCAAGTAGCCGAGCCGGTGCCCGTTGCGCTCCACCAGGCGGTTGCGCACCGGCTGCAGGTTCACCTCACGGCGCTTGAGGTCCACCTCCCGAGCTCGGCCGCCAGGTGGGCGTAGCTCGATGAGTACGGAGCTGCCGGCCGGGCCCCGCAGCCGGGCTGCTGTGCTCTCTAAGCCCAGGTCGGCGGTGCTGACCCCATCCACCTTCAACAGTTCGCTGCCACTGCTGATGCCGGCCTCGGCTGCGGGTGATCCCTCCAGCGGTGCGATCACCACGACGGCGGTGTCGTCCTGGCGGATTCCCAGCTGGAGCCCTACCCCACTCACGCTGCCCTGGGTGCTTGCTTTGAGAGCGCTGAAATCGGCCGGGCGTAACAGGCGTGTGTAGGGGTCTCCAATCGGCTCGAGCATCCATTCGATGGCGTCGTAGGCCTCCGCGCTGGTTTGGATGGAGCGCTCCAGAGCCTTTTGGCGGAGTCGCTTCCAGTGGATGGTCTCGAAGCGATCCGGATCCACGTAGCTCTGGTTCACCAGCCTCCAGCTCTCCACAACAAGCTGCTGGCCGTCGTTGAGAGCCAGGGCACTTGCTGCACCACAACCCAGTAACAGCAGGCTGCACAGCCCAAGAGTGGCCACTGCTCTGGCGCTCCGGCTCAACCCATCGCGCAGGCGCTGCCGCATCGGTGTCACAGGCTGTGCAGCGCTCACGGGCCCCCGGAGGTGATCGGTAGACTCTGCCAACCAAACCCTCTCGCTGCATGGCGAATTCCTCGCCCGCCCCCGGCGGAAAGTCCTCGCCCGTTTACGACTGGTTCAACGAGCGCCTGGACATCCAGGAGATCGTTGACGACGTTGCGTCGAAGTACGTGCCGCCCCACGTCAACATCTTTTATTGCCTGGGCGGCATCACCCTGGTCTGCTTCCTGGTGCAGTTCGCGACTGGCTTCGCGATGACCTTCTATTACAAGCCCACCGTGGCTGAGGCCTACGCCTCGGTGCAGTACCTGATGACCGACGTCAGCTTTGGCTGGCTGATTCGCTCGGTGCACCGCTGGAGTGCCTCGATGATGGTGCTGATGCTGATCCTGCACGTCTTCCGCGTGTATCTCACCGGTGGCTTCAAGCGTCCTCGCGAGCTCACCTGGATCACCGGCGTCACCATGGCAGTGATCACCGTCTCCTTCGGTGTCACCGGCTATTCCCTTCCCTGGGACCAAGTCGGTTATTGGGCCGTGAAGATTGTGTCAGGTGTTCCCGCTGCAGTGCCCGTGGTGGGCGACTTCATGGTTGAGCTCCTCCGCGGTGGCGAGAGCGTTGGCCAGTCCACGCTCACCCGCTTCTACAGCCTGCACACCTTCGTGATGCCCTGGCTCCTTGCGGTGTTCATGCTCATCCACTTCCTGATGATCCGGAAGCAGGGCATCTCCGGTCCCCTCTGATCACCTTGTTGATCCCGGGTTTCGCATTGTTGCGATCCCGGGTTCTTTGCTAGTTGGCCGTTGCGACGGCCATCCCAAGTTTTCTAGCCTCACCTCAACTCGACCCTTCCACCGGTCACTCTCATGCACGTCCTCAAGAAGCCAGATCTGAGCGATCCCAAGCTGCGGGCCAAGCTGGCCAAGGGCATGGGCCACAACTATTACGGCGAGCCTGCCTGGCCTAATGATCTCCTCTACATCTTCCCGGTGGTGATCCTGGGCACCCTTGCCTGTCTGGTTGGTCTGGCTGTGCTTGATCCCGCCATGCTGGGCGATAAGGCTGATCCTTTCGCCACGCCGCTGGAGATCCTGCCCGAGTGGTACCTCTACCCGGTGTTCCAGATCCTGCGTGTGGTGCCCAACAAGCTTCTGGGTATCGCCCTTCAGACCATGATCCCTCTCGGTCTGATGCTGATTCCCTTCATTGAGAGCTTCAACAAGTTTCAGAACCCATTCCGTCGTCCGGTGGCGATGGGTGCTTTCCTCTTCGGCACCGTGTTCACCATCTATCTGGGTATCGGCGCCGCTCTGCCCATCGACAAGTCCCTCACCCTGGGCCTCTTCTGATCGGCCTCTCTGATCTCTGATCTCTAGCCCGGTCGTGAGACCGGGTTTTTTTGTGCTTCTGCCAGCTGCTCTTCAATCGCGATTGATATCCAGCAGGCCGGCATCTGCGGGGTTCACCCGCAGCAGG
The DNA here is from genome assembly GCF_018502385.1 of Synechococcus sp. LA31. Lineage (NCBI taxonomy): Bacteria > Bacillati > Cyanobacteriota > Cyanophyceae > Synechococcales > Synechococcaceae > Synechococcus > Synechococcus sp. LA31. The sequence goes on from NZ_CP075523.1 coordinate 2,511,256, forward strand.
TGATGCAAGAGCAGAAATCCCACAATGGTCCAGGTTTGATAGGTACGGGCTTGCTGGCCCACCCAGGTGCCGGTGGGTCCATCGAAGTATTCAGCCCACTGCTGGCGAGGTAGCTGGTTGAGCTGCATCCAGTAGCACTCCTCAAGCATCGCCCGCATCTGCCCCATCAGCAGCACATCGGCTTGTGGGTAGCGCTGTTCATGCAGCAGCAGTGCTCCGCCCAGATACCAGAGCAGGCTCGGCCAATGCCCGCCGTTGTGGTAGCTCCAAGGCCAGTTCTTGGGATCGGAGCCGGTTTTTTCACTCCATTCATCGCCCTCTAGGGGGGGGTGGCAGATGCGCATTGGCATCTGAGCCATCAAGTGCTCGCGGTTATGCAGCACCAGCCTGAAGAGGGCCCGTTGCTGGGGCGCGGTAATCAGCTCGAACAGGCAGGCCAGGCAATTGCCCAGGCTGTAAAACCGGAAATCCGGCCGGCCCGTGCGCATGTTGCCGATCAGGTAGCCGCCGCGGTCTTCCAGCCAGTCCTGCAGCCACGGGGGAATGACCTGCGGCTGCACGTTGAATTCGTTGAGTGCTTGGCTTTCGCCGTATTGCTCAGTGGGACGCCGCCGCAGCACCTGCATGGTTTTGCTGGTCACCCAGTAGTGCTTGAGCAGGTAGCGACGCAGCTCGTGCTTCCACTCGCGGGTGAGCACGAGGCGCTGCTCCAGGAGGCGGCTGTTGTGGCTTTTCTGGGCCAGTGCCATCAGCTGGCAGCAGCTGCCCAGGCAGCCGTAGAGCAGCACCTCGATCTCGAGCGGTGCACCCCACACGTCCATGGGGCGATCAATCATGAAGGCGCAGTCGGGCACAAACAGCACCGGCGTTCCTTCAAAGGTGGGGTGCAGCACCAGATCAAGCAGCAGTTGCACGCCACGCTGAACGCGCTGGCTGGCGCCGAATTCCCAGTCGCGGCTGCGCCGCACATACAGCCAGCAGAGCACTGGCCACCACAAGCTCGCATCCACAGAGGTGATGCGACCGATCGAACGCTGGCCGTAGTCGGCGACGAGCACGCCGTTCTGTTCCACAAAGCTGGTGGGGAACACACCGCGGGTTTGATACGCGCTGCTCTGGAGCTCCAGGCAGGTTTCCAGGAAATTGCGCACGATCGCGAAGCGTCCCTGCACCAGCAGGAGCAGCATCACGGGAACGTTGTCCCGCAGAAACACTTCGTCGTAGTTGAGGGCTTGATCCTTTCCCCCTGGATGGCTGAGGGCGGCCATTGATCCCACCAGTTCCCCGCGGATCTGGATCAAGGTGCGCTCGAAGTGCTCCTGGGCGGCGTTCACCACCGCTTCCTCACTGGAGCTGGGCCGTACCCGCAGGCGTTCTTGGCTGAACTGCCTGGCCATTCGACCTCCAGCCCAAGGGCCTCACTGCCTAGACCCTAGAAATGGCAAGCGGTCTCGTCATCCCCTGCTGTATGGGTTGACACCAACCGGGCAAGGGGTGATATGGTTTTGGACTGCGCGTGAGCCGAGAGGCGATCGTCGCAGGAACCGAAGACCCGAGCGATCGGTGTTGTAGGTTCAGAGAGCGGCTGAGACGCTGCTTCGAACTGAAAGCCGGTTTCGCTGGTGATGTAGGTTCAACAAGCGGTCGAGAGATCGCTGATCCGAGAGCCAACTCCGAGAGGAGCCACCTGAGAGGGTGAGCCGAAAGGCTGCGGTGATTGGAGCACCTGGACAACTGAAACGTTTAGGAACTGACGCTTTCACTGCGTCAGCTGCTGACAGGAACCACCCGAGAGGGTGTTGAGCTTGTGAGTGGTTGGCCGCAAAGAGCAGTGAAGGTGTGAGGTCCCGTCAAAAATTTTAGTTGCAGAAGCCTATTGCTTTACAACAAGGGTGGCTCTCACGGCTGCGTTTGTTGTCGGTGTGCAGTGGGTGGAGCAACGACCGGATCTGAGATCCTGGAAAGTCAAGACGAAAGAAATTTTGTTTTTGCACTCTTTGAACGCTTCTGTCAGAGGAAGTGGCTCCAACTGTTTGATCTGCGCCAGTGGATGGAATGGGTGATGAGCAATTCAAGTTGAGATGAACCGAAGCAGCTTGCTGATGAGGGTAAGTCAACAGGACTTGAACTACAACGGAGAGTTTGATCCTGGCTCAGGATGAACGCTGGCGGCGTGCTTAACACATGCAAGTCGAACGAACCTTCGGGTTAGTGGCGGACGGGTGAGTAACGCGTGAGAATCTGCCCTCAGGAGGGGGATAACGGCTGGAAACGGCCGCTAATACCCCATATGCCGCGAGGTGAAATGAATTTCGCCTGAGGATGAGCTCGCGTCTGATTAGCTAGTTGGTGGGGTAAGAGCCTACCAAGGCATCGATCAGTAGCTGGTCTGAGAGGATGATCAGCCACACTGGGACTGAGACACGGCCCAGACTCCTACGGGAGGCAGCAGTGGGGAATTTTCCGCAATGGGCGAAAGCCTGACGGAGCAACGCCGCGTGAGGGATGAAGGCCTCTGGGCTGTAAACCTCTTTTATCAAGGAAGAAGATCTGACGGTACTTGATGAATAAGCCACGGCTAATTCCGTGCCAGCAGCCGCGGTAATACGGGAGTGGCAAGCGTTATCCGGAATTATTGGGCGTAAAGCGTCCGCAGGCGGTTTTGTAAGTCTGTTGTTAAAGCGTGGAGCTTAACTCCATTTCAGCAATGGAAACTGCAAGACTAGAGTGTGGTAGGGGCAGAGGGAATTCCCGGTGTAGCGGTGAAATGCGTAGATATCGGGAAGAACACCAGTGGCGAAGGCGCTCTGCTGGGCCATAACTGACGCTCATGGACGAAAGCCAGGGGAGCGAAAGGGATTAGATACCCCTGTAGTCCTGGCCGTAAACGATGAACACTAGGTGTCGGGGGAATCGACCCCTCCGGTGTCGTAGCCAACGCGTTAAGTGTTCCGCCTGGGGAGTACGCACGCAAGTGTGAAACTCAAAGGAATTGACGGGGGCCCGCACAAGCGGTGGAGTATGTGGTTTAATTCGATGCAACGCGAAGAACCTTACCAGGGTTTGACATCCTGCGAATCTCTTGGAAACGAGAGAGTGCCTTCGGGAACGCAGAGACAGGTGGTGCATGGCTGTCGTCAGCTCGTGTCGTGAGATGTTGGGTTAAGTCCCGCAACGAGCGCAACCCACGTCGTTAGTTGCCAGCATTTAGTTGGGCACTCTAGCGAGACCGCCGGTGATAAACCGGAGGAAGGTGTGGATGACGTCAAGTCATCATGCCCCTTACATCCTGGGCTACACACGTACTACAATGCTACGGACAAAGGGCAGCAAACTCGCGAGAGCTAGCAAATCCCATAAACCGTGGCTCAGTTCAGATCGTAGGCTGCAACTCGCCTACGTGAAGGAGGAATCGCTAGTAATCGCAGGTCAGCATACTGCGGTGAATACGTTCCCGGGCCTTGTACACACCGCCCGTCACACCATGGAAGTTGGCCACGCCCGAAGCCGTTACTCCAACCCTTGTGGAGGAGGATGTCGAAGGTGGGGCTGATGACTGGGGTGAAGTCGTAACAAGGTAGCCGTACCGGAAGGTGCGGCTGGATCACCTCCTAACAGGGAGACAATACCTGATTGTGATGTCTGAGTATTTTAATCTCAGGCCATGATCCTGTCATCTCGAAGGTCGATCGGTACCTCAACTTCAAGGTTGAGATGAATGAGATGTTTCGGCAAGTCATTCATGCTTGATTCTTGATTTTTAGTTCCTAAACGTTGTCTAGGTCACCCCATAGAGGGTTCACTTCCTGGGCCATTAGCTCAGGTGGTTAGAGCGCACCCCTGATAAGGGTGAGGTCCCTGGTTCAAGTCCAGGATGGCCCATTCAAACTCAGTTTAATTTTCATTGATGCATGTCAATGAAGAGGCGATGAGTCTTGGGGGTTTAGCTCAGTTGGTAGAGCGCCTGCTTTGCAAGCAGGATGTCAGCGGTTCGAGTCCGCTAACCTCCACTAACACCTGAACTCCTCAACCAGGAAGCAATTCTTGAGAGGTGACGTAGACGTTGTTCGCTGATCAAACGAGCTCGAGCGATCGAGCAGAGTTCAGCCTCAGAGCATTCCAAAGGATGGTTGCCCTGATGCTGAATTCAGCGAAGGAGCCTCGCGAGAGGTTTTTTCAATGAGATTCAGCAGAACCTTGACAACTGCATAGGTGAGTCTGGAAAGACAAAGCATCTCATAGAGGCGAGTCAATCAAGTCTGATGAGCCATCATTGATGGATCGTTATCAGGTTTGAGTTGATTCGTGATTCTATTTTTGAGAGCCGAGACCTTCTAGCGTTCTTCCGATGGCGCCGAGCCGGAGGGAGTCTGATCCTTAATTGGTAGCAGCAATGCTGACAATTTTGAGAGAATAGGCCTCAACAGCCTGAAGCGTTAGGAGGATTAAATTTGGTCAAGCTACAAAGGGCTCACGGTGGATACCTTGGCACACAGAGGCGATGAAGGACGTGTTTACCTGCGATAAGTCTCGGGGAGCTGGAAAAACGCTTTGATCCGGGAATTTCCGAATGGGGCAACCCCTAGAACGGCCGCCTGAATCTATAGGGCGGCACGAGCCAACCCAGCGAACTGAAACATCTTAGTAGCTGGAGGAAAGGAAAGTAAAAACGACTCCCTCAGTAGCGGCGAGCGAACGGGGAAGAGCCTAAACCGATGCTTTCGAGCATCGGGGTTGTGGGACAGCAACGTGTATCAGGGATGTTAGAAGAAGCGTTTGAATGGCGCACCACAGAGGGTGAAAGTCCCGTATTCGAAAACTGAACTGAGCTAGCTGTATCCCGAGTAGCACGGAGCACGTGAAATTCCGTGTGAATCCGCGAGGACCACCTCGTAAGGCTAAGTACTCCTGTGTGACCGATAGCGCAACAGTACCGCGAGGGAAAGGTGAAAAGAACCCCGGGAGGGGAGTGAAATAGAACATGAAACCGTGAGCTTACAAGCAATGGGAGCCCGACTGATCGGGTGACCGTGTGCCTGTTGAAGAATGAGCCGGCGACTTATAGGCACTGGCAGGTTAAACCGGGAATGGTGGAGCCATAGCGAAAGCGAGTCTGAATAGGGCGATTGTCAGTGTTTATAGACCCGAACCCGGGTGATCTAACCATGGCCAGGATGAAGCTTGGGTGATACCAAGTGGAGGTCCGAACCGACTGATGTTGAAAAATCAGCGGATGAGCTGTGGTTAGGGGTGAAATGCCAATCGAACCCGGAGCTAGCTGGTTCTCCCCGAAATACGTTGAGGCGTAGCGTCTAGTGCTCCAGCAGGGGGGTAAAGCCACTGTTTCGGTGCGGGCTGCGAGAGCGGTACCAAATCGAGACAAACTCTGAATACCCTGTGTGTAACTAGGCAGTCAGACTGTGGGGGATAAGCTCCATGGTCGAAAGGGAAACAGCCCAGACCGCCAGCTAAGGTCCCCAAATCAACACTAAGTGATAAAGGAGGTGGGATTGCCCAGACAACCAGGAGGTTTGCCTAGAAGCAGCCATCCTCAAAGGAGTGCGTAATAGCTCACTGGTCGAGCGATCCTGCGCCGAAAATGAACGGGGCTAAGTGTTGTACCGAAGCTGCGGATTAAACTTGTTTAATGGTAGGGGAGCGTTCCATGTGGGGTGAAGCGTTAGCGTAAGCGGGCGTGGACTGCATGGAAGTGAGAATGTCGGCTTGAGTAGCGAAAAAATGGGTGAGAATCCCATTCCCCGAAACCCTAAGGGTTCCTCCGGCAGGCTCGTCCGCGGAGGGTTAGTCAGGACCTAAGGCGAGGCCGAAAGGCGTAGTCGATGGACAACAGGTCAACATTCCTGTACTGATCATGTTTTGGGAAGGGGGACGGAGAAGGCTAGCCAATCCGGATGTTGGTTACCGGTCCAAGCGTTCGAGGCGTTGAGAGCTGGTGAAAACAGCTTGAGCTGAGGCGTGAGTGCGAGCTTCTACGGAAGCGAAGTTGGTGACGTCAAGCTTCCAAGAAAAGCCCTATACCCGTTAAGGCATGATTACCTGTACCCGAAACCGACACAGGTGGGGTGGTAGAGAATACCGAGGGGCGCGAGGTAACTCTCTCTAAGGAACTCGGCAAAATGACCCCGTAACTTCGGGAGAAGGGGTGCCAGCGCGAGCTGGTCGCAGTGAATAGGCCCAGGCGACTGTTTACCAAAAACACAGGTCTCCGCTAAGTCGCAAGACGATGTATGGGGGCTGACGCCTGCCCAGTGCCGGAAGGTTAAAGAAGTTGGTCAGCGCAAGCGAAGCTAACGACTGAAGCCCCGGTGAACGGCGGCCGTAACTATAACGGTCCTAAGGTAGCGAAATTCCTTGTCGGGTAAGTTCCGACCCGCACGAAAGGCGTAACGATCTGGGCGCTGTCTCGGAGAGAGGCTCGGCGAAATAGAATTGTCTGTGAAGATGCGGACTACGTGCACCCGGACAGAAAGACCCTATGAAGCTTTACTGTAGCTTGGTATTGTGCTCGGGCTCGCAATGCGCAGGATAGGTGGGAGGCTTTGATCCATTGCTTGTGGGTGATGGTGAGCCACTGGTGAGATACCACTCTTTGCGAGCTAGGGTTCTAACGGTTACCCGTCATCCGGGAACCGGACAGTATCTGGTGGGCAGTTTGACTGGGGCGGTCGCCTCCTAAAAGGTAACGGAGGCGCGCAAAGGTTTGCTCAGGCTGGTTGGAAATCAGCCGACGAGTGTAAAAGCAGAAGCAAGCTTGACTGTGAGACCTACAAGTCGAACAGGGAGGAAACTCGGCTTTAGTGATCCGACGGTTCTGAGTGGAAGGGCCGTCGCTCAACGGATAAAAGTTACTCTAGGGATAACAGGCTGATCTCCCCCAAGAGTTCACATCGACGGGGAGGTTTGGCACCTCGATGTCGGCTCATCGCAACCTGGGGCTGAAGTCGGTCCCAAGGGTTGGGCTGTTCGCCCATTAAAGCGGTACGCGAGCTGGGTTCAGAACGTCGTGAGACAGTTCGGTCCATATCCGGTGCATGCGCAGGAATATTGAGAGGATTTCTCCCTAGTACGAGAGGACCGGGAGGAACGCACCTCTGGTGTACCAGTTATCGTGCCAACGGTAAACGCTGGGTAGCCATGTGCGGAGTGGATAACCGCTGAAAGCATCTAAGTGGGAAGCCCACCTCAAGATGAGTATTCCCATGGCTTAAGCCAGTAAGGTCACGGGAAGAACACCCGTTGATAGGCTCTATGTGGAAGCGCAGTAATGCGTGAAGCAGAGGAGTACTAATAGACCGAGGGCTTGACCAAACCTCAGCTCTCAGGCCTCCATGTGAGGCGAGATCTTTGTCTTCTAGAGCGAGAGTAATCTCGTAACCTATGCAGTTCTCAGGGTTCACCTGAGAGCAAAGAAGTTGAAAGCTTTTAACCTAAGTTTTCTATCCTGGTGTCCATGGCGCATTGGAACCACTCCGATCCATCTCGAACTCGGCTGTGAAACGATGCAGCGCCGACGATATTTGGGGGGTAGCCCCCTGAGAAAATAGGTCGATGCCAGGTAAAACACTCTTTGCTCCAACCAGCTCTCGCTCCAATCGCTGCTGTTAATCAGCCGATTGGAGCGTTGAAACAGAGAAGCCACCCGAGAGGGTGGCTTTTTTGTTGGCTTATCGGCAGTAGCGCTAGGGCGGCTGAATTCACATGGCCAAGTTAACCGTGTCCATCCTGATGTCCCAAAAGGCTGATCCCTGCGTGTAACTCGCGACTCCATTTTGTTGCTCGTGCCTTTGATACTCCTTGAGCTTGCATGCCATCTCATGGCAACTGAGGCTGTAGTTCCACTGCTTTTGGCCAGTTCGTCTCACTAGAGTTAGCTCGGGATTGATTAGGTAGCCCTTCTCGTCTTGGCCGTCGTTAAGAAACTGATGCATCTGGCCTTGCAGGTAAGCCAGGTTGAGCTGCTGTACTAACGAGTCGCGTTCGTGTTCAAGGCTTTGCTGCTTCTTTTTGATCTCCCATAGACACAAGGCAAGGTTTTTGATCGCCTCAGTGGCGACTACGGACCGAGGGCTTCTGGTACTTGCTGGCTGATGGCTGATGTCTGGACGTATCACCGTTCTTGTTGAATCAGTGTCGACTTCCATGCTGTTTGTGTTCTCGTTGCTGGGTATGCGAACGCTGCTGTGACTAGGCGACCACCTGCTTTGGCCAGGTGGTCGCTCGGTCTTCGTTAGGCGTCGCGATGGGAACGGAAAATCTGTTCTGTGGGTTGTTCGCGAGTGTTTAATCCGGTGTCGATGCCCCCCAGTTCAGGTTCCAGGCCTTCTGTGCTGGTGATCTGGGTGCAGTGATCGCCAACCAGGTCAATTGGGTGTCCACCAGCGGTAGTGCGATCGAATGCGATTGGTCTTGGTTGGCCTCTCAACTCGTTGGTTGAATTCCAGCTGCCGTTGCCCCAGATCGAGTTCTGGATGGAATCTTGAATCGAACCAATATGAAACTGCTCCAGCTGGGTTTGTACGTAGCGATTGATCTCGCGTCCAAGGGTCCCACTCTGTAGGGCCTCCAATTGTTCTAGACCTGTTTTGCCGTCGAGAAAGTCGAACAGGCTTTGTCCGATTGGTGCGGTGCTCGTTGCCATGGATGTTGTGTGACGAACGTTCGCCCAGGGCGGCGTGAGAACTCACGCGCCCTGCGGCACATCAGCATCTGGCCAGCTGCAGGTGCACAGCAAGATCCCCGTAACGGCGTTTACTGAGTGCACCTCGCTCCTGCTTTGTCGCCATCGTGGGGTTGTGGATGCTGCTGCCCGTGGGGCTGACGACGTGGACGGCGCTGGCCTTGATCCCAGCTGCTACGAGCCGCTGCAACAGGCGCACCAGCTTCAAGCGGCTGGTGATTGGCTGTCGGCTGCAGCGATCTACGCCGAGTTGGCGTGTCGTCATCCCGACGACCACCGTTTGCTGGCGAATCAAGGCAACGCGCTCTGGCTTGCTGATCTGCCGGCGGCTGCCCACTTGGCCTACAGCCGTGCCCTGGCCCTGAACCCGCAATGCCTGGTTAGCAGGCGTGGACTGGCTAGCTGCCTGCGGGATCTGAATTGCTTTGATCAAGCCTTGGCGGTTCATCGCCTGTTGGAGCCGATCTTTCCGCACCGTTCAGAGGAAGGATTGGCCAATCTCTGGGCTCATAGCCAGGTGTTGATCGGTCTGGAGCGCTTTGGCGAGGCCTTCACGCGCATGGCCAGTCGACGTGCCTGGGCGGCAGGCAGGATGCCTACCCCTTGGAATGCCCTGGCTGCGCAGATCACGCTCGTGACAGAGCAAGGCTTTGGGGACAGCTTGCAATTCGTGCGCTTTCTTTTGCCGTTACTGCGTCGGCGCGCAGCCGCGGGGCTTCGGAACGGTGTGCGTCTGAGGGTGGAACCGGCACTGGTGGAGTGCTTCCGCGAAGGTTTGGCCTGGCTTGAGATTCCGCCGCAGGTTGACCCCTTGTCCCCTGATGACTCCACGCAAGACGCGTTGACCTTGCTGGAACTGCCTGGTGCCTTGGGCCTTCAGCACTTGCCGCAGATCAGGGGCGACGGGGCGTATCTCACCTCGCCGCTTTGGGTGGGTGGCGGTGCCGGGCGGCCCTTGCAGGTCGGGCTGGTGTCTGCAGCCGGGCATCCAGGTGCTGATCCTTTTTGTATTCGGGAGTTCCAGAAGCGCACGCTGCCCATGCCGATCCTCTGGCGTTTGGTGGATGCACTGCGCCAATCCGGCGCGCAGGTGCACGACCTTCAATTCGGTGCGGACGCATGTCGCCACCGGGCGCTTGGTCTGTCTCCGTTGCCGTCTGGTGCTGGCTTGGATGGTTTTGCGGCCACAGCTCGGGCTGTTGCCCAGCTGGATCTGGTGATCAGTGTGGATACGGCGATGGCCCACCTCATGGGAGCCATGGGTCGCTTTGGTTGGGTCCTGCTGCCGTGGAGCGCGGACCCCCGCTGGCTCAGTGCAGGCCCATTGTCACCCTGGTATCCAAGGCTGCGTTTGTTTCGTCAACCCCGACCCGGCGATTGGCATGGTGCTGTGGATCAGCTGTTAGACACCTTCAAATCAGGCCACTTTGCGGCGGGGAAGGCTCCATAGCCTTGAGCGCGTGAGCATCTGGGTTGGCTTCTGATGGGATTCCTGCCCCACTGGCTGGGTTGGAGCCGGCAGGAACAGGGGCAGCCCTCTCCTGTTCTTCGCTTTTCAGAGCAGTTGCCGCTGCCGCCGACTGCCGCGGGTGTGGGGGACGTGCAGCCACCCACCACATCGCCGGCGTTGGACTTCACGCCTTGGACGATCGCCCGCTTGGATGCCATCGGGCGAGAGGTGGTGGAACGACCTTGCCAGGCCAGCCTGCAGGCGGCGCGATCAGCGCGGGGCTGTCTCTCACGCTTTTGGTTGGCGGCTCCGGTGGATGGCTTGGAGACCTTCTTTCATGGTGCGATTGGCGATGTTTACCGGCATCTGTTGGCTGGCGCTCTGCCGGCGCTGCCGCTTGATCGGCCTGACCTTGCCTTAAAACAACAACTCACGGACTTTTTGCAGCAGGGTTTGGAACGTCACGGCAGCATCAATGTGCTGCTCGCGTTGTTGCCCTATCTTGACCGTGAGGCGATGCAGGTGCACGAGCCACTCCGGCACCTTCCCGCTTGGTTGATTCCGCTCTATGCCGAACGCTGTGAGCCTGGGTTGGGTGCTCAGTCAACGCCCCAGCGCCCGCAACTACCACCGATGGCAACGCACAACATCACGCTGCCGGAGTTGGCACCAATCACCGGTACGGCGAGCATGGCGCTGATTGGAGATGCAGAGTTTTTGGGTCGGATCAATGGTTTGATCACTCTCTACAACTTGGAGCCTGGTGATCCAGAAATTTGCCGGGATCTGAGTCAGGGCCGCCGTCAGGTTGCCCAGGTATGGCTGGATGTGGACAGCGATCAGTTGGAGGCTCTGTACCGCACGCCTTTCGGCCAGCTCACCGACCATCTGATCACATCACGCTTTGCCGTTGAACCGCTTAGCCAGGACGAACTGGCCATGCGTCAGCAGCTGTCGGAAGTGGCCGCTGATCTGCGCCATCCCCGAGCCTTGAATGCGCTGCTTGCCGCGTTGCTCTACTACCCCATCGAGCAGGTGACGTTGCCTGCGGATGCGATGCTGATTCCAGCCTGGTTGTCTGAGAGCCTCACGCGCAAAGGGGTTCAGCCCGCTGGCAGGGCCTGAGTCCATTAACGGTGGAAGTCAGACCAGAGCAACCAGTAGATCAGCGCGCTGAGCAGCGGCGCCAGGATTAAAGGCAGGGTTGCCAGTAAGGCCAGAACGCTGCCGGTGAGGCGGGCCAGCGTGAAGACAACCACCAGATAAACGAGCACCAGCAAGGCAATCGTGCTGCGGGGGCGCATGAGCTGGCTGCGCAGGCGCTGGATCCGCCGGCGTTGTCTCTGAGGGCCCCGTTCATGGGGCGGTAGCAGCTCAAGCCAGTCCCACCCGTGCATGATCAACGAAGCCGCTCCAGGCTGCGCAGCTTGTCCTCAAACAGGGAGGTGAGCACGCTGATGAAGGGCCTTTGCCGCAGCTGGATATCGGCCGTCAAGGTCATCCCCGCCTTGAGCGGTACCTCGCGGCGCCCTGCCTGTAGGTATTGGCGCGGCAGCTGCAACACCACTGGGTAGAACAGGCCTGTGGCTTCGGCTCCGAGGGCGCTGCGCATCTCCTCGGGGGTGAGGGCGTCGGATCCAATGTCCCGCACCACCGCTGGCAGTCGGCCGTAGTCATTGGAAGGAAACGTGTCGAGAGAGAGGTTGGCCTTCATGCCTAGTTGGATGAAGCCGATCACCTTGCTCGGCACCAGCACACGGGCTTCTAATGTTCCGCCGGGCACCAGGGCTAAGAGCTTGGTGCCGCTCTCCACCACGCTGCGGGGGCTGACCTTCAAGTCGAAGACAACGCCGTTGAGCGCGGCGCGCAGTTCGCCGTACTGAAGTTGAAGGCGGGCTTGGCGGATCTGACCGTCCAGATCGCTGATCTGTCGGAGGTTCGCCTCGATCCGGCCGCGCAGTTCTGCGCCTGGTGCGGCCTGCACCTGCTGGAGGTTGGCTTGGAGTCGATCGATGGCGCGCTCCTCTTCGAGCATCTGTGAGCGCAGCTGGTTGGCGGTCTCCTGGGTCTGTAGTTCTTGCACCGCACTGACGGCGCCAGCGCTGGAGAGGTTTCTGTAGCGACGGGCAATGTCGCTGGCGGTTCTCCATGACTGGCGCAGTCCTTCAAGGCGTTGCTGGCTCTGTTTGAGTTCTTCAGCTGCGACCCTGCGGCTGCTGCGCAGCTGAGCGCTCTGGTTCTCCAGCTGCAGTTGCTGGTTGGTCGTGAGCCCTGTGGTGTTGTGTTCTTCCAGGGCGGCGGTGTAGATGCGGTTCTCGCTCAGAAGGCGGGAGCGCACAGCCTCCGCGGCGGTGAGTTGGCTGCGGGCCTGGCGCAGATCGAAGCGCAGCAACAGCTGACCTGCCTGCACGGGCTGGCCTTCTTTCACGAGCAGTTCGGCAATAACGCCGGCCACTGGTGCTTCAACGACCTTGACGCGCCGGCTGGGCCGCAGCTTCCCCTGCACAGCCAAGCTTTGTCCCAGGGGCGCCACCAAACTCCACACCAGCAATAGGGCGGTTCCTCCCACAAGCACCCACACCATCACCGTGCGGGGACGGGGGCTGGGGTTGAGCAGCACCGGCTGTTGGAACGACCAGCGATCCGCCATTTGCTCATCCCCGGAGGGTCCTTGCGGGAGCGCGCCAGCGGTGAAGGGCCGGCCTGGAGGCTCGGGGTGCTGGCCCGTATCACCGACGAGATCCACCGGCGGTGTTGCAGGTTCCAGGTGCGGTTCGGGCCGCCGCCAGCGGCGTCGCATTGCTGAGAACCATGCGCGAGGTGTGTTGGCCATCTCAGATCCCTTGCTCCTGCTGTTGGCTCTGGTAGAGCGCGAAATACCAGCCGCGGCGAGCCATCAGCTCCTGGTGCGTTCCGGCTTCCATCACCGCGCCCCGATCCATCAGCACGATCAGATCGGCCGGCTGCACCGTGGTGAGTCGGTGGGTGATGAAGAACACCGTGCGGCCGCGGAAGGCCTCGAGCAGATTCAGGCACACCTGCCGTTCTGTGCGCGCATCTAGAGCGCTGGTGGCTTCATCCAGAATCAGGAGCCTGGGATTTTGCAGCACGGCCCTGGCTAACGCCAGCCGTTGCCGCTGGCCCCCGGAGAGTCCTGCTCCACGCTCGCCCACATCGGAGTTGTACCCCTTGGGCAGATTCATGATGAAATCGTGAGCACAGGCAATGCGCGCTGCCGCCATCAACTCCGCAGCGCTGGCATCCGGTTTCACCATCAGTAAGTTGTCGCGGATGGTGCCATCGAACAGAACGGTGTCTTGCGGCACGACGCCGATCTGCCGCCGCAGCGAATAGAGCTCCACCTTGTTGATGTCCAGTCCGTCCACCAGGACGCGGCCGGTGTTGGGGCGGTAGAAGCGCGGTAGTAGTTTTAATAACGTGCTTTTGCCACTTCCTGATCCCCCGACCAGGCCCACAAATGAGCCGGTGGGGACCTCCAAATTGACCCCGTTCAGAATCAGGTCTTGGTCGTCGCTGTAGCGGAATCCCACATCCACAAAAAGGACCTGGCCAACCACGGGTGGCATCGGAATGTTTAGGGCCTCGCTCGGGCTCTGTTCCGTAGGACGGTCCACCACGTCGGCCACCATGCGCAGGGAGGCGCTTGATTGTTCGAACTGCTGCCAGGTCTGCACCATCTTGACCAGGGGGCCTGTGATGTAGCCGCTGATGATGCGGAATGCGATAAAGCTTCCGAGTGATAGTTGGTTGTTCATCACCAGGAAGATTCCTACGCCGACCACCACAAGGCTGTTGAGGTCGTGAATGAATTCCGCCAGATTGCTCAAGGATTCACGCGTTACACGCAGCTTGAAATCCTCTCCGATGAAGCGTGAGTAGCGATTTTGAAATTCCCATCGCGTTTTGAGCTCGGCATTCTGTGATTTGATCGTCTGGATGCCGGTGATGGATTCATTCAGATAGGAGTAGGTCTTAACGGATTCGCCCATGCTGCGATTGATTTGGGCGCGCATGAGCGGGTTGCTCACGATTGCCAAGATCAGCATCAGTGGCAGGGTGGCTAGGGAGGCTAGTGTGAGAGGAATGCTGATGCTCAGCAGGATTGCCAGATAGAGAAAGCTAAAGAGAAAATCAACGGCCGTTGTGATGCTCTGGCTTACCAGGAATTCCCGTAGTCGATCGAGTTGATGGAAGTAATGGATCACCTGTCCAACGGGGCGGGTGTCGAAGAAAACCTGTGGCAGGCGCACAAGTTGATCGAGGATTGTGGACTTGGTGTCTTGGTCGATGCGGTTGGTGGTGTCGGTGAAGATGTAACTGCGCACGGACTTCATGACGCCGCGCGTTGCTGCGGCCAAGAGCAGCAAAGTTGAGATGCTGATCAGGGCATTGAGGTTGTCCTGATTAACCACCTGATCGATCAGTTGTTGCAGGCCTAGGGGGGTCACCAGTGTGAGCAGATTGATCACGATCGAGAGCGCCAGCACTTCGATCAGGGCGCGTTGGTGTCCGCGCAGGAAGGGGCCGTACCAGCCCCAGTTGAAGCGCTGTTCCTTGGCGTCATGCTTGCGTTCGAGCAGCAGCAGTGGGACCAGTCCGGTGCGGGCATCTCCCAGCTGCTGAGCTGCAATCCGCAGCGGCCCCAATTCCGGCTCCAGCAGGCGAAGTTGTCCGTCAGTGTCAACGCCTTCCAAGAGCGCGAAATGGCCGTTCTGGGCCAGTAGGGCTGGCGGTGCTACCCGGGCCAGTCGATTGCGGGGGAGCTCGGTGAGCATCACCCGCAGGCCGAGCGCATCCAGGAGCTGGCCGAGATTCACCAGATTCAGCTGTTGTTGCTGCCGCAACAGTGCATCCACCCGGTTGCCAAGAGCATCCCGATTGATCGGCACATTGAAATAGTTGGCAAGCGCCACACACAGCTCAATCGGAACGGCACGGGGGCTGCTCGCACGTCGCAGGCTGAGTGCACCCGCTTGCACCGCTGGCGGTGTTGGTGGCGCTCCCTCCAGCGGCGGGTTCTCAGGCCGTGGCTCGGTTGGGGTGAGGCGTCTTCTGGGGGGCTCGCCGATGCGCAACCCGTCTTGCTGACCGACGCCGGAGCGCATGCCTTGCACGCTGATGCGATCCGCCGACACGGGCGGTAAGCCCATCAGGCGCAGCCATGGTTCCCCGCTGGCAGGTGCCTGGCCTCTGGCTTCCAGCGGCCAGGCTTCGCCCAATGGGCCGCCACTACTCACGTACCAGTGCCGATCGCTCGGCAGATCGAGGTTTGCCGGATGGCCGGCCGGCAGGCTGCGGATCTGGGTCTCGCTTAGCAGCTGCTCCCAGGTTTGTTGGTTCGGCGGGGGGGCTGCGCTCTTGCCTTGCAGCCTCTCCAGCAGATGATGCAGTTCTGCCGCCGAACCATGACGGCCATACCAGTTGCGCAGCTCGGCTTCGCGCTCGAGCAGCTGGTGGAACGCCGTGGCAGGCAGCACCAGCACCGTTGTCTCTGTGGCGGCACGGAGCTGTTCGCACGGGGCCTGCCGCAGCAGGCTGCTCCAGCCTGCGCTGTCTCCCTCCTCCAGTAACTCCAGCGTGCGCAGTTCCTGGGTGTTCGGATCGAGGGCCAGGGAGCGCAGCTTGCCTTCCACCACCAGCAGCACCCCATCCGGCAGTTGGTCAGGGCGCAGCACCGTCTGCCCGAGCCGGTAGTGACGCGTCAGGAGCTGGGGCTCCAGTGCAGTGGCTTGCTCCGGTGTCAACCGATTGAACGGACGGCAGCAGCGCAGCTGCTGGGCGGCCCGCCCGCTGGGGGCGTCGTCGGCGGAGGTCACCGTCACGATGCGATCGGCTGCTCGGGTCGTGGCACAGCGGCCAGGGGTTCGCCCTGCAGCAGTGCCTCCACCTGGCTGTCCACCCAAGCGGCGAACAGCTCGTGCAGTAGTTGCTCACGGGTGGCTGCGTCCAGCTGGGCCGGCAGGTGCCGCTCCAGCCGCAGCACGATCCAGCGCTCGCCCATGGCGAAGGGGGCCCAGAGCTGGCCCTCGCGGCTCACCCGCAGACGGGCTGCGATTTCGGCAGCGGTTGCTGATACGGCGACCGGGCCCAGGATCCCGTGGGTGTCGCATTCCGTCCCGAGGCTGAATTGCTCCACCGCAGCGGCGAAGCTCATCTCCTCGCGGCGTAGGCGCTGGTGCAGTTCTTCGGCTAGCTCCCGCTCCGCGACCTGCAGCTGCATGTAAACCACGCAATCCAGGTCTGCTTTTCGATCCAGGTAGCGGATCTCCACCTCATGCTCGAAGCGCCAGTGGCTCCACCGCCGCAACCGCTCGGCCAGGGTTGCCATGGCGCGTAGGTCGTCGCGCGACCAGCGCTGTGCCGCGAGCCAGGGCTCCAGTTCGGCCTCACTGCGCAGCCCTAGTGCCTGGACCTGTGTCGCGATGAGCGGCAACTCCTCCTCCGGATCGAGCGGCATGACGGCGGCCACGGCGTCATGCACCACTGCCCTGGCGAGAGCGCGATTGAGGCCATGGCGGATCAGCAGCCGGTTGGTCACCTCCACCGACAGCCGTGGTTCGCCGGGACACAGGGCGATGGCCGGTGCCATGGCCACGCCGCTCAGGGGGGATTCGCTCATGGGCTGACCTCCTGCAACGGCAATCCCAGGCGCTTCAGTGCCTGGCCCATCTGCATCAGCCCATGGCTGTGGGAGTAGTGCTCACGGGCATGGGCCAAGCCCGTCGCACTGATCTGTTGCCAGAGGCTGTCGTCGTGCAGGAGCCGTTCGATCTGCTCCAGCCAGTCGTCAACGCTGGCGGCGATCAGCACCTCCCGTTCATGACGCAGGTTGGTTCCTTCCGCGGCCAGCGGGCTGAGAACTTGAGGGATGCCGCGTGCCAGCGCTCCCACCACTTTTCCCTTGAGGCCGGCGCCAGCCCGCAGCGGCGCCACCATCAGCCTGTGGCTGTCGTACACCGTATCGGTGTTGGCCACCCAGCCCTGCACCCAAACCCCCGGTTGTCGGCCCCAGGTTTCCGCCAGCTCAGGATCCAGCCCGCTGCCGTAGAGGTGGAGTTCCAGCTGGGGGCTGTGTTGCCGTAGGTGGGGCCAGATCTCCTCCAGGAGAAAGGCCACGGCATCACCGTTGGGTGGATGGGCGTAGCTTCCCAGGAAGGCCAGTCCTTGGCGCCCCTGCGGTGAAGGTGTTCCTTCAATGCAGTCGACCACCCAGGGACAGGCTGCCGTGGCAGCTCGGCCGAGGGTTTCTGCGTCGATTAAATCCCGCTCCACGCTGCTGTAGCTGAGGGTGAGATCCACCATCCCGATCGCCTCCAGCTCCTCCTTGCGGGTGTGGTTGAGACTGGTCATCGCTCGAGCGCGCGCCTCGCCGCTCAGCACAGCGGCATGCAACTGGCGCAACTCCCGCAGGTAGTGCAGATCCGCCAGGCAGAACATCAGCTGTGCCCGCGGAGCGTGCTCGCGGATCGCCTGGATATGGGCCAGCACTGTGACGTAGCGGACCAAGTAGATCAGCTGGAATTCGTGCCCCCGTTGCTGCAGAAACGCCTCGACCGAGAGCGCGAACGGGGCATAAATGGCTTCAATGCCTCGGCGTTGGAGTGCGTCGGTGTATCCCCCCAGCCAGGCCAGGTTGGTGGGCAGGAAGGTCACTTTCCAGCCCAGCTCCTGCAGCAGGCCCATCTCCGTGAGGGCGGCATGGCTGCCCGCATCCCGATCAGGCCGGGGCGGCGCATGATCAATCACCAGAACCCTGCCCACAACCCCGCGGTCCTTGTGCCGTTCGGCTGCCTCTCGGGAGGGAGGTCCTGAGGGTGTGAAGGCGTGCTGCCATTTCTGCCTGAAGCGGGGGGCATGCTCCAGCTGCAGCCGTTTGCTGCTCTCGGGGTTGCCGGTGTCGATGCCGCAGGTTGTGCCCTCGTGATGGATCACCCGAGCCAGAGGTGCACAGCGAACCTCCCGATGGCGTGCACGCACCGCAAAGGCCAGGTCTGTGTCTTCGAAGTAGGCGGGAGCGAATTCAGTGCTGAAGCCGCCGATGGCCTGCCAGAGCTCCAGTGGGATGGCGAGGCAGGCGGCGCTCACGTAGTCCACCTGGCGGGAATAACTCACGCGCGGGTCGTAGGGGTTGCCACCGCGGCCGTAATTCCAGGGCTGGCCGTTGTCCCACACCAGTCCGCCCGATTCCTGTAGCCGTCCGTTGGGAAACACCAGCTGGGCGCCGGTGATGCCGGTTTTGGGCCACAGCTCAAACGGGGTGAGCAGTTCTTCCAGCCAGCGGGCACAGGGTTCTGTGTCGTTGTTGAGCAGCACCACGAATGGGGCCTGCGCCAGAGCGACTCCGCTGTGACAGGCCTGGTTGAAGCCCTGAGCGGTGTCGTGCCGCACCAACCGGTAGCCCCGCAGGTCGTGAGCGAGTTGCTCAGCGGTGCCATCGGTGCTGCCGTCGTCGACCACGATCAGCTCCATCGGCACCCGGGTTGGGGCATAGGCGATCGCCAGCAGGCAGCGGCGCGTAACGCTGTAGTGGTTATGGGCTGGGATCACCACCGAGACGCGAGGGCTGTCGCTGCAGGGCAGTTGCAAGGGGCGATCCAACGGCTCCACGTTGGTCTCAGCCCGATGTCCCTGCACCACCAGTCGATGCAATTGCGGCAGATCGTTCGGTAGGGGGATCTCGCCGAGGTCTGCCCAGTGCAGCCAGGTGCTGAGGCTGCGGTGCTGCTCCACGACTAGCGGGTGGAGGTGGTCGGGGAACGGCGGCGGTCCGTGCTCCAACAGGGCCGGCCAGGGTGTGAGCTGAAACGGTGTGAAGACGATCCGCTCGTCGAGGCTCTGGCCGCGGCTGTTGCGCAGCTCCAGATGATGGGGGCGACCGTCGCAGCTCTCGGCCGGCAGGGCTGCATGGAGCTGACCGCGGGAATCGCTGTGCAGCTGCAGTCCTGGGCGACCATCGATCCGCAGGTGCAGGTCGCTGCCCGGTTCCCCCCAGCCGTAGACCTGCGACCCTTCCAGGCCGAGCAGTCCACCGGTGGGGCCGTGCGACCCGCTGCGTTGCAGCTGCTCCAGCAGCCGGTAGCGCTCAGGATTGAGCCGCTGGGGACTGCCGCTCAATTCCACCGGGCCATCGGCTGTGTCAAGCCAGGCGCGCAGCACGCTGCCGCTGGTGCGCGCCGGCAGAGGCTGCTCCAATGGGCCCTGTACGGCGAAGCCACAGGGCACCATCAGCCCGTCTCGTTCGAGGTCGTCTCGCTGGAGATGTGCGGGTGCCACCGCGAGCGGCCAGCTCGCTCCCGGTCGCAGCAGGTCTTCGATCACGAGCCGCACCTGCAGGGGCGCTGAGGCGTCTGCGGGTGGGACGCGGCAGGCCCAACCGCGCACCACACCACTGCAGATCAGATCGTCCAACTGTCCGGCCCAGGCACCCCGTTGGTGGTGGGCCATGGCCGGCGGCAGATCGAGCGGCACAGGGACCATTCAGGGCAGGACCACATCCACAAACTGGTTCTGGGCCTTCGCCTTGGGCCCTTCTGATGCAGGAGCGCGCGATGAAGGGTGTAGAACCGGTGCGGCACCAGTGTGCTGACGGCACAGCCCGCGCCGGGGTCTGGCTGTCACTCGAAGCTTTGCTGGCATTGCCGCTCTTGCCAGCGGCCCAGCTGGAACTGTTGGCGGCCTTGCTGGAGCTCCTGCCCAGCGGGGCAAGAGCAGAGTCCGAGAGTTGCCGGGCAGCCCTGTTGGCCGCCCTATGGGAGGGCGAGCTGCGCCAGGCGTGCGGCAGCTTTGAAACCGGTGCCTGGCAACAAGGGCGTGCGCAGTGGCAGGCAGCCGTGGCGCACCATCACGAGCTGCAGGGGCTGCGACCAGCCTCCACGGGGCTGGATGGCTTGCTGGATGGACTGATTCAGGTTCTCGCTCGCTTGGATCAGGCCCTCACCCACCGGCAGTGGCGGCCGCCGGCATCTCCACTCGACAACGCACAGGTCCACGGCATTGCGGCGGAGCTCTTGCAGCAGATCCGCGACCTCGATCGACCGCTCCCCAGTTGGTACGAGGTGGTGGAGGAGGGGCTGCTGCGGCGTGGGGGGCTGGCTTTGTTGCAGCAAGCGAGCGCTGCCTGCCGCCGGGATGGACTGGCCTTGCTGTTGCGTTGGCGGCAACGCCAGCCAACACAACCCGATTGGTTGGCCGTCTGCCTGGAGCAGTCCGTCATCAGTTTGCTGGCAGATCTGCCGCAGAGCAGCCATCCCCGCGCCGATCTGCAGGCCTTGCTGGAGTCACTCACGCTGCTGCCTGCTGTTGTGAACGGCTCGGAGCGCCAGGCTGCTGTGCGGGAGTCGCTGGCCGTGGTCCGTGGCTGTCTGACCCTGGCGGCGGCGGCTCGCCAGCCCCTGGCAGTGCGCGAATCCCTTGGCCTGGAGAGGGGGGCTGTCATTGCTCCGCCGGAGATCCGGGTGCTGGTGCGTGAGTGGCTGGAAGACCACCCAGCCCAGCGCTCACCTGTTGCGCTCGAGCTGGTGTGGATTCCAGGGGCTAGACCCCTCCCCCATGGCCACGGCCAGCTGGCCCTCAATCTGGCGGCGGTGCTGCCGCCGTCGCCCGGTCATCCTGCGCTGGTGGAGCAGGTGATGGCATCTTTCTTTGAGCCCCTGTTGCAGATCCCCTCGGGCCGGCTCTGGCAGCAGCGGCATTCCATCGCAACCCTGCTCAGTTCGCTCAGCCATTTCTGGGCTGCCGGTGGTGCGCTCAGCGCCAGCGAGTGTCGGCAGCTGGCGCTGGCTCAGGAGCAGTGGCAGCACTGGGGTGGGCCCGGCAGGCTTGACGCCCAGCAGCATCCGGCCCAGTGGCCTCCAGCCCGGCTGGGGGCGGGGTGCTGCCTGGTTCAGCCTTCAGCGCTGCAGCTGGCGGGGTTGCGCTGCTGGTTGCAGGCACGCCCAGAGGTGGGGCCAGCCCTGGCCGAGATCCGACGCCGCCATCACGACCCGGTGTTTCTGCAACAGCGAGCCGCTTGCGCGGCCGGCGATCGCGGCGATGCCTTGGAGACGCTCTGCGCGCTCCAGCTGGAGGAGGGCTTCTACGGCAGCAATACAGCCCCGGACAGCAGCTTTCAGGCCTGGGCGCACAGCAGCCTGACGCTTCTCAGTGACAGTGAACTGCTGCTGGATTCCCAGCCGCCGATCGGCTCCTGGTGGGCGGTGCTGCAGGGCTTGGCTCAGGGGTGGGGCGGCCTGCCGGATCTTGTGGCCTGGCCCGAGGATCAAGCCGTGTACGACCTGCTGGCAGGCCAAGAGGTGCTGTTGATCAGCCCGTTGGCAGCCCTGGCGGAGGAGCAGCACCGCAGTGGGCGTGCCTTCCAATTGTTTCTCGATCTGCCTATTGCTCCCTACGGCCTGCGCACGTTGGTCCCACCGGATTCTCTCTATCCCCGTCGACCCCACCAGGGCTTTGAAGCCAGCCTGGAGGCTTGTCTGGAGTCGGTGGGCGCGATGGTTCGAGAGCGTCCATTCACCGTCTTGCTCACGGCAGCTGGGGTCTACGACCTGCCGCTTTGCCATGCCGCTCGCGAACGCTATGGCGCCGCCTGCGTGGCCATCGGTCCTGCGATCCACGCCCGCTTGGGCATCGATCAGGCCTGCAGCAGGCATTGGCGGTCGGGGCAGCGTCGTGCGGATCGCTGGCGGCGGATCTGCTGAGCACCAGCACCAGGCCCGCTTGTGAGCGTCCGACGCTGCTCACGCTGGAGCTATGGCTGTGTCAACGTCTCCAACCTCTTTGGGATCAGAGCCCAAACTGCGCAAGGAGCTGCTGCGGATCCATGACGACCATCAGGTCTTCACCAGCTTCGACGCCTTTTCCGTTCAGTTGCCAGCGCTGATGCAATGGGGGAGGCATCGGCACGATGCCTCCACGTGCGTAGCACTGCTTGGCTTGCTGGAGCCGCTGAGCGGTGTACAGATCGAGCCCCGTGGGATACGGATCAGCCGGGACAACCTGCGCGAATCGCTACTGGCTGGGGGCTGTCTGTCGCGACACCGGGCCATTACCCGTGTGTTGGAGCACGTGGGTGAAAGCTTGGCGAGCCTTCGCGATCAGCACATCTATCTGCCGGAAACGTCTACGGGATTTGTGGCCTGGTTGCGTCGCCATCACATCCGGAATCTTGAGGTGAGTGACTTCCTTCAAGATGCAGAGATTGTTCCGGTTGGGGTGGGCAATCATCAGAATCTGTGTGCACTCACCTATTCCTCGCATCGTTTTGATCTGGTGATCTGTAATGATGTCTTTGAGCATGTTTACGACTTGCCGCGTGCACTTGAGGAGGTCTATCGGGTGCTCAGGCCCGGCGGCAGATTGCTGGCCACGTTCCCGATGGCATTTGGTCAGCAGGAGAACATCATCAAGGCGGAATTCAGGGGTGCACAACAGATGGCATTGTTCCGTGGAGAACCCGAATACCATGGTGATCCAATCCGGCCTACGCGTGGATCGCTGGTTTATCAGATTCCTGGGTGGCAGATTCTAGATCTGGCCTCGATGATTGGGTTTTCGGCTGTGATGATGCATCTGATCAGTAGTTGGAAATGTGGCGTGTTGGGTGGTGATTTGCCAGGTGTGTTCGTGGCTGACTTTCTGCGTTGATCATGGAGTCTTCAGCTGATCTCCATAGACTGCGGCTTGCTGTGCTTCAGCACCCAGAAGATCCCGATCGCTGGCAGGCCTTGATTGCTGTGATCGAGGCCTTGGGGGGTGGCCTTTTGTTGTCCGATCTGGATGGGCTGTTTGAGCAGCCGCTTATGCAAGCGTGCCCCCCTGATGCTCAAGATGAGCTGCTGCAGCGGGGGCTCGAGGCTCATCGCTCCGGGGATGCAGAGGGTCTTCGCAGAGCCCAGGCGCAGTTGCAAACCCTGGAGCCTGACGGAGCCTGGACTCAGGCGCTTCAGGGCCTTTTGGCCGAGATGGAAGGGGCCAGCGGCTATGCAGCCTTCGCCAAAGCCTTAGCGCTGAAGCCAGCTGATCCTTGGTTCCGCTACTGGCTGAGTGTCGCTTGCCTGCGTCGACGCGATTGGATCGATTTTTCCTGTCAGGCAATGCTTCTGGCGGCGTCAGAGACGCGGGAGCATCAGGTGCTTGTGCTCGCGGCGACCTATCACCTGATCGCGGCCGTTCTGGTGCGGTTTGCTCCTGAGTTGTGCCAGGCCAATGATTTGCGTGTTTTTGATCTGGTTCACCCAGATGCAATCCCCCATAGCGGTGAAGAGGTGGTGGCCAGCGTGCTGCGTTTTGTCGATAAAGAGCGTCGTAAGATGATTCGGATTCTGATGGTTTTGCTCGAGCAGCAGTCGGAATGGCTGCCAGAGCGATTGGCTTCCTTTGAGTCTTTGGTTGATCTGCTCAGATGGCGAATTCGGGGCCTGGCTGAACCCGGTTTCAGTGCAGATCTTTATGCGGCACTTCAGCGGCAGCTTGATCGACAACCTGTTCGCGTCCGGCAGCATGGGGATCTGCTTGACCTCCTGCCCAGCAGGCCAGATCTGACGTTCGGTTCTGAACATGGGCGGGTCTGGCGCGACTTCCGCTTCACCTTGATGCCTGCCCAGTGATGGAGTATTCAGGGGAGCCCCTGGCGCCGCTTGGTTTTGATCTTGTTGGGCTGATTGGTGTTTCGGATCGCTTCGCAGGCGTGGCTGCAGAGGTGCTGGAGCAGGGTTTGCAAACGCTTGACCGTGCAGCTCTGGATCAGGAAGCACGCGCGGGCCTAGGTG
The DNA here is from genome assembly GCF_018502385.1 of Synechococcus sp. LA31. Classification (NCBI taxonomy): domain Bacteria; kingdom Bacillati; phylum Cyanobacteriota; class Cyanophyceae; order Synechococcales; family Synechococcaceae; genus Synechococcus; species Synechococcus sp. LA31. The sequence continues at coordinate 2,535,188 of NZ_CP075523.1, forward strand.
AAGCGTTGGCGATCGCTTACTACAAGGCAATCGTGTTATTGCAGCATCAGTCAGCCTTGATGAAGGCGGTCACGGAACTGCTGCTGCGCTATCGCTTCCTCTGCTCGCTGCAGGGATTGGAGGATCGACGCAGTCAGGATTTCTGGCTGCGGCATGGCCTGGATCGTGAGCTGTTGGAGTCGGAGGCGCTGCATGCCACCGCACGCCTGGCGGAGTCGCGCCAGGTGGAACGGCACAGCTTCGGTCGTCATCTTGCGGCTTACTTCGCTTTAGCTGCAGAGACCTCGATCGAGCCTGTGCCGTCTGTTAGTTCGGCCTTCACTGGGCTCGAAGCCGTGGTGGATCATCTGTGGTGGTTTCGGCCAGATGACACCAGCTCGTCATGCGCGCGTCAGGCTTATTTGCTGGCTCCGCATTCCCACATCGGCATCGTGGGACTCAAGCGGCTTTGTTCGCTGGTGGCGGAGGTGCTCCCGTTGCTGGCGCAGTGGTGCACGGATCCGGAGATGGTGATCTGCGCCCCTTTGGGGACGCGCAAGGTCTCCCTGGCCAGGGAGGGCATGCAGAGCTGTTCCACCTATTTCGATGGTGGCAAGCCTGTTCCCTTCTCGCTGAACCGCAGTTTGGAGCCTTATCTGGTGCTGACGCCTGGGCTTTTGACGCAGGTGTCCGATTTGGTTTCGGCTCGCCTTTGGTTCGCGCCGCTGCTGGACAGTTTGTCGACGTTGGTGTTTCGTGATTCGGCTGATTACCGGCTCGGTGAACATGCTTTTCAGCATCAGGCTGCGGAGTTGTCGGCCCGGTCGCCCTTGCTGGATGCGGGGCGGGGGCTGTCAGCGCCTCTACCCACCACGCCGGCAGACTGTCTTGTGGAAGGTTTGCTGGTGCAGGCCGGGCACACCGTGCTCGCGCTCACCCCCTGCCACCGGTTTTCCGATCATTACGCCCGCTCAAGCGGACTATCGGGTCATGGGCCTTCTGGGGTGATGAATCAGTCCGTGCTCGTCACGCCTCAAGGGGTGCTGTCCACTTGGCGTTATGAGCGCAATTTTGATAGCTGGTCGGGGCGTAGTGGGGATGTTGCGCGTCATCCGTCCCTGAACTTTCTGGCCTGGGAGCCAGGCGGGTCTGCCGGATTAGGTGCCGGGGGCAAACTGAGAATCACGCCACTGACCTATAGCGGATACCCGAGCGAATGCAAGATTGAAGATCTGCGCTTGTTTGCTATTGACGATCATATCTATGCCATTGTGGCTCTGATTCTGTCGCGAGCGCGCTATCGCAGCTGGTTGCCTGAACTCTCCAGTGAAGCCGCTGCGAATAACACGATCGACGATATGCTGGTGGTCCAGTCCTTGGGACGTCTTGATCTCGAGCGAGGTGATCTGCGCTTCGAGCAGTTGCCGGTATTGCATCGTTTACCTGATCCTGAACAGCCTGAGTTGGAGCTCCCCCGTGGCTTTGAGAAGAACTGGCTCCTCTGCCCGTGGCGCCAGAAGCTGGCGTTGCTGTATTCCATTCAGCCATGGCAGGTGTTTGAGGGTGGGCATGATCTCCGCCACTGGCGACTGGCACATGACATTCCGCTTGGTTTGCCTGATTCCATTCAGGGCCCATTGCGCAACAGCGCTCACCCCTTCCCTTTGCCTGATTGCAATGGCGAGAGCCAGCTAGGGCTGGTTGTGCATCGCCGTCGTCATGGCACGTATATCTATGACCAGTATTTACTCGTTCTCTCGGCTGATACCTTGCTGCCCTTGCGGGTCAGTCGTGAGCCTATTTTGTCGGTGAATGCACAGGCTCTTGGGTCGGACTTGGGTTTTCGTAAGAATCAGGGGGTTTGTTATGTGAGTTCGGTGTTGGTGCACGATGGTATGGTGCAGATCTATTTCAACCTGTTCGATTGCCGTACCTGTGTTCTGGCACTACCCGCTGCTGATCTGCGCTGCCTGATTGATAATGATGCCGCCTTCGTTTCTCTGCCTGCTTAGTCCCATAAGCCTGGCTTGGAGAAGGCAATGTGGATATCGTCGTGGGCGAGACGTCGGGTTTCGGCCAGTGAGGTGGCGTACTCTGCTGATTCCACTTGCTTCAGGGCGTCTAGAAATGTTGCCAGTGTGAACGTTTCTGGTGGAATGGAGGCAAGGTTCATTTGCTTGGTGAGATCTAGATTTTTCTTGGAGTTTCCGAGATTCATGACGGGTATATTGGCTGTCATTGGCATGATCAGGCCGTGAAACTTCATGGAGAGAGCCGCATCGAAGTAGGGCATCAGATTGATGATCTTCTGGGGCTCGATATAGTGTGTTGCAATGTTGTAGAGCGGAGCCTGCCTGGAGTTCTTTGCTAGTTGGTAGCCCACAAAAGCATCAATTGAGTTGTACCAGTAGCTGAGGCTGAATAGGTAGAGGTTGTAGTAGGGGGTGATTTCGTCGAGTGCCTGTCTGAGGTTGCGGAGGTAGGTTTTGTCGCTTGCTTCTCGTTCGATCCCGTCGAGGATGCAGGAGCTTTGAATCGTTTTATAGTCGTAATAGTGGTCGGATAAAAAGATTGCAATATTCTTGTTCCTTAATTGGCTTGCTGGCATGGTGTTTTCGCAATGCTCGCCCATGAGTTCTAGGAGGCGTTGGTTGCGAGTGTTTTGAGGCATTGCCGCGATGGTCTGCCTCTCTCTGGGGTTGGGTTCCAGGGCAAAAACAATGTCGGGTAGGTGGTGAATCTCTGATTGCCAAGGAGCCAGCTGTCTGAGTTGTTCGGTATCGCTTTCGCTGCGGATCCAGGAAGCCTGCATCCATTTCAAGCTTGAAACGTATTTTTTGAGCAGATTGTCCTGGGATCCGATGTCAGCGCTGATGATGTGAAAGGGCGTGCCCTCGGGTAGGTTCTCCCAAAAGTAGGGCTCTCCGATGATGGCTCCCCCACCTACGATTAGGCGTGCACGTCCGTCGCTGGTGTCTTGTTGGATCTGGCTGGCCAGGTTTTTGTCCTCGGCCAGTTGAGAGGGGCGGATGAACCGCAGCTCTGTTCCTGATGGGAGTAATGACTGGAAGGCAAGCCGGAAGGCTTCATCGCCTGCATTCTTGGAGCCGTAGTAGCCGTAGATATAAAAAAGTTGTGGTGCCACGGTAATTTTCCTGCTCCTATCTCTGCGGTATCAACCTAGAAAAGTCTGCTGCTCTTGGCTCTCTGCTGCTGCGTGCTGCTGCGTCATTCGCTTTGATCTGCGGCAGGTATGCCTGATTGTTCTGGTAGCTCCAGTTGGGTTGTGATCTCATGCATCGTTAGGGCAACTGCGCGTGCGATATCTCGAATTTCAAAGGGCTGATTCCGCTCCTGTTCTTGGTCATGGGGTTGCTCGATCGGATCTTGCTGATACAGCTCGATCGGCAAGGTTGCGAGGGTGCCTGCTCCTTCGCATTGCTGCCGATGCCAGAGGGCGATGGCCTCGGCTCGCGAGGAGCCCACCAGACAGAGACCAGGGATCTCGGGCCTGAGCCAGCCGAGCTTGTGTTGCATCGTGCCTTCGTGGCTCACATAAAAACGCACACCCTCGGTGCGTTGCAGCCAGCTGGCAAAGCCCAGGCCGCAGAGGTTTTCCAGTTGTGCCGCTCTGCAGTGCTGAAGGATCTGCTTCAGCCTTGTTTGGCAGGCTTGCTCGCGTTCTTGGCTCAGGGGGTGTTGGTGGTTGTTGTGTTGGTAGGTGAAGCCATCCAGCAGGATCAAGGGGCGGTGGAAATGCTGCGTGATCGCATCGATCAGGGCCTGCATGAGCGTCACCTCATTGCGTAGTTCACGTCGTCCTGGACCTCTCACGCCCAGCAGGATCAATGGCTGTGGACGATGCACGGGCAGAGCCCCCTCCACCTCCCGAGCCAGGGCATCGATCACGGTTTGGCGTGCCTTGCCCGTGACCAGCGTTCCCCCCAAGCGAACGCTCTGATGGTTGCTCAGTAGCGCCGGGTCCACTCGGCTGATGCCATCGAGCTGGGCCAGGTTCAGAACGGTGTCAGTGTCCTGCACAACGGCCAGGCTTTGGCCGGCATCGATCAGGCGCAGCAGTGGATCGAGTTCGTTCCACAGGAAGTGCGCAAAGTTGCTGTTACCGGCGCGCACCAACACCGGCTCCTGGTTGTTGAACCCATCAGGATCTGGGGCAGGGTGGTCTGCTGGCCTCAGCGTGGAGGCCGAGAGCAGATAGCCGTTGGCGCATTCATTGGATGACAGCCACCACAGTGAGGCGTTATCGCGCCGTTGCAGCAGCAGATGGTTGCGGTCGGGATCGGCTCGGCAACCACGCAGCTCAAAGCTGGCTCCGACGAGCTCCACATCCAGTGGTTGTTTGTTCAGGATGGCGAGCTGATAGCGGCGCAGTGAGCGCGGATAGACCCAGCGGTTGAGCTCATCCAGTGAGGGGGGTGAGCTTGTGCTGCCTGGGCCGTAGCTTGCCGCTAGATCGCAGCAGCGCTGAGCAGCTTGCACAAGGCCAGCTTGGCTGAGAGCCTGCCCCAAGGCGAGGGTGGCGCTCTCCAGTCCGATCTGCTCGATCACGTCTGGGGCCGTGCCGGCTTGTAGCAGTGCCTCGCGAGCGCGGCGCAGGCGGCCAACCGCTCCTCCCTGATCTGGATCCAGCAACAGGTTGCGGATCGATGGCTGTGGTTCGGCCACGGGCTGTTGATCCGGGCATTGTCTGGCCGGAGCCTATGCATGGTCCTGGGCTGCGGCGGCTCAGTCCCATTGTTTGAGCCAGCGCTGCCGCCATAACCCCGAGGTCACCCAGCGACTGCAGGGTCCCCGTTGGCGATAGGAATACCAGAGCCGATTGAGCTGAAAACTGGCGGCGTTGGCTCGGGCCAAGGCAGGGTCATCGGTGAGGGTGCAGCTCTGTTGTGGATTCCACTGCAGCATCCGGGTATGGGCGAAGCTGCCATCAAGCCGTTGCACGCTGGGTGTCGCCAGCAGGCGGTCGCGGTAGTCGAGGTCTTCGCAGTAGGCGGGGTAGTAGCGCTCATCGAAGGGCCCTACGGCATCCCACGCCAAAGCCGTGAGCGCAAAGGCGGAGAAGGCACGCTCACCGGGGAACAGCCCCAGATATTGCGGCTGGGCTGGATCCAGACGCGCCAGCGCCTCTGCCAGCAAACCGGGCGGAAAGGTCACATCGTGGTTCACCAGCAGGGCCAGGCTGGCTTGCGGGAAACTCAGCAAAATCTGGTTCCAGGCAGCCGCCACTCCGGCATTGCCAAAGGGCCGAGCGATGCGGATTTGGCCTACCCCGGTCAGCCCCTGAGCTTCTAAGTCTTGGAGCAGTTGCCGCAGCCGCAGCGACTCGGGATCATTCCGTCCTCCGCTTTGATCCACGATTGCGAGCGTCTCAATCGGCAGATCAAGGCTGTTGACGAGTTGTTGAAGGTGATCGGCTCCGTTGAGAATCGGTACACCCAGCAGCGGCAACACATCGGCTGGGGCTCTTGCTGGTTGGAGCCTGTCCAGCCCCTGCCAGAACAGCTCCAGCAGTTGATCGTCATGGCTGCGTTCGCTCACATCGGCGAGGCATCGCCAAAGCTCCACGCTGGCTTGGCGATCGGGCCGGCCGGTTTGTGGCAACTCCCCCAGCCACTCCAACAGCCATCCGAGCACGACACGGCGTGCTTCGCTCCAGGCGCCCAGCTGTAGGAGTAGATCGATCGCTTCGGCGCTGTTTTGGGCGCGCTGCTGAGCGATCTCTCGCAGAACGGCACGGGTGTAGTGATCTCCTTGCTGCCGCCAGTGGGCCACCCTTTGCTCCAGCTCCGCTGGATCGCTGCGTTTCGAAGGAGGATGGCTCATACACCCCCGTCCAGCAGACAGCTCTGCGGCAGGCTCAGCCTCACCTGCATCCCGCCCTGGGGGGAGTGGCTGATGTGCATCGTGCCCCCATGGTTGCGGCAGAACCCACGGGCGATGGCCCATCCCCGCCCCTGGTGGGATGACTTGAGGGCGGTGGTTGGATGCAGGCCCACCCTGCCTGTTGGGCCTGCATCCTCCACCACAATCACCAGCCCAGCGGAGGAGCTCGTACAACGCACCATCACCGGCGGCCCGCCGTATTCGAGGGCGTTGTCGATCAGGTTGTGCAGGGTGCGCTGCAGCCAGCGACGATCCACCAGCAAGGTGCGTGATGGTTCGATCTCCACCAGCACATCGGCGGGGGCATAACTGCAGGCGAGCTGGCGGACGCACGCCTCTAGCAACACCCGTTCGCGCCGTAGGGGGTGGGTTGATGTTTGGCCAAGCTCGCCCAGATCGGCATCCAGATCGCGGAGGGCCTCAAGGTCGGCTTCAAGGCCATTCAGCAGCTTCCGATCCTGGGCCTCCTGTTGACGCAGGGCGGCCACCCTGAGGAAGAGCCGCGTCAGCGGAGCACGAATGTCGTGGGCTAGGTCGTTGCATTGCTGTTGCTGCAACGCAGCCTTGTGGCGCTGCTCTGCGAGGAGTGCATTCAGGCGCCGCAGCAGCAGTTGGAGCGGGGCGATGCCGCTGTTGAGCCTCAGGGGCAGTGGGTCGAGGGCATGGCGAGGCAGTGCTTTGAGCAGCTGATTGAGAGGCTGCAGCAGCTCGCGCTGCAGAAAAAGCATCAGTCCTGCGCCTACACCGATGACGGCGCTTAGCGCCAGCAGAGGCCCCTCTGCCTCAACCCGGTGAGACCCTGCCAGCCGCACCAAGGCGATCAGCAAGCGAGCGGCGATCGCGGCACCGCCGCCCCCCATCACGCAGGCCAGGAGCAGGTGGCGACGATCCTTTGCACTGAGGATGATCGCCCGTTTCATGGGGTTTGGCTTGGGGGATGGCCCTCTGCAGCGTTCGGGCTGATCTGCAGGGCGTAGCCATGGGCACGAACTGTTTCGATGCGCAGTCCCCCTTGGGACACCACGCCCAGGAGACGGCGCAGCCTGGAGAGGCGCATGTCGATGCTGCGGCTGCTGCTTACGGAAATCAGGCTTCCGCTGGAATGGGCCAGCTGCTCTCGGGTTAAGACGCGACCCGGTGCACGGCAGAGGGCCAGCAGCAGGATGCGTTCGCCTCTGGTCAGCGTTACGTTCGCGGCTCCTGGCCGCTCAAGAACGCCCTCATGGGGATGAAAGAGCACATCTCCCAGGTGGATCGTTTCTTCCTCAGAGGTGGGGCTGATGGTCGCGCGGCGTTCGCTCCGTAGCAGTTGCTCGCAGCGCAGCAGCAGTTCGCGCGCATGAAAGGGTTTCACCAGGTAGTCCTGGGCGCCCTGTTCCAGTCCGACGATGCGATCGGCAGGGCTGTCCAGCCCTGAAAGCATCAACACCGGGAAGTTTCGGCCCTCGAGGCGGAGATCACGCAGCACGTGCGTGCCCTCATGGCGGGGTAGTCGCCGATCGAGCAGGAGAAGGTCGGGATGTTCGCCCTTCTCCAGTGCGGCCAGCATCGTTTCGGGACGGTGGAAGATGCGCAGTTGCCACCCTGGGGCGCAAAGACGCGGCTGCATCAGTTGGCAAAGCTCGATGTCGTCCTCAAGCCACCAAACCAAGGCGCCGGAACAGTGCGAGACAAAGTCCCGATCCGGACTCTCCGTCACGACTGCTCAGCCTCACGCCTCCTTCGCGAGTGTGACCATGCCTGGATGCCCTGAGCTGGTCAGGCTTCAGGAACGATGCACATGCACCTGCTGCCAGCTGCTGTTGCTCCGCTGCCAGATACGGGTTTCGCAGCAGCTGGCGGTGATCGCGTCGCCGCCTGAGAGTCGCTGGGTGAGCCGGGTGTAACTCAGCACCACGGCGTCATCGGAGAGCCAACGCAGGTGTGGCCGCGCCATGGTCACGTTGACCGGAGCGGGTGTGGCGTCTGGATCTGCGGGCAGCTCGAAGTAGAAGCGATGAAAATCCAGGCCTTCCGCCAAAAGACCATTGGTCTCAGCTTCAAAACAGCTCAGGTCAGGGCTGCAGAAACCGGCATAGGTGGCCCAGTCTCCCGCCGCCACACTGTTAAGCATCGCCTGATTGATGGCCAGGATGTCGCGATCACGCTCGTTGAGTGTCATCGGCGGTGTCGAGATGGGTGTAGTCGCTGATCCTCTCAAAGGGGCCACTGTCGCGGCCTGGGTTGTCATGGCGGTCACTGAACAGTGCGGCCATGCCAGCCGCGTGGGCAGCCTGCAGTTCGGCTAGGGAGTCGCTGATGAACAGCACCTGCTCCGCTGCGCAGCCCAGGAACAAGGCGATGGCCGAGTAGCTCGCGCTCTCCTGTTTCGGCCCTGTGCGGGTGTCGAACCAGTGGCTGAACAAGCCCCGTAGATCTCCGGCCTGGCTATGGCCGTAGAGCAACTGTTGGGCCGCTACAGAGCCGGAGGAATAGACCGCCAGCACGATCCCAGCCTGGTGCCAGCGCTGCAGTGCGGCTGGCACATCGCTGAACAGTGGGGCCACGAGTTCGCCGCTGGCATAGCCCGCTCTCCAGATGCGTCCCTGCAGATCCTTCAGCGGGGTGAGCTTCACATCACGGGCGATCAGACTCTGCAGATAAGGCACCACTGCTTCGGCTTTCGCCGTTTCAGCAGCCTGAGCGCTCCGCAGCGCTTGCGCTTCAGCGTGAGGATCATCGGCCCATGCCTGATCAACGGCCGCGATCAGGTTCGCGACCTCTGGCTCATCGGCATTGGCTTGTAGGTAGCTGCCGAGCTTGGCGCTGGCATAGGGGAACAGCACCTCGGCAACGAAACTCACCGGGCAGGTGGTGCCTTCGATGTCGAGCAGGACGTGGGTGATCGGCATGGCGGGCGTGCTGGATGCCATCAGTGGGGAAGCCGATGGGTGAGGGCGTTGAGCAGCAATTGCCGCCAGCGCTGCTCGAGCAGAAACTCCAGGATTTCCAGATGGCGCATGGCGCTTCCTAGATTGCGTCCCCAGGCGTAGAGGCCATGGCCGGCGATCAGTAGGCCATGGGGGGCGGAGATCAGGTCTGGCCGGGCTCGCGCGGAAAGGCGTTCCAGATTCTGGTCGTTGGCCAGCACTGGCACCCTCACGCTGCACTTATGGGTGGTCACGCCCTCGAGCCCTTTGAGCATTTCCAGATCCCTGAGCTCCAGGTGGCCGGCGTCACGCGGAGCACTGCCACCGTCTGCCTCTAGGGCCCACTGGGAGAGCAAAGTGCCGGCCTGGGAGTGGGTGTGCAGAACGGCTCCGGCGTCGCAGGTTTGGACGATTTCCAGGTGCAGCGACGTTTCGGCGCTGGCCTTGCCGGTGCCGCTCAGCACCGATCCACTGCCATCCACCTGGATCAGATCGCGCGGGCGGACAGCACCTTTATGCACTCCACTTGGGGCCATCAGCAGGCGCATGGGCTGACGCTCCAACACGCAGCTGAAGTTGCCGCCTGTGCCATCGCACCAGCCCCGCTGGTGGATGGCACTCATGCTCTCGCTGAGGGCTTTGGCTAAAGCTGTGGTGTTGGCATCAGACACGGCAGACACCAGCGCAATGGGCTTCACCCACCCTGGCAGTTGGGGCACCAGTGGCTGCTGCGGCCCGACAGTTTGTCGCGCTGGATAGGGCTGCCGCAGACCCTGCAGGGCTCACCGCTGCGGCGGTACACCCATGCCGCATGGCCGTAGTTGCCGTTGGTGCCGGTGAGATCGCGGAAGTCGCTAAAGGTGGTGCCGCCGGCGCCAATGCTGGTGGTGAGAACCTCCACCACGGCGGCGTGCAGTCGTTCGAGTTGTGGAGGGCGGAGTCGGTTGCAGGGGATGTGCGGGCTGATCCGGCTCATGAACAGCGATTCATCGGCGTAGATGTTGCCCACGCCAGCCACCAGCCCTTGATCGAGCAGTGCTGTTTTGATCGGACGCTTGGAGCCAGCCAGCCGCTCGGCCAGGTAAGTGGGGTTAAAGGCGGGGCTGAAGGGTTCGGGCCCCAGTTTTTGCAGGCCGGTTATCACCGTTTCAGGCCTCTCGCCCGGGGGGACCCACCACATCTCTCCGAAGCTACGGGTATCCACAAAGCGCAGCTCCTGCTCCTGCAGATTCCAGAAGCGCACCCGGGTGTGACGGCAGGGCTCCTGAGGCTGGCTCATCCAGAGGAATTGACCGGTCATGCGTAGGTGCACACCCCAATAGCCGCCATCGCTGTTGTCGCGTTCCAGCTGGGCCATCAGATATTTGCCCCGCCGCAGCCAGGCCTTCACTCGGCAGCCTTCGAGGGCGCTGCAGAACAGCTCCGGCAGCGGTGGGGACGCGATCGCACGGGCCCGAAGCACCTCCACCCGCGCGATCTCAAAGCCCACCACCTGGAGCTCAAGCCCCCGCCGCACCGTCTCAACTTCAGGCAGTTCAGGCACGCGCAGCCATCGATGTCAGGGCCACAGGCTGCCACGCCAGGCACAAAACAAATCCCCGACCTGTAAGCAGGCCGGGGACGCAGTGAGCATTGAGGGGCTCAGGAGTGAACTCAGGCTTTGTCGAGTTCGCTTTCCGCGAAGTTGTTGGTGTTGATGCCGCCTTCGGAGCCGCTCACGCCGTTGTAATTCACCTTCTCGAAGCGCACCACCACCGGGTAGCGGATGCCGGAGGTGTCGATCGAGGCAACGGTGCCGACTTCGTTGAACCAGTAGGACTCAGGACGCTTGATGCGCACTTTGTCGCCGCGGGAGATGGCCATCGCTGCGCAAAGAAAGGGTGGCTGTCAGACGGAATGTACCCGCGCTGGGCGGGTGTTCTCATCGGCCGTCACGAAACGTGGCACCATCGACCTTCACTGAGCGCATCCCAATGGCCGAGGCCCCTTCCTTCAGCCTCGATCTGCCGGATCCTGAGAGCGAAACCATCAGCTCGATGGAGTTCCTGGCCCGCATCGAGGAGGCCTGGGCCATCTGCGATCGCTTTGATCTGCAGACCGAGATCTGGCGGGGCCGGATCCTGCGTGCGGTGCGGGATCGCGAGCGTCGTGGTGGTGAGGGCCGTGGGGCCGGCTTTCTGCAGTGGCTCAGAGAGCAGGAGATCAGCAAAACCCGTGCCTATGCCCTGATCCAGCTGGCGGAGTCGGCCGATCAGATGTTGGGCGAGGGCGTGCTGGAGGAAACCAGCGTGAACAACTTTTCCAAGCGCGCCTTCATGGATACGGCCCAGGCCGACCCGGAAGTGCAGCTAATGATTGGTGAGGCAGCCAACGACGGCCAGCAGATCACCCGCAAGCAGGTGCGTCAGCTCACTGACGAATTCACGGCGGCCACCAGCCCGCTGCTGCCGGAAGAGATCCGCCAGCGCACCGCCGAAAACCTTCTGCCGCCGCGTGCAGTGGCTCCACTGGTGAAGGAGCTGGCCAAATTGCCGGATGAGCAGCAGGAGGATCTGCGCAAGGTGCTGCGCGATGAGCCTGAGCTCGAGCGTGTGAAGGACGTGACCAGCACAGCGCGCTGGTTGAGCAAGGCAGCGGAGGCGGGGCTGGCGGTGCGGGCTTTCCAGCAGGGCGAGCTCGATCTGGATAAAGCCATGCAGGAGGCCCTGCGCCTCGATGCCCTCGGTCTGTTGGCCGATGCCGTGGGGCAGGCCCAGGCGCTGGAATCGGCGGTGCTGAAGCTGCACACCAGCTGGCGACGGCTCAACGGCTTGCAGGAGCGGCTGTGGGTGGAGAGCGGTAGCAGCACGCCCCATCTACGCGAGCTGCTCACGGCGCTGCAGAGCCTGAGCGGCAACACCATGCGCGTGTCTCTCGGTGAGTTGGCTGGCGGCAAGCGCGTGCGCTTGCAGCTGGTGGAGGAGGCGCCCGATCAACTGGAGGCCCCGGCAATTCCGGTGATGGCCCAGCCCGGTTGAGGCTGGCGTGATGGCAGATCCTCTGGCCCAGTCCCTTGAGCAGCATTTCGGCTGGAGCAGTTTCCGGCCTGGCCAGCGGCCGGTGGTGGAGGCGATGCTCTCGGGCCGCGATTGCCTGGCTGTGCTGCCCACTGGCGCCGGCAAATCGCTTTGCTATCAGCTCCCCGCGTTGGTGCGCGGCGGTCTGGTGCTGGTGATCTCACCGCTGGTTGCGTTGATGGAAGATCAGGTGCAGCATCTGCAGCGCCGCGGTATCCCGGCTGCCTGCCTGCACCGCGGCCTGGATCCGGCGCGGCGGCGCGATTTGATTGCCCGGGTGCGCAGCAATCGGCTGCGGTTGATTTATCTGGCCCCCGAGCGGCTACAGGTGGAGGCCACCCGCCAGCTCCTGGAAGACATCAATGACCAGGGCCAGCTGGTGGGGGTGGCCATTGATGAGGCCCACTGCATCAGCGCATGGGGGCACGACTTCCGGCCCGACTACCGCCGCCTTGGGCAGCTGCGGCGCCTTTGCCCGGGGGTGCCGCTGGTGGCGCTCAGCGCCACCGCTGCGCCGCGGGTGCGTGCCGATTTGATTCGGTTGTTGGAGTTGCGGCGACCCCTGATCCAGGTGCGCTCCGCTCGGCGCGACAACCTCTCTTATGCGATGCGGCGCCGACCGGCTGACCCGATGCCTCAGGTGCTCGAAGCTCTGGCTGCAGCGCGTGGGGCCAAGTTGATCTACGCCCGCACCCGCCGTTCGGTGGAGAGCTGGGCCAAGCGGCTCAGTGAGGCTGGGGTGGAGGCCATCGCTTATCACGCCGGCATGGACCCCGAGAGCCGTGCCCTGGCGTTGGCCCACTTCCAGGAGCATGCGGCGCCGGTGCTGGTGGCCACGGTGGCTTTTGGTATGGGGGTGGATCGCCCGGATGTGGGGCTGGTGCTGCACCTCGATCTGCCGGCCAGTGCCGAGGGCTATCTGCAGGAATCCGGCCGTGCTGGCAGGGATGGATTGCCGGCCTGTTGCCTGGTGCTCTTTGACCCCGATGACCGCACCAGCCTGGCCTGGGCCATTCGCGCCTCCGCGGACGATGTGACCAATCCCCAGGAGCGTCAGCGGGTGGAGCTGGCCCAGCAGCAATTGCGGCGTATGGAGGCGGTGGCGGAAGGACCTGGCTGCCGCGAGCAGGCGCTGCTGCTGACGGTGGGAGAGCTGGTGCCGCCCTGCGGGCGCTGCGATCGCTGCAGTGTTCAACCGGCCCTGCGGGACTGGTCGCAGCAGGCTGCAGAGGTGCTGGCGGTGCTTGAGCAGCGCGGCGGCGTCGACCTCCGCAGCCTCGGCGAGGATTTGGCCCAGGCCGAAGGTGAGGAGGTGGAGCGCTGGCGCTGGCTGGCCCGCCGGCTGGTCCAGGAAGATCTGATCGCCGAAAGCGACGACGGCAGCCAGCGCCTCTGGCTCAGGCCCGCCGGTCGCCGCTTTCTGCAGCAGCCCTGGCGGCTGCGGCTGGCGGCCTGAGGGTCCTGATCAGCCGCCCTTGGCAGTGCAAAGGTCGCTGATCAGCTTGCGCTCGAAGTCGCTCTGGGGGGCATCCCAGGTTTTCCAGGTGCCCGATTGGCCGGTGGCATTCAGCCGCTTGGCACCGCAATTGATCGCCAGGTAGAGGGGCTGGCCGTCGCTGTTCAGGCTCGGGGCTACGTAACTGCCGCCCATGGGTTGCCAGTTGGCCCAGTCCACCTGAAGGGGGCCGTAGTTGCGCCAGTCGGGTGAGGCGGGTTTGCCGGGTTTGGCTGTGCTGGCCGGCTTGGCGGCGGGCTTGGCGGCCACGGGTTGAGCCGCCGGTTTCGGTTCGGGTTTGGGCTCGGGTTTGGCTTCTGGTTTGGGCTGGGGTTGTGCGGCCGCTACGGCGGCTGGAGCTGGCGTGGGTTCCGGCTTGGGCTCAGGCTTGGCGGCCACCGGTTGAACCGCCGGCTTGGCAGCGGCTGGTTGCACGGCAGGTTTGGCTGCTACCGGCTGGGCGGCTGGTTTGGCAGCCGGTTTCGCCGCCACGGTCTGGGGCTTGGCGGCGGGTTTGGGCGCTGGCTTGGCCACGGGCTTCGGTGTTCCCCGCAGCTTGAGGGTTTGCCCCACCTCCACCTGGTTGGGGTTGCTGATGTTGTTGATGGCGATCAGGTTCTGCATCGACACGCCATAGCGCTGGGCGATCACCGAGAGGGTTTCGCCGCTTTGCACCTTGTGTTGGGTGGCGTTTTTGTTCACGGCCGGTTTGGGCTTGGGCGCCGCGGCTGTGCGGGTCACCGGCACCTGGATGCGGCTGCCGGCCCAGAGATCCTGAGCGCTGCGCAGATTGTTGAGCTCCATCAGGCGCTGCACGCTGGTGCCATAGCGCTCGGCTAGTTCCGAGAGGGTTTCACCTTGTTTCACGGTGTAGTTGGCATTCACCGTGGTGGTGCGTGCTCCGGTGCTGGCGCGTGCACTACCAGCTCCGGGCACCTGGATGCGGCTGCCGGCCCAGAGATCCTGAGCGCTGCGCAGGCCGTTGAGCTGCATCAGCCGCTGCACAGATGTGCCATAGCGCTCGGCGATTTCAGACAGCGTTTCGCCGGGTTTCACGGTGTAGTTACCGCTGCCTGCATTGCTACCGCCAGCACCGGGCACTTGGATACGGCTGCCGGCCCAGAGATCCTGCGGACTGCGCAGACCGTTGAGCTGCATCAGCCGCTGTACGGATGTGCCGTAGCGCTCGGCGATTTCAGACAGCGTTTCACCGGGCTTCACCACCACCTCCCCAGCCCGGCCCGGCAGGGGCAGCATCAGGGCGAGAGCAAGCAGAGCAGCAGAGCGGCGGCGCATGGGGGCATGGGCTTTCGACTGGTGGCACCATACGGGCCCCAGCCGGGTGCGCTAGCCCCCCTTTGATAAGGCCTGGCAATCGTTTTGTGCGGCGTGGGGCTCAGCCCAGCAGGCGCCGCACCAGGGGCAGCTTGTCCCCATAGGGGGGGTAGCGGAAGGGCACATCCAGCTTGAAAGGACGCCGGAGCACGCTGCGCTGATGGGAAAAGGTGCGGAAGCCCGCTTCGCCGTGGTAGCTGCCCATGCCGCTCGGGCCCACACCGCCGAAGGGCAGATCGGGCACGCCTACCTGCATCACCACATCGTTGAAGCACACCCCGCCCGAGCTGGTGCGCTCGAGGATCTGGCGCTGGGCCTGCTGCTGTTTCGTGAACAGATACAGCGCCAGCGGTTTGGGGCGCTGGTTGATCAGGGCGATGGCCTGATTCAAATCATCCACGCTGAGCACCGGCAGCAGCGGGCCGAAGAGTTCCTCCTGCATCAGGGGGTCGTCGAGGCTCTCAACCCGGATCAGGGTGGGGGAGATCCTTCTGCGGCTCGGATCGCTCTGGCCGCCGCAGATCAGCTGGCCGCGGCTGCGGGCGCCCTCGAGCAGGCCATCCAGCCGCTGAAACTGAGCCTCATTCACGATGTTGCCCAGATCGGGCGAGTGCAGAGGTTCCTCGCCAAAGCAGGTGTGGATCCGGGCTTGCAGGTGCTCCAGAAGCGGCTGTTCCACTCCCCGCTCCACCAGTAGATAGTCGGGTGCAATGCAGGTTTGACCGCTGTTGAGGCACTTGCCCCAGATCAGCCGGCGGGCTGTGACCTCCAGATCGCTATCACCCAGCACCACCGCTGGGCTCTTGCCCCCAAGCTCCAGGGTGACCGGTGTGAGGTGGTCGGCAGCGGCCTGCATCACCAGGCGGCCGATGCGCTCGCCGCCGGTGAAGAAGATGTGATCAAAACGCTCTTGCAACAACACTGCGGCCACACGGCCATCGCCTTCCACCACCTGGGCGATGCTGCCGGGGAAGGCGGCGTTGATCAGTTCTGCGATCAGCCTGCTGGTGGCCGGCGCATGCTCAGACGGTTTGAGCACCACGCTGTTGCCTGCGGCCAGGGCGCTCACCAGCGGTTGCAAGCTGAGCAGAAAGGGGTAGTTCCATGGCCCGATCACCAGCACACAGCCCAAGGGCTCGCTGATCACCTCCGCCTGTCCGGGTTGCAGAAAAACCGGTAGCCCCACCCGCCGGGGTGCCATCCAGCGGCGCAGGCGGTTGCGCACCAGCTGGATTTCTTGCTGCACCGCCACCAGTTCGAAATAGGCCTCCACGGGGGGCTTCCCCAGATCGGCGGCCAAGGCCTCGAGCACCGCATCGCGCCGCGCGGCGATGGCGCGCTCCAGGCGCTCCAGCTGCTCGAGGCGCCAACGGCGCGGGCGGCTTTCCCCAGCGCTGATGGGCTGCCGCATGGCGGCAATCGAGGTGGAGAGCTGCTGTGAAACCGGGCTCAGCCCAACCATTCCAGATTTTGGTGCTGCTGTAGATGCTGGCGGTAGTGGCGGCGGATCGTGGTGATCAGCTCCTGCAGCACGGGCTGCTCCTGCAGATCGGTGCGCAGAGCGATCACATCCACACCGCCTGGATGGCGCAGCAGGGGCAGCTCTATCCAGGCGGTCGCGGAGTTGGCTGGTGACGGTTCCGCTTTGGTGAGGACCACCAGATCGAGCACGCGCTCACGAATCAGGCTCTCCAGCCGTTGCGGATCTCCGCAGCACTGCACCACGGTCGGTTGATGGGTCGCCATCACTTGGCCGGCGTGGCCGCAGGCCAGCCAGCGCGGCTCGGCTGGATCGTTCTGCAGGCGTAACCATTGCGATGACAGGCGCAGCCCCTCGAGCAGTGCCTGATTGGAGCCGGCGCGATAGCGGCCGTCGGTGTGTTTGCGGAATTCCAGTCCAAGCCGGCGGCTGACTTGCCTATAGATGCGCGAAATCGAGCTCTGGTCGCGCTGAGTGATCTGCGCCACGGTGCTCGTGCTGGGGGTGATCTCCAGCAGATCGAGCACAGGCAAGCCGTCAAACAGGATGTCGGCCATGACCAGCACGCGGGCTTATGCCGAATGTGCATGGGCTGGGTGCTCGAGCTCAATCCCCAGTGGTGGGTAGGGCGTGAAACCACAGCTGCAGCAAGGCTCCGCCCCGCTCGCTTACGCCGCACTCCAGTCGGCCTTGATGGTTCTCCATCGTGGTGCGCACAACGAATAAGCCAAGGCCGCTGCCCGTGGCTTTGGTGGTTTGCAGGGGGGTGTCGTCGAGAGCTTGGGGAGGCAGTCCTGGGCCGTTATCGGCCACGGCGAGGCACCACTGCTCGTCGCTGTTGGCCAGGCTGATGGCGATCCAGGGATCGTTCACGTTGCTCTCGGCCAGGGCTTCGGCGGCGTTGCGCAGCAGATTCACGATGGCGATCTGGATTTGCACCGGATCGCCTTCGATCCAGGCTGGTGTTGGGTTGCGCTCGAGCTCGGTGCTGTCCACCTCTAGGCGCGTGAGCGGCCCGCCCGAGCGGGCATAGAGCAGTGCGCTCTGGGCAACCTCGCGCAGATCGAGGCGCTGGTGTTCGGTTTGCACATTGCGCAGCAGCGCGCGCATCTTCTCGATCGTGAGCACCACGCGATCAGCTTCCTGGCGGATGCTCTGCAGTTGCTGCTGCCACGTTGACGGCAGCTCTGGTGCATTCGCTTTGCGGCTGCGCTCGAGCAAGAGCTGGCTGTTGAGCAGGAGCACGCTCAGGGGTTGATTGATCTCATGGGCCACTGCTGCGGCCTGCAGGCTGCTGCGCAATTTGTCTTTGAGCAGCGCGAGTGTTTGGGCGTCGCGGAAGCGTTCGCGCTCCTGGGCTTCTCGCAGGTTGCGGGTCAGCGTGTTGTAGCGCTCCACCAGCTCGGCGATGGCGCCATCGAGGGCCATCAGTTCTTCGCCTGCGTTGTGGCTTAGTCCGCTGCTGAAGAGGAGATCACCGCTGGCGTTGCCATCGGGGCCTGCCAGTGCGGCACCCAGCTGGCGGGAAGCTGTTTCAAGTTGGCCGAGCGGATCGAGCAGGCCACGGATCTGCCGGTTGATCAGCACCACTGAACCAGCCAGGGCTAAGGCGGCCGCGATCAGGGCCAGCTGGCTGCTGCGCTCGGCGGCGCTGTTGCTTGGATCGGCGGCCAGGGCCGTGAGCAGGATCCAGTTGAGACCTTCTTCTTCTCCCCAGGGGCTGGCTTGGAGGGTGTACGTCTGCCCTTCAACGTTCAGTCGTACGGGGCGAGCCCTTCCGCGGCGATTGCTGGTCTGCAGTTGCAAGGCGCCCTTGGCAGACCGGCTGAAGAACGACCGCTGCAGCGCTTGGGTTAGCGGATTGCTGAGGGTCTGCAGGTTGGAGCGCAGCACGCTGTCGTTGCGGCGCGTGAGGGTGAGCTCAGGGCGGGACGAGGCCACGAGATCGCCGTTGGGCTCCACGATCACGGCTAAGCCTTGGCGTTGCTTCCACACCCCCTTCAGCCAGGTGCTCATGTTGCTGAGCACCATGTCCACCCCCACCACGCCCTGCAGGCTGCGGTTCGCTGCGTAGAGGGGCGCGTTGTAGGAGATCGAGAACACCTCAGGCTGGTCTTCCCAGGCATAGATCGAGCTCCAGCTGGCATTGCCGGCTTTCACGGTGTCGGCATACCAGGCCTCTTCGTGGCTGGCTGTCATCCCGGGAATGCGCTCCAGCAGCGCGCCGCGTTGCCCTGTGGTGGTCATGGCGTAGATGGCCATCGAGCCGCGCCCGCTGCGGGGGGTGTCTTCATTGAGCAGCAGCTCGCCCTCGGCCGTGCGCTCCATCCCTACGAAGGAGCCATCGGCATTGCCGATGTTGATGTAGTCCACCGGAAACACCTGCATCTGGTGCCAAAACCGCTCACTGATGGCACTCACATCGCGTTCGCGGCTGGGATCGCTGCGCAGCCAGTTGAGGTTGAGATTGTTGATCCAGATCGGATAGCTGAGTTTTTTGGATAGGCGGATCGAGAGATCCACGACGGAGGCGTTCTGGCGGTAGACCTCGCTGATCTCCAGGCCGCTGCGGCGTCCCAGGCTGTAGCTGAGGAGGCTGAACCCACCAGTGACTAGCAGCAGTTGCAGGGTGCTCACCAGCGCCAGGCGATTGGCGAGCCGTTTGGGCAGCTGGATGCGCGGGACGGACCGCATTAATCAGAACTCCTCAGATGCTCCTGGTTCAGGCGGCCCAGCAGCGAGGCTTGCCGCACCAGCTCCGCTCCGCTCATGCCCAGCTTCTGGGCGATGGCCTTGCGGTGGGTTTCCACCGTGGCGATCGAGAGCGCAGTGGCTCTGGCGATCTCCTTGTTGCTCAGCCCCTGGCCGATCAGGCCATAAATCTCCTGTTGGCGTGGGGTGAGCGGCGCGTTGGGCTGGGGCAGCCAGCTCTCCAGCACGGCTTGCAGTTGGCTGAAGGCGGCGGTCTTGTCGACCACCCCCACGATCAATGGACGCAACGGCGCCGGGCAGACAAAGCTTCTGGCTTGGCCGGAGAGCACCACCACCTTGGCGTCTGGGCGGTGCTCGGCCAGGGTGTGCGCCACCTCCAGGCCGTCGCCATCGGGCAGGCTCAGATCCAGGATTAAGAGCTCTGGCGGTTCATCGGCGCGGCAAAGCGCGATGGCCTCGGCCTGGCTGGTTGCTGTGGCGCGCACCTCGAGGCCAGGGATGGCCTCCAGCATCGAGCGCAGCAGCTGAAGGAACATCACCTGGTCTTCCACGATCAGGCAGTGGAGGGTGTGTTGGTTCGCTGGGGGTGATGCGTTCATCCAGCGGGAGAGATGCTCCAATGAGGAGATCATGCTCTCAATCCAGCAAAAAGCAATTGTTTTTGATGGATTTTTAAAGCCCTTGACGAGACTTGAACTCGTGACCTCTCCCTTACCAAGGGAGTGCTCTACCGCTGAGCTACAAGGGCATGTGGAAGGTGGGCCGGGTTGGATTTGAACCAACGTAGGCAGAGCCAGCGGATTTACAGTCCGCCCCCATTAACCACTCGGGCACCGACCCGAACCACACCCCAAGAACTTACCAGCCGGCGGGTCTGCCCCTGCTTTGCCTGCCTACGCTTCAGGTAGTGGAGGCCGGATCAACGGCGCTGGCGATGCGGGTGCTGCTGCTGAATGGGCCGAATCTCAATCTGCTTGGGCTGCGTGAGCCTGGGCTTTATGGGGCCGACACGCTTGAGGCGATTGAGGCGGAGCTTGACCGCCAGGCTGCAGGTCTTGGCGCGCAGCTCGACTGCTTCCAGAGCAACCACGAGGGTGTTCTGGTGGATCGCATCCATGCGGCCCGCGGCCACGCCGACGGCATCTTGATCAACGCCGGCGCCTTCACCCACACCTCCATCGCCCTGCGGGATGCCCTGCTGGGGGTGGCCATCCCCTATGTGGAGCTGCATTTGAGCAACGTCCATGCCCGCGAGCCCTTCCGGCATCACTCCGTCTTGGCTGACAAGGCCCTGGGTGTGATCTGTGGCTTCGGGGCCGCCAGTTATGGCCTGGCCCTGCAGGGTCTGGTGCAGCGGCTGCGCCAAGAGGGGGCGGCGTGACGGCCCTGCTGGAGAACCCAACCGCCCGGGTGAAGTGGCTGGCCGCGGCAAGCAGCGCTACCTGGCTGGAGCAGGCCAGTGCCCGCCCCGATCTGGTGTTGATTGACCACGCCCACTGCGAGCGCAAGGCGGCGGGCGTGGCCCTGCAGCTGATGTTCCGCTATCCCTCCGATGAAGCGCTGGGGGCGGCCTTGAGCCCGCTAGCCCGCGAGGAGCTGGAGCATTTCGAGCTGGTGCTGCAGCTGCTTCAGCGCCGCGGGATTGCTCTGCGCCCCCTGCCGGCACCGGCCTATGGCGCCACGTTGACGGCCTCGGTGCGCAAAGGCGAGCCGGAGCGGATGCTCGATTCCTTTTTGGTGGCGGGCCTGATCGAGGCGCGCAGCCATGAGCGCATGGCGCTGCTGGCTGCCCATAGCCCCGACCCTGAGCTGCGGGCGCTCTATGGCGAGCTGCTAGCCAGCGAAGCCCGCCACTTCGGCCTCTATTGGTGTCTGTGCGAAGAGCGCTTCGGCCGTGAGGCCACGGTGGCGCGGCTCCAGGAGCTGGCGGCGTTGGAAGTGCAGGCGCTTACAGGGCAGCTGATCCAGGCCGACGCCGTGCGCATGCACTCGGTTGGGGTGCAGCTGGGCGCCTAGCTCAGCAGCGGGTAGTGCTCGGCGATGGCATCCCCGGTGAACTGGGCCACCCAGCCCTCGGCGTTGTCGAAGAAGCGGATGGCGCAGAACTGCGGGGCGCTGCCCATGTCGAACCAGTGCTTGGTGCCGGCCGGCACGCTGATCCAATCGCCCGATTCACAGCGCACCTGAAGCACCTCCTCGCCGATGTGCAGGCAGAACAGGCCCTGGCCTTCCACGAAGAAGCGCACTTCGTCTTCGCTGTGGGTGTGTTCAGCCAGAAACTTCTGGCGCAGAGCTTCGCGATCGGGGTGGTCCGGCGTCATCCGGATCGCATCCACGGTGGGGTAGCTGCCGCGGGCCTGCACCCGCTGGATCTCTGCGGCGTAGGCCTGCAGCACGGTGTCGGGGCCAGCGCCGGCGGGTAGCTCAGCGTGGGCTGGCCAGCGCTCGAAGCCGATGCCGCGCTCGGACAACTCCGCAGTGATCAGGGCCGGGTCGTTGCTGGCGAACACAGGCAGCGGATGGTGGCTGCCGCTGGCTTGAAAAATCTGCAGATGACTCATCGGGTCATGCCGCGCACCCCACCACCCTAGAAAGGCGGCATCACGCCCTAAGTGTTGCTTGGATCACCACCCGGCATCAGCTCAGTTGGCCGGCCAGCTCACCTTGGTGGGTGTTGGCCCCGGAGATCCGCAGTTGCTCACCGTGGCGGCGGTGCAGGCGATCGAAGCCGCTGCAGTGGTGGCTTACCCCGTGGCGCGCCTGGATGCTGAAGGGATGGCCGCCCGCATCGCGGCCCCTTGGATTGGCCCGCAGCAACGCCGGCTACCGCTGCTGTTCCCGATGGTGGCTGAGGCGGAGCCCCGCCGGCAGGCCTGGCATGCAGCAGCGGAGGCCCTGGCCCAAGAGCTGTCGGCGGGGCTGTCGGTGGTGCTGCTGTGTGAGGGCGATAGCTCCCTTTACGCCAGCTGCTCCTATGTGCTGTTAGCCCTCGCGCAGCGTGATCCGCCTGTGCCTGTGCGGGTGATCCCGGGGATCAGTGCAGTGAGTGCGGCCGCTGCCGCGGCCTCCAGCCAGGGCCACCCTTGGCCATTGGCCTTGCAGCAGGAGCCGCTGCTGATCCGGCCTACCCCTGAGACCCCCGCTGCGTTGGAGACCTTGCTGGCCCAGGCCTCTGCTGCTGGCACTGTGTTGGCGCTGCTGAAACTGGGGCACCGCTGGAGCTGGGTGCAGCCGCTGCTGCTGGCTCGGGGCCTGCTTGATCAGGCGCTGTTTGCCCAGCGTGTGGGCTGGCCCGATCAGTTGGTTGAGCCGGCGGTGATGGTCAGCCCGGCGGAGCAGCCCTACTTTTCATTGTTGTTGATCCGCCAGGGCTGGCCGGCGGTGTTGCCTTGAAGGAGCCCTTGCAGTGACCGCGATCGACTGGTTCTCCCTGCTCCACCCGGTGCTGGTGATCCTGTTTGTGTATCCCGTGGTGGGGGCCACCATTCGCCTGGGGATCCTGGTGCGTGAGAAACGCCTGGGCATCACCAAGCAGCCGGCACCCGTGCCGCGCGAACACGCCGACCACGGCCGCTGGCTCACGGCGGGGGTTGTGGTGGCAGTGTTGATCGCCCTGGTGTATTCCTTCGTTAGCAAGGCGGTTGAGCCTGGAGCTGCCTTCATCGGAGGCGCTTCGCGGCTGGCGATGTTGATGCTGGTGGCGGCAGGCACGTTGGTGGCGCTGTTGGCCCTGCTCCAGGTGAAGCGACCGGTGCTACGGGCCAGTTTCACATTGCTCACCTGGGCCGGCCTGCTGGGGTTGGGGAGCCAGCCTGAGATCTGGCGCCTCTCCGATGATCCCTTCAGCCTGGCGTTCTGGGGTTCTCATTATTGGAGTGGTGTGCTGCTCCCCGGGCTGTTTCTGATGAACCTGGCTGCCCGTCCCGAAATCAGCCGCCATCTGCGCTGGCGCCGCCTGCATGTGGCCAGCAACATTTTGATCATGGTGCTGCTGGCGGTGCAGGCGATCACGGGCAGTCGTGATCTGCTCGAGATTCCGCTCAGCTGGCAGAAGCCGGCGATTTACCGCTGCGATTTCACCAATCGGGTTTGCCCGGACCCTTCGGCTCTGCCAGCTGCTGCGGCACCAGGCTCTGGCGCTGGTGCGGGGGCATTGGGTTGATGAGCCGCCCCAGCAAAGCCAGTAGGGCACGCCATTCCGGTGGCGCCTGACGTTGCGGCCAGGCTTTGGGGCGGCCGTAAAGCCAGCCGAGGAATCTCTCACGGGATGCGGCACTCTCCCTGCTCCAGACCCAGGCCAGATGGATGGCGCGGTGGGCCGGTTGAGTCTTCACGGGTAGATCGGGCAGCTCCATCTCTCCTGGAACGTGAAGCGCCAGCCACTCAGCGCGAAAGCCCGCTGGCAGTGCCGCGGGCTCGTGCAAGGTCACACCGGTTTCACTGATGGCGCTGATCGCTGCGGCAAGCTCCAACGGCAGCCCGGCTGGTGTGCGTCCATAGAGCCGTGCCTGTAGCGGCAGGGCCAGCCAGGGGCTTGGATCGCTGGTCGCTGGATCTAGGCAGGCCCGCAGCGCGACCAGCAGGCCCAGCAGGGTGAGCCCGCCCCACCCGAGGCCCAGCCAGCCGCTGGCCGCAGCGCTGCCAGCGCTCAGATGGCGGAGGATCAAGGCCAAGTTGAGACCGTTGAGCGCCAGGAGCACCAGCAGCGGCAGCGCCAGCACGGGCGCGATGCCGCCGTCACCCTGCATGCGGTGTTTGGGGGTGATGCGAAACGGCTGCACCCGCCCCCACAGGCTGGCTAGCACCGTGCTGGCCAGCGGCACGGCCAAGGCCCAGCCCGGTAGGTCGGCCAGGAGAGCATGGCGGCTGCCGCGATTAAGCCAGCCTGTGCTGAGCAGCAGCCCGATCCAGAGGGGCAACAGCTTGCCCAGCACGGCGTCGTCCGTGAGCAGCACGGGCAACACGCCCAGTAGACCAATGCTCAGCGGCATCAGCAGCAGCAACAGCCGCGGCACGGTGTTGAACCAGTGCAGCGCTCCCTCGAGATAGGCCAGGCGCTGGCTCCAGTGCAGCCCTGGTAGCCGCAGCGGGCCCTGGCGCAACCGCAGGGCCTGGAGGGTGCCGGAGGCCCAGCGTTGCCGCTGGCGCACGAAATCGAGCATCGTTTCTGCCGCAAGGCCGGCACTGAGCTTTTCGCCGAGATACCGCAGCTTCCAGCCGCGGGAGGCCAGTGCCATGCCCGTGACCAGATCTTCCGAGATCGCCTGCTCCACAAAGCCGCCCACCTCATCGAGGGCGCTGCGGCGCACCAGGAAGCTGGTGCCGGCGCACACCACGGCATCCCAGGCACTGCGCACCGGTTCGATCCAGCGATAGAAGCTCTCCTCATCCGGCAGCAACCAGGCCTCCATCGCCAAGTTGCGCATCACCGGATCAGCATTGAGGAAATGTTGGGGCGTTTGCACCAGCGCCACCTGCGGATCGAGCAGCAGGCCGATGGTGCGATCCAGGAAGTGCTCCTGCGGCACGAAGTCGGCATCGAACACGGCCACCAGCTCGCCGCGGCACAGGGCCAGACCGGCATTGAGGTTGCCCGCCTTGGCGTGCCGCCGCTCCGGCCGGTGGTGGTAGCCGCAGTTGTAGCGAGCCGCCAGGGCAACCACCTCCGGGCGGCCGGTGTCATCGAGCACCCACAGGTGGCGGTGCGGATAGCGCATTTGGCTGCAGGCTCGCAGGCAGCGCTCCAGCACAGGCAGGGGTTCACCGCAGGTGGGGATCAGCACATCCACCTGAGGCCGCCAGTTGCTGGCTTGCCAGATGGCCTGGGCTGCATCGGCTTCTGGGCTGCCATCGCTGAAGCGTCGCCAGGCCAGAAGAAGCGGAAGTAGGCCGCTAAGCAGGAGCCAGGCCTCGGCGAATAGCAGCAGCACGCTCAGGGCTGCCGCTAAGTGGGTGCTGAGGTTGAGGCTCTGCAGGAGCCGCCATTGCAGGTAGTGCAGGTTCAGCAAGATGAGCAGCACCAGCAGGCTGCGGCGCATCCACAAGGGGGAGCGTGCTTCAGGTCGCCGGCTCAGCCACAGGGGCCAGAGGAGCAGCAGCCATGGGAGCCAGAGCTCCGCGTTCATCGAGCTGGGCCGAGGCTTTCTCCATCAACGCTAGGGCTGCAGCAGGGGTAGGGGCGCGCATCAGGGCGTGGCGTAATTGCGGTGCACCGCTGAAGCCGGTGCAAGTCCAGCTCATGTGTTTCCGCGCGATCAGCAGGCCGTGATCTCCTCGGGCTGCCACCAGCGCGCTCAGCTGCTCTGAGGCCAGCTGGATTCGCTCGCGGGGGCCAGGGGTGGGGGGGATCGCACGGCCACTGAGGGCGGCATCGATCTGTCCCACCAGCCAGGGGGCGCCCATGGTGCCGCGGCCCACCATCACGCCATCGGCGCCGGTGTGGGCCAGGCAGGCCAGGGCATCAGCCGGGCTGTTCACATCGCCATTGGCGATCACTGGGATCGTGAGTGCCTGTTTCACGGCGGCAATGGCATCCCAGTCGGCGGGGCCCTTGAAGCCCTGCTCACGGGTGCGGCCATGCAGGGTGAGCAGCTGGGCGCCGGCGCTCTCGAGCTCACGGCACCAGCCCACCGGATCGAGGCTGGTGCCGCACCAGCCCAATCGTGTTTTCACGGTGACCGGGATGCGCACGGCTGTGGCCACCGCCGCCACGATCTCTGCAGCCAGGTGGGGATCACGGATCAGGCCACTGCCGCCACCCTTTTTGGCGATCTTCTTCACCGGGCAGCCCATGTTGATGTCGATCAAATAAGCACCGGCGGCTTCGGCGCGGCGGGCTGCATCCGCCATGGCGGCCGGGCGGAAATCAAACAGCTGCACGCCGATCGGCCCTGGCTCGCTGGCGAGCTCCTCCACTTTGATCAGGCCGTGGCCCAGCTCGAGGCTCGTGGCATTCACCATCTCGGTAAACAGCAGTGCATCGGGCGCCCAGCGCCGCACCAGGCTGCGGAAGATGCGGTCGCTCACTCCGGCTAGGGGCGATTGCAGCACCCTGCAGCGCAGAGTGCGGGGACTGCCGCGGCCGCTGAGCTGCAGGGGGGCAGAGCTGGAAGGTGCTGCGGTGATCATGGTGATCCGATTGTCGGACCCCAGGTCGTTGTCTTCCGCTGAAGCCGCCACTGCGCCCGTTCCCTTCCCTTTGAGCCGTGAGCTGCTCGAAGCGGTGCTGGCAGACCGCACCAGCGATCGCTTCGTGTGTGAACTGATTTGGCCGCGCCTGGGTTACGAGCGCGACGGTTCTGGCACCTGGAGCGCGGGCCCGGCCACGGAGGCCAGCTGGCGGGAGTCATTCCCGATCGCGCCGCAGTTCATTGCCGAGCGCCCGCCCGCCGTGGCGCTCACCCGCTCCATCCCCAAGGAGCACAAGCAGCTGCTCAAGGAGCAGCTGGGCTTTGGCGGCTACCGGATCGGCGAGCTCTATCCCCGCCGTACCCGCCGCGCTACGGCGGTGAACTGGCTGCTGGCTCATCTAGCCCAGCGTGGGGAACCGCTGCCAGAGCGCGGCCTGCTGCCGGAGCTGCAAGCGCAGCCGGCTGATCCGGTGACGGGCCACCCGGGCGATCTGCCGATCAGCTGAGCGTTTTCACACCTGGATCGTGACCGGTGTTCCGACGGGGGTGTTTTCAAACAGCCAGCGGGCATGGGGGCTGGGGATACGGATGCAGCCGCTGCTGCGTGCCACACCAAAACGCTGCCCCGCCTCTTCCTGCCAGGGGGCGCCATGCATGCAGATCATTTCGTTTTCAGTGATGCACATGGTCCAGGGCACATTCGGGGCCACGTAGGTGCGGCCGCGCATGGTGACGCTGCGGTGTTTGGTGAACACCTGGGCGCTGCCGGTGGGTGTCGGGCTCGAGGCTTTGCCGGTGCTCACCAGCACCGTGCGCACGAGCTCCTGATTGGGGTTGTACACATAGAGCTTCTGGTCGGAGAGGTCGACCACGATCGAGGCGATCAGTTCCACCATGGGGGGCAGGCCGCCGCTGGGGCGGGGCTCATCACACCCGTCTCTTAGCGAGACTCGCGGTGTCGCTCACTGCGACCCTTGGAAAGATTTCG
Source organism: Synechococcus sp. LA31 (assembly GCF_018502385.1). NCBI lineage: Bacteria > Bacillati > Cyanobacteriota > Cyanophyceae > Synechococcales > Synechococcaceae > Synechococcus > Synechococcus sp. LA31. The sequence goes on from NZ_CP075523.1 coordinate 2,562,176, forward strand.
GCTTCCACCGGCCTGTAGGGTCAAAGGACGACAGTTGTTGTGATACCCGCTTGGCTCTGCCGGTCGTCGCCATCATTGGCCGCCCCAATGTGGGCAAATCCACCCTGGTCAACCGCCTCTGCAAGAGCCGCGAAGCGATCGTTCACGACGAACCCGGTGTGACTCGGGATCGCACCTATCAAGATGGCTATTGGCGTGATCGCCATTTCCGCGTGGTGGATACCGGCGGGCTGGTGTTCGACGACGACAGCGAATTTCTGCCGGAGATCCGTGAGCAGGCGAATCTTGCCCTCTCGGAAGCATCCGTGGCCGTGGTGATTGCCGATGGTCAGCAGGGGCTGACGGCGGCGGATGAAGCGATCGCTGATTGGCTGCGCGGCCACAACGTGCCGGTGCTCCTGGCGGTGAATAAGTGCGAGTCGCCCGAGGCAGGCCTCTCCATGGCGGCTGAATTTTGGAGTCTCGGCCTGGGGGAGCCCCATCCGATTTCTGCCATCCATGGTGCCGGCACCGGTGACCTGCTTGATCAGCTGGTTGATCACCTGCCACCCACCGAGGAGCTCACCGGTGAGGAGCCGATTCAGCTGGCCATCGTGGGCCGGCCGAATGTGGGTAAATCCAGTTTGCTCAATGCCATTTGTGGTGAGAAGCGCGCGATTGTGAGCCCGATTCGTGGCACAACTCGCGACACAATCGACACCACGATCGAGCGGGAGGGGCACACCTGGAAGATCCTCGATACCGCTGGTATTCGCCGCAAGCGCTCGGTGAATTACGGCCCTGAATTTTTTGGAATCAATCGCAGTTTTAAAGCGATTGAGCGCTCTGATGTGTGTGTGCTGGTGATCGATGCCCTCGACGGCGTTACCGAGCAGGATCAGCGCCTGGCGGGTCGCATCGAGGAAGACGGCCGTGCCTGCGTGCTGGTGGTGAACAAATGGGATGCGATTGAGAAGGATTCCCACACCATGCCGTCGATGGAAAAGGAGTTGCGCGCCAAGCTCTACTTCCTTGATTGGGCGCCGATGCTGTTCACCTCGGCCCTGAGCGGCCAGCGGGTGCAGAGCATCTTTGCGATTGCTGCAGTCGCGGTGGAGCAGCACCGCCGCCGCGTCAGCACCTCGGTGGTGAATGAGGTGCTGCAGGAGGCCGTGAGCTGGCGCTCACCGCCCACCAGTCGCGGTGGCCGTCAAGGGCGGATCTACTACGGAACCCAGGTGGCGACCCGCCCGCCGAGCTTCACCCTGTTTGTGAACGACCCGAAGCTCTTCGGCGACACCTACCGTCGCTATGTGGAACGGCAGATCCGTGAAGGGCTGGGTTTTGAAGGATCACCGCTCAAGCTGTTTTGGCGTGGTAAGCAGCAGCGCGATGCCGAGCGCGATTTGGCGAAGCAGCAGGCCCGCGGCCGCTAAGCCTCTGCAGCACTGATGGATTGGTTGCGGCAGATCCCCATCGGCCAATACGTCGATGGCACCGGTAGCTGGCTGCGGGATCTCGATCCGCGCCTGAAGCTGGCCTGGACCGTGGCCTTCCTGCTGACGCCAATCCTGGCCGGGCCCTGGTGGCGTCTGGCATTGGTGGGGCTGCTGCTCTTGGTCACCGCCCTGAGCGGTTTGCCCTGGCGGATCTGGCGTCGCACCCTGCCGCTGCTGTTTGCCCTCTCGCTGTTGGTGGGGGTGCTGGCCACCTTCCTGCCCGCCGGTGGCGCTCCGCCGGCGCCGTTGAATCGCTCACCTCAAGAGCTGCGTGTCGCCCCAGAAGATCTTGGGCGCAGCTGGGAGCTGCTGCGCTGGGGGCCCGTTCAACTCGGGCCTGTGCCCCTGGGGCCGTTGGTGATCACGCGCCGCTCGGCGGAGCTCGGCCTCAACAGCGCCACCCTGCTGTTCACAGTGATTCACAGCGCCAACCTGCTGCTGCTCACCACGCCGCCGGAGGCCCTGGTGTGGGGATTGAGCTGGTGCCTGGCACCGATGAGGCCGTTAGGGGTGCCTGTGGAGCGTTTGGGCTTCACGCTGTTGCTCGCCTTGCGTTTCCTTCCACTGGTGCAAGAGGAGTTTCAGAACTTGCTGCGCTCCGTGGCCACGCGCTCGGTGAATCTGCGTCAGCTGGGGCTCCAGGGCTCATTGGCCTTGGTGCTCGCCCTGGGTGAGCGTTTGCTTGCCAACGTGCTGCTGCGGGCTGATCAAGGGGCTGAGGCGCTCCTGGCTCGCGGCGGCCGCTGGATCGCTCCAGCGCAGCTGCTGCGCGATCCGCTGCCCCGCCGGACCCTGCAGGCGAGTGCGGCGCTCGGCTTGCTGGTGTTGCTTGGTTTGCGGTGGAGGTACGGTGACCTCTGATTTAGTCGTCGTCGCTGCAGACGGCGTCAACGCTGCGTGAGCACAGAGCGTTATCTCAACCACCCCACCTTCGGCTTGCTTTACCGCGTGGCGGAGGCGGGTGAGGGTCGCGATCTCTACGCGACGCTCTATGCCCAGCGCATGTTTTTTCTGGTCACCCTGCAGGATCGGGGGGCGCAATTTGAGGTGATCCCACTCATGGATGCCCGTCATCTAGCTGAGCAGAATCTGGCGCGTGCCCGCCGCGAAGGCGGGGAGGTGCATGCCCGTTGGCGGCAGCTGTTCGATAAAACGTTTATTTGATCGTTCGCCGTGCCTGAGTCAGCGGCAGAGCGTCTGGAGGCCATTCGCGCCCAGTTGCCGCCCGCCACCCAACTGCTGGCGGTGAGCAAAGGCCATCCGGTAGACGCGATTCGTGAGCTGGCGGCCCTGGGCCAGCGCAGTTTCGGGGAGAGCCGCTTGCAGGAGGCCAGCGCCAAGCAGGCGGAATTGGTGGATCTACCCGGGCTTGATTGGCATTTCATCGGCCGCCTGCAGGCCAACAAGGTGCGGCCGGTGCTCAAGCAGTTCGCCTGGGTGCATTCGATCGATTCTGTGGCCCTGGCCCAGCGGGTCGCGCGCATCGCGGCGGAGGAGAGGGTAAGCCCACGAGTGTTTCTGCAGGTGAAGCTGCGCCCCGATCCCAGCAAGGGTGGTTTCGCTGCTGCCGAGCTGCGCCAGGCCTGGCCGGAGCTGCAGGCGCTGCCAGCACTGCAGTGGATGGGGCTGATGACCATGGCGCCTCTGGGGATGGAAGAAGCCCAGCGCCAGAGCCTGTTTGAAGACTGTGCGGCTCTAGCTAGGGAGCTTGGGTTGGAGCAGCTCTCGATGGGCATGAGCGGCGATTGGCGCGAGGCCGCGGCGGCCGGTAGCAGCTGGGTGCGGATCGGCTCGGCGCTCTTCGGCCCGAAACCCTTGTCAGCGCCGGCATGGGACGCTATCTAGGTTCAGTGCCTAGTCTGAGGATTCACGGTGTCGTTGCTCTCCCGCCTGCGTGCAGTTGTCTCTGGTGACGACTACCTCGACGGCTACGACGACGAGCTCGACTACGACCACGGTGATGCGCCGGAAACCGGAAGCACCGCCCCCTCCGGGGCCCTAGCCCTCACCAGCGATTTCGACAGCGTTGACCCCTTCGCGGGCAGCAACGTGATCGGCATGCCAGGAATCGCCTCCTCGGCTGCTGAAGTGACCCTGATGGAGCCTCGCAGCTTCGATGAAATGCCTCGCGCCATCCAGGCACTGCGCGAGCGCAAAACCGTGATCCTCAACCTCACGATGATGGAGCCTGATCAGGCTCAGCGCGCCGTGGATTTTGTCGCCGGTGGCACCTTCGCCATCGATGGTCACCAGGAGCGTGTGGGTGAGAGCATCTTCCTGTTCGCGCCCAGCTGCGTCACCGTGACGTCCGCCGCCACGGAGGAGCCTTCAGCCTCCACGGTGGTGTCCCGTGAAGTGAGCCAGGAGCCCGAGGCGGCTCCCGCTCCTGCCTGGGGCCGCGAGACCTACGGCGCTAGCGTCGGCTGAGCGTTTTCGCCCCTTTGATCAGCTTCTCCCCCACCACCTTCGGGGTGATCGGCCTGGGCCGCATGGCTCAGGCTTTGCTGTTTCCGCTCCTGGAGAGTGCACTGGTGCCGGTGGGTGGCGTGCACGCTGTGGTGGCCAGTGAGGCCTCGGCGCAGCGGCTTCGCGAGCTGCGCCCCGATCTGCAGGTGGGTCGCGATGCCGCTGCAGCCTGGAGCTCAGAGGTGGTGCTGCTGGCGGTGAAGCCGCAGCAGCTGGAGGCAGTGGCTGCAGCTGCTGTGCTGCCGGCCCGGGATCAGCCAACGCCGCTGCTGATCTCGGTGTTAGCAGGAGTGCCTGTGGCCAGGCTGCAGCGCCTCTTCCCGGGGCATCTGATCGTGCGGGCGGTGCCCAATACCCCCTGTCTGGTGCGTGCAGGACTGACGGGGTTAGCCTGGGGTGCGGGCGTGCCGCCTGATCAGCAGGCTTGGGTGCAGCGGCTGTTCGCTCAGGTGGGCGAGGTGCTCGAGCTGCCTGAGATGCAGCTGGATGCGTTTCTGGCCCTCACCTCTTCAGGGCCAGCCTTTGTGGCCCTGGTGGCGGAGGCCATGGCGGATGGGGCCGTGGCTGCTGGCCTGCCGCGCCAGCAAGCCCACTACCTCGCCCAGCGCACCCTGGCCGGCACCGCCGCTTTGCTGCACGAGCAGCAGCTTCACCCCGCCCAGCTCAAAGACATGGTGAGCAGCCCTGGCGGCACCACCATCGCTGGGATCAGGGCGCTTGAGAGTGGCGGCCTGCGAGCGGCCTTAATGGAAGCGGTGTTGGCTGCGGCTGAGCGCAGCCGTCAGCTGGCCTGAGCTTCAGCTGGCCTTCTGGCCGATGCGTGGTTCGGTGCCGGCCAGCAGGCGCTGAATGTTGCTGCGGTGGCGGAAGAGCACCAGCAGCATGGCCACGATGGCGATGCTGAGATCAGCGGCACCGCCGCCTCCGCCCCACATCAGCACCGGTAGGCAGAGGGCCGCGATCACGCTCGAGAGCGACACGATCCGGAATAGGGCGATCACGGCCATGAAGATGCCGAAGCACGCCAATCCCACCGGCCAGGCCAGTCCAAGCAGCATGCCCAGGCCGGTGGCCACTGCCTTGCCACCTCGCCAGCCCAGCCATACCGGCCAGATGTGACCGGCCAGGGCCGCCAGGCCCGCGGCCACCACCCACCACTCGCTTTGGGGCGTGCTGCCCAGCAACAGAGCCATGGCCAGCCGCACCGCCGCGGTTCCCTTGAGCACATCGACAAGAAACACCACCAGGGCCGGGGCTTTGCCGATCTGGCGCAGCACATTGGTGGCGCCAGTGGAGCCGGAGCCCAGGCTGCGGATGTCGACACCCTTGAGCCAGCGGCCCGCCAGATAGCCACTGGGGATCGAGCCCAGCAAGTAGCCCGCCAAGAGGCAGAACAGGGGTGTTTGCAGCAGCGGATTCAAAGCAGGTCGTCCTCGAGGGCCAGTTCGGTGGGGCTGCCGGCAAAGGCCAGCCACACGGGGAATTGAAGGATCGGGATCTCCACGGCCGGTTCGGCCGCATCCACCACGATGAAGGGCAGCTCACCGCGTTCTTCGAGCCGATCGGCTCGTTCGATCAGGGCATCGGGCCGCTCGAACAGCACAATGCCGCTGTTGGGGCCGAAGTCTTCGCGGCTGAGGCCCAGGCAGTCCTGCAGGCCGCGGCGCCACTCACCCAGCCGTTCGGGGCTGCTCGCCAGCACCAGGGTTTGGAAACGCTCGCCGTAGAGATCCCCAAGGATCGAGACGGCTGCCGCGGTGATCAGGGCGTTGCGGTTGCGGCTGCCGCTGCTGGGCTGGGCGCCGCGGCCGCCTTGGCTCAGGAACCAGTCATCGAGTAGGGCGGCGCCCGATGTTTCCAGGCTGCGGCGCAGCTTCCAGGGGTCAGCATAGAAATCGGGCTGGCCCTGAAAGCTCTGCAGCTGCTCCCGGATCAGGGCTTCATCGGCACTGAACAACCCCGCAGCAGCGGCAGCTCCAGCGGCGGCAACAGGAGCAGCCTCCGTGGCTGCCTTCGTCGCGGCTTCCAGATCAAGCGGCGAGGGCTGCACCACGAGCGGTTGCACCACCAGCTCCATTTGCTCGGCCGATACGGCCAGCTCCTGAAGAGCACCCACCAGATAGTCCTGGAAGCCCTTCACCCGCCGCGCAATCGAATCGGATTGGCCAGCGAAGCTGCTGTTGATCTCCTTCTGGAGTTGATCGCGGCGGCTGCTCAGCTCGCTGATCTCCGCTTCCAGCGCTTGGCGCTGCTGCTCAAGTTCGCGTAGGGCCAGGCTTTGCCAGCTGGCCTGCTCGGCGGCGGCGGCGGCGGCAGCGGCAGCTGGGCTCGGCGATGGGTTTGGGGTGTGGTCAGTCATCACGGGGCGCTCACGTGGCGGTTGAGCTCTTCGCGCAGGCTGGTGGCATCAAACAACACAGGCAGAAAGTGAATGCTGCGCTGTTCACGGAAATAGAACAGCACCGGCACCGGGCCCCAGAACAGCGACCAAGTCAGCCATTCGCTGTAGGGGAAGCGGCGCAGCACCGTGGCGCCTCGCCACACCAGCAGCGCATCGGTGGTGAACTGAAGGCGCAGGATCTGGCTCTGAATCAGCAGAAACAGCCCAAACAGACTCACCACCAGCGCTAGCCAGACCGTGAGCAGAAGGGCTGCTACGCCCAGCGCGATCACCGCCAGGGGCAGCCAAATGCGCGGCGCCAGGATCACGCCTTGATCAGGATCGGGCTGCGGGGTTTGGGAGGAGGTCATTCGCCGAAGAGCAGCTGGGTGAGCACCACATCGACCAACGACACGGTGACCAGAATCATCACAACAGCCCCTGTGGTGCTGGTGCCCACTTCCTTGGGGCCACCACGGGTAGTGAGGCCCCAGCCGCAGGAGATCACGGCGATCTGCAGGCCGAACACCACAGCCTTGAGCAGCATCGCCGGGAGATCCGATGGCTCCATCCAGGTGCGCACGGAGTTCCAGAACACAGCGGGCGGGATCTGGTAGATCATCGTGCTGCTCACCTGTCCCGACCACACCGCCACGGCGAAGAACACCAGGCATTGCACCGGCGTCATGATCAACATCGCCAGCACCCTGGGCACCACCAAGTACTGCACCGGATCGGTGCGCAGCATGGTGATCGCATCGATCTGCTCGGTCACCTTCATGGTGCCCAGCTGCGCGGCATAGGCCGTGGCCACCTTGCCCGTGACCAATGTGGCCGTGAGGATCGGGGCGATCTCCCGTGAGAGGCCTAGGGCCAAAATGCCGCCCACGGTGGCGCCGGCCCCCTGGTTGGTGAGCTCAGCTGCCACCTGAATGTTGAACACAGTGCCGGCGGCTAGGCCCGTGATGATCACGATCAGGAAGCTGCCAGGCCCGGCCTCCATCATTTCGGCCATTAGATCGTTGATGCCCACCCGGCCCTGAGCTAGAGCCGCCATGGCCTGACCACCGATCAGGCAGCTCTCCCCAAGTCGGGTCAGCCAGCGGGGGCGTAGCCAGGTGGGAAGACGGCGGCGGGGCATCAGAGACATCGGAAGGGGTTCAGCTGGCGCTGGGGTGGTGCTGCAGATGCAGAGTCTTCTCAGGCCAGCGGCGCATCACCACAAGCCCCAGAACCACCAGAACTGCAGGAATGATGCCCATGCAGAGGCGAATGGCCACCAGGGCGCTATCGGGTTGCAGCATGCCGCGCGAGGCCACATAGCCGCTGAGGCTCATCAGGTTGCCGAAGAAGAAGAGGGCGAAGCTGATGCAGATCTTCTGGGTGAACACCATCCAGGCGCTGTATTGGCCGGCTGGTTTCTCGGGGTCGGCGTCGATCGCGTCGGGCAAGAGCGCCCAGGGGATCAAATAGGCCGTGGAGGCGCCCAGGCCCACCACCATGATCGTGATCAGCAGCAGCGATAGCCGCACCCCATTGCCGAGCGACCCCAACGGTGTGATGGCGGCATCGAGCGGAGCCAGCACCATGGCGCCCAGGCAGCCAGCCACCCACAGGCCGCTGCCCAAGAGCAGGGCGCGGATCCGTCCTCGCTGGTGGGACACAGCCGTCCACACTTGCAGGCCAACGAGGGTGCTGATCTGGAAGGGCAGCAGGATCCAGTTGCTCCAACCCTCCGGCACCCGCATCACCACAGGCAGGTAGATCAGCGCAGCGGTCTGCATGATCTGGAGTGCACACCAGAGCAGCAGGTAAAGGCCCAGCACCCGCATGAAGCGGCCGTTGCTGCGGACCCGCTTCAGCAGGCGCCGGGTGGTGCCGCTCTGGGCCGTCGGTTGCTGGCAGTGGCGGGCGGCGGGCGCGATGCCCCAGGCACAGAGCAACGTGCACACCGTGATGATCAAGCCGGAGAGCACGCCCACCTGCCAGTAGCTCTCTGGGTTCTGGTGGTCGCGCAGCAGCACGCCTCCCAGCACGATCCCCACGAGCCCGGCGGTGATCGAGCCGGTGAATCGGGCCATGTTGAGCCGCGTGCGCAGCGACACCTCGGTGGTGAGCTCCGCCGCTAGGGCCGCGTAGGGAAGATTCACGCAGGTGTAAAGGCTGTTCGCCAGCACCGACACGGCCACGAACACCCAGAAGCGCACCCAGTCGCTTCCAGGCGGCAGCCACCACATCAGAGCCATCGCGATCCCGAGCGGCAGAGCGCTGCCCACCAGCCAGGGCAGGCGGGGCCCCCAGCGGCTTTGGGTTTTGTCGCTCAGCCAGCCCACGATCGGGTCGTTCACGGCATCCCAGAGCCGGGCCAGCATCAGCACCAGGCCCGCCATCCAGGCCGGTAGGCCCGCTGCTGCGGTGTAAAAAATGAAGAGGTAGAAGCCAATCAGCGAGGCGGCCATGCCTGTGCCGGCATCGCCGAGGCCGTAGGCCATCAGCAGCCTCAGACGGCTGGCCCCCCTGAGGCTGGCAGCATCGAACGGAGCTGCTGGGGCTTCAGAAGGGACGGCAGGCAAGGACACTGTTCCGAACGCAGGTCATAATGCTGCAACCGGCGTGAAACCAAGAACACGCCAGTCCAGCGACGAGCGCATGGTGCGTTTGTACTGCTGCGGGCTTAGTTTAGTGGTAAAACCTCAGCCTTCCAAGCTGATGATGCGGGTTCGATTCCCGCAGCCCGCTTCTCCTCGTTTACAGCTGATGGCCCTCCATCAGCGGCTTCGCAGCCAGCAGCACCAGGCTGCGGCTGCCGATTGGAATGCTGCTGCCCACCGCATCCGGTGGGTGTGCTGGTAGGTCGTCACCCGGAAGCTGATGGGTGTCGATCACGCGGCACCAGCCGCTCGGGCTGGTCGGAATCTCGAAGCTCAGGTCCTGGTGGTAGGCGTTCATGCCGCACCAGAGCAGGGGGCCGCGGTCGCGGTCGTTCAGGCTCCAGGCCAGGGTGTGTGACCAGTTGGCCCAGTCGGGCTGACCCAGCTTCACGCCATCCCATTGGCGCAGCAGGTGTCCGGGTTGATCGAATCGCAGCGCTTTGCCGGCTTCCGCGTGGGGAATCTCCGGGTTGAGCAGATCCGCCAGGTGATGGCGCAGGTGGATTAACCGCCGCACAAACAGCTTCAGGGCCAGATCGCCCTCATCGGGCTGCCAGTGCATCCAGCCGAGCAAGTTGTTCTGGCACCAGGCGTTGTTGTTGCCTCCCTGGCTGCGGCGCACCTCATCACCCATCAGCAGCATCGGCACGCCAGGGCTGAGCAACAGGGTGCTGAGCAGGTTGCGCAGCTGGCGGTTGCGGAGGGCCTGCACGGCTGGATCGCTACTGGGACCCTCCGCTCCGTGATTCCAGTTGTTGTTGTGGTTGTCGCCGTCGCGGTTGTCTTCGCCATTGGCCAGGTTGTGTTTCCGGCTGTAGCTCACCAGATCAGCCAGGGTGAAGCCGTCGTGGGCAGTGAGGAAGGTGATGCTGCGGCCCAGTAGGGCCGGGATCCCTCCAAAGAGATCCGGGCTGCCGGCGATGCGCTGCCCCATGGGCCAGCAGCTGCGCTCATCTCCTTTCCAGAAGCGGCGCACATCGTCGCGGAAGCGGCCGTTCCAGGCGCCGATGCGCCGGGCGGGGAAGTCGGCCAGGCGGTAAAGGCCTCCGCAATCCCAGGGTTCGCTTACCAGCTTCAGATCGGAGAGTTCCGGATCGGCCTCGATCTCTTCAAACAGCGGTGGCTGATCGAGGGGGGCTAGGTCCTCGCCTCGGCTCAGGGCGATGCCGAGATCGAATCGGAAGCCATCCACCCCCAGCTCCAGTGCCCAGCAGCGCATCGATTCGAGGATCAGGCGGCGGGCATGCGGGCGGTTGGCGGCGATCGAGTTGCCGCAGCCGCTCACATCCAAGTAGTCGCCCTTGGCGTTCTGGTGGTAGTAATTGCGGTCATCGATGCCGCGCCAGCTGAGGGTTGGACCCGCCTGGTTGCCCTCACAGGTGTGGTTGTACACCACATCCACGAGCACCTCTAAACCCGCCTGGTGGCATGCCGTGACCAGCTGTCGCACCTGCTGGCGGATCTCTAGGGGGTTGTTGCCCTGCTGATAGGCGTGGTGGGGCGCCATCCAGCTCAAGGGGCTGTAGCCCCAGTAGTTGAGTCGCCCCGCCGGCGCATCGTGGGGGTCGAAGGCCATCACCGGCAGCAGCTCCACCGTGGTGATGCCCAGCTCCTTGAGATAGGGGATGGTTTCGATCAGGCCTAGATAGGTTCCGCGAGCGCTTTCGCTCACTGGGCTGCCGGTACCGCGGCTGAAGCCCCCCACGTGCAGCTCGTAGATCACCGTGCGCTGCCAGCTGTGGCGGGGTCGGGGTGCGGCGCTGAAATCGAAGCGGTCGCGCTCGGTAACCACCCCCTTCAGGCAGCTCGCAGTGTTGGGTATTGCACCGATGGCATCCATCCGCCGGTAGACATCCCAGCCCGTGATGGCACGGGCGCAGGGATCGAGCAGCAGCTTGGACGGATTGAAGCCGTGGCGTCCTGGCTGCAGGGGGCCGAACACCCGATAGGCGTAGCAGCAGCCAATGCCGATCCCTTCAACTTCGGCGTGCCAGATGTCGCCGGATCGGTGCCGGTGATCCAGCTCCACCACCTGTTCGGGCTCAGGGGCATTGCCGTTGGCAAACAGCAGCAGCTCAACCCGTGTGGCCATCGGGGCAACAAGGGCGAAGTTCACCCCATGGCCCGTGGCGATCGACCCGAGGGGCCAGGGTTGTCCCAGTCGGATCGTGCGCAACGGATCCCGGTGGCCTCTGCCACAAGCTAGGTGGAGTTGGTGCGTTCTGCCCTGCATGTCACGGCTCCAAGCACAAGCCACCCCGGCAGGGCGTTCGCCCCGGCAAGTGCAGACCGGGCTTTGGTTGTTCGCTCCCAGTCGCGAAAGCCAGGGGGGCAGTGCCTGGTGGCTTGAGCCGGCCAGCGGCCACGGTGCCGGTGTGTTGATCGATTGCCCCGCCTTCAACGAAGCCAACCTGGCGTTTTTGCAGGCGCGCCCCGCTGGACGGATTGTGCTGACCGGTCGGGAAGGCCATGGCCGCCTGCGCCGGTTTCAAGAGGCGCTGGGCTGGCCGGTGCATGTGCAGGAGCAGGAGGCCTACCTGTTGCCTGGGGTGCAGCAGTTAATCCACTTTTCTGCTGAGTCAGAGCTTGAGGCTGGCCTGAGGTTGCTGTGGACGCCGGGCCCCAGTCCTGGTTCGGCGGTGTTGCTGGCAGCAGAGGAGCAAGAACGGCCCTCGCTGCTCTTCTGCGGCCGCTTGCTGAGCCCGGTTGCTCCGGGGTGTGCGGCGCCGCTGCGCACCCGCCGCAGTTTTCATTGGGGGCGCTGGTTGCGCAGTCTCGAGCGGCTCCGAGTTTGGCTGCCGCCTGATCAGCCCGATTGGCTGGCCAGTGGCGCCGGTCTCGGGGCCCTCAGGGGTGAGGCATTGGTGCCCTCAGCCCGGCGGTTGATCGATCAGATCAACCTTCAGGCGTTGGAGGCGGAGGAAGCCGTTTAGGCGGCGACTGATCCTCGATCGAGGGCCGTCACGGTCGTCAAAGTGGCAAAACCTTGGCGCTAGAAGGGGTTCGATGGTTGCCGGGCCTTGCGAACCCCCATACCATTGGCGCGCTGAACCCAGTGGCGGTCGGTGTTCCCGAGCCGCCCGGCTGCTACTGACCCAGAGGCTTCCCACTCCGATGAACAAAGCTGACCTCGTCAACCTCGTTGCTGCCCGCACCGAGCTGACCAAGACCGACGTGGCCCAAGTGGTTGATGCCGCTATCGACACCATCATTGATTCGGTGGTGGAAGGTAAGAAGGTGTCGATCCTGGGCTTCGGTTCCTTCGAACCTCGCGAGCGCTCCGCCCGTCAGGGTCTGAACCCCAAGACCGGCGACAAGATCAAGATTCCCGCCAAGCGTGTGCCTGCCTTCACTGCCGGCAAGATGTTCAAGGACCGCGTGCAGGGCTGATCGCCCCTTGGCGATCTCTGCAGCATTCGACCTCACAAGCGGCCGGCAGGCCGCTTTTTTGTTGCCCTGCCTTCGCGGCATGGGCCCGTGAAGGATGCTGAACGGGCCCATGCATGCCCAACTTGCTGTGTTGCCTGAGCATCTGCAGCGCCAGTTGTCTGCTCCCAGGGGATGCCGCGGGCGCTATGCCCCATCCCCAACGGGGCGGTTGCACCTCGGCAACCTGCGCACCGCCCTGGTGTCATGGCTGATCACGCGCCTGCAGGGTGGAGAGTGGCTCCTGCGCATCGATGATCTCGATACCCCGCGCAACCGACCCGGGGCTGAGGCCTCCATCCTGCGTGATCTCACCTGGCTGGGGCTGGGCTGGGATGGTCCGCTCATTCGCCAGAGTGAGCGGCGGGGGCTTTATTCCTCCGTGCTCTCCAGCTTGCGCCGCACTGGGCAGCTCTACCCCTGCCGCTGCAGCCGCCGCATGCTGGCGGATATTTCGGCCCCGCATGGCATCACGCCCGTGTATCCGGGCTGGTGCCGTTACGGCGGCGCTGATTGGGGGCTTCGGGATGGGCGACTACCCAGCTGGCGTTTGCAGCTCAATCCAGGCTCGCTCTGCTGGCCGGAGCCGCTTGCCACGGCCACGGGTGGGCAGTGCTGCCTCGATGCCCAATCGCAGGTGGGTGATGTTGTGCTGCGCAGAGCCGATGGCTTCATCGCCTACCACCTAGCCACGGCCGTTGATGAACTAGCCCTAGGCATCAGTGATGTTGTGCGTGGCGATGATCTTGTCCAGGCCACAGCGCCGCAGCTGGCTGTGATGCAGGCCTTGGAAGGGCAGTCACCCCGTTACTGGCATTTGCCCCTTTGGCGCGACGGAAACGGGCAGCGACTCTCCAAGCGCGATGGGGGGCTTGATCTCGATGGCCTGCGTGCTCAAGGGTTGGATGCGGCGGCCGTGGTGGGGCGTATGGCCGCCACTCTGACGCTCGTGAATCCCGGCAGCCGCCTCAGCAGCGCGGAACTGCTGCAGGCGCTCAGCCTCGATCAGTTGCTGGCTGCGCTTGCCGGCTGCTCGCCCTGAAGCCTTAAGGAAGGCTTTGGGATCAAACGGGTGAAAACTCCCCAGAGTGATCCCACTGATCGCAACCCACCATGAACAGCCCTCAGCGAGGAGCGCAGCCGCCAAGGGGCGAATCCTGTCCCTGCTGCGGAGGGAGCGGAGTGCTGCGCACCGAATCGGCTGGTTACCGCACCTGCTTGTCGTGTCTTGGGCAGGGGCAGCCCCCAGTGTTTGAGAGGGTGTTTGGCGTATCGGATCCTGCCCTGTCGCCGGAGCTAGACCTCTGTCAGCGCCTGCCCAAAGGGCTCCGCAGCGACATCAGCGCTTCGACTTCTGGCGCCAGATGAAAAAGGCGGCGGTGGCTACGACCACCAACAAGGGGGCCGCGGTCAGCAGCAGCAGTGCAACGGCGGTCCAATCGGTGTACATCGCTGTCAGGCTGAGAAGCGCCAGCCATCATCTCAGGTGCAGCCGCATGCCCACCATGCTCCGCGTCCTGTTGTCGCTCACGGTGCTCCTTGCGGCCTGGCCTGGCTATGCCGGGGTGGAATTCACGGATTGTCAGCCGGCCCCCGGTGGTGGCGTCACGTGCAACACAGAGCCCACCGGCAACACGTTGATGGACGATGAGGACGCCCGCTACGGCCTGTTCAACGAGGCCAGCCCAGGCTGGTCCGAGTACGACCCCTACGAGGGCTACGACGACATGTTTGGCGGCAACTGGACCTGATTCAGCTCAGGCGGGTGACCGCCTGGAAGAACACCAGGCACACCAGCCAGGCCAGCAAGAGCGACCATCCCACGCTGAGCAAGGTGAAGCTCAGCCGTTTGGATTCGCTTCGGATCACCGCCACCGTGGAGAGGCAGGGGGTGTACAGCAGGGTGAACAGCATGAAGCTCAACGCCTGAGGCCAGCTCACATCAGCGGCGATGGCCAGACCCAGCGCCCCAGGATCACCTTGCCCATAAATCACGGCCAGCCCCCCCAGCACAATCTCTTTGGCGATGAAGCCAAACAGCAGGGCTACCGCCAGCTTGGGGTTGATGCCGATTGGCGCCAGCACTGGCTGGGTGAAGCTGCCAAGCCGGCCGGCCAGGCTTGCGTTCGATGCGGGATCGACGCCCACCGGCAGATTGTTGAGTAGCCACACCGCCACCACGCCCAGGACGATGAAGCGGCGTGACCACAGCCAGAAGTGCTTCACTTCGCTCCAGGCGCGGCTGGCCATCTGGCCGGCTGTGGGTAAGCGGTAGGGAGGAAGTTCCAGAACAAGCGGTTCGTTATTTGGGAACCGGCCGCGAAAGAGCAGGGCTGTGAGCAGCGCTGCCGCGAAGCTGATCAAATACAGCCCAAAGATCACCAGGCCGCCAAGGCGGGGCGGGAAGAAAACCGCCGACATGAAGAGGAAAACGTTGAGGCGCGCCGAGCAAAGCGAGAAGGGAATCACCAGCATCGAGAGCAGCCGCAGGCCCCGATCGCGCATCACCCGCGTGCCGAGGATGGCCGGCACGTTGCAGCCGAAGCCCATCAGCGAGAGCACGAAGCTGCGGCCATCGAGGCCGAGCCGCTCCATGAAGGCGTCCATGAGATAGGCCGCTCGCGAGAGGTAGCCGCTGTCTTCGACCACGCCCATGGCCAGAAAAAAGAGCGCGATCACCGGCAGGAAGGCCATCACCGTGCCCAGGCCCTGATACAGCCCTTCCAGCAGGAATCCCTGCACCAGGGTGGGCAGGGGCGCCAGTAGGGGCTTGAGCACCAGTTGCCCGAACTGATCGAGCAGAGCTGCCAGGCCTTCCTGCGCGGGCACTCCAACGGCATAGATGACCTGGAACATCAAGGCCATGGCCAGGAAGAACAGCGGCAGCCCCAGCACTGGGTGAAGCAGCACGGCGTCAAGGCGTCGGCTGCGGCTGTCGCGCCATCGTCCCGGCAGGGTGACGCAGCGCTCAACCAGCTGAGCCATGGCGCCATCAAGCGCGGCGTCGGCGGCGGCCAGACGTTCCTCCAGCTGTTCAGGCACGGCGGCTTCCCTCCCATGCCCCGCCTCCAACTGCGTCAGCAGGGTGTGTTGCAGGGCGTCGAGGCCTTGTCGATATTTCGCGCTCAGGGTCAGCACCGGTTGTGCGAGTGCCTCGCCCAGCAGTGGGGCGTTGATATGGACCCCGAAGCGGGCCGCTTCGTCCGCCATGTTGAGGGCCAGCACCGCGGGCAAGCCCAGCTGTTGCACCTGCAACGCCAGCCTCAGCTGCCGGTCGAGTTGGCTGGCGTTGAGCACCACCAACACCAAATCCACGGGGGTGCGCTCGAGGAAGCGGCGCACTACCGCCTCGTCGTCACTGTGGCCGCGTAGGTCGTAGATGCCTGGTAAATCGACCAGCTGGAGGGTGCGCCCCGCCAGCTGCAGATCGGCTTGCATCAGATCAACTGTGAGGCCGGGCCAGTTGCCGATCTGTGCGTGGTGGCCGGTGAGCCGGTTGAACAGGGTCGACTTGCCCGTGTTGGGCATGCCGAGTACGGCAATGGTGCTCATGCGGCCAGGCTCACCCGAGCGGCTTCGCGGCGGCGCAGCATCAGTTCGGTCATGCCCACGCGGACGTGCAACGGGCCCGACCACCAGCCCCGCCGGAGCACCTGCACCGCTTGCCCTGGCCGTAAGCCAAGCGCTTCGAGTCGCTGCCTCAATCCCGCATCCGCTGCGAGCGACTCCACCGTGGCGGTTGCGCCTGTGGGCAGATCCACCAGCCAGGCCGATGCAGCCATGGCACCTCGCTATTGCGAATGAGTTGCAATATCCTATGTGTGAAGAGGGCGGCCGACTTGCCGGAATTGACTACCGTGTGACAACCATGCTTTCTGTGTGAGCCGGTGCTCCATTTCTGGTAGCCTCACCTCGATCCGGCCCACCCCCACGACTGCACCCAGCCAGAGCGCTACGTGATTCAGGTGCAGGCCAGTGGGGCCTTCCTTGCGATTGCGGCGGATGGCCAGGCGCTGGTGGAGGTGGCAGAGCCGGAGCTGGCTCATCTGTTTCACGCCCATGAAGCGGCCCTGCGCGCCGCCAAGGAGCTCAACGCCGAGGGACGTGGCCCTGTGGATGTGATGAAGGTGGAGCTGGATGTGAGTTGATCGCCAGGCTCCGTAGGATCCGCCCCTGCTTGCCGACCCTGCGTCTGCCCTGATGGAGCTCACCTACCGCCCCCGTCGTCTCCGCCGTTCGCCTGCTTTGCGGGCGATGGTGCGTGAGACCTCCCTTAGCGCGGCCGACTTCATCTACCCGCTGTTCGTGCACGAGGGGGCTAGCAACGAGCCCATCGGCGCCATGCCCGGTTGCCAGCGCTGGAGCCTCGAGGGGCTGGTGCAGGAAGTAGGCCGCGCCTGGGATCTGGGCATCCGCTGCGTGGTGCTGTTCCCGAAGGTGGCGGACGGACTGAAAACCGAAGACGGCGCCGAGTGCTTCAACGAGGGCGGTTTGATCCCCCGGGCGATCCGCCGTCTCAAGGAAGTGCATCCCGGCATGGCGATCATGACCGACGTGGCCCTTGATCCCTATTCCTGCGACGGCCACGACGGCATCGTGAGCGGTGAGGGCGTGGTTCTCAACGATGAAACGGTGGCGATCCTCTGCAAGCAGGCCGTGGCTCAAGCCCGCGCCGGTGCGGATCTGATCGGCCCCAGCGACATGATGGATGGCCGCGTCGGCGCCATCCGCGAAGCCCTCGATGAGGAGGGCTTCGAGCACGTTGGGATCATCAGCTATACGGCCAAATACGCCTCTGCTTATTACGGGCCCTTCCGTGAAGCCCTGGATTCAGCGCCTCGTGCCACGGCTAGCAAGCCGATCCCCAAAGACAAATCCACCTATCAGATGGATCCGGCTAACGCCCGCGAAGCCATCACCGAGGCCCAGCTCGATGAGCAAGAAGGCGCCGACATCATGATGGTGAAGCCTGGACTGGCTTACCTCGACATCATTCACCGCTTGCGCGAGGAGAGCGAGCTGCCGATCGCGGCTTATAACGTGAGCGGCGAATACGCGATGGTGAAAGCAGCCGCTGAAAAAGGCTGGATCGATGAGCGTGCCGTGGTGCTGGAAACCCTGCTCTGCTTCAAGCGCGCCGGCGCCGATCTGATCCTCACGTATCACGCCTGCGATGCGGCCGAATGGTTGCGTCAGGGTTGAGCTGAGTTCTGCGGCAGCACGGTTGGCGTGGAGCCCTGGGAGTGCGATCCTCCTGGGGCACCGGCAGCCGTGTGAGGTTCGATGGCCCGTTATCTGCTGCTGTGGGTGCACGGCCCCTGGGTGGCGGCGACTCTGATGGCGCTCTTGGCCCTGCGCCTGCTGTTGGCCGAGGATTTCAGCTTGCATGGCCATGGCTGGGGCCTGCTCGGCAGCGCCGCGATCTGTTTTTCGATCGGCTGCGTTTGCAAAGTGTCGTGGGTGCTGGCGCAGCTCAACCGCCGCCGCACAGCGGCTGAGCAACAGCTTGAGCACCTGGTGCTGCACTGAGCGCTGCTGAGATGAGTCGCTCCTCGGTGCTGTTGATCATCGGCATTCCCTGGGCCACGGCGGTGGCGGTGGTGCTGATGGTCACCAAGATCCATGCCAACAGCGGCCGGGTTCACTGGGGCCTGCTGGGCAGCGCCTGCATCTGCTTTTCGATTGGCTGCCTGGCGCGCACCAGCGTGGGGCTCCACGATCTGGCCCAGGCGGCCCGGCGGGAGGCTGCCCCGCCGGTGACTGAGCAAGGCCCCGCAAAGTGATGGTGCGCGTCCGCTGGGCTGGGCTGCTCTGGGCCGCTCTGATGCCGATGGGGCCTCTGGTGGATCCAGCCAGGGCGTCACCTCCCACGGCCTCAAGCGGCCTGCCACCGTCGCCGGGTTTGCTGCGTTCGCTGGCCGCCTTTGAGCGCGATCTCCAGGCGTTGGATGGGGCGCTCAGTCCTGGTGCCGTTGCGCCTGAGCGTGCCTTCGATTTGGCGGATCCAGCCCTGCGCGCTCCCGACCCGGCTGCCTTGCCCCTCTCGGCCTCAGCTGTCGATCAGGTTCAAGAACGGGTGCTCTCCTTGGCGCAGGCCCTGGAGGTGGCGGTGGCTAACAATCCAGAGCTGGCTGAGCGGCGCGCCCAGATCGCCCAGATGCGTGGCCTCAAACGCTCGGTGCTAGGGCGCTTCTGGCCGCGGCTCGGGCTCAACCTGGGTGGCGCGTTCTCCCAGCGCAGCGACACCAACCTGGTGCTGCAGGACAACGCGGGTCTGTATCCCCCCACGTCGCCGTTTCTGGTGGAGCCGGACGGCTGGAGCCGCATCCAGACCAACCGCGGCAGCGGCTGGGGCAGCCTCGATATGGATTGGGAGCTGATCAGCTTCGAGCGGGGGGCCGCCCTGGCTGAACAGGATCAGCGCCTCTCGGCAGCCCTGCGCCAGTACGGCGATGCCCTGCGGGAGTTGCAACTGAAGGTGAGCGAGGCGTACTACGGCCTGCAGCTCGCTGAGCAGTTGCTCCGCATCCGTGAGGCGGTGGTGCGCAATGACAGCCTGGTGCGCGACCAGGTGGCGGCGCTCAAAGGTGCTGGCCTGGTGCCGAGGCTGGATCTGTTGCGGGCGGAGGCGGCGCTGCAGCAAAGCCGCTTCCGCCAGGAGCAGGCCGAGGCCATGCGCCTCAGCCGCCGCCAGGCCCTCACCAATTTGCTCAACGTGGCCTTTGGCACGCTGCTGCTGGCTGAAACGCAGGTGGAGCTGCAGCCGGCCTGGCCCTTGCCGCTGGATGCAACGGTGCTGGCCGGCCTGCGCGACAACCCTTCGCTGGAGCAGCTCGCGGCGGAGCGCAATGCGCTGATGCGTCAGGCCGATCGCCGCCAGGCACAGTTGCTGCCGAGTTTGAACCTGTTTGCCGCCGGAGGCGGTGGCACGGATGTGATCACCAAGCCGGTGATTGACCTCGAGGGCTGTTGCTCCGCGACGAACATCCCCCAGCTCTCCGGTCAGAGCGCCGATTGGGTGGCCGGCCTGCGTTTGCACTGGCGTTTGTTTGATGCCGGGGTGTCGAGCGGAGCCGCCCAGGCGAGTCGCGCCGCCGCCGAGGCGGTGCTGCAGCGGCTGGCCCGCCAACGCAACCAGATCCGCCAGGAGCTCGAAACTGCCTTCTACGACTACCGCGCGTCGCTCAGCCAGCTGGCCGCCGCGGAGGCCTCTTACCGCGCCTCCCGGGAAGCCTTCCGTGATGCCCGCGCCCGCTACCAGCTGGGCCTGGCTGATTACACCGACGTGAGTGAAACGATCACCCTGCTCACCCGATCGATGGAGGGCATCGCCGAATCCACCACCCTCGCCAACCTCAGCTACGCCCGCATGCTGCGGCAACTGCAGCCGGTGCCCGATCAGCCGCAGCAGGATCTCACCCTGCCGATCACGCTGCCGGCGGCTCTGGTGCAGCAGCTGCAGCCTCAGCCGTAGCGCGGCGTTGGATCAGCCGCTGGCGCAGAGCGAGGCTGCGCCAGCCGAGCAGCACCAGCAGGGCGATGAACCAAAACCACACCTCCGGGGCGTTGCTCTGCAGCAGCACCACCAGAAACAGCACCTCCAAGGCGAGAAAGGGCCATTCCCGTTTCATGGCAGCGTGCCCTCCTGGCGCCGGCTGGGTTGATCCTGCTGCCGGTCGAGCCGGGGGGTGCGGTAGGTGCCGGTGAGATCGCGCAGGATCGGCAGCAGATAGCTCACCGGTGTGCGCCATTCCACGTAGGCGTGCGCCTTGAGGGTGAGGCCTTCGCGAATGGGAAACACGCTGCTGCCGTTGGAGAGGGTCCAGCGGTAGCCGTCGTCGCTGTTGGGCTTGGGGCGCAGCTTGATGCTGCTGCGGATCACCGGGCCACTGGCCACCAGCGACTGGGCCAGGGGCGGGTTGCCCATGGTGGTGTTGATGTCTTCCGGGGTGGCCGGCAGCAGGCTCACCCGTTCCACCACACCCTGAATCCCACCGAAGCGACCGCGCTGCTGCCAGTCGGGCACCACCTCAATGCCCTGGCCGTGCTGCAGACGTCGGGCATCGGCGGGGTGGAAGTAGGCGATGGCCTGGAGGGCTGGGGGTGGTTCGTTGGTGTCTGTGGCGGCGGATGAGCCCAGGGTGCCCAGGCGCTGCCCCGGTTTCACCGTTTGGCCGCGGATCACCTGCAGATCGAGGATGCTGCCGTCGCGTTTGGCGGTGAGGTTGCCCTCGTATTGGAGGCGGGCCTCGCTCACGCGCACTTCACGGCGGGTGTTGTCGATGCGGAAGCGCCGCTGCTGCTGCTCGGTGTCGATGTCGAGCTTCACCTTGGTGTAAGCGCTGATCACATCCTTTTCGCGGATGGTGAGCTCATCGAGCTCCACTTGCAGCTGGGTGTTGCGATCGGAGGTGGCCACCACCTCCTGGCCCAGGGGGGCCACCACGTCCGTTTTGGCGAGGTGGGCGAAGTCGGCCACTTTCTGGGCATAGGTGCCCTGCAGGCTGCGCACCCGTTGCCGCTCCCGTTCCAGCTTCCGTAGGGCTGTGTCGCGCACCTCGCGGGCTGCCGCCAGCCGGATCGCGTCGCGGCGGTTCAGGTCGCTGTTGATCTGCTCGAGTTCGCGCAGGTCGCGCTCCTGGCGTTCCAACTGCTTTTCCAGCGCCGGCTGATCGAGCACGATCAGCAACTGGCCTTTGCGCACTCGATCGCCCACCTTCACGTTGAGCTCGCGGATCTGACCTTCAGCGCGGCTGTCGAGCACGGTGGCGCCGCCAGGCACGATCACCACCCCGCGGCCGACCACCTCGGTGGGCACCGGCCAGAACAGAGCCCAGAGCGCGGTGAGGCCGCCGACGCTGATCAGGCTGAGCAGCACCTGACCATCGGGATCGGCGGCCTGCTGCTGCGCCCAGCCCCGCAGGCTCAGGAGGGATGGCTTGAGGTTCAACGCTGGCATCGCACCCGCACCATCATTCCGGCCCACCCGCGATTGCGCACGACGGCGTTGACAATGGAAGGATCGTTGACGTCTGTCATGTCCTCCACCCACCGACTCGGCCATGTCGCCCTGCGGGTGCAGGACATGGACCGCGCCAAGGCTTTCTATCTGGGGCTGGGGTTAAGGCTCACCTGGGATGCCCACGACTGGTGCTATCTGCAGTGGCCCCACAGCGGGGAAGGCATCGCCCTGCTGAGCCCGGACTACCGCGCCGCTGGCCCCCACTTCGCCTTCCACTTCCAGGAGCGGGGCGAGGTGGATCGGATCCGCGAGCAGCTGGTGCAGCAGGGGCACAGCTGCGGTCCGGTTCACGACCACCGCGATGGAACCGCCTCCTTCTACATGCAGGATCCGGAAGGCAACTGGCTCGAGATGCTCTACGAGCCAGCTGAGGGGCTGCCCTCCAATGTGGGCGTGGAACCGATCGCCGTGGGTCGCGCGTGACGGTTGGGGGTTCTGTGCACGCGCCAGCTGCTCTCCTTGGAGATCCAGAGCCTGCCGCCGCTGCGAAGTCGCAACGCCTCCCTTCCCTCACCCTGAGCCCGATCCAGCTCGAGGCTCTGGAGCTGCTCGAGTGGCGCCGGCTCGGTGAGCACGTGGCGGGCTTTGCCGGCACCACGGCTGGGCGCAGCCTCTGCCGGGAGTTGCCCTTGGCCCCCAGCCTTCAGGTCAGCCAGCAGTGGCTAGCCCAAACCGGTGAACTGTTGGCCCTCGATGGCCTCACCGAAGGTGGCCTCAGCTTTCAGGGGGTGGCAGACCTGCAGCGCACCGTGCAGCTCTGCGCCAAAGGTGGCGTGGCTGGGGCTGATGAACTGCTGGATGTGGCCACCACCCTGGCGGCGGCCCGGCGCCTGCGCCGCCAGATCGATGATGCGGAGCTGCGCCCCGTCACCACAGCGATGGTGGAGGGATTGCGCACGCTGCCGGAGCTCGAGCAGCGCCTGCGCTTCTGCATCGAAGACGGCGGCCGTGTGGCGGATCGAGCCAGCCCGCCTCTGGCCCAGCTGCGCCGTCAGATCGCCTCCGCTCGCCAGGAGCGCCGCGATCGCCTGAATGATCTGCTGCGCCGTTACGCGGCCGTGTTGCAGGACAACGTGATCGCCGAGCGCAATGGCCGGCCGGTGTTGGCGGTGAAGGCGGGCTTGGCCGGACAGTTGCCTGGCCTTGTGCACGACAGCTCCGCCTCCGGCAGCACGGTGTTTATCGAGCCCCAGGCCGTGATTCCCCTGGGCAATCGGCTGCGGCAGCTCGAAGGAGAAGAGCGCGAAGCCGAGCGCGCGGTGCTCCAAGAGCTCAGTGCGCTGGTGGGCGACGAGCAAGCGGCGCTGGAGCATCTCCAGCAGGTGCTGCTCCAGTTGGATGCAGCCTTGGCCCGGGCCCGCTACGGCGCCTGGTTGGGGGCGGTGCGGCCGGAGCTGGTCGCCGATCCGCTGGCACCGTTGCGGCTGGAGGGGCTGCGACACCCCCTGCTGCTCTGGCAGGAGCGCCGCGACGGTACCCACCCTGTGGTGCCGGTGAGCGTGCGGGTGCATGAGGGCTTGCGGGTGGTCGCGATCACAGGCCCCAACACCGGCGGCAAAACCGTGACCCTGAAAAGCGTGGGCCTGGCGGCCCTGATGGCCCGTGCCGGTTTGTTCTTGCCTTGCAGCGGCACACCGCAGCTGCCCTGGTGCGCTCAGGTGCTGGCCGATATCGGTGATGAGCAGTCGTTGCAGCAAAACCTCTCCACCTTCAGCGGCCATGTGCGCCGCATTGCCCGGATCCTGGAGGCCTTGCCCCCAGCCGCTGCTGATCTCGGGGCTGCTTCAGGTGCCTCACTGGTGTTGCTCGATGAGGTGGGGGCCGGTACCGATCCCACCGAAGGCACGGCCCTGGCCATTGCCCTGTTGCGCCAATTGGCGGAGCGGGCGCGGCTCACCATCGCCACCACTCACTTCGGTGAGCTCAAGGCCCTCAAATACAACGACGCCCGCTTTGAAAACGCCTCCGTGGCCTTCGATGTGGAGACCCTCTCGCCCACCTATCGCCTGCAATGGGGTATCCCAGGGCGCAGCAACGCCCTGGCGATCGCCAGCCGCCTGGGGCTTGATGGCCAGGTGCTGGAGGAAGCCCAACAGCTGTTGGCTCCCCGTGGTGAAGGAGAGGTGAATCAGGTGATTGCCGGCCTGGAAAACCAGCGGCAGCGCCAGCAGGAGGCGGCCGAGGAGGCCGCGGCGCTTCTAGCCCGCACTGAGTTGCTGCACGAAGAGCTGCTGCAGCGCTGGCAGCAGCAGAAGGAGCAAAGCGCCGAACTGCAAGAGCAGCGCCGTCAGCAGTTGGAGCGCTCGATCCGCGATGGCCAGAAGGAGGTGCGGCGCACCATCCGGCGCCTCCGCCAAGGCCGCGATCTGGATACCGCCAGCCTCGGCGAAACGGCCCGCCGCGCCGGCCAGCGGCTCAAATCCCTGGAGCAGCAGCACCGGCCTCAGCCCGAACGGCGTGATCACAAGGGTTGGCGTCCGGCGCTGGGGGATCGGGTGCGGGTTCTCTCGCTGGGCAAGGCGGGGGAGGTGCTGGCGCTCTCCGCTGATGGCCGCGAACTCACCGTGCGCTGCGGCGTGATGCGCCTCAACCTCGAGCTCTCGGCGATTGAGGGCCTCAACGGCGAAAAGCCCGCTCCGCCGGAGGTCAGCAAGCCTCAGGTGCAGGTGCGTAGCCGTCAATCCTTTGGTGGTCGCAGTCCGGATGTGCGCACCGAGCGCAACACGGTGGATGTGCGCGGCATGCGGGTGCATGAAGCCGAGGCGGCGGTGGAGGAGGTGCTGCGCAGCGCCAACGGCCCCACTTGGGTGATCCATGGCATCGGCACGGGCAAGCTCAAGCGGGGCCTACGGGCTTGGCTCGATGGGCTGCCTTATGTGGAGCGGGTCAGCGATGCCGAGCAGGGTGATGGCGGCCAGGGCTGCAGTGTGATCTGGCTGAAATGAGCTGGCAGTGATGGCCCGCCCCTGGGCTCAACCCAGCTCAGGCAGCACCGGCTCCCGCCTAGGCGCAGCAGCCGGCTTCGGCCTGGGGATGGCCTCGCCGGCTTGATCAAACAGGCGCCAGCCCTGAGGATCCACCTCCAGGTGAATGCTCTGGCCGGGCACAAGCTGTTGATCGGGCTCGGCCCGTAGCTGCACCAAGTGATCCCCCTCCAGCAGGCGCGCGGTGAGCAGTTGCTCGTTGCCCAGCCCCTCCACATGGCAGATCTCGGCCGCCAGATTGCGGTTAGTGGCAGGCGCCAGCTTCAGGTGCTCGGCCCGCAGGCCGCCGCTGAGCAGTTCGCTTCCACCCTTGTGCTGCCATTCCAACAGCGCCTCCGCCATCGGCCCCTCCGGTGTAAAGCGGCGGCTGCCAAGTTGGAGTTGGCCGGCTCCCACACTGATCATCGGCAGCAGGTTCATCGGCGGGCTGCCGATGAACTGGGCCACAAACAGGTTGCTGGGCCATTGGTAGAGCTCGGCGGGAGTGCCGAGCTGCTGGAGATGGCCGCGGTTGAGCACGGCGATGCGGTGGCCCATCGTCATCGCTTCCACCTGGTCGTGGGTCACGTAAACCGTGGTGGTCCCCAGCCGCCGCTGCAGCTCCAC
Organism: Synechococcus sp. LA31; assembly: GCF_018502385.1. NCBI lineage: Bacteria > Bacillati > Cyanobacteriota > Cyanophyceae > Synechococcales > Synechococcaceae > Synechococcus > Synechococcus sp. LA31. The sequence continues at coordinate 2,587,189 of NZ_CP075523.1, forward strand.
GATCTGGGCGCGGGTGCCGGTGCGCAGCTTGGCGTCGAGGTTGCTGAGCGGTTCATCCATCAGGAACACCGCGGGCTGGCGAGCGATGGCCCGGCCCAGGGCCACGCGCTGCTTCTGGCCGCCAGAGAGCTCCTTGGGCAGGCGATCGAGCAGATGGTCGAGCTCGAGCGTGGCGGCCACGTCCTGGATCCGCGCTTCGATGCGGGCTTCGCGGCTGGAGGCGATCTGCAGAGGGTGGGGCAGGCCGCGGCTGGCCTGGTGCAGGCCGTCTTGCAGTTGCTGCAGGGGGGTGCGCCGGCGTTGACGGCGCAGGCCGAAGCCGATGTTGCCTGCCACGTTCAAGTGGGGATAGAGCGCGTAGCTCTGGAACACCATCGCCACATCCCGCTGGGCGGGCCGCAGCCCGGTCACGCAGCGATCCCCTACGAAAATGTCGCCGTCCGTCGGGGCCTCCAGCCCTGCCAACAGGCGCAGCAGGGTGCTTTTACCGCAGCCGGAGGGGCCCACTAGCACCAGGAACTCACCATCGGCGATCTGTAGATCCACCTGGCGGAGCACCTGCACGGGCGCACTGCCCCGCCGTGGTGGGTAGGTCTTGCTGACCTGCTGGAAGCGAACCTCTGCCAAGACCAGGCCACACGGCGGCTCGATCCTAGGGTTGGTCAAATGCAGTTCATTGATCAGGCCCGCATTGCGGTGCGGGCTGGCCGCGGCGGCGACGGCATTGCGGCCTTCCGCCGGGAGAAATATGTGCCGGCCGGCGGCCCTTCCGGCGGCGATGGCGGTCGTGGTGGCGACGTGTGGCTGGAGGCCGATCCCAACCTCCAGACCTTGCTCGACTTCAAATACAAGCGCCTGTTTGAAGCTGTGGATGGCCGTCGCGGCGGCCCAAACAAGAGCACTGGGGCCAGCGGCGATGGGCTCACGATCAAGGTGCCCTGCGGCACCGAGGTGCGTGATCTGCGCACGGGCATCCTGCTGGGCGATCTCACCGAACCGGGCGAGAAGCTGTTGGTGGCGGTGGGCGGCCGGGCCGGCCTTGGCAATGCCCATTACCTGAGCAACCGCAATCGCGCTCCTGAGAAGTTCACCGAGGGCCGCGATGGCGAGGAGTGGAATCTGCAGCTTGAGCTCAAGCTGCTGGCCGAGGTGGGGATTATCGGCTTGCCTAATGCCGGCAAGAGCACACTGATCTCCGTTCTCTCAGCGGCCCGGCCAAAGATTGCCGACTACCCCTTCACCACCTTGGTGCCCAACCTCGGCGTGGTGCGCCGTCCCACGGGCGATGGCACCGTGTTTGCCGACATTCCCGGGCTGATTGCCGGTGCCGCCCAGGGGGCTGGGCTGGGCCATGATTTCTTGCGCCACATCCAGCGAACGCGCCTGCTGATCCACCTCGTGGATGCGAGCTCGGAGGATGTGGTGCGTGACCTGCAGGTGGTCGAGCAGGAGCTCGCCGCCTATGGCAATGGGCTTGATGAGCGGCCATGCCTGGTGGCGCTCAACAAAACAGAGCTGCTGCTCGACGACGAACTGGAAGAGCGGGTCAAACAGGTCAGCGACCACTGCGGCCAACCTGTGATGGCGATTTCCGCCGCCACGTCACACAATCTCGACACATTGCTGGCTGCAACCTGGAAGGAGCTCGGGATCTGAGGCTCGTTCCAGGTGCGTGCCACTGGGGAACGACTCAGTCGTCGTAGACGAGGCACTCAGGCGCGTCGGGATTGAGGTCGCAGAACACCTCGAGCGGAGAGGGGTCTTTCTTCTCCTCAGGGTGATGCGTCTTGTATTCCTCAAGGCTCTTCACCTCTTCTTCGAGGTGGCGAACCTTGCCCTGATCGCCGGCAGCGCGCGCCGCTTCGATCTCGGTTTTGTCCTTGGCGATGTGGTCGTCGATCGTGGTCATGGAGGAGGCCGGATTGTTCAGGCCGCTCGACGTCCCGCACACCATACGGGCTATGCGCCATGCCGGTCGCGCTTTGTGGTGGGCTTCTGATTTCGGCCTGTTGGTGTGCTCCGCGGCGCCATCAGTGTGGTTTTGCTAGGGAAGGATCACAAGGCTCCTGGGGCCATGACACGCATCCGCCAACGCCGCGATCGCCATTTCATCGACGATCAGAGCCGTCTCTATTGGATCAATGGTCCGGAGCATCACTGCTACCTCTCCGAGCAACGCCAATGGCGATCCGGCCTGACCTTTGAAGAGGTGCTCGAGTGGAAGCAGTGTGCTCCGAGCGGCCTGGTTAGCCAGCGGTTCCCTTCGCTCCAGGCGGCCTGTGAAGCTTTTGAACACCACCAGGTGCAGTGGTCGCTAGATCTCTACCTCCGCCGCATGGGCGATGAGATGGCCCTGCAGCGCGGCGTTGACGACTACAAACCAACTGCCCTTCAAGACGAAGAGCAGCGCACGGGCTGTCTGCGCCGCCAACCCTGGCTCGGTGCCGAACCCAGTCGCCCCCCCCGCTGTGAACTCAGCGCCCGGCCTGCCTCCTGCCGGCCTGCGACGCCGGAGCTCCCCCATCAGCTGCGCCGGCGCCGCAGCAGTGCGCTCAACCCGCCAGTTCGCTGAGCTCCAGCCAGCGCTCCTCGCCGCGGACGATGCGCTCCAGGAGTTCGGAGAGTTCGCCGCTCAGGGCTTCCAGGGCGGCGTAATCGCTGCCGCCAGCAGCTAGCTGGGCTTCTAGAGCGCCCCGCTGTTTCTCCCAGCGCGGCAGCTCTGCATCGAGCTTCTCCAGTTCACGGGATTCTTTGAAGCTGCGGCGGCGGTTCTTGGTTGGGGCCGCGGCGGCTGGGGGCGGTTCGGCCGTGGGGGCGGCGGTGGTGGCTGAGCCGCCGCTTGTTGTGCTGCTCAGGGTCTGCTGCCGCTCGAGATAGCTGCTGTAGTTGCCTTCAAAACGTTGCAGCCTGCTCCGCTCGAAGCAGAACAGCCGATCCACGGTGCGATCGAGGAAGTAGCGGTCGTGGGACACCACCACGACACAGCCTCGGAAGTCTTCGAGGAAGTCTTCCAGCACGGTGAGGGTCTGTACGTCGAGGTCGTTGGTGGGCTCATCCAGCAGCAGCACATTGGGGGCTTCGATCAGCAGCCGGCAGAGGTGCAGCCGCCGCCGCTCGCCGCCGGAGAGCTTGCTCACTGGCTGGTGTTGCTGCGCCGGAGGGAACAGGAAGCGCTCCAGCAGCTGGGATGCACTGAGGCTGGAGCCTTCCAGTTCCACTGTGCTGGCTGCCTCTTTCACAACATCGATCACCTTGCGCTGACGGCCGGCCGCATCGGTGCTTTCGAGCACGTTGTGGCTGTGTTGATCGAAGTAGGCGAGTTTCACCGTGCTGCCCAGCTCGATCCTGCCGGCCTGGGCCGTGCGTCGCCCGGCGATCAGATCGAGCAAGGTGGATTTCCCGGAACCGTTGGGGCCAATGATTCCCACCCGATCTTCCGGGCTGAAGTCGTAGCTGAACTCCCTGAGCAACGGGTCGGCACCGCTGGCCTGGTGGGCATCGGTGGCCCACACCGAGAGCCCGTCGGCTTCGATGGCGCGCTTGCCCAGGCGTCGTTGATTGGTGGCCAGGCTCAGCTGACCTTTGGCCTGCCGCTTGGGTTGCTCTTGCATGGCCTCGATCCGCTGGATACGGGCCTTCTGTTTGGTGCTACGTGCTTTCGGGCCGCGCTTGAGCCATTCCAATTCCCGGCGCAACACGTTGCGCAGCTTGGCTTCGCTCGCTGCTTCGGAGGCATCCTCTTCCGCCTTGCGAGCCAGGTAGTAGGCGTAGTTGCCGCTGTAGCTGCGGGCCTCGCCCCGGTCGACTTCCACGATCCGGTTCGTCACCTGATCCAGCACATAGCGGTCATGGGTGATCAGCACCAGGGCGCCGCGGAAGCGTTGCAGGTAACCCTGCAGCCACTGGATGCAGTCGGCATCGAGGTGGTTGGTGGGTTCATCGAGCAGCAGCACATCCGGATCCGCCACCAAAGCCGCCGCTAGCGCCAGGCGTTTGCGGTAACCCCCGGAGAGATCACCCACGCGGCGCTTGGTGTCGCCGATGCCGAGCCGCTGCAGCACTTCACGGATCTGCTGCTCCAGATCCCAGGCTTGGCTCTGATCCATCCGAGCGTTGAGATCGCCCAACTCCGCCAGCAGGGCCGTGTCGTCGTCGCCCTTGGCGTGGGCGAGGGCGAGGGCGTCGCTCACGGCGGTGTACCGCCGCAGCAGCTGCATCTTTTCGCCGCTTTCGGCGAACACCTGCTCGAGCACACTGCGCTCCGGATCCATCTCCGGCTCCTGGCTCACCAACACAATGCGGGCCTGGGGCAGCACGCGCCGTTCGCCTGACCCGGGCGGCTCTAGCCCAGCCAGCACCCGCATCAAGGTTGACTTGCCAGCTCCATTGGGGCCGATCAGCCCGAGACGCTCCCGCTCGCCCACATGCAGGCTGAGGCCATCAAAGAGGGTGCGAATGCCGTAGTCCTTGCGGACATCCACCAGGCTGATCAAACTCACGAACCGGGCTGCTGCCGCTGAGCGTCCAGATAAGCAAACACGCTCTTGTCGCCCACATCCGCCGCTGCCGGCATCGGGAACTTGCGCAGGGTGAGCACTAGTAGCAGCGCTGCTTCAAGCCCCATCAAGCTGCCGCTCACTGCCGTTGGCAGTAGCCCCATGAGGCTGCCCAGTAGAGCCAGGGGCAACAGCAGTGTCACCCCGATGGCTTCCGGCCTGCGGAAGCAAAAGAATTCCTTGAAGCCGATCCCGGCAAGTGCTGCGAAAAAGGGCCCGATCGCCCAGATCCAGCGGGGATTGTTGGCTATGGCCTCGGCCATGCCGTTGGGCCCCGCGTTGAAGGCCAGCGCTGCGAAGCCCAGGCAGCCCACCAGCCAGAGCAGTTGGAGGGCTCGGTGCAGTGGCCGCAGATAGATGTGGATCCAGCGCAGGGCCAAGCCCACCCCGATTAGCAGGGGAGGCAGCCAGGGCCAGAGCGAGGCCCCGCCGAGTTGGCGCCACTGCAGCAGCAGCCCTACCTGGGCCAGCGCTGCGGTGAACAACGCCAGCCTGTAGCTGAACACCTCTCGTTCGTCATCGGCCGTGATGCTGTACGGCCCGTACGCCCCTTCAAAGTTGGTCATCCCTGCACCTGCCCCTGCACCAGTGTGGCTAGCGCGGGCCCCGCCGGCACGATCCCTGATGGGTGCAAGGGAAAAAGCGCCCCGAAATAATCCTGCCGCCAGGCCTGATCGCAGCAGGTGGCAGCAACGCCAGGCAGAGCGAAAAAGCGCTGGCGCCAGCGCCACAACGCCGGGAATTGCCACAGCGGCCGGCGCGAGACGCCGAACAACGGCGCATAAACCAGCTCCAGCCGGATCAGTGTGGGGAAGAGCTGCACATCCGCCAGGCTCACGTCGCCCCCCGCGAGCCAGGACTGTGCACCCGCACCCTGCAACGCTGCTTCGGCTTGATCGAGGGCCGCAAACAAGGCGGTTTCAGCCCGGTCGTAGGCGTTTTGGTTGCGGGCAAAGCCGCAGCGATACACCCCGTCGTTGACGGCGCCTTGAAACAGATCACGCCAGGGCTGGATGGTCCTGATGCGCTCAGGTGGCGCCAGATCCACGCTCCCATCAGGCGCGGGCCACTGGTTGAGCAGCTCGATTAGCCGAGCGCTCTCGCTTAACACCACCTGAGCGCTGGGGCGATGCACGAGCACCGGTACCGTTGCCCGCTGCTGCGTTGCGGCCCCTGAGCGGCGGTAGAGGTCTTGCAGGGTGCTGCAGCCCAGAAAGGGCGTTTGGAAGCGCCAGCGTCCTGCTTCGGGATCCGGCTCCACCACCAGCAGTTCGATGGAGTCCTGCAGCTGGCGGAGGGTCCACACCAGCCAGGCCCGATGGGCCCAAGGGCAGCTGCGACCCACGATTAACACGTGTTGAGACGGCTGGGCAGCGTCGGTCGGGAGGGGAGGCAGGGCGGTAAAGGCAGCCTTGGGTCGGGTGTAGTTGCCGTTGGCATCGGCGGGGCCCAGGCCTCCCATCAGCCGCTGCCATTGCCAGTGCCAGCTGGCGCGCGCCGCTGCCACCACGGCCGGGGGAATCGCCATCGCCCTCATCGCTGCATCACTGCCAGGCTGACGCAGTGAGCAAGAGGCATCCAGCGATGGGCCAGGCACGCGTGCTGGTGGTAGCAGCCACCCATGGCAATGAGCGCAATGCCCCTTGGCTGATGGAGCAGTGGCGCCGCCAACCGCAGCTGTTGGATCGAGCAGGCCTTGATCTGCAGCTGGAGATCGGCAATCCCGAGGCTTTCGTCGCTAATCGCCGTTACATCGAGCGGGATCTGAACCGCTCCTTTGCTGCCGAGCTGCTGGCCGATTCCTCCCGCACCGAGCTGGAAATTCAGCGAGCCCGAACGCTGCTGGCAGCGTTCGGGCCTGAGGGCCGCCAGCCCTGCACGGTGGCACTGGATCTGCACAGCACCACCAGTGCCATGGGGAACTCCCTGGTGCTCTACGGGCGGCGTCCGGCTGATCTGGCGCTGGCGGCGGGGATGCAGGCGCGGCTCGGTTTGCCGGTTTATCTGCATGAGGCCGATGCGGCCCAAACCGGCTTTTTGGTGGAGCGTTGGCCGGCTGGCCTGGTGGTTGAGGTGGGGCCGGTGCCGCAGGGTTTGGTGAGCGCCACGATCTGCCGTCAGACCCAGCTGGCCCTGGAAGCGGCTTGCGACACCCTGGCGGCCGCGGCGGCCGGGCGGCTTCGATTACCCCAGGGCCTGCAGGTTCACTTGCATCAAGGCAGCCTCGACCTACCGCGTCTCACTGATGGCACACCATTGGCTGCTTTGCATCCCCAGCGACAACACCGCGACTGGCTGCCGCTGCAGCCGGGTGATCCGCTGTTCTGGCAGCTGGATGGGGCCGGGGAGCGCTACAGGCCCGAGGTCTTGGAGTTGGGCTCAGAGGCCCGTTGGCCAGTCTTTATTAATGAGGCGGCCTATGGGGAAAAAGGGATCGCCCTAAGCCTCTGCCGGCGCGAGCGTTGGAGTTGTGATCGCAGCTGGGTAGAGGCCCTAGGCAGCCTGGTTCAAACGGCAGGGCCGTTGTAGACAACTTCAGTCACCGTGCGGCCATCGGGACTGATCAGGATCTCAGTGGTGAAGCTTGGGGGCTTGCCCAGTTGCTGCCAGCCCGGTGCGCCGCCGTTGAAGCGAAAGAGAAAGCCCGCGCTGTTGTTTTCCACCAGGCAACTGCCACCACTGCCACCGGAGCTGAACATGCAGGCCGCGGGCACATAGACGCTCAGTCCGCCATTGAGAGTGATGGCGGTGTTGCGAGCCAGGTTCATCGCGCGCTGCCGGGCAGGTGCCTGCTGCTCCAGTTGATCGATGCGCTCAAGGCTTGCTCCCACGCCCTGCGCGAGGGAAGCGGTGGTCCCAACACTGCTGAAGCCGAGGAGCAAGCAGGCGAGTGGAGAGAGGAGTTTCATGGTTGTGGTGGTGTTGAGTGCTCAGCCGCAGGCCCAGGTGCCCTGTTCTTTGGTGCAGGGCAGATCGCTGCTGGTGCCGTCGGCCCAGTAGATCCGCAGGCGGTCATCGTCGCTGCCCATGCGGAAGGTGAGTGACTTCACTGGCCCCGCCGGAGGTTTGCCGGCTTGATCGGCAGTGTTGCGGGCTCCGGGACTGGCCTGCCGTTGCTCCAGCTGCTGCAGGCGCAGTTCAACCCGATCCAGCCGCTCGCTCTCGGCGGATGGACCGCTCTGGCAGCCCGCCAGCAGCAGCGCGGCAGCCAGGGAAACAGCGGGAAGGCGCATGGCCCTGAATGAAGAGAGGCAACTCCTAGCAGCGATCTGGAGGAAAAACCAGGCGCCTCATCACCGCGGCTGATGGCACCGATCAGCACTGCTGTGGATCTGCTGCCGGGTTCAAGCCTTAAGAGCGCGTCACACGGCGCAAACATCCGTTACATTGGAGTTTGGCAGGACGGGTTACCGCCCTGTCCTTCCTTCCCGCTCGACAGCGGGTCCGATTTCGGGCCTTGCCGCTGAGCATTACGTATCCCGTACTCATGACCACCACTCTCCAGCAGCGCCAAGGCGCTTCTGCGTGGAACCAGTTCTGCGAGTGGGTCACCAGCACCGACAACCGCCTCTATGTGGGTTGGTTCGGCGTTCTGATGATCCCCTGCCTGCTGGCAGCCACCATCTGCTTCATCGTTGCTTTCATCGCAGCTCCCCCCGTCGACATCGACGGCATCCGTGAGCCTGTGGCCGGCAGCCTGATGTATGGCAACAACATCATCTCCGGCGCTGTGATCCCCAGCAGCAACGCCATCGGCCTTCACTTCTATCCCATCTGGGAAGCCGCCAGCCTCGACGAGTGGCTGTACAACGGCGGTCCTTTCCAGCTGGTTGTTTTCCACTTCCTCATCGGCATCTACGCCTACATGGGTCGTGAGTGGGAACTCTCCTACCGCCTGGGTATGCGCCCCTGGATCTGCGTTGCTTACAGCGCACCCGTGGCTGCTGCCTCTGCTGTGTTCCTGGTGTATCCCTTCGGTCAGGGCTCCTTCTCGGACGCCATGCCCCTGGGTATCTCCGGCACCTTCAACTACATGCTGGTGTTCCAGGCTGAGCACAACATCCTGATGCACCCCTTCCACATGCTTGGTGTGGCTGGTGTGTTCGGTGGCTCCCTGTTCTCCGCCATGCACGGTTCGCTGGTGACCTCCTCCCTGGTGCGTGAAACCACCGAGAGCGAGAGCCAGAACTACGGCTACAAGTTCGGCCAAGAGGAAGAGACCTACAACATCGTGGCTGCCCACGGTTACTTCGGTCGCCTGATCTTCCAATACGCCTCCTTCAACAACAGCCGCAGCCTGCACTTCTTCCTGGCTGCCTGGCCTGTGGTCGGCATCTGGTTCACCGCCCTGGGCGTGAGCACGATGGCCTTCAACCTGAACGGTTTCAACTTCAACCAGTCCATCCTGGATTCCCAGGGCCGTGTTCTGAACACCTGGGCTGACGTGCTGAACCGTGCAGGTCTGGGTATGGAAGTGATGCACGAGCGCAACGCTCACAACTTCCCCCTCGACCTGGCTGCTGCAGAAGCCACCCCCGTGGCACTGACTGCACCTGCCATCGGCTGAGGTTGAACCTCAATCAGATTCAACCTTGGTTGAATCGGAAGGCCCCCGCGTAAGCGGGGGCTTTTTGTTGGTTGGCTTGGTTGATCAGCGAGGCAAGGCCTGGGCCAGCACGGTGGTGAGGGCTGTATCCACACTCAAGGTGCGTACGCCAAGGTGCACAGGGTTTGCAATCACCGACAGCGCCAACTGCACCTCAAAGGGCACAAAGCCGCCTTCCGGGCCGATCATCACCACGGCACGCTCGGCTGGTGTGTCTGCCAGCGATCGCGTGGCCCCCATCTCCGCAATCCAACAGGGGCGGCCGGCGCAGATGCTGCTCAGCTCGTCTTCCACGAATGGGCGAAAGCGTTTGTGTAGATGAACCTGCGGGGCAAGAGTGTCTCTGGAGCGCTCCAGCCCGGCTTGCAGGGCTTCCGCCACCTTGCTCGGCCGTAGCAGTGGGCTCTGCCAAAAGCTCTTTTCCACTCTGGCGCTGTTGATCAAGTGGAGATGCTCCACGCCAAATTCTGCGCACTGCCGCAGGATGCGGCGCAGCATCTTCGGCCGGGGTAAGGCCATCACCAAATCGAAGCGATGGCGCGGTGGCGGCGGATCTGAAAGCTGAATCCGCAGCGTCACGCTGCTTAGGTCCAAGCTTTCGATCACCCCAGTGCCGCACTCTCCTCCCAGCAGGCCCACGTGGAGTGCGTCTCCCACCTGCGCTTTGAGAACCGTGCGGATATGGGTCGCGCGGTGATCGCTCACCATGGCCAGTTCAGCGTCGAGCCAGTCGTCTGCGCGCAGAAGAATGATGTTCATCGGTGGTGCAGCTCAGAGGCCGATGTCTTCAGCCCACAGCTCAGGTTTTTGCTGTTGAAGCCGCTGCATCAGCTGCTCGCACAATGGATCATCCAGGCAGTTCACACCGATCCCGGCTTCGAGCAGCCAGGCTTCCGCGCCCTGGAAACTGTGCCGTTCTCCGATCAGCACGCGCCGAAAACCAAGCAACACCGCTGTCCCCGCACACATCGGGCAAGGGGAGAGGGTGGTTACCAGCGTGAGCTCGCGCCAGTCGCGCCGCCGGCCCGCATTGCGGATGCACTGGGTTTCGCCATGGCTCGTGGGATCGCCCATTTGCACCCGCTGGTTGTGCCCACGCGCCACGATCGTGCCGTCTTCTTGAGCCAGCACTGCACCGATCGGAATACCTCCCTCCTGCCAGCTTTGTTCTGCTTCCTCGCGGGCCTCCCGCATCAGCATCTGCATCGTGCTGTGATTCATGGCTCGAAGCGGATGGTGATGCTCGTGTTGTAGCAACGCCTTCGCTCTCAATCAGCTGATCGAGAGAATTGGGGTCTGCCGCAACCGAAACGAAAGGCTCAGCTTTCAATGCTTACAAGCTGTTTGCCAATGAATTCTGTTGAAAAAGCCGGTGACTGGATTTGAACCTGCGACCTACTGATTACGAATCAGTTGCTCTACCACTGAGCTACACCGGCAGCCGCATCAAATTAGCATTCAGGCTGTTGCGCCCATCGGGCTCACTGCATGGCACCAGAGTCCCGTGAGCCCCTTGATCCAGCGCTGCGAGCCCGCTTGCTTCAGGAGGCGAAAACACCATGGCGTGGCTTGCGGCGCGCCCTCTGGCTCGCGTTCACAGCCTCTGCGGCTGTGGGGCTCGCCACCATGGCCCTACGTGCTTCTTCGGGTGATGCCGTGCCGTTGAGCGATCTAGGAATCCAGGTCGGAGCTCTTGTGCTCTTCGGCGGATTGCTCTGGCGTGATCGCAACCCCAGCATCGACGACGGTGGTGTCTGAAGCAGCATCCCCGCCCTGGACATCGATGGCATCCTGCTCGGGTTCGGCAGGATCGGGTTGATCGACGGCGACATCCCCGAGATCTGCATGTGGGAGGTTTGACGCTTCGTTGATATCGCTGCTCTCGTCGCTCGCAATCGGCTCTGGGCTTGGCTCAGGTTCGATCTCTGCTGCGGGGGCTTCCTGCGGCGTGGGCGGCACTTCAAGCGTGAGCGGCGGCAAGAGCAGTAGTGGAAGTCCAGCATTGAGGCGTGTTTCGCCAGCATCAACCTGGGTGAGCGGCAGGGTTTGCTCCACCAACAACGCTGGTCTGGTGAGCATCCACACCGCCTGGATGAGTTGCTGCCATTGCCACAGCATCAGCGCCAGCAGTGGCACGCTCACCAGCAGCACCACCAGGCGCGGGCTGGCGGAAAGGGGGGACCAAGCCCAGGCCAAGCCTGCGTTGGCGTCGGCCCACCACAGCATTGGCAGAAGCAATGGCGCCCCAGCAACCGCCAGGAGCTTGAGCGGCAGAGCCCCTTGCAGGGCGCTGAGGCGGAGCTGTTCGGGCCGGCGGCCCCGCATGGGCACTTGGGCGAGCAGCAGCGACCAGAGATCGGGTGGCAACCTCCAGAACAGGGCCGCCGGTGCCAGTGCCCCCAAGGCCCAGGCGAGCACCCGTTCAAATCCCGGGAAGGGGCCAGGGTCGGCACCTGCCAGAACCAACAGCAGGAGCAGCGCCTCGAGCGGCAAGGCGGCGAGCCCCAGGAGCTGGAGCCACAGCAGGGGTTCGCGTCTTGCCGGATTCACGGGGTGCGGCTGCAGATCAGGTGCTTAGTGTGCGGCGCTGTGTGACCAGTTTGTAGGCCTCAACGCGATCGCCTTCTTGCCAGTTGGCGAAGCGATCACAGCCGATGCCGCACTCGAAGCCGGTGGCCACTTCCTTCTGGTCGTCTTTGCCGCGGCGCAGGGAGTCGAGGTCGCCCTCGTAAACCTTTTCCTTGCCACGCCAGACGCGCACCTTGCAGTTGCGTTGCAGCTTGCCGTTGGTGACGTAGCAGCCAGCCACGGCGCTCTTGCCGATGGTGAACACCGCGCGCACTTCGGCTTCGCCGAGGCCCTCCTCTACCAGCTCGGGTTCCAGTAGGCCTTCCATGGCCATCTGGATGTCTTCGAGCAGCTTGTAGATCACGTCGTAATCGCGCACATCCACGCCGGTGGCATCAGCGGCGCGCTTGGCGCCCGGTGCCATCGAAGTGTTGAAGCCAACAATCACAGCGCCGGATGCAGCCGCCAGGTCCACGTCGGTCTCGGTGACTTCGCCCGGTGCCGAGAGCAGCACCCGCACCTGCACCTCTTCTCGAGGCAGCTGCTCGAGCGAGCCCAGGATGGCTTCCACCGATCCCTGCACGTCGGCCTTGAGGATCAAGTTGAGCTCCTTGAGTTCGCCTTCGCTGGCCTGGCCTGACATCGACGCCAGCGACACACGGCGCGAGGCCATCTGCTGGGCCAGACGGGTGGCGCGGGCTTCGGTGGCGCGATCGCCCACCACGGCGCGGGCCGATTTCTCGTCGGGGTAGACCTCGAACTCATCACCGGCGGTAGGCACTTCGCTGAAGCCCAGAGCCTCAACGGCGTAGGAGGGGCCGGCTTCTTTGACGCGCTTGCCGTTGTCGTCGACCATGGCGCGCACCTTGCCCAGGATCGGGCCAGCGGCGAGGACGTCGCCGGTGTGCAGGGTGCCGTTCTGGATCAGCAGGGTGGCGACGGGTCCCTTGGCCTTGTCGAGATGGGCCTCGATCACGGTGCCCTTGGCCATGCGGTCGGGGTTGGCCTGCAGGTCTTCCACTTCGGTGACGAGCAGGATCATCTCGAGCAGCTTGTCGATGTTCTCGCCCTTGATGGCGCTCACCGGCACCATCACGGTGTTGCCGCCCCAGTCTTCGGCCACGAGTTCGTGGGAGGAGAGCTCCTGCTTCACCCGATCCGCTGAGGCGCCTTCCTTATCGATCTTGTTGATCGCCACCACGATCGGCACCTTGGCGGCGCGGGCGTGGCTGATGGCTTCCAGGGTCTGGGGGCGCACGCCGTCATCGGCGGCCACCACGAGCACGGCCACGTCGGTGACCTTGGTGCCTCGGGCACGCATGGCGGTAAACGCTTCGTGGCCCGGGGTGTCGAGGAAGGTGATCTTGCGCTGCTCACCAGCGTGGGGCACTGCCACTTGGTAGGCACCGATGTGCTGGGTGATGCCTCCGGCCTCGCCGGCGGTGACCCGGGTTTTGCGGATGGAGTCCAGCAGGCTGGTTTTGCCGTGGTCCACGTGGCCCATCACGGTCACCACGGGTGGGCGGCGGATCAGGTGAGCCAGGTCGCTCTCCTCGATCATGTCCACTGTCTTGGCGGCAGCGGCCTCCACGTCGTCTTCGAGCACCGGCACGCCGAACTCATCCGACACCGTCTCGATCGCGGAGAGATCGAGGGTCTGGGTGACGGTGGCGATGATGCCCTTGAAGAAGAGGCTCTTAATGATCTCGGAGCTGTCGACGCCGAGGCGATCGGCCAGCTCTTGCACCGTGAGGTTGCCCTCCGGTACCACGAGCATTTCTGGACGCTGTTGCTTGGCCTCGCGGGCTGCGCGCAGCTCCATGGCGCGGCGGCGCTGGCGCTGACGGGTGGTTTCTTTCTTGCGCTTGCGGGTAACCGCGGTGGGCTTGCGGTGGGTGGGGGTGGCGCTCTTCGGTTTGGCTGGGCGGGCCAGGGAGGCCTGCAGCACCATCGCTTCTTGTCCGCCGGCGTAACCGCCGGTTTCCGCCGTCAGCGCATCGTCGTTTTCACCAATGATGTGAACTTTCTGGCGCTGCTTCTGCGGAGAGCGGCTGCGCAGTGCCTCCAGCTTGGCGCTGTCATCCCAGTCCGGACGGCGGGGACGCCCACCGGCAGGAGGCTGTGGAGCACGGAAGTTTGGACGGCGTGGTGCCGAGGGTGGTGTGGCCGTTGGGCGTGCAGCATCGGTGCTGCCGGGAGCGCCGGCGGCTGCCGGTGCGCCGGGCCCACCCGGACGGCGCGGCGGTGCTGCAGCCGGGCGTGCACCGGGCTTTTGGAGCTGCATCAGCTCGCCAGGCGCCACCGGCTTGCGCATGCCTGGCATGCCGGGTCTTGTGGGAGGTGCGGGGCGGTTGCCACCGCTGGGACCGCTCACATCGCGGCGGATCGGTTTGCCAACCAGTTCCACCTGAGGCCGTGCCGGTGGTGCGCCGGGCTTGGCGCCCCGCACGGGGGCCGGGGCCCCGGGGCGTGTGGGCATGCCAGGTCGTTGGCTCAGGGACGGACGACCGGACGGAGGAGCGGGGCGACCACCCCCCTGACCGCTTTGGGGGCGACCCACCAGCTGAGGCTTGTTGCCGCCACCGGCGCCGGGGCGGGTGGGCGCTGGCGCGCCAGGACGCTGGGGTGCAGCTGCAGGCCGCGGTGGCGGCGCTGCAGGACGTGCCGGCGCAGCAGCGCTTGGGGGAGCAGGCTTGCGGGCCGGCGGGGCACCTGCGGGAGTCTTGGAAACAATCGCCGGGGCGGGCCGGGCAGGAGCCGGAGCGCTGGGGCGGGCTGGTGCACCCGCGGCCGGCTTGGCTGCCACGGGGCGTGCAGGAGGGGCTGAAGGAGCAGCAGGCCGCGCTGGGGGCGCCACGGGCTTGGCTGCCTTGGCTGCTGGGGCTGCAGGACGAGGCACTGGAGCCGCGGGGGCAGCCGGGCGTGACGGTGCTGCTACCGGCTTGGCTGCTGCAGGTTTGGTTGCTGCAGGTTTGGCCGGGGCCGCCGGTGCGCTGGCGACCGGTTTGGGTGCCTGGGGAGCCGCGGGGCTGGCGGCGGGTGCTGTGGGCGCTTTCTTCACGGAGAGGATGGCCTTCTGCGGCGGAGCTGCAGGCGAGGGCGCGCTCGCTGCCTGGGAGCCATTGCCGCCACTCTTAATCAGGTTGCGGATGCGGGCTGCTTCGTCGTCGCTGATGGAGCTGCTATGGCTCTTCGCGGCGATCGCGAGCTTCTCGGCGGCATCGAGCACGTCCTTGTTCTCAAGGCCCAAGTCCTTGGACAGCTCGTAAATCCTGACTTTGCCGCTGCTGGTCATTCAGTGCTCCAAAGGGTCGGTGCCAACGGGTGCCACCGGGCCTCCACACACGGTGAGGCCAACATTCATCTTGCCTCAGAGCCTGCGGATGAGGTGGCGTGCAGGCGCTGCTCCAATGCCGCGTAGATGGAATCTGCAACGTGGCAACGGAGGCCCTTCTGCAGTTTCTTGCGGCGTTTGGCTTCCTCAAGGCAGCTCTCGCTGGGGCAGAGGTAGGCCGACCGGCCCATGCCCTGATCGAGAGCGAGGCCTCCGTCCGCCAGGCGAATGACCCGCCAGAGCTGCTGTCGATCGAGCAGCTGCCGGCAGGTCACGCAGCGCCTGAGGACGCTGCGCTCACTCACCGGGCTCCTTCCTCGTCGTCGTTCGATACCGCCTCCACCGTCTCGGCGGCGGGTTGTTCGCTGCTCTCCTCAGTGCTCTCCTCAGCGACCTCTTCAGCCACGCTGTTCGCGTAGTCCGCCTCGTTGTAGCCAGCGTCTGCGCTGTAGTCCTCCTCGTCTTCCGGCAGGGGATAGAGCTCACGCAGGCGCGCATCTTCCTCGGCGCGGAGGGCCTGTTCGGCCTCCAGCCGCGCCTCGGCTTCGGCCTGCAGGGCTTCCTCCTCCTGGCGCTGGGCGATCAGCTCTGAGACCTTCTCGTCTTCGGAGGATTGGTCGTATTCGGTGCTGTTCTTGATGTCGATCTTCCAGCCGGTCAGGCGTGCGGCCAGGCGCACGTTCTGGCCCTCGCGGCCGATGGCCAGGCTGAGCTGATCGGGTGGCACAAGCACGTGGGCGTGCTGGCCTTCAGGGTCCACCAGACGAACAGCTTCCACGCGCGCCGGGCTGAGGGAGTTGGCGATGTATTGGCCGGGATCTTGTGACCAGCGGATCACGTCGATCTTCTCGCCGCGCAGCTCGTTGACCACCTGCTGGATGCGGGAGCCGCGGGCGCCGATGCAGGCACCCACCGGATCCACTTCGCGCTCCACAGAATCCACGGCCACCTTGGTGCGTGGTCCCACCGAGCGGCTGGGGGGATTGGCCTCGCGGGCCACGGCCACGATCCGCACCGAACCCTCCTGGATCTCGGGCACCTCGTTTTCAAACAGGTACACCACCAGGCCGGCATTGGCGCGGCTCACGAACAGCTGAGGACCGCGGCGGGGCACCTCGCTCACCTCCTTGAGGAACACCTTGAAGGTGGCGTTGGCCCGGTAGTTGTCGTTGGGGAGCTGATCACGGCGGGGTAGCTCGGCCTCTACCTCGGGGCGACCTAGGCCGCTGCTCACGGCCATGATCACGCTTTGGCGCTCGAAGCGGATCACGCGGGCGGTGAGCACCGGATCCTCCAGATCCGCGAACTCCTCCTGAATCATGCGGCGCTGCTGATCTCGCAGCTTCTGGGCCAGCACCTGTTTGGTGGTGGCGGCGGCCATTCGGCCGAAATCTTCTTTCTCCGGGGTGACATCGAGCACCACCGTGTCGCCCACCTGAGCATCCTCGGCCACCTGCATCACCTCAGCCAGGGCGATCTGGTGGTCTTCGCTCTCCACGTCCTCCACGATGATCTTGGAGGCGAGCACCCGATAGCCCTCCTCATCGAGATCCAGGGCTACATCGAAGTTGGAGAAGTAGTCCTCCTCGAAGGGGTCTTCGCTGATGCCCAGGTACAACGTGCGGCGATACCGCTCGTAGCCCTTGAGCAGCGCCTCGCGCAGGGCCGATTCCACCACCTGGGCGGGCAGCTTTTTCTCTTCGCTGATGTCCTCGATCAGGTTCGACAGACCGGGGAGCAGAACCAGGGCCATGGGGTGAGGGAGAAACGGGTGAGTCGGGGAGGGGCGGGTTAGCCCTCAGTGGGGGTGGTCAGGCGCACGGCAATCACGTCGGCGCGAGGGATGCGAACCGTGCGGCCGCGCACATTGATCTGCACGCTGTCGTCGGTCCGCTCGAGCAGAAGGCCTTCCCGTTCGGCCTCGGCCCCGGTTTTGGCATCGCGGCAGCGAACACAGACCGGAAATCCGCGAAAACTGCGGAAGTCACGGTCATCGTTCAGTGTTTCAGCAATGCCTGGGCTGCTGATCTCCAGAACATAAGCCTCCTCAATCAGTCCCGCAGCTTCGAGCGCATCGTCCAGCAGGCGACTGAAGCTGGCGCAGTTGTCGAGGTTCACATCACCGCCATCGGCCAGACGCAGCTGCACTTGCAACGTCATCGGAATGCGGTGGGTGAGCAGCTGCACGCCACACACCTGAAACCCGGCTTCGGCGGCAGCCTGGCTGGCCAGGCGCTCTAGATCGGGAATGAGGGGATGAGGCAAGCCAGATCGCTGTTGGGGGACGGGGCGACCCGTCCGGCACCTGCAGGGATCTGCAACCTGACTGGTCGCTGGTTCGAAAACCGACGAGCAGTGAGGGGTGCCCGCCGGGCACGCACTGACCCTAGAGGATCAGGGTCTGATTCTCTGGCGCTGCCTCAGCCGCCCAGTGAACTGAGGTCGACTGCAGGCGGCTCCATGTAGGCATCACCAGGCTTCTGTTCGCCGCGCAGGGTCGGGTCTTGGTTGAGGCACTGGGCTTTCTGCTCATCCGTGCGCAGGTATTGGCACACACGCGCCCAGAGCTTCGAGCGGGTGGAGGGCCCGCCCTGGCTGAAGTGCACCAAGTCGATGCCGCCCGCCATGCCCTGGATCTCCACCTGGCAGAGGGAGCAGCGTTGGCGGGTGCCTGGAGGGATTGCAGCCATGCCAGCCATGCGCAGAGCAGGCAACTTAGATCCATCGCTGCGGCACCAGGTTGTTGATCCGCGTTCTTCAGCTCAGTGATCCCCATCTGCTGGCCGACCCATCCGGCCGATGCCGCGGCCGGATGGCTCTGGCTGGGCTGCGCCATGGCTGGCAGCAGGCTTGCGCGCAGCTGGAGCGCCCCCCCGACTGGCTGCTGATCAGCGGAGATCTCTGCCAGGACGAAAGCTTTGGCGGCTATGTGCGCCTGCGGGAGTTGCTGGAGGAGTGGGGCGTGCCGGTGGCCTTGCTGCCCGGAAATCACGACCACCCGTTGCTGCTGCGGGCTGCCCTGGGGCGTTGGGCTTCGGTCGCTCCGTCCATGGTGCCGCTGGGCGCCTGGCAGCTGCTCTTGCTCAAGAGCCATCGCCCCGGATCGGTGGGGGGCTGGATCGATGCCGCGCAGCTGGACTGGCTGCAGCACCAGCTCGAGGCGGCCCGTAGGCCTGTGCTGGTGGCCCTGCATCACCCGCCGCTGCCCATCGGCAGCGCAGATCTGGATCCGATTGCCTTGCAACAGCCCGAGCGGTTGCTGGAAGTCCTTCAGGCGGCTCCCTGGGTGCGCGGGGTGGTGTTTGGCCATGTCCATCAGCACTGGCAGGGCAGGGCAGGTGTGCTCCCGCTCTGGGCCTGTCCCTCCACGCTCGCTGCCTTCAAGGCTGTGCAGCCCTGTCCGCTTGGCCATGCCGATTGGCCCGGAGGGCGTCTGCTTGAGCTGAGGCGTGATGGGGGCATCACCACTGAGCTGTTGCGTTGGCCGCCCCATGAGCCTGCCTAGCCTGCGGCGCAACCGCCTGGGCCTTGTGCGTCGCCTTCTCGCTCTGCCGCTGGTGCTGCTGTTGAGCCTCTGGCTAGCGGCGCCGGCCTGGGCGGATCGCTCCTCATCCGGTCACAGCTTTGTGTCCGCGGCGGTGAAGCGGGTGGCTCCGGCTGTGGTGCGCATCGATACCGAGCGCACCGTGCCGCGTGTGGGTCTCGATCCCTCTTTCAACGACCCGCTGCTGCGGGAGCTGTTCGGCGATCAGATGCCCCATGCGCGCGAGCGGGGCCAGGGCTCAGGAATCGTGATCGACAGCAAGGGCCTGGTGCTCACCAACGCGCATGTGGTGGATGGGGCAAGCCGAGTAGAGGTGAGCTTCGCCGATGGCCGTGAGCTCGAGGGGCAGGTGCTCGGCGCGGATTCGATCACCGACCTTGCGGTGGTGAGCATTCCTGGTGGATCTGGCTTCAAAGCCGCTCCTCTGGGGGATTCCGAGGCCCTTGAGGTGGGCGACTGGGCGATCGCCCTTGGCACGCCCTACGGACTGGAGCGCACGGTGACCCTTGGCATCGTGAGCAGCTTGCATCGCAGCATCACCAGCCTCGGCTTTTCCGATAAACGGCTCGAGCTGATCCAAACCGACGCCGCCATCAATCCGGGCAACTCCGGCGGCCCGCTGATCAACGCTGATGGCCAGGTGGTGGGCATCAACACCCTGGTGCGCTCTGGGCCAGGCGCGGGCCTTGGCTTTGCCATCCCCATCAATCTGGCGAAAGGCGTGGCGGCTCAGTTGGGGAATGGTGCATCAGTGGTGCACCCCTATCTGGGGTTGCAACTGGTGCCACTCAATGCACGCCTGGCCCGTGACAACAACAGCGATCCCAATGCGTTGGTGCAGCTGCCGGAGCGCGATGGCGCACTTGTGCAGCGTGTTCTGCCGGAGAGCCCGGCCGAGAAGGCCGGCCTTCGCCGCGGTGATCTGGTGGTGGGCGCAGCCGATCAGACCGTGCTCGATCCCGGCACCCTGCTGCGCTTGGTGGAGGGTTCCACGGTCGGTGAACTGTTGCCGCTCACAGTGTTGCGCGGCAACCAGGAGCTGCAGCTCTCGATCCGGCCGGAGGCGCTTCCCAGCGCCTGAGCTACGGTCACCGGCCAGAGTGAACGGCGTGATGGCAGATCTGCAGGATCAGATGAAGCATGCGGTGGCGGCAGCGGCCACCGAGCAGATCCAAAGCGGCATGGTCGTGGGTCTGGGCTCTGGCTCGACGGCAGCCTTGATGATCAAAGCCCTCGGAGCCAAGCTCAACAGCGGCGAGCTCACCGACATCGTGGGTGTCACCACCTCCTTCCAGGGAGAGGTGCTGGCGGCCGAGCTGGGCATTCCTCTGCAGAGCCTCAATGCGGTGGATCGCATCGATCTGGCCATTGATGGTGCCGATGAGGTGGATCCCTCGTTCCAGCTGATCAAGGGCGGGGGCGCATGCCACGTGCAGGAAAAGCTGGTGGCTGTGCGGGCTCAGCGATTTGTGGTGGTGGTGGATTCCACCAAGCTGGTGGATACCCTCAACCTGGGCTTCCTGCTGCCAGTTGAGGTGATGCCCGGTGCCTGGCGACAGGTGCAGGGGCAACTGGCTGCCATGGGTGGAGATGCGCAGCTGCGCATGGCTGTGAAGAAGGCCGGTCCTGTGGTGACCGATCAGGGCAACCTGGTGCTCGATGTGAAATTCGCCGGCGGCATCGGCGATCCGGTGGGCCTCGAGAAGGAGATCAACAACCTTCCCGGTGTGCTCGAGAACGGCCTATTTGTGAACATCACCGACCAGGTGTTGGTGGGTGAGATCAACGATGGCGTTGCGTCTGTGCGTGACCTGCTGAAGCGTTGAGCTGTGCCTCGGCTCTCATCAGCTGAGCCGCAGGCGCACTGATTCGGCGTGGCTGTGCAGCCCCTCGCTGTCGGCGAGAGTGCCCACAGCCGGCCCGGTGGCTTCCAGGGCCTGGCGGTTGAACTGAATCAGGCTCGTGTGGCGCAGGAAGGTTTCCACGCAGAGGGCGCCGGCAAAACGGGCTGTACCTGAGGTGGGCAGGGTGTGATTCGGGCCCGCCAGGTAGTCGCCCACGGCTTCCGGTGTCCAGGCGCCCATAAAGATGGCGCCGGCGTGCTGGATCTGATCCGCCAGGGGCTCGGGTCGCTCTACTTGCAGCTCAAGGTGCTCCGGCGCGAAGCGATCGCTCAATCGGGCGGCTTGATCGAGGCTGTCGCACACCACGATCAGGCCCCAGTCGTTGAGGGCTTGGCGGGTGATTGCAGCGCGGGGGTGCCCGGCGAGCTGCTCTTCAAGGGCAGCCGGCACAGCGGCCGCCAGCTCGGCGCTGGTTGTCAGCAGGATCGCGGCGGCGAGGGGGTCGTGCTCAGCCTGGGCCAAAAGATCGGCGGCCACATGTTCGGCGTTGGCGTTGTGGTCAGCGATCACCAGCACCTCGCTGGGGCCCGCCAGTGAATCGATCGAGACCCTGCCATAGACGGCTTTTTTGGCGAGGGTCACATAAAGGTTGCCGGGGCCGGTGATCACATCCACCCGCGGGATGGATTCGGTGCCATAGGCCAGGGCCGCGACGGCCTGGGCTCCCCCCACCCGGTAGATCTCTTCGATCCCGGCCAAATGGGCGGCAGCGAGCACGGTCTGGTTGACGCGGCCATCGGGGCCGGGCGGGGTGACCATCACCAACCGCTGCACTCCGGCCACCTTGGCCGGAACGGCATTCATCAGAACAGTGCTCGGGTAGCTAGCCCGGCCGCCCGGCACGTAGAGGCCAGCACGCTCTACCGGCCGCCAGCGGCGGCCCAGACGCTCACCATGCACGCCGGTCACCATCAGATCAGCCGGCTTCTGGCGCTGGTGGAAATCCACGATGCGGCGGTGGGCCAAATGCAGGGCTTCCTGCAGTGGTTTGGCGGTGGCCTGCCAGGCCGCGGCCAGATCCTCGGCCGGCACGCGCAGAGGATCCGGCCGCACACCGTCAAAGCGTTCGGTCAGCTCCATCAGAGCCACATCACCCTGCTGGCGCACCTGCTCGATGATGGCGTCCACTCGCTGTGCCGCCTCCCGGCTTTGGCTGCCGCCGGTGCGTTCAGCGATTGCCTCGAGTCGTTCGCCTGCCGCTTGAACGTCGTGCAGCACGTCGATCTGCAGTGGGGCGATGTCGCCGGGGGTAGGCGCGGCGGCGGTGGCGCTGGCAGCAGTCGTGCTCATGACAGCGGGCGTTCTCCGGTCAAGCTAGTGGTCAGCCTTGCTAGAGCCGGTGGGGCTGAGGGGTAGAGTCTCTGTTTGCTGAGCCAGCGCCGTACAGCCTGTGGCCAATAACAAGTCGTCGAAGAAGCGCGTTCTGATTGCCGAGCGCAACCGTCTGCACAACCGCAGCTACAAATCCGCTGTGCGCACTCTGATGAAGCGCTGCTTCGCCGCCTGTGCCGCCTACAGCCAGGAGCCCGGCGATGCCGCAAAGGCTTCCGTGCAGACCACGCTCAACGCGGCTGTCAGCAAGATCGACAAAGCTGTGAAAGTGGGTGTGCTGCATCGCAATAACGGTGCCCATCAGAAGTCGCGCCTGAGCGCTGCGGTGAAGCAGGCTGTTGAGCCCGCTGCCAAGGCCTGATTGCACCACTGTGCGCGTCTAGGGTTCGGCTGAAGCGTTGAATCTTGATGCCATGGCTGTGGCTGTCGCGTTGGAGAGCCTTGAGGCTCCGTTAATCGACAGTCATTGCCACATCGTCTTTCGCAATTTCGATGACGACCTCGAGGAGGTGGCTCAACGCTGGCGCGATGCTGGTGTTGGCCGCCTCCTTCATGCTTGCGTTGAGCCCTCGGAGATCCCTGCTATCCGGGCTTTGGCGGATCGCTTTCCTGAGCTCCGCTATGCCGTGGGCGTTCATCCGCTCGATCCGGAGCACTGGCAGGGCGATACGCCTGCCGTACTGCGCGCTGCCGCTTTAGCCGATTCCCGCGTTGTGGCGATCGGCGAACTGGGCCTGGATCTTTTCCGTGTGAAGAACCTGGAGGAGCAGTTGGCAATGCTGCGCCCTCAGCTGGATCTGGCCGTGGAGCTGAATCTGCCGGTGATCATTCACTGCCGCGATGCCGCCGAAGCCATGCTCACTGAGCTGCGCGGGCGGGCTGGTCGGGGTGCTTGTCCGCGTGGGGTGATGCATTGCTGGAGTGGCACTCCAGCGGAGATGGCGGGCTTTCTGGAGCTGGGTCTGTACATCAGCTTCAGTGGCAATGTGACCTTTCCCAAGGCCACCGATACCCACGCCTGCGCCCAGTTGGTGCCTGCTGAGCGCTATTTGGTGGAAACCGATTGCCCGTTTCTGGCGCCGGTGCCGCGACGGGGAAAACGCAACGAACCGGCGTTTGTGGCGGCGGTCGCCGAGCGGGTGGCGTTGCTGCGCGGTGAAACGCTGCAGGCGGTGGCTCGTCAGAGCACCAGCAATGCCTGTGCGCTGTTTGGGCCAGCTCTTCACAATGTATGATGTTTCATTGGCCTGGCAGCGGGTTGTGGTTTATCCGAGCCCTCTGCAGCCTGAAAGCGCTCGCCAGAGTTCTGGTGCGCCTGCCCATCCCTTTGGTGCTGTTGTCTTTCCGGTGCGAGTTGTCGTTGCCTCCTGGGTTGAAGCGAGCTGAATAGGTCTGCCGGCGGGCCAGCCCCTCCTCCCCGGAGAGGTTGGCCCTGTCGTCTGTCAATGCCGTCCGTCGCCGCGAGCGCCGGGCCGTGCTCATCGCTCGCTTCAACACCCATCAGGCTCTGCTCGCTTCAGGCCCCGTCGTTCCGTCCAACCCGTTCCTGCAGGTTCCCCGCATGAGCAGCGCGATCCAGGTCGCCAAGACCGCCACTTACCTGCCCGATCTGGTGGAGGTACAGCGCGCGAGCTTCAAATGGTTTCTGGAGAAGGGCCTGATCGAGGAGCTGGAGAGCTTCTCGCCGATCACCGATTACACCGGCAAGCTGGAGCTGCACTTCATCGGTAGCGAGTACCGCCTGAAGCGCCCCCGCCACGATGTGGAAGAGGCCAAGCGTCGTGACGCGACCTTCGCCTCGCAGATGTATGTCACCTGCCGTCTGGTCAACAAGGAGACCGGCGAGATCAAGGAGCAGGAAGTGTTCATCGGGGAACTCCCCCTGATGACCGAGCGCGGCACGTTCATCATCAACGGCGCTGAGCGCGTGATCGTGAACCAGATCGTGCGTTCCCCCGGTGTCTATTTCAAAGACGAGCAGGACAAGAACGGCCGTAAAACCTTCAACGCCAGCCTGATCCCCAACCGCGGCGCCTGGCTGAAGTTTGAAACCGACAAGAACGACCTCCTGCACGTTCGCGTCGATAAGACCCGCAAGATCAATGCCCACGTGTTGATGCGGGCCATCGGCCTGTCGGACAACGACGTGCTCGACAAGCTGCGGCACCCCGAGTACTACCAGAAGTCGATCGAGGCCGCCAACGACGAAGGCATTGCCTCGGAAGACCAGGCCCTGCTGGAGCTCTACAAGAAGCTGCGTCCGGGTGAACCGCCCTCGGTGAGCGGTGGTCAGACCCTGCTGCACAGCCGCTTCTTCGATCCCAAGCGCTACGACCTGGGTCGGGTTGGTCGCTACAAGATCAACAAGAAGCTGCGTCTCACCATCCCCGACGCCACCCGCACCCTCACCCCTGAGGACGTGCTGAGCACGATCGATTACCTGATCAACCTCGAGCTCGATGTGGGCGGCGCCACCCTCGATGACATCGACCACCTCGGCAACCGCCGCGTTCGCTCCGTGGGCGAACTGCTGCAGAACCAGGTGCGCGTGGGCCTGAACCGCCTCGAGCGGATCATCAAGGAGCGCATGACCGTTGGTGAGACCGAGAGCCTCACCCCGGCCCAGCTGGTGAACCCCAAGCCCCTGGTGGCAGCGATCAAGGAGTTCTTCGGCTCCAGCCAGCTGAGCCAGTTCATGGATCAGACCAATCCCCTGGCTGAGCTCACCCACAAGCGCCGCATCAGCGCCCTGGGCCCAGGTGGTCTCACCCGTGAGCGCGCCGGCTTCGCCGTGCGCGACATCCACCCCTCTCACTACGGCCGGATCTGCCCGATCGAGACCCCGGAAGGTCCGAATGCTGGTCTGATCGGTTCGCTGGCGACCCACGCCCGCGTGAACGAGTACGGCTTCATCGAGACCCCCTTCTGGAAGGTGGAGAACGGCATCGTTCTCAAGCAGGGCGATCCCCTCTACCTCTCCGCCGACCTCGAAGACGAGTGCCGCGTGGCCCCCGGTGACGTGGCCACCGATGCCGACGGCCGCATCAAGGCGGATCTGGTTCCGGTGCGTTACCGCCAAGACTTCGAGACCGTGCCGCCCGAGCAGGTCGACTACGTGCAGCTCTCACCGGTGCAGGTGATCTCCGTGGCCACCTCGCTGATCCCCTTCCTCGAGCACGACGACGCCAACCGCGCCCTGATGGGCTCGAACATGCAGCGCCAGGCTGTGCCGCTGCTGCGTCCCGAGCGTCCGCTGGTGGGCACCGGCCTGGAAACCCAGGTCGCCCGCGACTCCGGCATGGTGCCGATCACAACCGTGAACGGCACGGTGGCCTATGTGGACGCCACCGCCATCGTCATTCGCGATGAAGAGGGCAACGACCACACCCACTACCTGCAGAAGTACCAGCGCTCCAATCAGGACACCTGCCTCAACCACCGTCCGATCGTGAAGCTGGGCGACCCGGTGATCGCCGGTCAGGTGCTGGCAAATGGTTCGGCCTGCGAGGGCGGAGAAATCGCCCTGGGTCAGAACGTGCTGATCGCCTACATGCCCTGGGAGGGCTACAACTACGAGGATGCGATCCTGGTGAGCGAGCGCTTGGTGCGCGACGACCTCTACACCTCGGTGCACATCGAGAAGTACGAGATCGAAGCTCGTCAGACCAAGCTCGGCCCTGAAGAGATCACCCGCGAGATCCCCAACGTTGCCGAGGAGAGCCTGGGCAACCTCGATGAGATGGGCATCATCCGCGTGGGCGCCTACGTGGAGAGCGGCGACATCCTGGTGGGCAAGGTGACGCCCAAGGGCGAATCCGACCAGCCCCCTGAAGAGAAGCTGCTGCGCGCGATCTTTGGCGAAAAAGCCCGCGATGTGCGTGATAACTCTCTGCGGGTGCCCAGCACCGAGCGCGGCCGCGTCGTTGACGTGCGCATCTACACCCGCGAACAGGGTGATGAGCTGCCGCCCGGCGCGAACATGGTTGTGCGGGTCTATGTGGCGCAGCGCCGCAAGATCCAGGTGGGCGACAAGATGGCCGGCCGCCACGGCAACAAGGGCATCATCAGCCGCATTCTTCCCCTGGAGGACATGCCCTATCTGCCCGACGGCAGCCCCATCGACATCGTGCTCAACCCCCTGGGTGTGCCGAGCCGGATGAACGTGGGTCAGGTGTTCGAGTGCCTAATGGGTTGGGCCGCCTCGCACCTGGATTGCCGCGTGAAGGTGGTGCCGTTCGATGAAATGCACGGCCCCGAAACCTCCAAGAACACCGTTCAGGCTTACCTCGAGGCAGCCAAGGCGCAGCCGGGTAAAGACTGGGTGTACAACCCCGATAACCCCGGCAAGATCCAGCTGATCGATGGCCGTACCGGCGAAGCGTTCGACCAGCCTGTGACTGTGGGCTATGCCCACATCCTCAAGCTGGTGCACCTGGTGGACGACAAGATCCACGCCCGTTCCACCGGTCCTTACTCCCTGGTGACCCAGCAGCCTCTCGGTGGTAAGGCCCAGCAGGGCGGCCAGCGCTTGGGTGAGATGGAGGTGTGGGCTCTCGAGGCCTACGGCGCCGCCTACACCCTGCAGGAACTGCTCACGGTCAAATCCGATGACATGCAGCGCCGCAACGAGGCGCTCAACGCGATCGTGAAGGGCAAGCCCATCCCGCGCCCCGGCACACCGGAGTCGTTCAAGGTGCTGATGCGCGAGCTGCAGTCCCTGGGTCTCGACATCGCGGTGTACACCGATGCCGGCGAGGAAGTGGACCTGATGCAGGACGTCAACCCCCGCCGCAGCACTCCCAACCGGCCCACCTACGAATCCCTCGGCGTCGCGGATTACGACGACGACTGAATCCTTTCCGTTCTCTCCGACCAATCCGCGCCCGCTAACCGTCCATGACCAACAGCAATCTCCGCACCGAGAACCACTTCGACTACGTCAAGATCACCCTTGCTTCTCCGGAGCGGGTGATGCAGTGGGGGCAGCGCACGCTGCCCAATGGTCAGGTGGTGGGCGAGGTGACCAAGCCCGAAACCATCAACTACCGCACGCTCAAGCCGGAAATGGACGGCTTGTTCTGCGAGAAGATCTTCGGACCCTCCAAGGATTGGGAGTGCCACTGCGGTAAGTACAAGCGCGTGCGGCACCGCGGCATTGTCTGCGAGCGCTGCGGCGTGGAGGTCACGGAAAGCCGGGTGCGGCGTCACCGCATGGGCTTCATCAAGCTTGCGGCCCCTGTGTCGCACGTTTGGTATCTGAAGGGTATCCCCAGCTATGTGGCGATCCTGCTTGATATGCCCCTGCGGGATGTTGAGCAGATTGTGTATTTCAACTGCTATGTGGTGCTCGATGCTGGCGACCACAAAGACCTCAAATACAAGCAACTGCTCACCGAAGACGAGTGGCTGGAGATCGAAGATGAGATCTATGCCGAGGATTCCGAGATCGAGAATGAGCCTACGGTTGGAATCGGCGCTGAAGCGCTGAAGCAGCTGCTAGAAGATCTCGATCTGCCGGTTGTGGCCGAGCAGCTGCGCGAGGATATCGCCGGCTCCAAGGGGCAGAAGCGCGCCAAGTTGATCAAGCGCCTGCGCGTGATCGACAACTTCATCGCCACCGGTGCCCGTCCTGAGTGGATGGTCCTGGACGTGATTCCGGTGATCCCGCCCGATCTGCGTCCGATGGTGCAGCTCGATGGCGGCCGTTTCGCCACCTCCGACCTCAACGATCTCTATCGCCGTGTGATCAACCGGAACAACCGGTTGGCCCGTCTGCAGGAAATCCTCGCCCCTGAAATCATCGTCCGCAACGAGAAGCGGATGCTGCAGGAGGCCGTGGATGCGCTGATCGATAACGGTCGCCGCGGCCGCACCGTGGTGGGCGCCAACAACCGGCCCCTCAAATCACTGAGCGACATCATTGAAGGCAAGCAGGGGCGCTTCCGTCAGAACCTGCTGGGTAAGCGTGTCGACTACTCCGGTCGTTCCGTGATCGTTGTGGGTCCCAAACTGAAGATGCACCAGTGCGGTCTGCCTAAGGAGATGGCGATCGAACTGTTCCAGCCGTTCGTGATCCATCGCCTGATCCGTCAGAACATCGTCAACAACATCAAGGCCGCCAAGAAGCTGATTCAGCGTGCCGATGATGAGGTGATGCAGGTGCTCCAAGAGGTGATCGAAGGTCACCCGATCCTGCTCAACCGTGCTCCGACGCTGCACCGTTTAGGTATCCAGGCCTTCGAACCCAAGCTGGTTGCTGGCCGGGCCATTCAGCTTCACCCGCTGGTCTGCCCCGCCTTCAACGCCGACTTCGACGGTGACCAGATGGCCGTGCACGTGCCCCTGGCGATCGAGGCGCAGACGGAGGCCCGCATGCTGATGCTGGCCAGCAACAACATCCTCTCGCCGGCTACGGGCGACCCGATCATCACGCCCTCCCAGGACATGGTGCTTGGCTCCTACTACCTCACCGCTGTTCAGCCCGGCAACGCCAAGCCCGAGTTCGGCGATCGCAGCCGCACCTTTGCTGGCCTGCGCGACGTCTTGGCCGCCTTTGACGAGAAACACCTCACCATGCACGACTGGGTGTGGGTGCGCTTCAACGGTGAAGTGGATAGCGAAGACGAGGCCAAGGAACCGATCAAGGAAGAAACCCTCAGCGATGGCACCCGGATTGAGCAGTGGAACTACCGCCGCGATCGCCTGGATGAAGACGGTGCCTTGATCAGCCGCTATGTGCTTACCACCGTCGGCCGCGTGGTGATGAACAGCACGATCATCGACGCGGTGGCCGCCGCCTGAGACCCCGGACGTTTCCCCCCTTCCTTATTCCTCTTCGCGTGCAGCCATGACCGCCACTCCCTCCAAGAAGTCCAAGAAGTCCAGCAAGAAGGCCGCAGCCGAAGCTCCGGCACCCGTGCTCGGGGCCTCCGCGCCCTTGAGCAAGGCCGCTCCGGTGTTCCGCAACCGCACCATCGATAAAAAGCAGCTGCGGAATCTGATGGCGTGGGCCTACAAGAACCACGGCACTGCCTCCACCGCTTCTTTGGCCGATGAGCTGAAGGATCTGGGCTTCCATTACGCCACCCAAGCTGCTGTGTCGATTTCGGTCGACGACCTGCGCATTCCTGGAGAAAAAGCGCGTTTGCTGGAGGAAGCAGAGCAGCAGATCACCGATACCGAAGAGCGTTATCGCCTTGGTGAAATCACCGAGGTGGAGCGGCACACCAAGGTGATCGACACCTGGACGGAGACCAACGAGCGTCTGGTTGAAGAAGTCAAAAAGAACTTCAACGAGAACGATCCGCTCAACTCGGTGTGGATGATGGCCAACTCTGGCGCCCGGGGCAACATGTCCCAGGTGCGTCAGCTGGTGGGAATGCGTGGCCTGATGGCCAACCCCCAGGGCGAGATCATCGACCTTCCGATTCGCACCAATTTCCGCGAGGGGCTCACGGTCACCGAATATGTGATCTCCTCCTACGGCGCCCGCAAGGGTCTGGTGGACACCGCTCTGCGTACCGCCGACTCGGGTTACCTCACCCGCCGTCTGGTGGACGTGGCCCAGGACGTGATCGTGCGCGAGGATGACTGCGGCACCACCCGCGGCATCCCCATCAATGCTGATGACAAGGGCCGTTATGCCGCCAAGCTCGTCGGCCGTCTGGCCGCTGAGCCGGTGCTCGATGGCGAGGGCAACTTGATCGTGGATCGCGATGGCGAGATCGATGCCCCCCTCACCGCCCGCATCGAAGCGGCCGGTGTGAAGACCGTGGTGGTGCGCTCACCACTCACCTGCGAAGCCGCGCGTTCGGTCTGCCGGAAGTGCTACGGCTGGGCTCTCGCTCACAACGAGCTGGTCGACCTGGGTGAAGCCGTGGGCATCGTGGCCGCCCAGTCGATCGGTGAGCCCGGGACCCAGCTCACCATGCGGACCTTCCATACCGGTGGTGTGTCCACCGCCGAAACGGGGGTGGTTCGCTCCACCGTGGCCGGCACGATCGAATTCGACGCCAAGGCCCGCGTGCGTCCTTACCGCACCCCCCACGGTGTGGAAGCCCAGATCGCGGAAACAGACTTCACCCTCACCGTGAAGCCCAGTGGTACTGGCAAGGCCCAGAAGCTCGGCATCACCTCAGGTTCGATCCTGTTTGTGGAGGCGGGTGCTGAGACTCCCTCCGACGTGATGCTGGCCCAGATCTCTTCCGGCGCCGCCGTGAAGAAGAGCGTGGAGAAGGCCACCAAGGATGTGATTTGTGACCTGGCTGGTCAGGTGCGTTTTGAAGATGTGATCCAGCCCAAAGAGGTCACCGACCGTCAGGGCAACATCACCCTCAAGGCTCAGCGTCTGGGCCGGATGTGGGTGTACAGCGGCGACGTGTACAACCTCCCGCCCAATGCCCAGCCTGTGGTGAGTGGCAACAAGGCCGTCACGACTGGTGAAGTGCTCGCCGAAAGCCGCCTGGTCAGCGAGTACGGAGGCGCCGTGCGCCTGCGCGATAGCGCCGGTGACTCCCGCGAGGTGCAAATCGTCACCACCAGTCTCACCCTCAAGGATTGCAAGTTGGTGGGCGAATCCACCCACTCCGGTGAGCTGTGGCATCTGGAAGGCAAGGACAGCATTCGTTATCGCCTCAACACGCACCCCGGCACCAAGATCGCCGGCGGTGAAGTGATTGCTGAACTGGCCGACGATCGCTTCCGCACCCAGACCGGTGGCATCGTGAAGTTCGCGCCCGGACTGGCCATCAAAAAGGCTCGCAGTGCCAAGAACGGCTACGAGGTGAGCAAGGGCGGAACCTTGCTCTGGATCCCGCAGGAAACCCACGAGATCAACAAGGACATCTCCCTGTTGATGATTGAGGACGGCCAGTGGATCGAGGCCGGTACCGAGGTGGTCAAGGACATTTTCAGTCAGACCGCCGGCATCGTGACGGTGACGCAGAAAAACGACATTCTGCGCGAAATCATCGTGCGCTCCGGTCAGCTGCACCATGTTTCCGATGCCAAGGCGATCAGCCGCTTTAGCGACGGCAAGATGGTCAACCCGGGTGAAGAGATTGCCAAGGGTCTCAAGGCTGAGGCCATGGTGTTTGTGGAAGCTGTGGACACCGCAGACGGCGGTGCTCTGCTGCTGCGTCCAGTGGAGGAATACCGCATCCCTGATGAAGCGCACCTGCCCGAACAGGGAACCGTTGTTCAGAAGAACGGCCCCAGCCTGGGCCTCAAGGCCACCCAGCGCCTCGCCTTCAAGGACGGTGAACTGATCAAGAGCGTGGACGGCGTTGAGCTGCTGCGCACCCAGTTGATTCTGGAAACCTTCGACACCACCCCCCAGATGACGGTGGATGTGGAGTCGGTGCCCGACAAGCGCGCCAAGACGATCGATCGTCTGCAGTTGGTGATCCTCGAGAGCCTGCTGGTGCGTCGCGACACCCTCTCCGATGCGAGCCACGGTTCCACGCACACCGAGCTCTCGATTAACGATGGCGACTCCGTGAAGGCTGGTGATGTGGTGGCTACCACCCAGATCCTCTGCAAGGAAGACGGTGTGCTGGCCCTGCCCGACAACCTCGACGGTGATCCGGTTCGCCGCCTGATCGTGGAGCGCGCCAGCGACACCCGCAACATCGATCTGGGTTCCGCTACGCCTGTGGTGTCAGTGGGACAGCGCCTGGTGGATGGCGACCTGCTGGCTAACAGTGTTGAAGCCCCTTGCTGCGGCCAGGTGGAGGCCGTCTCCGGCAGCATCGTCACCATCCGCATCGGTCGGCCCTACATGGTGTCACCCGATTCCGTGCTGCATGTGCGCGACGGTGAACTGGTTCAACGGGGCGACTCCCTGGCTCTGCTCGTGTTCGAGCGTCAGAAGACCGGCGACATCGTGCAGGGTCTGCCTCGTATTGAAGAGCTCCTGGAAGCCCGTCGTCCGCGGGAATCAGCGGTGCTTTGCCGCAAGGCCGGCACCGTGGAGATCAAGCAGGGTGAAGACGACGACTCCGTCAATGTCACGGTGATCGAAGGCGATGACGCCATCACTGATTACCCGATCTTGCTGGGTCGCAACGTGATGGTGAGCGACGCGCAGCAGGTGACCGCCGGTGAGCTGCTCACCGATGGCCCGATCAACCCCCACGAGTTGCTGGAGTGCTATTTCGAAGATCTCCGCAGCCGCAAGCCCACCATGGAGGCGGCCATGGAGGCCATCTCCAAGCTGCAGTTCCGCTTGGTGCAGGAAGTGCAAAACGTCTACAAGTCGCAGGGCGTCACCATCGATGACAAGCACATCGAAGTGATCGTGCGCCAGATGACCAGCAAGGTGCGCATCGAGGACGCGGGTGACACCACCCTGCTGCCCGGTGAGCTGATCGAGCTGCGTCAGGTGGAGCAGGTGAACAGCGCCATGGCGATCACTGGCGGCGCTCCCGCCGAGTTCACCCCAGTGCTGCTGGGTATCACCAAGGCCTCGCTCAACACCGACAGCTTCATCTCCGCGGCCTCCTTCCAGGAGACCACCCGCGTGCTCACCGAGGCTGCCATCGAAGGCAAGAGCGACTGGCTGCGCGGTCTCAAGGAGAACGTGATTATCGGTCGCTTGATCCCGGCTGGTACGGGCTTCAGCGGCTTCGAGGAGGAACTGCGCGCCGAGGCGGGACCCCACCCCGACATCCTCGATGAGGATGCAATGAACTACCGCCGCATGCAGAACCTACGGCCTGATTACACCGTGGAGATGCCGGCGGCACCGGCTGCCACCACCGCCGGTGCTCTGCTCGACGATCCCTCCGACGCGGATCTGGAAGCCACCCGCAGCCGCCACGGCATCGAAGCCTCGGCCAGCAACCTTGCTGCCTTCACTCGCCCCGCGGTGGAAGAAGGCCTTGAGGAGGAGCTGATCGCCGATCCTGCAGCCCTTGAGGGTCTTCAGGAAGAAGGCCTGCTCACCGACGAGTCATGATTAAGCCCAAGCTCGTGCCCCAGCGGCGTCTGCCGCGCTATGGCTTCCACACCCACACCGAGCGGCTGAATGGCCGGATCGCGATGCTGGGTTTCATTGCCCTGGTGGCGGTGGAGGCTCAGCTGGGCCATGGCCTGCTGATCTGGTGAGTCAGCCCCTGCTGGGGATGGGCCTCCCTGCACTGGAGGCCTGGGCCAAGGATCATGGCCAGGCCGCTTTCCGCGGCCGGCAACTGCACGATTGGCTGTATGCCAAAGGAGCTCGGCAGCTTGCCGAGGTGTCGGTGCTGCCCAAGCTGTTCCGGGAACAGCTGTCGGCCCAGCCGCCTGAAGGGGCGTTCGACTGGATGGGTCGTTCGCGCGAGCTGCACCGCAGCATTGCCAGTGACGGCACGACCAAATTGCTGCTCGGTACCCGTGATGGGCTGAGCATCGAAACGGTGGGGATCCCGGCTGAGGGCCGGCTGACCGTTTGCGTGAGCTCCCAGGTGGGGTGCTCAATGGCCTGCCGCTTCTGCGCCACCGGGAAGGGTGGTCTGCAGCGCTCGCTGGCGGTGCATGAAATCGTTGATCAGGTGCTGAGCGTTCGCGAGGTGATGGAGCAGCGCCCCAGCCATGTGGTGTTCATGGGTATGGGTGAGCCCCTCCTCAACATCGAGGTTGTGTTGGCGGCGATGCATTGCCTCTGCACCGATCTCGGCATGGCTCAACGGCAGATCACCGTGAGCACGGTGGGCGTACCCCGCACTCTGCCCCGCCTGGCGGAATTGGCGCTTGAGCGGCTGGGCCGGGCTCAGTTCACCCTGGCAGTGAGCCTGCATGCGCCAGATCAGCGTTTGCGTGAGGAGCTGATCCCCACTGCTCACGCCTACCCCCTCGAAGCCCTGCTTGAGGATTGCCGCCGCTACGTGGCGATCACCGGGCGGCGGGTGAGCTTCGAATACATCCTGCTTGGGGGGCTCAACGATCAGCCCCGCCATGCCGCTGCTCTGGCCCAGCTGTTGCGGGGGTTTCAGAGCCACGTGAATCTGATTCCTTACAACCCGATCGCTGAAGAGGAGTTCCAGCGCCCCACGCCTGCTGCGGTGGAGGGGTTCCGCCGGGCCTTACAGGAGCGGCATGTTGCCGTGAGTGTGCGGGCAAGCCGCGGCCTTGATGCCGATGCGGCCTGCGGTCAGTTGCGCCGGCGCCTGGAGGGCAGCCTCGAACCCGTCCCTGCGCGCTAAGTGGCGTCGCGCCTGGGATCAAAGGCGCCGCGCGCTTCCTGTTCACCCCATGGGGCGACGCGCAGCAGCAGCAGAAAGGCCGGCGCTGCGGCCACCACCGTGAACAGGAAGAACCCGGGCCATCCCGCCCGCTCGGCCACCACCCCAGCCGGGGCCGCCAGGATCGAGCGGCTCAGGGCATAAATGCCAGAGAGCAGGGCGTATTGGGTGGCAGAGAACCGCGGGTTGCACAGGCTCATCAGCAATGCCACGAACACCGCGCCGACCATGCCGCCGCTGATGTTCTCCAGGCTTACGGCTGTGATCAGACCAGCCACCCCACCACCAAAGCTGGCCAGTGCCCAGTAGCTGAGGTTGCCGATCACGCCGCTGATGGCGAAGAGCCAAAGCGAGCGGTTCATGCCTAGCCAGGCGAACAGCATGCCCCCGATCACCGTGCCCAGCATCGTGGCGCCGATGGCCCAGCCCCCCTGCACCAGGCCGATATCGGCGTCGCTGAACCCTTGCAGTTTCAGAAAGGGGATCGCCATCGCATTGAGCAGGCCATCGGGCCAGCGGTAGAGCAGCACCAGAAGCAGCAGTTGCCAGGTGTGGTTGGGCCCGGCCCGGTGCAGGAATTCCCGGGCCGGCCCAAGCACCGCCTGCCGCAGGCTGCTCACCGCATGGTCCACAGGCGGCAGCTTCGGTGCGGTGAGCGTGAAGGGCAGCACAGCCGCTACCAGGCCAGCGGCACTGAGAAAAGCCGCTGGCCAGCCGAAGCGATCGGCCATCAGGAACCCGCCCGCCCCGACGCTGAGCATCGCGGCCCGGTAGCCCAGTGCTGCTGCTGCGGCGCCGGGGCCACGCTCGGGCTCCGGCAGCAGATCCGTGCGGTAGGCATCCACGGCGATGTCTTGTGTGGCACTGCACACCGCCAACACCAGCGCCGCTAATCCGATCGCGGTGAGGTGGGCTGGATCACTGCTCGGCCGCAGCAGGGCCATCGCCGCGATCACCACCACCAGCATCAGCTGCATCAGCAGCAGCCAGCCGCGGCGCCGATCGGGCCAGGGGATCGGCCATCGATCCAGCAATGGCGCCCAAAACAGCTTGAGGGTGTAGGGGAGTTCCGCCAGGGGGATCAGCCCGATGAGGGCCAGGGGCACCCCGCTGGCGGTGAGCCAGCCTTGCAACAAGCGGCTACCCACCATCAAGGGGGCGCCACTGGCGACGCCTTCCGCGCTTACCGCTACCAAACGCCGCAGCGTGCCGCTAGAGCGAAACGACGCTGGATCCGAGGCGGCCATGCTGCGCTGCTGGGTTGGCGGAACCCTAGGTGCGGTCTCTGGTGGGGAGAATGGATGCACCTTGGCTAAGCCCCGTGCAGTTCCTTCGCTCCACCTTGTTGCCGGCCGCGATCGTGGTGCTATTCGGCCTGGCCTTGTTTGCTGTGAGCGCTCGCATCTGGCTGCCTGGCGACATGGTCGCTCCAGCACCGATCAGCTGAACAAGTCCCTTGTGCCCGGGCCCCTACGATCCCCGGCATGACAGGCCCCTATCCTGAGTTTCCCCAGAGTCCGGCCGACCTGGCGCTGGATCCGGAGTTGCTTGCGCGCGAGCTGGCGGAGGAGCTGCTGGGTGATCCGCTCGACGAGCTCGATGACCCCGCTGTGGGGTTGGCCGATGTGGCGGCCGAGTGTGATCTGGGCCTTGACCTGTTGCGCGGTGGTCACGATGCGCGCATGCAGGGTCTGCGGATCTTTTGTGAGCATCGCGACCCCAGGGCTCCGGCTCTGTTGGTGCCTCTGCTTGAGGCCAGCTGCCCGATTCTGCGCATGAGCGCTGTATACGCGCTGGGCCGTAATCCCGATTTGCAGGCGGTGAGTCCGCTGTTGGCGTTGCTTCAGAACGACAGCAACGGTTACGTGCGTAAAGCCGTTGCCTGGAGCCTCAGCAGCTACCCCGATGCCCCGGTGATGAACCCGCTGATCCGGGCGCTCCAAACCGACATCGCAGCGGTGCGCCTGTGGGCCGCCAGTTCCCTGGCGGATGCCGGCTCGACCGGGTTGGCCAAGGCGGATCAAGCAGCCGGCCAGCTGCTGCAGGCTCTCCGCATCGATAGCGAACCGGCTGTGCGCAGCAACAGCGCCTGGTCGCTCGGGCGGTTGTATGGCGATCTGGTGGAGCCGCGGCAACAAGAGGTGGTGGAAGCGCTGCTCGGCGCGATGTTGCACGATGGCGATCTGGCGGTGCGGGATGAAGCGCGCCTGGCTCTGGAGCAACTGGAAGATCCCCTCGTGCTTGAACGCTTGCAGATCCTTGTGGATGAAGGGCTGTTGCATTGAGCCATGTGGATGCATTGATGAAGCGCTTCACCGCGCCGCCAGCACCAGTGCAACGCGGCTAGCATCCGCACACCCACGCCCGTTTGCCCGGCATGGCCCAGCACACCATCCGCTTTCGGATCCGGCCGGACGGCCGCGTCGAAGAGCTGGTGGAAGGCGTGACGGGCAGCGGATGCGAGCAGCTCACCGAGCGCATTGAAGCCAGACTTGGCAGCGTGCAGCAGCGCCAGGCCACTGCCGAGGCTTTTCAGGCTTCCGGCGCAGCGCTGACACCCGAGCAGACCCTTTCCACCCCGCTCACCTGATGTCGCACTTCAGCACCGTTAAAACGGAATTGCGCGATCGCGCCGCCCTGATCGACGCGCTGCGCGATCTCGGTCACGACCCCACGGAGGGTGAGCGTCCTGTGCGGGGTTACCGCGGCCAAACTGTTCAGGCCGACTTGGCAGTGCTGGCAGAGCAGGGCGGAGACATCGGCTTCCGCTGGAATGAATCCAGCGGAAGCTACGAGCTGGTGACTGATCTCGACCTGTGGCGCCAGCCCATTCCGGTGGAGCGTTTCCTCGCCAAGCTCACTCAGCGCTACGCCTTACGCAGCATTCTTGCTGCCTCCAGCGATGAAGGCTTCCAGGTGAGCGAACAGAACCAATCTGCCGATGGTTCGATCGAATTGGTGGTGACCCGCTGGGAGTGAGCGTCGATCCTGGTGTTGCCTTTGCCGCTGCGGCGGCTCCCGCTCCTACGGCAACGGGCAAAGAGCCTGTGCTCGGAGGCGTTCTGCGCCAGAAAGCGGTCTGGGTCGATGAAGCCGTGTGCATCGGCTGTCGCTATTGCACCCACGTCGCCGCTAACACCTTCCTAGTGGAAGAAGACTGGGGCCGATCCCGTGCCCTGCGTCAGGACGGTGACAGCACCGAGCGCATCCAGGAAGCGATCGACACCTGTCCGGTGGATTGCATCCATTGGGTTAGCTACGAAGAGCTACCCGCCCTTGAGGAGCAAACCCGCCATCAGGAGCTGCAGCCCCTCGGCTTACCCACGCCATCGCGCCCTAGGCGAACGCTGCCCCGCGCCACTGCCTAATGATGCTGCCGCTTCGTCGTTTCGGCCGCACCGAGCTGCCGATGCCTGTGTTGTCGCTGGGCGGCATGCGCTTCCAGCAGAGCTGGAGCGACCTGCCTGCTGATCGCATCACTGCCGAAAGTCAAATCAATCTGCGCGTCACGCTCGAGCGGGCCGTGACGGCAGGTTTCCACCATGTGGAAACGGCACGCCACTACGGCAGCTCAGAGCGTCAACTGGGTTGGCTGTTGCCTCAGGTGCCTGATCCGGCGCGCATTCTGCAGACCAAGGTGCCACCTCAGGCGGATGGGGCCGCCTTTGAAGCGGAGTTGCGACTGAGCTTCGAGCGGCTGGGGGTGGATCGTGTGGATCTGCTGGCGATCCATGGCCTCAACCTGCCGGAGCACCTGGAGCAGACCTTGGGCCCAGGGGGATGCATGGACGTGGTGCATCGCTGGCAGGCGGAGGGCCGGATTGGGGCGGTGGGCTTCTCCACCCATGGCCCCCTGGCGTTAATCCTGCAGGCGATCGAAAGCGACGCCTTTGATTACATCAACTTGCACTGGTATTTCATCCGGCAAGACAACCGCCCCGCGATAGAGGCGGCGATCGCCCGCGATATGGGTGTGTTTGTGATTAGCCCCACCGATAAGGGAGGCCACCTGCATACGCCCGCTCCGCGCTTGCTGGAGCTGTGTGCCCCCCTACATCCCATCGTCTTCAACGATCTCTTTTGCCTGAGCGCTCCGGGCATCCACACCATCAGCGTGGGTGCCGCCCGGCCGGAAGATTTGGATCTGCACCTCGAAGCGGTGCGGCTGTTGCCTCGAGCGGCCGCGTTGCTGCCGCCGATCGTGGCCAGGCTTGAGCAGGCGCGCCGCGATGCTCTCGGGGAGGCGTGGCTGAGTAGTTGGCAGGACGGTCTGCCGGCCTGGCAGCACACTCCAGGGGGGATCAACCTCCCCACCCTGCTGTGGCTGCACAACTTGGTGGAGGCCTGGGGCCTCGAGGGCTATGCCCGCGCCCGCTATGGCCTTCTGGGGGCAGGCAGCCATTGGTTTCCAGGTTCCAATGCTGATGCTCTCGATCAGTCTGTAAGCGAGGCAGATTTGCGCCGGGTCCTGGCCGCGAGTCCCTGGGCCGAGCAGATCCCCGGCTTGCTGCGCGGGCTGCGTGAGCGGGTGGGCGGCAGCGCCAGTCAGCGGTTGATGAGCAGCTGAGGCGTCCTCGGCTCAGCTGCCGCTCTGGCCCAGGGGGAATTTGCCTGGTAGCCCCACCGCCCGCGGGTAGTTCTTGGGGCATGGACCCATGGCCCGCACCACAAGAGCCGTGCGCTGGCCACGCCCGGCAGGGAGCTCCCGCTGCTCGCAGCTGTGGATCTCAGCATTGAGCAATTGCAGTGCCTGCTCGAGCTCCCGCTGATCCTGCGCCCCCCACTGACCGCGATAGAGCAGCGCATGACCGCCTGGCTGGATCAGGGGGACTAGGTATTCCGCGACCACCGGTGCGGATGCCACGGCCCGGGCCATCGCGAGATCGAATTGGCCGCGGCAATGGCCGTGGCGTCCGGTGAGTTCTACCCGCTCGCAGCGCAGCTGCACTCGCTTGGCCAATCCCAGCGCTGCTGCCATCGCTTGAACCGCCTGGGTTTTGCGACCGACTGAATCCACCAGTGTGAGCTGGGCTTGCGGCAGCGCGATGGCCACCGCCAGCCCAGGGAATCCGCCGCCGGTGCCGACATCAATGCAGCGCAGTGGGGAGTCGGGCTGCGTTTGCAGCCGTTGGCGGAGGGGCCAGAGGCTGTCGAACACTTGGGCAATCCAAAAGTCGTCGCCTTCCACCAGTCGCGTGAGGTTCACGCGACTGTTCCAGCTGCGCAGTTCTTCCTGCAAGTGCTGCAGCTGCGCCAGCTGATCGGCGTTCGGCTGCCAGCCCAGCTCTTGCCAGAGCGCGGTGTCGGGTGTGGCGGCGGGCATCCCCTCAGGCGGCGTTGTCTCGTGATCTCTAGGATCCCTCACACACGATGCGCCGCGGGTGGCAGCTCTTAATCACTACGAGCTGCTGGAGATTGCGTCGAATGCGTCGCCGCAAGACTTGCGTCAGGCATTCCGCCGGCTCAGCAAGCGCTACCACCCCGATACAACCACGCTGCCTTCTGCCCAGGCCGCTGAAGGGTTCCGCCAGCTGCAACTCGCGTACCTCACCCTCAGCGATCCAGAGCGTCGCCGTGTCTACGACACGAGCCTGAGCCAAGCCCAAGCACCTCCTGCTCCGCCGCACTGGCGCGTGGCCCCTGTCAAGCCTGCGCCAGTGCGGCGCGCCCTCTCCGGCGGGGAATGGTTTGCCCTGCTGCTGCTGGGCTTGGCTGTGGTGTTCAGCTTGGTGTTGGGTGTTGGCTTGGCCTGGGCCCGCGGCACCGAGTTGTTGCGGGAGCCCAGCTGGTGGCCCGGCAACGAGCAGACTGCAGGCACCCTGCCGTCCACAGCTGCGGATGTCGTCTCTGCCGCCCCCCCAGGCGCCGCTGTACAACCATCCGCTGCCGGCGCTTGAGCAGTGGCTGCGAGATCTTGGTGCCCTGCAGCAAGGCCCCCATTCCTGTCTCTGGAGCCTGCAGCTGGGCAGTTGGACCGCTGAACTCGAGCTGGAGGTGGAGGAGTTGAGCGTGCGATGGGCAGCAGCAGCCGGGCCTGTGGAGCGCCACTTCCCCTATGGCTTGAGCCGTGCCGATGTGGAGGCTGCCATTCTGGCCGGTCCCTGATGCAGGGCGGCCACAAGCGGGCATCGCGCCATCACCCGGGTCCCAACCGCTTTCTCAAACGCGATGACGTGGCCGGTCCCGGCGGGGCGGTCGTGATCAACGGCCAACGCCTGCTCAGAGCTTGCGCTTGCACACTTCGCTCTGCTCTTCGCTCGGGGTGGAGAAGGGGCCGCAACTGAACCAGCGCACCATCGACACTTCAATGTCGGTGAACAACACCAGGATGCCGGCGCAGAGGGCTGCCACGGCGGCACTGATCGCAACGGTTGAACCTTTCATGCACGCATCCTGTTCACGCCTGGAGCTTATGGGAGAGCTCAAGCTCCTGCCATTGCTGGGCCAGGTTGGCACTGTTGATGGCCTCCAGGGGCTGTAGGCAGCCCAAGATCGGCACCCCTGCGAGAGCCTCCAGCGTTTGCTGGTTGTTGGCGTGGGGTGGACCGTTGAGCAGCACCCCAAGCACCGGAATCTGCCGCAGCCGCAGTGCCTCTAGTGAAAGCAACGTGTGATTGAGGGTGCCTAGGCCGCTGCGGGCTACCAGCAGCACCGGCAGTTGCCAGCGCTGCAACTGCTCGATTTGGAGCAGATCCAGCCGCAAGGGCACGAGTAGCCCACCGGCGGTTTCCACCACCAACGGGCCCGGGTGGGCTGGCAGCTCCAGGCGCGCCGGATCGATCGGCGCCTGGCCTTCCAGGCTGGTGGCCCAGTGGGGTGAGACGGGGGCCTGCAGTCGATAGGCCTCTGGAAGGATCCGCTCAGGCGGCACTCCCAGCCAGCGCTGCACCCGGTCGCGATCGCCTTCGCCGTCATCGAGGCCGCATTGCACCGGTTTCCAGTAGTGGGCCCCCAGTCCCTGCACCAGTAGGGCGCTCACCACGGTTTTGCCCACATCGGTGTCGGTGCCGCATACCACCAGACGGTTGGTCATCGCTTTTGCCCCATCAGCACGAGCACGTGCCACACGATGGACTGCTCTGGCCCCGGCCAGTGGCGGATCAGTCGCCGCAGCTCACCAGGCGTCAGGCGCTGGGCGCGGCTGGCCTGGGCGCCAATGGCCTTGATCTGTTGCAGAAAGGCCACAGCGCCGGGGTTTGGGCGGCTGAAGCGCAGCACCCGGCCTTGATGCAGCTGCAGGGATGGCTGGGTGGCCTCGATCAGCTGTGTGGCCTCTGGTAGTGCCAGGGCGGTGCAGGGCACATCGGCCTGCTCGGCTGCTTGATGCCAGAGGCCAAAACTGCCCTGGCAGGGCACCGCCAGGAGCAAGGCTCCACCCCTTCGCAAGGCATCGCACCAGTGGCGTAGCTGGACAACTGGTTGTTCCAGCCACTGCAGCGCAAAGCTGGAGGCGAGCAAGGCAGAGTTCTGCAGATCCTCTGGCAGGCCGCGATTGAGATCCCATTGGCGCCGCAGGACCGGATCCGCCAGGGGGTCCTGCTCGAGCAGCGGCAGGCACGCGTCGAGCCTGAGCAATGCCTGGCCGGGGGCTTGGGCCTCGATGGCGCGGGCCAGCAGACCATTCCCTGCGCCGAGATCGACGCGGGTGCCGTCTGGGAGCGGTGGGGTGAGCCGCGCCAGCCTTGCGGCAACGGCGGCTTGCAGGGTGGCTCCACGTTCGTAGGCCGGGGCGCTGCGGCTGAAGCAGTGCTCCACGTGGGTGCTGAAGGATTGCTCAGCAGGATTCATGGTTGATCCAGCCGATCACGCGTGCCGGCAGCTCGGGATCCAGCAGGCAGTGGCCCGCGCCAGGCAGCACCCACACCTCTGCAGCGGGGAGCGCCTCGCGCAGGGCAGCGCGGCTGCTGGGCTGCACGATCCGATCCTCCTCGGCCTCCACAATCAATGCTCGTGCGCCGCTTGGGAAGCCGTGCGGGAGCCCTGTGGTGTGGCTGAGCTTGTCTAGGTCTTGGCGCAGTCGGAGCAGCCCCTCGCTGCCGATGCCCTGCTCCAGCGGTCCTGGGGGCAAGGCCCCCGGCGGTTGCGGTGCTGCCGCCTCGCGAAAAAACTCCCGTAGCAGCGCTGTGGCCTCGCCTGCCTCGAGGCGAGCGTCCATGGCCCGCAGGGCGGCTTGGGTGGCGCGGCCCTCGCGGCCGGGAGGCACGAAGGCCGCAAAGCTGGCCAGCAGCACCGCATCGGTGGCCTGCTCCCAGAGGACGGCGGGCAGCAGGTGAGGGCCCATGGAGTGTCCGATCACCACGCGCCGCGTTGCCTGGGGATCCCACGACGGTTGCTGCGGCTCCAGGCTCCCGTAGCCCCGCTCCGCACGGCTGAATTGCCACCCCCGACCTTCTGCCAGAGCAGCCCAGGGTTGCCAGGAGCGGCTGTCGCCAGCCCAGCCGTGCAGCCCGATCAGATGGGTTTGAACCATTGGGTTAGGGCTCATGGCAGTCCCAGGGCGCTGACCAGCTGTTCGAGGCTGCCGTTTGGAAGATCGTGGCGCAGCACCAGCCTCAGCCTGGCCTGACCTTCCGGCACGGTGGGAGGGCGGATCGCCACGCTCAGCAGCCCGGCTTGCTCCAGCTGCTGCTGCAGGGCCAGGGCGCGGAGGTCGCTCCCCACCAGCAGCGGCAGGATCGGCCCCCGCCCCGGTGGCCGCGACCAGCCGGCAGCCTCCAGCCGATGGCGCCAGCGCTCGGCTCGCTCCAACAGAGCGGCTCCACGGCTGGGATGCTGCTGGATCTGCTCCAGGGCTGCCAGCGCCGCGGCAGCCAGGGGCGGGGCCAGGGCCGTGGTGTAGCGGAAGGGGCCTGAGTGCTGCAGCAGCCATTCGCCCACCAGCGCATCGCCGGCCAGAAAAGCGCCGCCGCTGCCGAAGGCCTTGCCGAAGGTGCCGCTGATCAGGCTGACCCCCTCCACGCCATGGCCCAGGCCGCGGCCGCCGGGGCCCAGCACCCCAAGGGCGTGGGCTTCATCCAGAAGCAGGGCGGCGTTGTGGCGCTGGCAGAGGGCGCTGAGGGCAACCAGATCCGGTGAGGTGCCCTCCATCGAGAAGAGGCTTTCACTGATCACCAGTAGCCGGCGCTGGGGTGCATCACGGCGGGCGTGCTCGAGTCGCCGTTGCAGATCGGTGAGGTTGTTGTGGGCGAAGCGCTGCAGCCGGGCGCCGCTGGCTTGCACCCCCACCAGCAGGGAGTGGTGGATCAGTCGGTCGGCCAGCACCAGGGTGCGGCGATCCGCCAGGGCCTGCACCGCGGCCAGGTTGGCTTGGAAACCGCTGGGGAAGAGGAGCACCCGAGCACGGCCCAGCCACTGGGCTAGGGCCGCTTCGAGTTGCTCATGCACCGGTCGGTTGCCGCTCACCAGGCGCGAGGCGCCGGCTCCCACCCCTTCGCTGGCCATGCAGCGGCTGGCGGCTTCGATCAAGGCCGGGTGGCAGGCGAGGCCTAGATAGTCGTTGCTGGCTAGGTCAAGGAGAGGTTGTTCGCCGTGATCGCAGTTGCGCAGGCCCGCTTCGGGTGCTGGCTGCCAACTGCGCAGCTGGCGCCGCCGCTCCGCAGGCAGCTGCTCGAGCGCCTGGGCCAAGGGAGCGCTCCAGGGAGCCTCTGAGCCGGGGGCATCCGCCTGAACCAAGCCCGCTGCTGCGTTGAAGTGACTATCTCAGTCTGCCCGCCGGACTGCTGCCCATAGGATCTGCTAATGCCCAGCAGCTCCCCGGCCTCCGCCGCCGCGTCCAGCTCCGATGGCGCTTCGGCCGCCGTGCCGCCGCTTGGGCAGCTGTTTCCCTTCCCGCTCGACGGGTTTCAGCTCGATGCCATTGATGCCCTCAATCAGGGGCATTCGGTGGTGGTGAGTGCCCCCACCGGTTCGGGAAAAACCTTGGTGGGTGAGTACGCCATTCACCGCGCGCTGGCCCACGGGCGCAAAGTTTTCTACACAACTCCGCTCAAGGCGCTCTCCAACCAGAAGCTCCGCGATTTCCGCGAGCAGTTCGGCGCTGAGCGGGTGGGGTTGATGACGGGTGATCTCACGGTGAATCGTGAGGCTTCCGTGGTGGTGATGACCACCGAGATCTTCCGCAACATGCTTTACGCGGAGGCCGATCAGGGCGACGACCCCCTAGAGGGTGTGGAAGCGGTGGTGCTCGATGAGTGCCACTACATGAACGACTCCCAGCGCGGCACCGTCTGGGAAGAGTCGATCATTCACTGCCCGCCGGTGGTGCAGCTGGTGGCCCTCTCGGCCACGGTGGCCAACGCCGGGCAGCTCACTGATTGGATCGAGCGGGTGCATGGCCCTA
The DNA here is from genome assembly GCF_018502385.1 of Synechococcus sp. LA31. NCBI lineage: Bacteria > Bacillati > Cyanobacteriota > Cyanophyceae > Synechococcales > Synechococcaceae > Synechococcus > Synechococcus sp. LA31. The sequence continues at coordinate 2,631,593 of NZ_CP075523.1, forward strand.
CCCGGTTGGTGCTCAGCGATTACCGGCCGGTGCCGTTGCAGTTCAGCTTCTGCAGCGCCAAGGGTCTGCATCCGCTGCTTAACGACGAGGGCACGGACCTGCACCCCAACTGCAAGGTGTGGCGGGCCCCCAAGGGCGCCAAGCGCAAGGGCCCGAAAACGCCCAAACCTCCCCAGCCGGAGGCACCGCCCCTGAGCTTCGTGGTGGCCCAGATGGCGGAGCGAGAGATGCTGCCCGCTATCTATTTCATCTTTAGCCGCCGCAGCTGCGATAAGGCGGTGCGCGATCTGGGCAAGGTGTGCCTGGTGTCAGCTGAGGAACAGGTCCGCATCCGGGCACGGCTCGAGACCTTCATCGCCGCCACCCCTGAGGCCGTGCGCGATGGCGGCCACGACGATGCTCTCCTGCGCGGCATCGCGGCCCACCATGCCGGGGTGCTGCCTGCCTGGAAGGAATTGATCGAAGAGTTATTCCAGCAGGGGCTGGTCAAGGTGGTGTTTGCCACTGAAACCCTCGCTGCCGGGATCAACATGCCGGCCCGCAGCACGGTGATCTCTGCCCTCTCCAAGCGCACCGAGCGCGGGCATCGCCCGCTGATGGGCAGTGAATTTCTGCAGATGGCCGGCCGTGCCGGTCGCCGCGGGCTCGATAACCAGGGCTACGTCGTCACCGTGCAGAGCCGCTTTGAGGGTGTGCGCGAGGCAGGCCAGCTTGCTACGAGCCCGGCTGATCCACTGGTGAGCCAGTTCACCCCCAGCTACGGCATGGTGCTCAACCTGCTGCAGCGCTACGACTTGGCCAAGGCCAAGGAGTTGGTGGAGCGCAGCTTCGGTCGCTACCTGGCCACGCTTGATCTGGTGGAGGATGAGTCGCGCATCGCCGAGCTGCGCGAGCAGCTCAGCCATCTCAGTGGTGAGGCGGTGGAGGTGGCCTGGGACGATTTCGAGGACTACGAGAAGCAGCGCGGCCGCTTGCGTGAAGAGCGACGTTTGCAGCGAATCCTGCAGCAGCAGGCTGAGGAAACCCTGGCCCATGAGCTCACTCTGGCGCTGCGCTTTGCGAGCGAAGGTGCCCTGGTGAGCCTGAAGGCGCCGGTGCTGCGCGGTCGCGTGACACCGGCGGTGATTGTGAAGAAGGTGGAGGGACCGGGCCAGTTTCCGCTGTTGCTCTGTTTGAGCGATGACAACGTGTGGGTGCTGCTCCCCTGCACGGCTGTGGTGAGCCTGCATGCTGAGCTGAGCTGCCTGCAGGTGAAGGAGATTGCAGCCCCCGAGCTGCACCGATCCGGTGAGTTGCGCCATGGCGATCAGGCCAGCGGCGGACTGGCTCTGGCGGTGGCCCACATGGCGCGCCGTCACGACATGACGACCCCTCAGTACGACCTGGCCGGTGAAGTGCAAGCCCAGGCTCATCTGGTGCGAGAACTCGAGCTGGCGTTGGAGCTGCATCCGGCTCACCGTGCCGGCGATCGCAAGAAACTGCGCAAGCAGCGCTTCCGTATCGAGGAGCTTGAGGCGGAGATCGAGGAGCGGCAACGGATCTTGCACTTCCGCGCCAATCGCCACTGGGACACGTTCCTGGCTCTGATCGACATCCTGCGCCACTTCGGTTGTTTGGCCGGCGAGGAGGGCCTAGATCCCACCGAGATCGGTCGCACTGTGGCGGCTTTGCGGGGAGATAACGAACTTTGGCTTGGTTTGGCGCTGATGAGCGGCCACCTTGATGAGCTCGAGCCGGCTGATCTGGCTTCGGTGCTGGAGGGAATCTCCACGGAGGTGAACCGACCGGATTTGTGGAGCGGCTTTCCACCGTCGCCCGCCTCCGAGGAGGCTCTGCATGATCTACGCGGTATCCGCCGTGAGCTGCAGCGTCAGCAGGAGCAAGCCTCGGTGGTGATGCCGTTGTGGTTCGAGCCGGAGCTGATGGGTCTGGTGCACGCGTGGGCCAAGGGCGTGAGCTGGAACGATCTGATCGCCAATACCTCACTGGATGAGGGTGATGTGGTGCGAATCATGCGCCGCACTGTGGATTTGTTGGCTCAGATCCCCTACTGCGAAGCGATCAGCGACCAGCTGCGCAGCCATGCCCGGGCTGCCCTCAAGGCGATTAATCGTTTCCCGGTATGCGAACCGATCGATCTCCTCGCTGGCGGCTCCGGGCCCAACCCGGCGACAGAGCGCTCGGCGGCTTAACGCGGCCTCAGCACCAACCACACGATCAGCAGCAGACCTGTCGTGCTGCCAACGGTGTAAATCCAGTCGGCGTAAGGCGTCCAGAACACGGCCAGCACGTCAAGGGCAGCGAGAGGGTGGAGCATGAGCTGCAGTGTGGCTGTGGTTAGCGTGCCAGCAGAGCGGCGGACGTTTTGATCAATCCCTCCCGCATCCGCATCCTGGCTGTGGGCAAGGTGCGCAAGGGCTGGGTGTTGGAGGGGATCGCCACCTACCTGAAGCGGCTGCCTGGTCTGCAGGTTGTAGAACTTCGCGACGCTGGCAAGGTTCGGGAGACCGAGGCGATCTTGGCGGCCCTGCGTCCCGATGAGCAGCTGGTGGTGCTGGCGGAGGAGGGGCAGACCTTCAACTCCCCGGCCTTTGCCAAGCGACTGGAGGGCTCGGGCTCCGAACGCCTGGCGTTGGTGATCGGTGGGGCTGAAGGCCTCGATCCAGCCCTCAAGGCCCGAGCCAGCTGGACACTCAGCCTTTCACCGATGACCTTTCCCCACGAGTTGGCCCGCCTCTTGCTGCTGGAGCAGCTCTACCGGGCACTCACGATTCAGCAGGGCGGGCCTTATCACAAATGAGCCTGCGGCCTTAGATACCCAGTCGCTCCCAGATCACGCCCAGGTTGGCCTGATGCAGATCGGTTGAGAAGCAGTCGGCCAGTTGCTCGGCCGTAAGGCGTGAGGTCACGTCTGCGTCGGCCTCAAGGTTGGCGCGGAAATCACCGCCTTCGGTGTTCCAGGCGGTGTGGGCGTTGCGCTGCACGATGCGGTAAGCGTCTTCGCGGTTGATGCCGCTCTCCACCAGAGCCAGAAGCACCCGCTGGCTGAACACCACGCCGCCGTACACATTCATGTTGCGGGCCATGTTGCCTGGGTAGACCCCCAGTCCCTGCACCACCGAGGTCATTTCCCGCAGCATGAAGTGCAGGGTCACCGAGCAGTCGGGCAGCATCATGCGCTCCACGGAGCTATGGCTGATGTCGCGCTCATGCCAGAGGGCGCAGTTTTCTAGGGCCGCCACCACGTAGCTGCGCAGCACCCGGGCCAGGCCGCTGATGCGCTCGCTGCGGATCGGGTTGCGCTTGTGGGGCATGGCTGAGCTGCCCTTCTGGCCTTTGGCGAAGTTCTCCTCCACCTCCAGCACATCGGTGCGCTGCATGTTGCGGATCTCGGTGGAGAAGCGCTCCAGGGCCGCACCCACCAGGGCCAGTGTTTGGATGAATTCCGCGTGGCGATCGCGGGAGATCACCTGGGTGCTGGCGGTGTCGGGCACCAGGCCGAGCTTGGCGCAGGCGATGTCCTCCACCCGGGGATCGGTGTTGGCGTAGGTGCCCATGGCACCTGAGATCTGGCCCACGCTCACGGCGGTTTCCAGGCGCTCGAGGCGCTCCTGGTTGCGCACCACCTCCGCCAGCCAGCCAGCCACCTTGAAACCGAAGGTGATCGGTTCACCGTGGATGGCGTGGGAGCGGCCGATCATCACGGTGCCCTTGTGCTCGCGGGCCAGAACGCGCAGCGCCTCCGCCAGCTTGTCGAGCTCGGTGCGCAGCAGCTGCACCGAGGCTTTCATCTGCAGGGCCACGCCGGTATCCAGCACATCGGAGCTGGTCATGCCCACGTGGATGTAGCGGCCGGCATCCCCCACGTGTTCGTTCACGTTGGTGAGGAAGGCGATCACGTCATGGCGCACCTCAGCCTCGATTTCGAGGATGCGCTCAACGCTGAAGGAAGCCTTCTCTTTGATCGTGGCAACGGCCTCGGCGGGCACGCGTCCCAGTTCGCAGTTGGCTTCGGTGGCGGCGATCTCCACATCGAGCCAGCTCTGGAACTTCGCCTGCTCGCTCCAGATGGCGCCCATCTCGGGCAGGGTGTAACGCTCGATCAAGGCCGCCGCGGGCTCACATCGAGACCAATGTATGGAACGGCGCTCAATCCGCCCTTAGGCCACTGCCGTGAGCTTGCGGTGCTCCACCTCCCACTGCACCAGTTGGCCCCAGGCTTGTTGGCGCACCCAGCAGCGGCCGCCGCGGCACTGGATCAGTTGAAAAGGGGGGAGGTCCTCGGGCTGGTTGCGCAGCTTCACGAAGCTGCCGGGCCGGAGCAGTTCCACAACGTTGGATTGCATGCTCGCCATGGGGTCTCCCCTGTGCTGAACGCCATCCTCTGGAGTGTTCCCCTGATTCCGGGTTCAGCCCCCGCTTTTGTTCCGTTTCCCCTGTGCTTTTGTGACAGCACATCAGCACATCGCCGTTGATGGGCCGCAAGCAACGTCTTGATTTGCAGCTGGTGGAGCTTGGCCTGGCCACGAGTCGCCAGCAAGCGCAGCAGCTCATCCGGGCTGGCAAGGTGCGCAGCGGTGATCGCGTGCTGGATAAGCCCGGTATGGAGGTGGCGGCGGATCTCCCCTTTGTGGTGGAGCAGCCGCCGCGTTTCGTGTCGCGCGGCGGTGAGAAGCTGCTGGGCGCCCTGTCCACCTTCCCGCTCGAGCTCGCAGGGCGGGTGTGCCTCGATGGCGGCATCTCCACCGGTGGCTTCACCGATTGCCTGCTGCAGCACGGCGCGCAGCGGGTGTACGGCGTGGATGTTGGCTACGGCCAGACGGCCTGGAGCTTGCGCACCGATCCGCGTTTGGTGTTGAAGGAACGCACCAACCTGCGCCACCTGCAGCCAGAAGACCTCTACGGCGATGCCGATCCCTGGCCGGATCTGGCGGTGGCGGATGTGTCGTTCATCCGGCTGGCTTTAGTGCTGCCAGCGATTGGCCGATTGCTGCAGCCCGATCGGCGCGAAGCCCTGCTGCTCGTGAAGCCGCAGTTTGAAGTGGGCAAAGAGCGTGTGGGCAAAGGCGGCGTGGTGCGCGATCCCGCCGCCCATGTGGATGCAATCGAGGGGGTGATCGCCGCAGCGGCGGGGGAGGGCTGGCACCCCTGCGGCGTGACCGCCTCGCCGATCACCGGCCCGGCGGGGAACCACGAATATTTGCTGTGGCTGCGCAGCGGTGCGTGGCCTGTTGTGGCCGAGGGGAACCCAGCTGCTGATCAGCACAAAGCCGCCGGATCGGTTCCCGATGGGGATGCAATCCGGCGGCTCGTGGAGGCCACCCTCAAGGTCTGAGGGTGGTTGTGTAGGCGTGAAGCCCGCTCAGATCGCGCTGCTGTCGCGGTCGCCGGTGCGGATGCGGATCACCGAATCCACGGGGCTGATGAAGATCTTGCCGTCGCCGATTTCTCCGGTACGGGCGGCTTCCTGGATGGCGCTCACCACGGTGTCCACCTGGGGATCGTCCACCACGATCTCGAGCTTGAGCTTCTGCAGAAACTCCACGGTGAACTCGGAGCCGCGGTAGCGCTCCACCTGGCCCTTTTGACGCCCGAAGCCCCGGACCTCGCTCACCGTCATGCCGACAATGCCAGCATTGACCAGGGCCAGCTTCACGTCTTCGAGTTTGAACGGACGAATGATGGCCTCAACTTTTTTCATGGCTGCGGGAGTGGCAGGGGAAGCGCGGTCGGAGACAGTCTCTCAGGAATTCTGGGAGTGCAAGCGGGCCGTTGGGCCCCCTCGCAACGCCATTAGGCCGCAGCTTTCGGGGCAGAGGTGTTGCTTTTGCTACCGCTGCGGGTGCCCGTGGGTCGCTGCTTAGCATCCAGGCCTCAGTTCCCCCTACCGATGAGCGCTGATCAGACCCGCACGCCCCTCTACGGAGAGCGGGCTATCGACGAAGCGGAGCTGATCTGCTTCGAGAATCCACGCCCAGGCCGGGCCTATGAAGTGGCCATCACCCTGCCGGAATTCACTTGCAAGTGCCCGTTTTCGGGGTATCCAGATTTCGCCACGTTGCGCCTGCTGTATCAGCCCGGCCCCCGTGTGATGGAGCTCAAGGCGATCAAGCTTTATGTGAACAGCTACCGCGATCAATCCATCTCCCATGAGGAGGTGACCAACCGAATCCTCGATCACTTCGTGGCCGCCTGCGAGCCGGTGTGGATGCAGCTCGAGGCTGATTTCAACCCCCGCGGCAACGTGCACACGGTGATCCGCGCCACCCACGGCACCCGTCAGCCCTGCTGAAGCTCGGTCAGGAGAGCGGGCAGTTCGCGCGAGAAAGCGGCCAGGTTGCGGTTGCATAGGCCGGCTACGTGCAGCTTGTGCTGCTTGGGTTCAGCGATGGCCCACAGCTGGCGGGTGGCAATCAGGCTCAGCGCACCGCCTGCCAGGGCGATGGCAAAGCCGGCGTACACCAACGGCACGCCGGGATCGCGTTTGAGCAGCAGACCGCTCGCCGGCACAACCCCGGCGATACGCAGCGGGATGCCGGCGATCTCCGCCGGTCCGCCGCCGGGAACCAGGGTGCCGAGAATCTCGGCCTCAGCGGAATAAGCCGTGACAGGGCCCTGTTCGCTGGAGAGCGCGAGCAGCACCGGGTTGCTGCCGTCGGGCCGGGTGGGCAGCACGATGCCCCACACCTGATCGCCCAGCTGCGGAAAGCTCTGTAGCGGCAGCTCCAGGATCGGGCTCTGGCCCAACTGCACCTGGATGGCCGCCAGGGCCCAATCTGCCTGATACACGGTCATCCCCTGGAAGCGCAGAGGATGGTTCACGCTGATGGTCTCGGTGCTTGCCGGCAGGGGGACTGCTGCGTTGGGGTCGCCGGGCTGGAGGCGCAGCTGTGAGCGGAACTGTTCAGGTCGCCCGGCGGGATCGCGTTCGATGCCGAAGCCCTCGAGAGCCACGGTGAGCTGGGTTTCGCCGCGGCGGTTGACCAGTTCGAGTTCATTGCCGGGGGCAAGGAATCGCTCCAGCCGCTGGCCGGCCAGGGCGCCCCAGGCGGCGCCCACCATCAACACCACTAAACCTGCATGCACCAGTAGCGGTCCCACGCGACCGCTGGCCCCGCGCCGGGCAGCCAGACGATCTGGATGGGGCTGTACCTGCCAGCCACGCTGGCTGAGCAGATCCTCAAGTCGCTGCAGCTCCTGGCTGGCATCGCTGCAGCTCAGGGTTTCCGCCAGGTTGAGTTTGCTGAGCTGGCGCGGGCTGCTGTAGTCGATCCAGCGCAGGGCTGCCTGCAGCGCTGGCCACTGGCGTCGCCAGCTGCAAAGGATCAGCGACAGCCCCAACCAGGCCAGTAGGCCCAGAAACCAACTGCTCGAATACACATGATCAAGCTGGAGGCGCAGGATGGCGTTGCCGTTGAGCAGACCCAGCCAGGGCTGGGCGTCATAGACGCGGTGATAGAGCTCTGCGCTCTCCTGCTGGGGCACCAGCGTGCCCAGGCCGCTGGCGATGGCGATCAGGATGAGCAGGCCAATGGCCAGCCGCAGGTCGGAGATCCAGGCGATCAGGCGTTTCATCAACAGGTGCGGGGATGGCTCAGCCCCAGCGGGCCAGAAGGGTGAGTGTGCCTGCTGCCAGCAGCACAACGCCGCTGATGGGGGGAACCCATTGGCCCACCGCCCGCAGGGCCAGAAGGCGCGGCACCCAGGCTGCGGCGGTGCCGGCCAGGAGCAACGGCATCACCTGCCCGGCAGCAAAGGCGGTGAGCAACACCACCCCCGCCAGGGGATCGCCGGCCTGGGCAATCCAGGCCAGCAACACAGCCAGCACCGGGGTGGTGCAAGGCGAAGCTGCTAAGCCGAAGGCCAGGCCAGCCGCCAGTGGCGCCAAGGCTTTGGGCACCCGCTGGCGCCATTGCTCCGGGTCCGGGCCATTGGGCAGTTGCAGGGGCAGTAGACCCAGCAGGTTGAGCCCCATCACGACAGCGAGCACTGCTACCAGGGTTGGAATCAACCCGGGCACTTGGCCGTAGATCCGTCCCAGGGCGCCGCTGGCGAGGCCCAGCAGTACCAGGGAGCTCACGATGCCGCCGCAGAAGCTCAGGCTGCGCTGCCAGGGTCGCTCCTGCTGATCATCGAAGCCGGCCAAGTAGGCCAGAGTGATGGGCAGCAGCGATAGCGAGCAGGGGCCGAGGCTCGTGAGCAACCCACCAGCGAACACCAGCACCAGCGTGAAGGCTCCGGGATGGGCTAAGGAGCTGCTGAGCAGCTGCTCTCCGGTGCGGGCCCAATCGGCTAGGGCCGGAGCCACCATCGCGGTTCTTGATTCGGCAGGGGCATCAGCCTATCGAGAGGCTCTCGGGGGCTGAGCGCAGCCGCTCTTCGCGCCGGTGGGGCCGGCCCGGCTCCAGGCCAGCTCCCTCAAGGGCGCAGCGCAGCAGCAGGCCGGCGGTGAGCAAGCTGGAGAGGAGAGAGTTGCCGCCGTAGCTGATCATCGGCAGCGGCAGCCCAGTGGTGGGCATGGCGCCGCTGGCGACGGCGATGTTGAGGATGGATTGACCCACCAGCAAGGTGGTGCAACCGATGGCCACCAGGCGTTGTTGATTGCTGCGGCAGCTCAGGGCCACCCGCAGACCCACAAAGCCGAACAGCAACAGAAACAGCAGCAGCAGCACGGATCCCACGTAGCCGAACTCTTCGGCGAACACGGCGAAGATGAAATCAGTGCTCTGGATCGGCAGGTACTGCAGCTTTTGGGTGGAGAGGCCAAACCCCTCTCCCCAGAGGCCCCCCGAGCCGATCGCCAGCAGGCTCTGCACCAATTGATAGCCATCGCCCTGGGCGTCTTTCCAGGGGTTGAGGAACGACGTGACGCGGATGCGCTGGTAGGTGTTGATGGAGATGCTTCCGATCGCCACCGTGAGCCCCAGGCCCGCGCTGCCGAGCATGGCCCAGAGCGGCAGGCCCGAGGCCAGGGCCATCAGCCAGAGAAGGATCCCGCAGAGCGCGGCGGTGCTGAGGTTTGGCTGCTTGAGGATGAGCCCCAGGGTCAGCGCAAACACACCCATCCAGATCAGTTTCTGATCGGCGGCGATGCGGCCCCAGTGGGAGAAGAGCGCCGCCCCCTGCAACACCAGGAAGGGTTTGATCAGCTCGGTGGGCTGGATCTGCACCGGACCGATCACCAACCAGCGGCTGGCTCCGTTCACAGTGCTCCCGATCACCAGGGTGAGAGCCACCAGCACCATGCCCACAAGCAGGGCCGGCCCGGCCATGCGCAACCAGCGCCGCAGGTTGATGCGGAGGCCGAGGTAAAGCAGCCCCCAACTGGCCACCATCCAGATTGCTTGGCGTTTGAGGTAGTAGGTGGGATCGCCCATCTCTCGGGCTGCTACCCACCAGCTGGCTGAGCCAAGCACGACGAGCCCCAGCGCACACCAGAGCCCCACCATGCCCAGCAGCAGCCGCGCTTCGGCGGGCCAATGCCGAAAGGGCACCGGCAGCAGGCCGGATGGAGAGGCTGACTGGCCCAAGGTTGCGCCGGAATGAGATACCGACTATCCCGTATTCCCCGTCAGCTTGCCAATGAAAAAGCCCGGCAGAGCCGGGCCAATCGTGTGAGGCATCAGCCTCCTATGGGTCTGATGATCAGTTGCCCACGTTCACCTGACGGCGGCCTGAGACAAGCTCAACCTTCAGGATCTTGCCGCCCTGCTTCATGATCCGCTGCTGTTCAGCGAACCAGCTTTCGTAGGGCACCCACTTGGTGAAAAACGTGTTCTGCAGCTCGCGCTGAGAACGGGTCTTCTCCGGGGAAGGAATGCAGGCTGTGATTTTGAACAGGCGCATAGGTGGATCCTCGAGATGTGCCGAAGGCGGGGATCAGTTACCCAGGCCGGAGCTGATGTAATCGAAGTACACGCCCATTTCACGGCCGGCGTCGGGGCCCACCAGAGCAGCGGTCACTTCCTTCATGGCTTGGATCGACTGCACAGTGGCACCGATGGGTACACCCAGGGAGTTGTAGGTCTCCTTGAGACCGTTCAACACGCGCTCATCGAGGATCGAGGTATCACCAGCCAACATGGCGTAGGTGGCGTAGCGCAGGTAATAGTCAAGGTCGCGAATGCATGCCGCATAGCGACGGCAGGTGTACATGTTGCCGCCGGGACGGGTGATGTCCGAATACAGCAGCGACTTGGCCACGGCTTCCTTGATGATGGCGGAAGCGTTGGAGCTGATGGTGGCAGCGGCACGAACGCGCAGCTCACCGCTGGCGAAGTACTGCTCCAGGCGACCCATGGAGGAAGTGTCCAGGTAAAGGCCCTGGACGTCGGCCTGGTTGATGACGTTGGTGATGGCGTCTTGCATGGAACCTGATCGAAGAGGCGGTGTGGTGGAGAGGAAAGGGCCTCAGGAGAGGGCGCCGACGACGTAGTCGAAGTAGAAGCCAGCCTCTTCGGCATCAGCGCCGGTGAGCAGGCTCATGGCGGCGTTCTTCATCTCGCGCACGGCTTCAGCCATGGCTTCGAGGGGGGTGCCCAGGGAGCGATACATCTCCTTGGCGCCAATGATGCCGATCTCTTCAATCGGGGTCACATCGCCAGCGACGATGCCGTAAGACACCAAGCGCAGGTAGTAATCCATGTCGCGCAGGCATGACGCCGTCATCTCCTCGCCGTAGGCGTTGCCGCCGGGGGAGATCACGTCAGGGCGCTTCTGGAACAGGGCGCCGCCGGCGGTCTTGACGATGCGCTCACGGCTTTCGGCCAGGACCTGGGCTACGCGAAGACGACGCTGACCGCCGCTCACGAAGGCCTTGATCTGGTCGAGTTCGCCAGGGCTGAGGTAGCGGGCTTCGGCGTCCGCGTTGATGATCGAGTTGGAGACGATGCTCATGCAGTTCTGCCTCGAAACAAGCGGTCGCCTGAACGGTGACCGATATCCGGTGGGTAAGGGGAGGGTCTTCAGGGGAATGCTCCTCCCGCAGCAGGCTGCGTCGGGGGCGAACAACTGAAGGCGCGGCAGCAGTGCTGTCCGCCGAGTCATTCTGTGGCAAGGCCCTGCAGGCTCCCGAGTCCCGGTAACAGTTCTTCACGGCGGGTTCTGTCCTTCAAAACGCTTGCGCCGCCTGGGGTCTTGGCGTGCAGCTGTGAGATGAGCTCTGTGTTGGTTGTTAATAATTAAGCGCGCTTCGCTGGCTGCTCCGTTGCTTCGAGCGTGCCTTAATTGCGGCGCATTTTGTAACAAAAAACTCTGCGCAGTAAAAACCCCCTGCCGCGGGGCAGGGGGACTGGCGGCTGAGCGGATCAGCCGATCTTGTGCGCTCAGGCTCTGGGATTAAGGGCCGCGTTGCCGCCGTAAAGGGCAGCTGTGCGGTTCACGGTGCTCAGGGGGATGCCGTCACTGGTGCCCATACCCTTGAGGAACGGCACGGTGTCGCGCCCGAAGCTGCTGGCGTACTCGTTGGAGTTGAGCACGGCTTCGATGGCGCTGCGTAGACCTTCATCGCAGCGAGTGGCGAGAAACCGACTGGTTTCATCCGGTTGGGCGGCACGGCCAAGCAGGGCCAGATAGGCAGCGGCGGCAGCCTTGAAGGGTGCCATGCGGTTTAGGCGGCTCACGAACAAATCGTTTGCGGCCACGCGTGCCACGAATTCAGCCACGCAAAGCTCACCCTTGCGCAGCTGCGACTCGGCATCACCCAGGGCTTCAGAGGCCAACGGTTGGCGGCCGAGCAGCTGGCGATACACAGCCTCGATCGCTTCGCCAACTTCAGCGCTGGTGGGGCGCATCGAGAGTTTGACGGTTGTGCCGAGGCTCCGGCGCTTGCTGAAGCCTTGCAAATTGCCAGGCCTCAGAGCCTTGGCCATGGCAGCGCCGGGTTGTTGCGCAGAGGTGGCAGCACCTCCGCTGGACACCGCTGCATTCCAGCCACCCGTCACCCCAATGGACGGGGTCCCAATGGCGTTAGGAGTCTGGGTAAAGCTGGTGGCACCGGCACTCCAGATCGGCGCTGCGCCACCTCCGGGCTGCCAGCGGGGCGCACTCCAGCTGCGGGTGGGGGCTGGGCGGGTTTGCACGGAGCCGGGGCCATTGGATGTGGTGGCGCTTGGCGCCAACTGCTCGCCGCCGGTGAGGGTGGCGCTCCAGCTGCCGCGCACCACACCGCTGCGGCCGGTCAGGTTCCGCTCGGTGAGACTGCCGGTGCCACGGAAGTCGGCGGGTGGAGTCACCTCAGGCCGAATGCGTGGGGTGGTGTCGGCGTAAGCGGCGGCGTTAAACGCCCGCTTGAGCGCAGGTACCCGGCGCGTGCTCAGGTCGGTGGGCGTAATAAAGCGCTCGTAAGGAACGGTGTCTTCCCCGAAGGCTTCGCTGTACTCAGGGCTGTTAAGCATGGCGTCCACAACGCCGTAGAAGCCCTTGCGAGCGGCCACGTCGAAGTAGGCGTCGATCTCCCAGCGGCCAAAGGTGGGGCGGCCCAGCAGGCGGCGGTGCATCACCTCGATTGCTTTGCAGATGTAGAGCCCGCTCCAGTAGCGGCGGCGGAAGGCATCGCTGCGGGCCACCTGGCGCACGAATTCGCGCAAGCTCAGATCGCCGTTTTCGAGCTTGATCTCCTCCACTTTGTTTTGCTCGCCGGCGTAGCCGGTGTTGCCCAGCACCTGCACGTACACCGCGCGGATCACTGCCTGGGTGCTGGCTTCGGTGTTGCGGATGCTGGGCTGACCGCCGCGGCGGGGCACCGAATTGCCACCGGTGGAGATCTGCTGAAGGCGCACCACCTTGGGGCCAAGTTTGCGCGGTGTGGAGGCGCGGAACTGTGGGCTGTTCATCTGCCCGGGCTGGCGCATGCCATTGCCCACAAGGATCCGGCGTGTGTCGTAGCGGATCGGTGCGGGGCGCGTTCCCACCTTGGCGGTGCCGGAGGGGAAGATGGCGCCGTAGGTCAGACCCAGTGGATCATTGCCTCCGCCGTAGGGGTGCTGATCGGCGTAGGGCTGGCGGTAGCTGGCGTAGAGGGTGACGTACTGGGGTGCACCCTCAAACGGTGCACTGAAGCGGAACAGCTTGCGGTTAGAACCCCAGCCGGCGCTCTCCTGCGCTTCCTCGCCGATGTCGCGCAGGTAGGGAACGGTTTCCTCCCCAAACACCTGGGCGTATTCCATGCTGTTGACCAGCGCATCCACCAGGCCTTTGAGGCCTTGGGCTGACACGATGTCGAAATAGCGGGTGAACTCCTCGCGAGAGCTGATGCCGCGGCCGAGGAAGTGGCGGAAGGCCAGCTCCACCACACGGCTGTTGACGAACCGGCCGTAGAACTGCTGCTGGTATTCCTTGCTGTGGCCCAGCGAGCGGATGAATTCCCGCATGGAGATGTCGCCCTGGCGCACCTGGGTGGCCTCCACCGGGCAGGGCATCTGGCTGTAAGCCTTGGCAATGTCGCGCTCAAACACCTGGCGATACGCGGCCCGCACCACCTCGGCTTTCTGAGCGCCACTCATCCCCGGCCTCATGTTGAAGCGCTGAGCCTTGCCCTGGGCGGCCAGGGCATAGATCGCAGGCAGCTGCAGACCTTGGTTTTCAGGGCTTCCCAAGCGCTGACGCGGCGAGGGGGTGGCAACGGCGAGCTCCTCGAGCAGCACGTTGAAGCTGTCGATCAGCAGTTGGCGGGCTTCAGGGAGATCTTTGAGTAGCTCGGCGGCACCGGCGCGCATCTCCTGGAGGGCCACGTTGGTGGCGGCAAGGGAGCAGCCTTTCTCCAACACATCGCGCAGGCCGCGGGTATTGACCCGCAGGATGCTGGGATCACCGGCCACCACGGCGTAACCCACGTAGCGCAGGAACCAGGCCAGGTCACGGATCGACTTCTTCATCCGCTCCGTGCCATAGCGGGCCACGGAGATCGTGCTGAAGCCAGCGGGGAGTACGACGCGCACATCAGCGTCGCCACCTGCGCCCTCGAGCAGGCGGGTGAGGGCATTGCCGCGCTTGTTGGCAGCGCTGGCGCCGGCGAAGGTCTGCACCGATCGCTGGAAGGCCACTTGATCGGTGGCGAGCGGCGTCTCACCCGCTGCAACCACAGGATTCAGGGGCGCGTCGAGATAGGAGAGCGGCGTGCCGCCGGTAAAGATGCGACTGGCTGCGCGCGCCACGATCGACTCGGCGTTCGCGGAGACGCGGCGTGCTGCCTCGACCCGCAGCTGGCCGCTCTGGAAGAACGTGATCAGGGTGTTCAGCTCCCCGCCATCGAGGAAGCGATCCTGCTGTTCCGCCTCGCGGACGCTGGAGAGCGGCAGGGTGTCGTAACGCTGAGGAGCAACCCTGCTGCTGCCGCTGCTGGCGGTCACAGTCATGGAGGAGAGCGAACCGGGCGAAGGCACGTTACGGCTGGCCCTCTGGCCTCTCGGCCGCCCATGAACAAATGTTTGCAGCCGGGCTCGATCTCTGGCCTGATGGCCCCCTGAGCCATGAAAAGCTCGCTCGGTTGCAGAGCTGCCTCCTGCGCCATGACCCACGCCCCGGCTGATGCCGCCACCCCAGTGGTGAGCGCCTTTTACGACCGATTCCCTTACCCCGGCGATCCTCTGCAGGACGGCCCACCGCCTGGATACAACTGGCGCTGGTGTGTGGATGCGGCCTATGCCGCTTGCACCGGTGCCATAGCCCCTCTGCCAAACGGGGGCGAGCCGTTGCGCATCCTCGATGCCGGTTGCGGCACGGGGGTGAGCACCGATTACCTCGCCCATCTCAACCCCGGTGCCGAGATCCTGGCGGTGGACATTTCCCCGGGCACCCTCGAGGTGGCCCGCGAGCGCCTACGTCGCTCCGGTGGGTACGAACAGGCCAGCGTGCGCCTCGAAAACCGCAGCCTGTTGGAGCTGGAGGGGGAGGGCCCCTTCGATTACATCAATTCTGTTGGGGTGCTGCATCACCTGCGTCAGCCGGAAGCCGGGCTGAAGGCCCTGGCCTCACTGCTCAAGCCCGGTGCGCTGCTGCATCTGTTTCTGTACGCCGATGGGGGGCGCTGGGAAATCCACCGCACCCAACGGGCGCTCACGGCCATGGGCGTGGGCACCGGAGCTGAGGGGCTGCGCCTCGGCCGCCAGTTATTGGCTGAGCTGCCGGAGTGCAACCGGTTGCGCCGTCATCACGAGCAGCGGTGGGCGATCGATTGCGCTGCGGATGCCAATTTCGCCGACATGTATCTCCACCCGCAGGAGACCAGCTACAACCTCGAGCGCCTGATGACCTTTGTGGCCTCAGCCGATCTGGAGTTTGCTGGGTTCTCCAACCCGCAGATGTGGGACCCGGCTCGGCTCCTTCAGGGCGAGCTGTTGGAGCGGGCTAGGGCGATGCCGGCTCTGCAGCAGTGGCAACTGGTGGAAGACCTGGATCCCGATCTGAGTCATTTCGAGTTTTTCCTGGCTAAGCCCCCGCTGCAGCGTTTCGCCTGGGACGACGATCAGGTGCTGCTGGCTTCAAAAGGCCGGCGCAACCCCTGCCTGTGGGGTTGGCCGGGTGCGGCGCTGCTCGATTCGGATATGGCGCCACTCGATCTTTGTGCCGAGGGGCTGGCTCTGATGCAGGCCCTGGAGCATGCACCGGCAGACACCTGCCTTGGAGCCCTCCCGTTGGGCTGGCCTGCACAAGAGATCGCAGCGGTGGCAAGGGTGTTGCTAGATCAGCGGGTGCTACTGCTTCAGGCAGGGGGGCGTGCCCCTGCGTGATAGATTCCGCGCGCCTTTTCAGAGCGCAGGAGCCCTTGCTGGCAACCCCCCCGCTCCCTCACAACAGCAGCGCTTCTTCTGAGGCGTTGGATGGTGAGGGTGAGGATCAGTCGGTGGACCCGGTTGGCTCAGTCTCTTCGACTGATTCAGCTCCTTCCGACGACTACCTGCGCCTTCAGCAGCGTCTGCTTCTGGCCACCCTGATCGTTTCCGCTATTGCGGTGCTGATCACGGCCGTGGTCTTCGACCTTCACATCGCCAGCTCCTTGCTGGTTGGTGCCATGGCTGGTCTGCTTTATCTGCGCCTTCTGGCTCGCAGTGTTGGCAAGCTCGGCAATGGGGCCAAGAAGGTGGGCAAAACACAGCTGCTTGTGCCTGTGGTGCTGGTTCTGGCCTCTGCCCGCCTGCCCCAGTTAGAGCTTTTGCCGGCCCTGCTCGGTTTTCTGCTCTACAAACCGGCCCTGATTCTTCAGGTTCTGCTCGATTCCTGAGCCGGTCTCCCCTTGAACCGTCGCCCTCGCGACACCGAACGCACAACCCGATGGGTTTTTTGCCACTCGCTCTTCCCTTTGCCGAACTGGAGGTGGGTCAGCACCTCTATTGGCAGCTGGGCAATCTCAAGATCCACGGCCAGGTGTTCCTCAGCTCCTGGGTGGTGATCGGTGCTCTGCTGGCCTTTGTGCTGGTGGGCAGCCGCAAGATGGAGCGCGATCCGCGCGGCATGCAGAACCTGCTCGAATTTCTGTGGGATTACATCCGTGATCTTGCTCGCGAGCAGATCGGCGAGAAGGCCTACCGCGATTGGCTGCCCTTTATCGGCACGCTTTTCCTGTTCATCTTTGTGTGCAACTGGGGCGGTGCCCTGTTGCCCTGGAAGCTGATCGATCTCCCCGAAGGTGAACTCGGCGCCCCGACCGCCGATATCAACACCACGGTTGCTCTGGCACTGTTGGTGTCTCTCGCCTACTTCTATGCAGGCCTGAGCCGCAAAGGATTCCGGTACTTCGAGTACTACGTGGAGCCCACTCCGATCATGCTCCCGTTCAAAATCATCGAAGACTTCACAAAGCCTCTCTCTCTGTCCTTCCGTCTGTTCGGAAACATCCTGGCGGATGAACTGGTTGTGGCTGTGTTGGCGTTCCTGGTTCCTTTGTTGGTGCCTCTGCCTGCGATGTTCCTCGGCTTGTTCACCAGTGCCATCCAGGCCCTGATCTTCGCCACTCTCGCCGGCAACTACATCGGTGAAGCGGTGCACGAAGAGCATCACTAGAGGTTGAACCTCTCCCCCGCCAGGGCGTGTCACTCGCTCTGGCAAACTCCTTGCGCGCAGGTCCGGCATGATCCGGGCCCATCTCGAGTTAATCCGAGGTGTCCCAGGCGCAGGGATAACGTCCCGGTTCCCGTCCGCGCTCTCCCAGCGCCCTACATCCTTCGTTCCCCCATGGATTCCATCACCTCTGCAGCGTCCGTGATCGCTGCTGGTCTGGCTGTCGGCCTCGGCGCTATTGGCCCTGGTATCGGTCAGGGCACCGCAGCCGGCTCCGCAGTTGAAGGCATCGCTCGCCAGCCCGAAGCTGACGGCAAGATCCGCGGCACCCTGCTGCTGTCTCTGGCCTTCATGGAAGCACTCACCATTTATGGCCTCGTGGTCGCACTGGTGCTGCTGTTCGCCAACCCCTTCGCCGGCTGATCGCGCTTGAGGTGAGAAGAGACCCGGCATCAACCGGGTCTCTTCACTCCATTCACCTCACTGCATCCGTACGCGACCGCTTTCAACCGACCGCACCCCCGCCTCATGACCAGCTGGCTTCTGCTTGGTGCCACGGAGGGAGGTCTTTTTGACCTCGATGCCACCCTGCCGCTGATGGCAGTTCAGGTGGTTCTCCTCACCTTCATTCTCAATGCCCTGTTCTTCCGCCCCGTTGGTCGGGTTGTGGAAGAGCGCGAGGGTTACATCACCACCAGCCGTGCCGAGGCCAAGCAAAAGCTGGCTCAGGTGGAGCGTCTGGAGGGGGATCTGCGCGAACAGCTCAAGGAGGCGCGTAAAGCCACCCAACAGCTGATTCAGGAAGCGGAGCAGGATTCCGACAAGCTCTATCGCGAAGCCCTGGCTATGGCCACGGCTGAAGCCAATGCCTCTCGTGAACAGGCGCGTCGTGAGATCGATGCACAACGGGAGTCGGCCCTTGGTCAGCTCAAGGGTGATGCCGAGAAGCTCGGTGACCTGATTGTCGACCGTCTGCTGGCCGCCAAATGACTATTCCTAGCCTTTTCGCCAATCACGGTGGCTTTGGTCTGAACCTCGATCTGTTCGAGACCAACATCATCAATCTGGCGATCGTCATCTTCGCTCTCTACAAGTTTCTGCCCAATTTCCTGGGCGGCATTCTTGAGCGGCGCCGGGCGATCATTCTGGCCGATCTCAAAGATGCCGAAGAGCGTCTGGCCGGTGCCACCACACAGCTCGCTCAGGCCCAGAAGGATCTTGCCGACGCGCAGCAGAAGGCTGAGCGGATCCGTGCGGATGGCAAAGCCCGTGCTGAGTCCATCCGTCTAGAGAGCGAAAGGCGCACCATCGACGAGATGGCTCGCCTCAAGCAGGGCGCAACGGCCGACATGAATGCTGAAGCCGCTCGCGTCAGCAATCAGCTCCGCCGTGAGGCCGCTCGCTTAGCGATCGAGAAGGCTCTAGCCACTCTCCCCGGCAAGCTCAGCCCTGAAGCTCAGGCACAGCTGCTCAGCCAGTCCATCAATACCCTGGGGAACGCCTGATGCCGTTGCTCAACACGATCACCACCCCCTACGCCGAAGCCTTCCTTCAGGTGGCTGAAAGCCGCAAGGAAGTCGACGAGGTGGTCGATCAGGCCAAGGCCGTTCTCGCCCTCTGGCATGAATCCCCCGAACTGCGCCAGGCCATGGCCTCGCCGGTGCTTGAGGTGGATGCCAAGAAGGCTGTTCTCGAGAAGCTGTTCAGTGATCAGCTCACGCCTTCGTTCCTCAACCTGCTGAAGCTGCTGGCCGATCGCCAGCGCATCGGTGTTCTCGATGCGGTGCTCGATCGCATGCTCGAGCTCTACCGCGAGCAGCGCAACATCGCCCTCGCCAATGTGATCTCGGCCACTGCTCTGAATGAAGAGCAGCAAGCTGAGCTCAGCAAGAAGGTTCAGGCCGTTGCCGGTACCGACAAGCTGGAGTTCAACCTCTCGGTAGATCCTGATCTGATCGGCGGTTTCGTCGTCAAGGTTGGCTCCAAGGTGATTGACGCCAGCCTCGCGGGTCAGGTGCGTCGCCTCGGACTAGCGCTGGCCAAGGTGAGCTAGCCCCGCACCCGAATCCTCTCCTCACCCCTCGTCCTCATCCTCCTCGCCTCCCATGGTTTCCATCCGCCCCGACGAGATCAGCGCGATCCTCAAGCAGCAGATCGCTGATTACGACAAGTCGGTCTCCGTCAGCAACGTCGGCACCGTGCTGCAGATCGGCGACGGCATTGCCCGCGTCTACGGCCTTGATCAGGTCATGGCCGGTGAGCTGGTGCAGTTCGAAGACGGCACCGAGGGCATCGCTCTGAACCTCGAAGACGACAACGTCGGCGCGGTGCTGATGGGTGAGGGCCGGGGTATCCAGGAAGGCAGCACCGTGAAGGCCACGGGAAAGATCGCCTCGGTCCCCGTGGGCGACGCCATGCTGGGCCGTGTGGTGAACCCACTGGGTCTGCCGATCGATGGCAAGGGTGACATCGCCACCAGCGAGACCCGCCTGATCGAGTCGATGGCGCCTGGAATCATCCAGCGCAAGTCGGTGCATGAGCCGATGCAGACCGGCATCACCGCCATCGACGCGATGATTCCCATCGGCCGCGGCCAGCGCGAGCTGATCATCGGCGACCGCCAGACTGGCAAGACTGCCATCGCGATCGACACGATCATCAACCAGAAGGGCGAAGACGTTGTCTGCGTCTACGTGGCCGTGGGCCAGAAGGCCGCTTCCGTGGCCAACGTGGTTGAAGTGCTGCGCGAAAAGGGCGCTCTCGATTACACCATCGTGGTGGCTGCTAACGCCTCCGAGTCGGCTGCTCTCCAGTACCTGGCTCCCTACACCGGCGCTGCCATCGCTGAGTCCTTCATGTACAAGGGCAAGGCCACGCTGGTGATCTATGACGACCTCACCAAGCAGGCTCAGGCCTATCGCCAGATGTCGCTGCTGCTGCGCCGTCCCCCCGGTCGTGAGGCCTACCCCGGCGACGTGTTCTATTGCCACAGCCGCTTGCTCGAGCGCGCCGCCAAGCTGAGCGATGCCATGGGCAAGGGTTCGATGACCGCCCTGCCGATCATCGAAACCCAGGCCGGCGACGTGTCGGCTTACATCCCCACCAACGTGATCTCGATCACGGACGGTCAGGTGTTCCTGAGCTCCGACCTGTTCAACTCCGGTCTGCGCCCCGCCATCAACGTGGGCATCTCGGTGAGCCGTGTGGGCGGTGCTGCCCAGACCAAGGCCATCAAGAAGATTGCCGGCACACTGAAGCTGGAACTGGCTCAGTTCGACGAACTGGCTGCCTTCTCCCAGTTTGCCTCCGACCTGGACGCCGCTACCCAGCAGCAGCTGGCCCGCGGTAAGCGTCTTCGCGAGATCCTCAAGCAGTCCCAGTTCAGCCCCCTAATCCTGGCTGAGCAGGTTGCTGTGGTCTACGCCGGCGTGAAGGGCATGATCGACGAAGTGCCTGTGGAGTCGGTGGTTCAGTTCTGCCGCGAACTGCGCGAGTACCTCAAGAGCAACAAGCCTGACTTCATCACCAAGATCCAAACCGAGAAGCAGCTCAGCGATGAAGCTGAAGCCATGCTCAAAGACGCCATCAACGAAGTGAAGTCGTCGATGCTGGCTGCGGCCTGATCCTGACGGTTAACCCGGAGAACCCCTTCCATGGCGAACCTCAAGGAGATCCGCGACAGGATCAGTTCCGTTAAGAACACCCGCAAGATCACCGAGGCCATGCGCCTGGTGGCCGCCGCCAAAGTGCGCCGAGCCCAGGAGCAGGTGCTGCGCAGCCGGCCGTTTGCCGACCGGCTGGCGCGGATTCTGGAAAATCTCCAGACCCGCATGCAGTTCGAATCGGTGGATGCTCCCCTGTTGGAGAGCCGCGAGGTGAGCACAATCACGCTGCTTGCCGTTACCGGTGATCGCGGGTTGTGCGGTGGCTACAACGCCAACATCATTAAGCGCACGGAGCAGCGTCACGCTGAACTCTCTGCTCAGGGCTTCAAGGTTGATTTGGTGTTGATTGGCCGCAAAGTGGCCACTTATTTCCAGAACCGCTCCAGCCAGTACTCCATTCGCGCCACCTTCATGGGGTTGGAGCAGGTGCCCAATGCTGCTGAAGCCGGCAAGATCTCGGAAGAAGTACTGGCTGAGTTTCTCTCTGGTACCACCGATCGCGTCGAGATCATCTTCACCAAGTTCATTAACTTGGTGAGCTCCAAGCCCGTGTCGCAGACCCTGTTGCCCCTGGATCCCCAGGGCATCGCCAGCCCGGATGACGAGATCTTCCGTCTCACCACCCGTGATGGTCAGCTCGGCGTGGAGAAGGGCTCGGTGGCCAACGAGCAACCTTCCCTGCCTTCCGATCTGGTGTTCGAACAGACCCCTGAGCAGCTGCTCAATGCTCTGTTGCCCCTCTATCTCCAGAACCAGCTGCTGCGCTCGCTCCAGGAAGCTGCTGCATCGGAGCTGGCCAGCCGGATGACGGCGATGAACAACGCCAGTGACAACGCCAAGGCGCTCGCCAAGACGTTGACCCTCGACTACAACAAGGCCCGCCAGGCCGCCATTACCCAGGAGATCCTGGAAGTGGTGGGCGGTGCGGCTGCCATGGCCTGATCGCTCGCAGCCAGCAAAAAACCTCGTCGGTCGGTCGCCGCCGCTTTGCGGATGCGACCTTCCCGGCGGGGTTTTTTGCTGGCTGGGCGTGGGGGTGTGTCGGCGGGGAGGATGAATGCAGCGGCGATTGAGCGTGGAACTGCTGGGCTTGTTTCCGTTGGCGTTGGGGCGGGTGCCGTTGCGTCTGGATCCTTGGGATCTGGCGTTGTTGATTCAGGAGGTGTTGGCCTTGCGCGGCGATGCTGAGGGCAATCCCACGCCTGGCTGCGCCTGGACAGGTGACATCAACGGCATCTGGCAGGTGCATCGGTTGGAGGCTTTTACGGCGATCACGGCGGAGGTGGAGCGCCAGGCCTGGGCGTATCTGAAGGAACTCGGTTTTCGTGAAGGCAGTGTGGCGCTGCATGTGCAGCGGGCCTGGCCGGTGGTGAGTGAGGTGGGCCAGGTGGTGGGCCGGCATCACCACCCCAACGCCCATCTCAGTGCGGTGCTGTATCTCAACGGCGATGGCAGCGGGCGCAGCGGCTGCCTGCGCTTGTTTCCCCGCCAGCACAGCAACGAGCTGGTAACGGGTTTGGCGGTCGGCCATGGCGGCCCGATTGAAGCGGATTCAGCGGGTGGCCAGCGTTGGAATGCTCCCTGGGTGGATGTGGCGCCGCAGGCCGGCCTGCTGGTGCTGTTCCCCGCCCAGACGGATCACGCCGTGACGGCTAACGACGACGAGGAGGACGTGCGCCTCTCGCTGGCTTTTGATCTGGCGCTCACCGCTCCCTTGGCCGGCCCCGCTGATGCGGCCCCGCCGGAATACCTGGCTCCCCACCCGGCTCAATGGACTGAGCTGCAGCAGCGGGCCGGTGATCCAGGACAATGAACGGCCACGTGCCCCAGCTGCCGCTGCGCCCCATGAGCGACACCTACACCGTTGTTTGCGAGATCAACGGCACCAGCCACAGTTTCAGCTGCAGCGCTGAGCAGACCGTGTTGGCTGCAGCCGAAGCGGCCGGGGTCGACCTGCCTAGCTCCTGCTGCTCCGGCGTATGCACCACTTGTGCTGCCCGTATCCATGAGGGAACCGTGCACCAGCCCGACGCCATGGGCGTGAAGGCCGAGCTACAGGAGCAGGGTTATGCGCTGCTGTGTGTGGCTTTCCCCCGCAGCGACCTCAAGCTCACCGCAGGCCAGGAAGACGCGCTCTACGAAGCCCAGTTCGGTCAGTACCAGAAGTGAGCAGGGGCCAGCTGCGGCCACTGCTGTTGCAGCTGGAACGCCAGAGCGGCTCGCTGCGCAGCCAGATCGAAGCAGCGGTGGCCGCTCACGGCACCCCTCTGCGCTGGGCGATCACCGCTGTGCAGCAGCGCGCTGATCAGCCAGCGCTGCTGCAGATCGAGGCCGTGGTGCTCAGCGCTGGCGATTGTCAGCAGGAGGATGCCTGATGAGCACGGCGCTTCCGCTCCCCACCCTGTTGGTGATTCCCACCGGCATTGGCTGCGCCGTGGGCGGCTACGCCGGTGATGCGCTGCCGGCGGCTCGCTTGTTGGCGGCGGCGAGTGGCTGCCTGATCACCCATCCGAATGTGATGAATGGCGCGGCGCTCTATTGGAGTGATTCGCGGATTCACTACGTGGAGGGCTCCAGCCTCGATCGTTTTGCGGCAGGCGCCTTGGCGTTGCAGCCGGTGCGGCAGCAACGGGTGGGGCTGCTGTTGGATGCTGGTATCGAGCCAGAGCTGCGCCAACGGCATCTGCAGGTGGCCGATGGCTGCCGCGCCACGCTTGGCCTGGATGTGGGTCCGGTGGTGACCACCGATCGCCCGCTGGAGGTGAGCCTCAGCCTGGGTGCCAGCGGGGTGAGCTGGGGGCAGTTGGGCCAGCCGGAGGCGCTGCTGCGGGCGGGCCTGGAGCTGAAAGCCGCTGGTGCCACGGCGATTGCCGTGGTGGCCCGCTTTCCCGATGATCCTGAAAGCGAAGCCCTGGCGGCCTATCGCCAGGGCAGTGGTGTGGATGCCCTCGCCGGCGCGGAAGCGGTGATCAGCCACCTGCTCAGCCGTGAGCTGGGCTTGCCCTGTGCCCATGCCCCGGCCCTTAGTCCGCTGCCCCTGGATCCCGATCTTGATCCCCGGGCCGCAGGTGAGGAGCTGGGCTTCACGTTCCTGCCCTGCGTGCTGGTGGGCTTGAGCCGGGCTCCGGATCTGGTGCCTGCGGCAGCAGGGGCTGCGGCGATACGGATCGAATCGGTGGGCGCGGTGATTGCTCCGGCCGGTGCCTTGGGAGGTGCAGCCGTGTTGGCCTGCGCTGAACGCGGCATTCCGGTGATTGCCGTGGAGAACCCCTGCCTGCTGGAGGTGACAGCCGAGGCTTTGGGGTTGGAGGTGATCCCGGCTGCCAGCTACAGCGAGGCCGCTGGCTTGGTGCTGGCCCTGCGCGAGGGGATTGCGCCGGGGGCTCTGCGCCGGCCGTTAGCTGCGTTGCAGCCGCAACCCTGATGGCAGGGTTTGGCACCAAAGGGCTGGCTCCTGAGCAGCCGTGCCCTTGCGGGGGGGCAACCTATGGCACCTGTTGCCGCCCACTGCACCGCCAGGAGCGTGCCGCAGCCACGGCAGAACAGCTGATGCGTTCGCGCTACAGCGCCTATGCCCTGGCGGAGATCGATCACCTGCTGCGCACTCAGCCCTCAGACCAACCGCTCCGGGATCGCCGCCGCTCCTTGGAGACCAACTGCCGCCAGTTGCGCTGGCGTGACTTGGAGATTCTCGCCACCGAGGCCGGTGGGCTGGATGATCTGCACGGCACCGTGACCTTCGCGGCCCACTACAGCGCCAGCGGTGAGCCTGGTGTGTTGCGGGAACGTTCGCGCTTTGGCCGCGAAGGCGGACGATGCAATGGAGCCTGGCTCTACCTCGAGGCGCTCGAGCTCAACGATTGAGACCGGAGCAAATGCGGTCGAGCACGGAGGCGCAGCGGGTGCTCGAGTGTGCCATGCATTCACCGCTGAGGGTTTCGAGCCAGAGCTCGCCGGTGCTGGCGATGTCGCTCCAGTCGGCCCACACGCGCACATAGTCGTTCACGCGGCGGCCGGCGCAGGGCCGCTCGAAGGCCATCAGGGTGCGCTGATCGGGCTGTTCCACCTCCAGGCCAAGTTGCTCCAGTAGCGGCCTGAGCAACTCGCCAGGGGAGTTGGAGCTGCGAAAGGGAACGAGCGCGCGGCAGTAGGCCATGGCGATGGTGAAGCCGTCCTCTCTACCTATGGACACCGGCCGGACTGGATCAGCCCTAGCTCACAATCTCTTCAGCTCAGGCAGGCCATCGGATGGCGCGTGGGTAGCCCCAGGGCCTTGGCCACCCCTGGATGGCAAACGGCACCACGCACGGTGTTGAGGCCCGATACCAGCTCCGGTCGATCGGTGACGGCTTCCACCAGGCCACGGCCGGCCACGGCGAGGATGTAGGGGAGGGTGACGCTCACCAAGGCCTCTGTGGAGGTAAATGGCACGGCGCCGGGCATGTTGCCCACGGCGTAGTGCTGTACGCCGTGAATGGTCACCACTGGATCGGTGTGGGTGGTTTCGCGGCTGGTGGCAATGCAGCCGCCCTGGTCGATGGCCACATCCACGATCACCGAGCCCGTTTGCATCTGAGCCACGAGCTCCTCGCTCACCAGGGTGGGTGCACGATCGCCAGGGAGCAGCACCGCGCCAATGAGCAGATCGGCGCTGGGCACCAGCCGCTCCAGCAAGCCGCGGCTGCTAACCAGGCTCACCAGGCGCCCCTGCCGCTGACCCTCCAACCGCCGCAACCGCTCGGGCGAGAGATCCAGCAGAAGCACCTCTGCGTCCATGGCGGCGGCCAGCCGCGCCGCATTCCAGCCCACGCTGCCGGCCCCCAGCACGACCACCCGCGCTGGCCGCACGCCGGTGCAGCCGCCGATCAAGACGCCACGGCCGCCCTGGGGTTTCTCCAGCAGCCTGGCGCCCACCTGCGCCGCGAGGCGGCCAGCGATTTCGCTCATCGGTGCCAGCAGCGGCAGGCTGCCGTCGTCGAGCTGCACGGTTTCATAGGCGATGGCCGTGGTGCCGGCATCGAGCAGGGCACGGCCTACGGCGGGATAGGCGGCAAGGTGCAGATAGGTGAACAGCACCAGATCACGCCGCAGAAAGCCGAATTCCTCTGGCTGTGGCTCCTTCACCTTCACCACCAGGTGCGCACCCCAGGCTTCCGCTTGATCCACCACGGCCGCCCCTGCGGTTTCAAACGCCGCATCGCTGATGCCAGCGCCTTCGCCGGCTCCCTGCTCGATGCGCACCTGCAGGCCATGGCTCACCAGCTCCCGCACCGCATCGGGTGTGAGGGCAACCCGCCGTTCATCGGGTTTGATTTCCCGCGGCACGCCGATGCTGGCGATCGGGGCGATGGAGCCGGCCATGGGGCACCCGCGGGGCTGGTCAGCCTTCAGCTTGGCGCTGCTGGCAGGGGTTGGCCACTGCACGCGTTTGAGCATCGGCTCACGCCGCGCGATGCGTTGGGTGCCGCACCGTTGATCAGGCCGCTGCGATCGGCATCCGCCAGCCGCTACCGAAGGAGCGTTGGCCGAGCTTGAGCACCGGTGGCGCTTGTCGGCGTTTGAACTCCGCGCGTCGTAGCAGCTGCATCACGCGATCGGCCATAGCCCGATCGACACCACTGGTGACAAGCTCTTCCGGGCTTTGGTGCTCTTCGAGCAGCGCCTGGAGAACAGGGTCGAGCACCGCGTAGTCGGGCAGCGAATCGCTGTCTTGTTGGTCGGGCCGTAATTCGGCGCTCGGCGGTTTGTCGCGAATCGCGAGGCCGATCAGTTCACCGTTAGGCGGAAAACCCAGATCCTGGCGGCAGTGTGTGGCTTGCGGCGAATCCAGCCAGGCGCAGAGGCTGAACACGCCGGTTTTGTAGAGGTCGCCGATCACGGCCAGGCCGCCATTCATGTCGCCATAGAGGGTGCAGTAGCCCACCGCCAGTTCCGACTTATTGCCGGTGGCGAGCAGCAGTTGGCCCTGCTGGTTGGCCACCGCCATCAGCAAGGTCCCGCGGATCCGCGATTGCAAGTTTTCAGCCGTGAGCCCTTCGGGTACCGCGCTCAGTGGCGGTGTGAGGGCGGTGTCGAAGCTCGTCATCAGCGCCTCGATCGGCACGGTGTGGGTGGCGATCCCCAACCGATTGGCCAGGGCAAGGGAGTCGTTGATCGATCCGGGCGAGCTCCAGGGCGAGGGCATCAACAAAGCCTTCACATTGTCTGGACCCAAAGCCGCTGCGGCAATCGCTGCCACCAGGGCTGAATCGATGCCGCCGCTGAGCCCCAGCAACGCCTTGCCGAAGCCGCACTTACGCGCGTAATCACGCACCCCCAGCACCAAGGTGCGTAGCAGCAGTTCGTTGGGGTCCGGCAGGGCGGCGGCTCTATCACAGCTCCCACGGGCTGGCGTTGTGGTGTCCCAAATGCCCAGATCAGGTGTGGCGAAGGCCAGCTGGCATTGGATCCTTCCGCTCGCTGCTGCCACAAAACTGCCGCCGTCGAACACCAGTTCGTCGTTGCCGCCCACCTGGTTCACGTACACCACCGGGCAGTGCAGGCGCCGCGCCGCCGCCGCCGCCAGTTCGCGCCGCAGCTGCGCTTTGCCGTCACCAAAGGGTGATGCCGAGAGGTTGATCAGCAGATCGGGCTGGAGCGTCTGCAACTCCGCCACGGGGTCGGCGCCCAGCAGCCGCTGCGGGTACAGCTCCTCCTCCACCCAGAGGTCTTCGCAGATGGTGAGGCCAAGGCGCCAGCACTGTCCGCCCCGCTCCAGCTCCAGCAAGTAGGGCTCATCGGCGGGGCGGAAATAGCGCTGCTCGTCGAACACGTCGTAGCTGGGCAGTAGCCGTTTGCGCGCCACGATCCGCCAGTCACCGTGCTCCACCAGGGCAGCGCTGTTGAACAGATCAGGCTGTTGGCCATCGCCGGCGGGCTCGCTCACGCCAAGCAGCAACGCCAGCCCCTCAGGGAGGTCAGAGGCCAGTCGCTCCAGCACCTCTTGTTGCCGCTGCCGCAGGGCTGGCCGCAGCAGCAGATCGCGGGGGGGATAGCCCCAGAGGGCCAGCTCCGGCGCCACCACCAGATCGGCTCCCTGGAGAGCGGCGGCTTGGCAGGCCGCCAGAAGCTGGGCACCATTGCCGGCCAAATCGCCCACCAGCGGATTGATCTGGGCGAGGGCGAGGCGCATCGGTTAACGGGGCGTGTGGGAGGGCTGCTGCCCCAGGCCATAGAGATTGTGACGAACCAGTTCAGCCCACAACGCCGCCGGCACCTGTTCGGGGCTGGGATGGCGGCGGATTGCCGAGCTCGCGGTGGCTGGCACCGGCAGGTGCACGAGCTCTGGCTGCCCGCCTAGCGATCGAATCGCATCCAGCGCTGCCGGATCGAGCACAAACCCCTGGCGAGGCACCACTGCCAGCCGGCAGCGCTGCAGCAGCTCGTCGGCCTTCCACCAGCTCGGCACCTGAGCGGCCAGATCGCCCCCCACCACAAACACCAGCTCTTGACTCGGCCAGCGCTCGGCTGCCCGCTCCAGTGTGATCAACGCCCGTGGGTGGCTGAGCGCCTGAACGTGGTGGATGCGTGGATCGCCGAGGGCTTCCACCAAGGCGCCCAGCAGCTGCGCCCGCAGCTCTAAAGGTGCACCGTGCTGTTTGAACGGGTTATCGCTGGCCCAGGTGGCCACCTGGCCGTAGTGCTCGGCCAACCCCTCCAGCAGCGCCCGGTGGCCTTCGGTGGGGGGGTCGGCGCTGGTGCCGAGCAGGGCCAGGGCGGGCGTGGCGCTCATGGCAGCAGCGGTTTCAGGGCTGCAGGCCGGCTGCTTTTCTCCTGCCATTGCTGCAGCCAGGCCCGGGCCTGAGGGTCTTGGTGGGCCAGTCGCCGCAGCAGCGACGCGGGGCGCAGCCGGCCCCGTTCGGCGCTCCGCAGCAGTTCGGCGGCGGCTAGTCGGCCGGTGAGCCGGGTGGTGTGCACGGCTAGCGCCGCCTGGGCCAGGGCCACCGGCGCCGCTGGCGCCAGGCTCAGGCCCCCGCTCAGGGGAGCGGCGAGCAGCAACACCTGGCGCAGGCCACCCAGCAGCAGTTGGATGCCCACCTGGGTGCCTCCAAGCAGGGCGTTCTGGGCTGACAGCCGCGTGAGCAGGGTGCGGGCACCGCCGCCACCCAGCTCCAGGCCGTAGAGCTCGCAGAGCTGCACCACCAGGGCGGTGTCGAGCGCAATGCCGCCGGCGAGATCCAACAGCAGTAAGGGATTGGCGGCCACACCCGTGGCCTTGAGCGCGGCGTAGCGGCCGATCAGAGCCTGGGCGCCGTCTTTGCCACGCCGCAGCCGCCACTGGTGCAGCCGCTGGGCGAAGCGATCAGCCGCCCGCAGACCGTTGAGCCCCAGGAGCAGCGCGCCGTGATGACCAAGCAGCTGGAGCAGGGCCCGGCGCAGCGGCGCCACCTGGGGCGGCATCGGTTCACTGCGCACGCGGCCATCGGCTAACACCGTGGCCCGCCGCGGCGCCGAGGCCACCGGCAAAAGATCCAGATCGCGGTGGGCTGGTGGGAGGCGCCGGCGGATGCTGCTGATCAGGGTGTCGCGTTGATCCTCTGGCCAGCAATCGATCCGGTTGAGCACTAGCAGCACCGGCTTGCCCGCAGCCAACAATGGCTCCAGAGCCTCAGCTTCCGGTGTCGTGAGGTCGCTGTCGAGCACCAGCAGCACCAGATCCGCTCCCATGGCCACCCGGGCCGCTAGACGCTGCCGGGCCCGGGCAGCGATCTCATCGATGCCGGGGGTGTCCACCAGATCCACCCCCGCCAGGCCTGGGATGCGAACGCCCCAGGGGCGCCTCTGCTGACGTCGGGTGCAGCCATGGGCCACATCGGTGGCAAAGGCTTGCTCCTCCATCAGTGCGTTCAGCAGGCTGGATTTGCCCACACCCACCCGGCCAAACACCGCCACGCGCAGGCGCCGCTGTTGCAACGCCAGCAACTGCTGATCAAGCCCTTGGAGGTCTGGGCCCAGAGCGCTGCGCTCGCGGTCGCTCAGCCGCAGCCCACTGCGCCACTCGCCCAGCAGCAGCTCACAGCGCTCAGCGGTGGAGGGGGAACGCAAAGGCGGCGGTGGTAACGCCATGCATTGAAGCGGTTGTGCCATCGTCGCGCTCAGCCCCGCTCGCTTCCATGCTGATCAGCCCAGCCGTGTACGCCGAGCGCCGCGCCCGTTTCTTCCAGGCTCTCGGTGGTGCCGCCGCGGTGCTGCCCGCGGCCCCGCTGGTGACCCACCATGCCGATTGCGAGTGGCCGTTCCGCCAGAACAGCGACTTCTGGTATCTCACCGGCTTCGATGAGCCCGATGCAGTGGCGTTGTTCCTGCCGCACAGGCCTGAAGGGGAGCGCTTTGTGCTGTTCGTGAACCCCAAGGAGCCGAGCGCCGAGGTGTGGAACGGTTTTCGCTGGGGGTGTGAAGGCGCGGTGGCGCAGTTTGGCGCGGATCTGGCCCATCCCCGCAGCGAGCTGGCCCAGCGCCTGCCGGAGTACCTGAGCGGTGCTGAAGGCATCGCCTTTCGGGTGGGCAAGCATGCAGCGGTGGAGCCGCTGGTGCTGCAGGCTTGGGCCGGCCAGCTAGATCGCGCGCCCCGCAGCGGGGCTGCTGCTTTGGGGCTGGTGGCTCCCTGCCCACTGCTGCACGCGCTGCGGCTGCGCAAGAGTCCCGAGGAGCTGGATCGCATGCGCGAGGCGGCTCGCATCTCGGCGGAGGCCCATGAGCTCGCGCGCCAGGTGGCGCGGCCTGGATTGAACGAGCGCCAGGTGCAGGCGGTGATCGAGCAGCACTTCCTGGAGCAGGGCGCCCGCGGCGCGGCGTACAACTCGATCGTGGCCGGAGGCGATAACGCTTGCGTGTTGCACTACACCTCGAATAACGCCCAGTTGCGCGATGGCGACCTGCTCCTGATCGATGCCGGCTGCTCCCTGAACGACTACTACAACGGAGACATCACCCGCACCTTCCCGATTAACGGCCACTTCACTGGCGAGCAGCGGGCCCTCTACGAGCTGGTGCTCGCGGCCCAAGAGGCCGCCGTGGCCGCTGTGGCACCGGGACAAACCGCTGAAGGCGTGCATGAGACAGCCGTACGCGTGCTGGTGCAGGGCCTTGTGGATCTAGGGCTTCTGGCCGGCGAGATCGACGGAATCATCGAGCAGGGTGCCTACCGCCACCTCTACATGCATCGCACCGGCCATTGGCTAGGCCTCGATGTGCACGATGTGGGCGCCTATCGCCTCGGTGAGCACCACAACGCGCTCGAGCCCGGCATGGTGCTCACCGTTGAACCGGGTTTGTATGTGAGCGATCGCCTGGCGGTACCTGAGGGGCAGCCTGCGATTGAGGACCGCTGGAAGGGCATTGGGATCCGCATCGAAGATGACGTAGCGGTGACCGAGCACAGCCACGAAAACCTCACGGCTTCGGCACTCAAGGCCCCGGCAGCGATGGAGCGCTAGCCGAGCACTGGCTCCAAGGCCGCCAGCACCGCAAGGGTGGTTGGGATCACCGCATCGGCGCCCGCCTCGAGGAGCTGCGCTTCGTAGAGGCCGCGCCGTTCACGCTCGTCGGGGCTGTGCAGGTGGGGTGGTGCCACCGCCAGGCTCAGGAAGCGCTGCTGCGGTTGCTCCTGGCGAGCGCGCTGCACGGTGAGCACATCGGCCACGGTGTCGCCTAGGTAGGCCACCGGGGTGGTGCTGGTGTCCAGGGGGCCGCACAGCTCGCTGGCCAGGTGCAGAAAGCCTGTGGGATCGGGTTTGTCGGGGGCATCTCCCATGGCGATCAGGGGTGGGTGGCTCAGCCCCAGCCGCTGTTCGAGCACAAACCGGGCCGAGGGTGGTTCGGCACCGCTCACAAAGCCCCAGGCCACGCCGGCGGCGCTCAGCTGCTCAAAAAACTCTCGCTCCACCAGCAGCGGCTCGCTGCCGATGAAGCCCTGCCAGGCGCTCGGATCTCCCTCGGGGTCGCCGCCGAAATAGAAGCTGTTGAACACCTCCACCAGAGCTTCGAAGCTCGGTAGATGGCCGAGGCCGCCCCGGCGCAGCAGCTCTAGTGATGCCTCCCAATCGTTGTTCCAGCAGCCCTCCGCCTTGAGCGCGTCGATGCTGGCTGCGTGCGGCCGCACACCGCTGTAGTGGTGCACCGTTTCCACGATCGCTCGGCGGTAGCTGCCGCCGACATCCCGGATCACGCCGTCGATATCGAACAGCAGGACGGCGCGGGGAGTCAGGTGGTTGGCCACAGGGACTGGTAGATTAATTGTTTGTGATTAAGCCTTGAGCGCTGACACCATGAGCACAGAGAGCGCTGAAAGCGCCGTGGCGACGGCCGCCCCTGAGGTTGCCTCAGAGGACACCACAGAAGGCCGTCCCGTGCTGCGTGGTGCCAGTGCTGTTCTGGCCGCCGCCACCATCGACGAGAACGGCGTTCCCTCCGGCCGCACTCCCAAGGCCGATGAAGGCCGCTTCCTGCTGAAGATCCTCTGGTTGCCCGACAACGTGGCCCTGGCCGTTGACCAGATCGTGGGTGGCGGCCCCAGCCCCCTCACGTCCTACTTCTTCTGGCCTCGCGAAGACGCCTGGGAAACTCTCAAGACCGAGCTGGAAGGCAAGAGCTGGATCACCGATAACGAGCGCGTTGAAATCCTCAACAAGGCCACCGAGGTGATCAACTACTGGCAGGAAGAGGGCAAAGGCAAGAGCCTTGAAGAGGCCAAGCTCAAGTTCCCCGACGTCACCTTCTGCGGTACCGCCTGATCAGCCACCCGCTTGTTTGTTTCCCAAGCCCCCGCAAGGGGGCTTTTTCATGAGTGTCGCGTCTTATTGGCGTCGGCGTGTGATCTGGCCAAAGTTGCTGGCGGTGATCAAGGCCGGATCGGTGGCGGTTTCCACGGTGAAGCTGCGCGATTCGCTCTGGCTGGTGCCATCGGGATACACAAAGGTCACGAGCCCCTCGAGAGTTATCAGAGAGCCATCGCGGCTGAGTTTGCGCAGATTGTCCACGCTCACCCGCTGAAATTGGCTGAAGAAGGCGGGATCGAACTGATCTGCTGCTTCCCCACCGAAGCGTTGGCGGGCGGCCTGGATGTTGCCAAGCGAGAGGTCGTTGTAGAGCTGCTCCACGCTGGCCACTGCTTGGGCGGTGGAGGCCGCCTCCCTGCGGATGGCCTCAAGATCTGGCTCTGGCGCCGTGGGAGGCTCCGCAGCCGATGGCGCCGGATCTTGGCGGGCTGGGCTGCCGCTGAGATCGCCGACGTCCGGGTTCCTTACCGGGGAGCTTTGCAGCAGCAGCCACGCCAGGCCCCCCCCTACTCCCACCACCAGCACACCGGCGATGAAGCTCAGCACGGCCACCAGGCCGCGGCTGCCACCGCTGGGGGGGATGGCGTTCAGTTCGAAGGTCTCCCCTTCAGCCTCTGCGTCCAGATCGGGTTCGCGTTCTGGTGGTTCCTCTGGAGCCATTCCCTCGCTGTTGACGGCCGCCAGGCCCATCAGCCCGCGTAGCACAGCCTCCATCCGCGCACTGATCGCTGCAGCGAACACCTCGTTGAGCTCCTGCTGCAGCCGTAGTTGCAGGCGGGGATCGGCCGGGAGCGGTGGGTGCTGGGCTACGGCGTTGTTAAAGCCTGGCGTCATCACCAAATATTTCAGCGCAGGCAGCAGCGGTCGCTGCTCCTGGCCGCAGAGATCGCCAACCAGGGCCTGAAGCCGGCGGCCATCGCTGGGTAGCCCACGCTCCAGATCGCTAAGGATCTGGCAGCGCAGCCTGCCTCCGAGCTCGTGATCGTTCAAGGGTTCACCGGCGCCGCGCCGGGTATCGCAGCTGCAGGCATCTTGCCGTTTGCTGGTGGCTGCGGCGTGCGCGCCCGCTGCCATTGCCAGGCCAGCTCGCGGCTGAGCTCCGGACAGCCCGGCACCGCTGCGTTTTGGCTGGTGGCGATTAACGCCCCCAGCGGATCCACCGCCACCCGCTCGCGCAGCTGGGTGGCGGCCAGCGGCTGCTCCAGCAGCATTCGGAACTGGGCACGGCGCTGGCTGAGGTTGGAGCGGATCTGATCGGGCTGGGCGCATAGCTCCCGGGCTATGGCCCGCAGGGGGGTGTCGCGTCTGCTCAGCAGCCAGCTCCCCAGTGCCAGAGCAGCCGCAGCCAGCAGCAAACCGCCCCCCCAGGCCCTGCGGCGGTCTGGGGCCTGCCCGCGCCTGGCGATCGCTAGCGACACATCGTCGCCGCTGCCCTCGGCGGTGATCCGGGCCAGCCCCTCCTCCAGCTCATCGCTGTTGTGCAGGTCCACAACGCCGGCGCAGAGGTGCAGGTAGTCGGCATCCGTGGCGCAGGATTTGCGGACCCCATCGGTGCTGAGCACAAGGGCCCGCAGCGGGCTGCCCAGCTCCAGCCGGGCTCGTTGTTGCCAGTGCTGCTGCTCCGGCGGCTGGCAGAGGCTCCCGGTGGCCTCACTGCCTCTGTGTCCGAGCTCTTCGCTCAGCAGTTCGGCGGTGCCCTGGCGTGTCACCCCCACCAAGTCCCAATCGCCGATGCCGGTGCAGCCCCACCACTCTGGTGCCAGCAGCACCAGGCCCAAGGTGGTGCCGTAGCTGAGCGGTGAAAAGGCTTGATCGTTGCCCTGGGAGTGCTCGAACCAGTCGGCTTTGATCGCGTGTCGCCATTGCTGTTGGATGCTTGCGGCCAGCTCTCGCTCCAAAAGTTGCAGCCAGCGCTGGTGATCCGCTAGAGGCGTTTGAACCAGAGCTGTCTCCACGGCCTGCTGCGCCACCTGGCAGGCCAGGGCGCTGCCCCGGTGGCTGAGCCCGTACAGGGCGCTGCCATGGCCGTCGGCGACCGCCATTAGTTGCAGCCTGCCGTGGCGACTGCGCAGGCTCACGCTCAAGCTGGCGTCCTGGCAGGGTTGCCCGCGGCGCTGATGTGCTGCGCCGATCACGCTGCAGGCCCTTGGCTGCTGCCAGGGGGTCACCACACCAGCGGACCCACGTCGTCGCTGGGATCCAACAAGGTGGGTGGCAGATCCGGCAAGGGGATGTTGCTGCCGCTGCTCGGCAGCGGCGCTTCAGCGGGTGTCACGCGGCTGGCGGGCATAGAGGCGGCTCCCACCACGGCGGTGGAGGCCCATTGGATGTACTGGGCCAGGGTGGTGGCGTTACTGGCCTGTAGCGGCCGCCGCGGTGATTTGTTGTGGCTGGTGGGTTCCGGCCCGATGAATTGCTGCAGCACGTCCAGATCGGCGTCGTGGCCCATGGCGATCGCCAGGCGCACCGCCTTCTGGGCCCAGGGCCGCCGCATCAGATTGGCCAGGCCTGCATCGAAATCATCGGTGGGCTGGCCATCGGAGATCAGCACTAGCACCGGCGGGAGGGCTCGCTCCTCCATCGGTGGCGACTGCAGGGCATCGGCCACCAAATTGAGGGCCTCGCCCATGGATGTGATGCCGCCGGCCTCGAGGTCGCGCCACTGCAGCTGCTGCACCGGCGTGGGTTCTGGCAGGTGCCAAACAGCCTGATCGGCAAAGCGCACGGCGCGCACCAGCACCCGCGCTTCCGGGTTCTCGCGAGCCACCTCCGCCATCCCTGGTAGCGACTGTCGGATGGCCTGGTTGAGGGCCTGCATCTTCCCCTGGGCCGCCATCGAGCCGGAGCAGTCGCAGAGATAGATGAAGTGCAGCGGCCGGTTGCTGAGCCGAACGTTGGGGAAGGGCATGGCTTAAGGGCGCAGCACCAGGATTGATCCGGCACTGCTTTGAAGCTGCTGCAGGGCCGCGAGATTACAGGTTTTGCCAGGGTCCAGCTCGATGCTCTGGCCAGCCTGCGTTTGGCCGTGCCAGCGGCTTTGGCTCAGGTTCTGTAGGCCCAGCAGGCTCGGTTCGCTCGGGTGTGCCACCAGGCGCGCCAGCGGCGTGTTGATCGCTTCACTGTTCAAAGGATCGAAGTGGTGGGGCTGGAGCTCATTGCCGTCGGTGGCGCTGACGCGCCCGTGGGGGAGCTGCAGCTGCACCGGTGGTGCCAGAGCGGAGCTGCAGCTCCAGCAGCGGCTGGGGGCATCGGCGGTTGGGAAGGTCTCCTGGCCGCAGTGCTGGCACAGCTGCCGTTGATCCAGGCAATGGCTGATCGCCTGCTTCCACTGGCCGGTGAGGGTGCGTTGGTTGGGTTGGTGCAGCCCTGGCCCGAAGCTCTGTACAAACAGACGCTGCAGCGCATCCGGATAGATCGGCCAGGTAATCAGCGCAGCACTGTGCTCGATCGGATCGGGGCGGTTGGCGCTGTTGTGGGGATCAAAAATGAAGAGGGCTTCCTCGCCGTAGACCCGCCGCCGCGCCGGTTCATCCAGGCAGCGGATGGCCAGTTCTTGCTGGCCGCGGAAGGGATCGTGACGCGTCAGCAACCGGAAGAGCAGCACCGCCAGCGAGAACAGGTCGCTACCAGCGCTTGGCCGGGCCAGGCCTAGCAACACCTCTGGGGCCATGAAGCCCGGCGTGCCGAGCACGCTGCCGCTGCCGCGCCCATCCACATCCACGTTGTCGTTGTCGCAGATCAGGATGCGGCCGCTGCCGGGCTGCAGGAAGAGATTGCCCAGCGAAATGTCCTTGTAACAGAGGCCCTTGAGATGCAGCTGGTGGAAGGCCTCCGCCAGGTGGAAGCAGGCCTTGATCACGTTTTGCAGGCTGATCTCGATCGCACCGCCTGCGTGCTGGTGGGCGCCGAGGAAATCGCCGGGGCGGAGGGCCATTAGGTAGCCGAAACCGGCAGGGGATGCCCGGATCCGGCTGCGGCTGGTGGTGGTGGGCTCCAGCACCGCCAGCGGCCAGAGGAAATCCTCATTTGGCGCTCCTAGCCGGATGCTCTGCTGCAGACGCTCCTGCAGCTGAGGGTCGCGGGCGATGCAGGCGGGGAAGTACCACTTCAACGCCAGTCGCTCGTTCCCCAGCTGCACGGCAAAGACTTGGCCCTGGCTGCCGCCCCCCAGAGCCCGCTCGATCTG
Organism: Synechococcus sp. LA31; assembly: GCF_018502385.1. Classification (NCBI taxonomy): domain Bacteria; kingdom Bacillati; phylum Cyanobacteriota; class Cyanophyceae; order Synechococcales; family Synechococcaceae; genus Synechococcus; species Synechococcus sp. LA31. The sequence continues at coordinate 2,668,255 of NZ_CP075523.1, forward strand.
TAGCGGTTGCTCTAGGCCCTCAAAACGCAGGTTTTCGCCTTCCGGTAGCAACCCGTTCATGGCAGGGCTGGGTCCTGGCCGATGGCCTGGCGGATGCCATTGCGGTGGGCCAGCGCCGTGCGGCGGTTGGCGAAGCCATGGCGCAGAGCCCGGCCATCGCGCAGCACCAGCGTGAGCTTGTGCTGCTTGCGGGAGCCCAGCAGGATCCAGCCAGTTAGAGCTCCTGCCTGCAACGGCCAGAACAGCAGCGGGAATGGCAGCAGGAGTAACCCGCCCAGGCACAACAGCAGCCACCAGCTGAAGATGTGAGGGTGCTGGGGCTCGCTCTGCACGGAGGCGGTGCGGATCTCGGCCACAGCCACGTGCTTGTTGCCCACGCTGATGCTTTGCGGCGCCGGGCTGGATGACTGGGCTGGGGTGACGGCGCATTCGAACACCAGCACCGGGCCGCTACGCCCAAGGCGGATTTCATCGCCGTCGTCAAGGCGCCGGCATTGGTGCACCTGACGGCCCTCCAGAAACGTGCCATCGCTGCTTTGCCAATCGCACACCAGCCAGCCTTGGCTACTGGAGAAACGCACCACGGCGTGGTGATCTGACACCCCCTCCTGGTTGGCCAGGCAGAGCCGATTGGCCGCGGCGCGGCCGATGGTGAGCGGTTCAGCGGGATCCAGCGGTGCCACCTTGCGGCGGTCGGCGGCCAGCAGCAGCTTTGCGGTGGGGGCGCTCATGGCTCACCGCGCCTTCGGCGCCACCAGAGTTGCCAGTCGTCGCGCAGGTCGTTCCACCAGCCGCCGTCGCGCTCTCGATAGGGCACCACCCGCCCGGGGAAGAGCAGGGCCTTGCTGGCCAGGGCTAGGGCGAAAAGCACCATCACCAGCAGCACCCAGCCGGGAAGTGCACCCACCCAGGTGGCGGCGAAGAAGGCCCGGATGGCATACAACCCGATCGTGAATGCCAGCCATAGCCGGAAGGGTTCCCAGGGGTCCCGCTGGCGCAGCAACGAATCGCTTCAAGGCTGGCCGTAGCCTATGGCCGGGCTGCAACACCTGCCTGGCATCGCCATCTCAGCTGGAACTTTGGCGCGAGCTGGCGCGAGCAGCTCTGCGTGGCCCCTGGCGCGAACGGCCTGCAGCCATCACCCAGGCCTGGCAGCCGCTGCTGGCCCGCGAGGCCAGCGTGGAGCTATGGAGCGGCGGCCAGCAGCTCAGCGAGCGCGTGCTCGCGAATGAGCGATACCGGCTAGGCCGCGATCCAGCCTGTGAGCTGCCCCTGGAGGAACCGGGCCTGAGCCGGGTGCACGCCATCCTCGAGAAACAGCGCCCCAGCGACCGCGACTTTGCCCTGGAGGATTTCAACTCCGCCAATGGGCTGTTTCACCGCGACCGCCGCATCCGCTGGATTCAGCTGCGCGACGGCGATGCGGTGCGCCTGGGCTCGCCCCTGAAGGGCCAGGCGCCGGAGCTGCGTTATCGCCATCCCCGTAGTCCGCTGGAGCAGGCGGTGCACCTGATCGGTGTAGCGGCCCTGGCTGGCTCCACCCTGGTTGTGAGCGGCATGCTGCTCGCCTCCAGCATCGGTGGCGGCTCGAAGATCCGATCCATCTCTGGCCCGGTGAAAATCTTTGCCGCCGATGGCCGCCAGATCGATGCGAAGGAGGGGGCCTCCACGGCGCTTCCTTCGCTTCAGAGCTATCCCCTGCATCTGCGTCAGGCGCTGATGGCTTCGGAGGAGGCGCGCTTCGGCTGGAACAGCGGGATCGATCTGTTTGGCACGTTGCGCTCAGCTCTGCTGGGTACTGGCGGCGGCAGCGGCCTCACCCAGCAGGTGGCCCGCATGGTGTACCCAGAGGTGGGCCGAGATCTGAGCCTCACCCGCAAGCTGCGCGAGCTGTGGGTGGCGCTGCAGCTTGAGGTGGGTTTCAGCAAGAACCAGATCCTCAAGCTTTATCTGGATCGGGCTTATCTGGGGTTCGGCACCGAAGGCTTTGAGCAGGCCGCGCAGCTCTATTTCCGCAAGTCGGCCAGCGATCTCGATGTGAGCCAGGCGGCCTTCCTGGTGGGATTGCTACCCAGCCCCAATGGCTATAGCCCCTGCAATCTCGACGATCCCGGCGCCGGCCTGGAGCGCCGCAATCTCGTGCTCAAGCTGATGCATGAACAGGGTTGGCTCAGCGACCAGGCTCTGATCGATGCGCAACGGCGCCCGCTCAATATCGATCCCTCCGCCTGCCGGGAATCCACGTTCAGCAGCTATCCCTTCTTCAGCGATTACGTGCTCGGTGAGCTGGGGGGGACCCGCTTCGGCCTTGATCTGAGCAGCGCCGATGCCGATGGCAATTACGCCGTGGTGAGCACGATCAATCCCCGCTTGCAGCAGATCGCTCAGGATCAGCTCAAGCGTTTCTTGGAGGGGCCCGCCGCTGCAGCAGGCCTTAGCCAGGGGGCCCTGATCACGGTTAACACCGAAACCGGCGACATCCTTGCTTACGTGGGTGGTGGCGATTACAGCCGCTCCAGCTTTGATCGCGTGCAGGCCCTGCGCCAGCCGGGCTCCACCTTCAAGCTCTTCCCCTTTCTGGCAGCCCTGGCCGCGGGCGTTTCATCGCTCGATCGGATCTCCTGCGCCCCCCTCGATTACGTGGCGGGCTGCCGCAGCGGAGGGGGCAGCATCAGCGTGGCGGATGGTTTTGCCCGCTCGGAAAACGTGGTGGCCCTGCGCTTGGCAGAACGGGCCGGGTTGCCGGCGGTGCTCAAGCTGGCCCGCCGCCTGGGCTTGTCCACGCCCCTCGATGCCGATTACAACACCATCCTTGGCGGCCGAGAAACCTATCTCTACGAGCTGGCCCGCGCCTATGCGGTGGTGGCTAATGGTGGCCGCTCCGTTCCCATCCATGGCGTCAGCCGTATCTACGACTTGGGCGTTTGCGGTTCGATCAAGAGCCTCGAGCAGTGCCCGCAGCGGGGCGTCACCGTGCCGATCGGCGAGCAGATGCGGCAGCTGCTGCCCCCAGACCTGGCGGCCAAGATGGATCAACTGCTGGTTGGCGTGGTGCAGGGCGGCACGGGTCGGGCCGCGGGCCTGGTGGCCGACGCCCGTGGCAAAACCGGCACCACCAACAACGGTGTGGACGTGCTGTTTGTGGGCTACTCCCCCTCCAGCAAGCTGCTTACCGCCATCTGGATGGGGAACGACGACAACACCCCGGCCCAGGCTGCCAGCGGTGCCCAGGTGGCCGAGTTGTGGGGCCGTTACATGCAGCAGGCCACTACAGCAATTCCCGGATCCGGGTAACCACGGCCCAGAGCAAGCCGAGCAGCAAACCCCAGCCCCAGCTGCTGGATAACAGCCGCTGCGCGGCCGTGCTGGTCTCAGCGGAATGTTGCCGCGGCAGCTGCCAGCCCAGTTGCAAAGCGCCATACACCAGCAGCAGCACCCATGCGGGGATTGTGAGCCCGGCGCTTTCGAAGTTGAGCACGCGCCACTGCAACAGGCTCAGCCCCGCTGCCAGGCCGATCAGGGCGCTAATGGCACCTGACGCACCGCTCCACAGCCGCGTGACCTGCCATCGCCCAGCGCAGAAGGCGGCCAGAACGAGGCAGGCCAGGGCGGTTAAGCAGTAGCGCAGAATCACATCGCTCAGTTGCAGCGGCGAGTTCCCCAGCAGGATCAGCAGCAGGATCAAGTTGAGGCCAGCTTCGAGGCCGCTGCTGTGGATCCAAGCCTGGCTCAGCCAGCGCCAGGCTTGGCGTGGCTGGCTGGCCTGCTCGCTGGAGAGGGGCCAGCGGCGCCGCAACGGCTTGAGCGGCCCAAGGCTCAGGGCTTGCAGCAGGGCGAGCACGAGCACCAGTACCACTCCGCTGCTCCAGTTCCACACGTCGAACAAGGCCTGATCCAGCTCGGCGCCAGCCCAGGCGAACACCAGGGCGCCTGCGGCCGCCAGGGCTAGCCCTGGGGCCAAGCGTTCAAGATCGCGCCAGAGCTGAGGGGCCGCTGCTGGAATGCCCGGGGCTAGCGCATCTGATACGGGTGCTGATGCTGGGTGCGTCTCCTCATCCGAAGCGGTTTGCCCAGTGGCGGCCTGCAGCAGATCGAGCAGTTCCTGCAGCACTGCTGGTGCGTAGGTGCCGCTGAGTTGGGCTTTTAGGCTGGCCAGGGCTGATTGCTGCGTGGCTCCCCGGTTGTGTAGAGCCTGCAGGAGTAGCGGTTGACCAGCGAGATCGCGTACAGGTCCGCGCAGGCTCTCGTTGGCGCCCAATGCATCCATCAGCCGGTTGGTGAGCGCACGCGACTGCAGCAGGCTGGCGGGTTCCGCGGCCAACCATTGATGCAGCTGAACTCCCAGATCATGGCCAACGCCCATCAGTGCGATCTCACTGGCTGAGACGAAAAAAGCGCCCCGCTGGGGGCGCTAGGAATCGAATGGCGACGCAAGCTGGTCAGGCCTTGGCAGCCTGCACGCGAGCACGGGCGCGGGCCAGCTCCTGCTGGGCTTTGATCTTGTCGGCACTAGCCGGTTGGCCTTCGAACTTGGCCAGGGCCGCCGTGGCCGCATCCAGCTCCTTGCCGGCAGCATCAGCGTTGATGCTGTTGCCGAGTTCGGCCGCATTCACCAGCACGGTGACTTCGTCGGCATCCACTTCGGCAAAGCCGCCCTGGAGGGCAATCGCCTGCCATCCATTGCCTTCACGAACCCGCAGCACACCGAAATCGAGGGCGGTGAGGAGGGAAACGTGACCGGGAAGGATGCCGAGCTGGCCGGTGGTGCTGGGAAGGATCACTTCGTCGGCGTTGCCGTCGAAGACGCTCTGGTCAGGTGCCAGAACGCGAAGGGTGAGAGACATCAGTTAAGCCTCCGGATCAGCCTTTGGCTTCAGCTTGGATCTTGGCGGCCTTGGCTTTCACTTCATCGATGTTGCCTACCAGGTAGAAGGCCGCTTCGGGAAGATGATCCAGCTCGCCTGCCAGGATCATGTTGAAGCCACTGATGGTGTCCGCCAGCTTCACGTACTTGCCGGGCATGCCGGTGAAGATCTCAGCCACGAAGAAGGGCTGAGAGAGGAACTTCTCAATTTTGCGAGCGCGGTCCACAGTGCGGCGGTCGTCTTCAGACAGTTCGTCCAGACCCAGAATCGCAATGATGTCCTGGAGCTCTTTGTAGCGCTGCAGGGTGGACTGCACGGCACGGGCGGTGCGGTAGTGCTCGTCGCCCACAACGGCAGGCTGGAGCATGGTGCTGGTGGAATCCAGGGGATCCACAGCGGGGTAGATGCCCTTGGAGGCCAGGCCGCGGCTGAGCACGGTGGTGGCATCCAGGTGGGCGAAGGTGGTTGCGGGAGCCGGGTCGGTCAGGTCGTCCGCAGGCACGTAGACGGCCTGAATCGAGGTGATCGAACCTTCCAGCGTGGAGGTGATGCGCTCCTGCAGAGCGCCCACATCAGTGCCAAGGGTGGGCTGGTAGCCCACAGCCGACGGCATGCGGCCCAGCAGTGCTGACACCTCAGAACCGGCCTGCACAAAGCGGAAGATGTTGTCCACGAACAGCAGCACGTCCTGCTTGTTCACGTCGCGGAAGTGCTCAGCCATGGTGAGAGCCGACAGACCCACGCGCATGCGGGCGCCCGGGGGCTCGTTCATCTGGCCGTAGCAGAGGGCCACCTTCGACTTGGATAGGTCGTCGGGGTTGATCACGCCCGATTCCTTGAATTCCTCGTAGAGATCGTTGCCCTCACGGGTGCGCTCACCCACGCCGGCGAACACAGACACACCGCCGTGCTCTTTGGCGATGTTGTTGATCAGCTCCTGGATCAACACGGTTTTGCCGACACCGGCGCCACCGAACAGGCCAACCTTGCCGCCTTGGCGGTAGGGAGCCAGGAGGTCGATCACCTTGATACCGGTCTCGAACACCTGGGGCTTGGTTTCGAGATCGGTGAGCTTGGGAGCTTCGCGATGGATCGGAGCAGTGGCGGTGGTGGTCACCGGGCCTTGCTCATCAACGGGCTCTCCGAGCACATTGAAGATGCGGCCGAGAGTGGCTTCACCAACGGGCACAGAGATGGCAGCGCCGGTGTCGACGGCTTCCATGCCGCGCACCAGACCATCGGTGGTGCTCATGGCCACGGCGCGCACGCGGTGGTCACCCAGGAGCTGTTGCACTTCAGCGGTCAGAGCCACGTCTTGACCGGCTGAGTTTTTGCCCGTCACGCGGAGGGCGTTGTAGATCTTTGGCAGCTTGCCGGCCGGGAATTCAACGTCGATCACCGGGCCGATCACCTGCCGGATGATGCCTTTGGTGCCGGTGGCAGTAGCAGCAGCCATTTATGGGGAGAAGTCGCTGGGGACGCGCAGCGGGCTCAAACCCGCTCCGAAGCGGCGCAACCTTACCACCGCGTGCCATCCGCCTAGGGGCTGTTCGGTCGAGTCGCCACCACTGTTCGGTCAACCGCCCAGGCCAGCGCTTGAACCCCAGTAGCTCTCCCCAATAGCTTGGCACTCAAGGCAGGTGAGTGCTAACTCGCTTTGCCCGGCGTTTCGACGCCGCGACCCTGGCAGCGTCTCTGGCGCCATGCCAATGGTTTCGCTTTCTTCATCGCATTCCATCCATGGCTGCTGTTTCTCTCAGCGTTTCCACCGTCAAGCCCCTGGGCGACCGCATCTTTATCAAGGTGTCGGAGTCTGAGGAAAAAACCGCCGGCGGCATCCTTCTGCCTGACACCGCCAAGGAAAAGCCCCAGGTGGGTGAAGTGGTGCAGGTGGGGCCGGGTAAGTGCAACGACGATGGCTCTCGTCAGACCCCTGAAGTGAGCATCGGCGACAAGGTGCTTTACAGCAAGTACGCGGGTACCGACATCAAGCTCGGCTCCGATGAGTATGTGCTGCTGTCCGAAAAGGACATCCTGGCTGTCGTCAACTGAGCGATCAGCTCATTCCGACCCACTCCAAGTTTTTAACCGTTTCAATCGCGAGATCCGCCTTCCATGGCTAAGCGCATTATTTACAACGAGCAGGCCCGCCGCGCCCTCGAGAAAGGCATTGACATCCTGGCCGAATCCGTTGCCGTCACCCTTGGACCCAAGGGTCGCAATGTGGTGCTGGAGAAGAAGTTTGGTGCTCCTCAAATCATTAACGATGGCGTCACCATCGCTAAAGAGATTGAGCTTGAGGACCACATCGAGAACACCGGTGTTGCTCTGATTCGTCAGGCCGCCTCAAAGACCAACGACGCTGCCGGCGACGGCACCACCACCGCCACCGTGCTGGCCCACGCCATGGTGAAGGCCGGGCTGCGCAACGTGGCCGCCGGCGCCAATGCGATCACCCTCAAGAAGGGCATCGACAAGGCCGCCGAGTTCTTGGTTGAAAAGATCAAGGAGCACGCCAAGCCGATCAGCGACTCCAACGCCATCGCCCAGGTGGGCACCATCTCTGCCGGCAACGACGAAGAAGTCGGCAAGATGATCGCCGACGCCATGGATAAGGTTGGCAAAGAGGGTGTGATTTCCCTCGAGGAAGGAAAGTCGATGACCACCGAGCTGGAGGTCACCGAGGGCATGCGCTTCGACAAGGGCTACATCTCCCCCTACTTCGCCACCGACACCGAGCGGATGGAAGCGGTGCTCGAAGAGCCTTACATCCTGCTCACCGATAAGAAGATCGGCTTGGTGCAGGATCTGGTGCCCGTGCTCGAGCAGATTGCCCGCACAGGCAAGCCTCTGCTGATCATCGCTGAGGACATCGAGAAGGAAGCACTCGCCACTCTGGTGGTGAACCGTCTGCGCGGTGTGCTCAACGTGGCCGCTGTCAAGGCTCCTGGCTTCGGCGATCGCCGTAAGGCCATGCTTGAAGACATCGCCGTTCTCACCAACGGTCAGCTGATCACTGAGGACGCCGGCCTCAAGCTGGAGAACGCCAAGCTGGAGATGCTGGGCACTGCCCGCCGCATCACCATCAATAAGGACACCACCACGATCGTGGCCGAAGGCAACGAGGTGGCTGTGAAGGCCCGCTGCGAGCAGATCCGCAAGCAGATGGACGAAACCGACTCCTCCTATGACAAGGAGAAGCTGCAGGAGCGTCTGGCCAAGCTGAGCGGCGGTGTGGCCGTGGTCAAGGTGGGCGCTGCCACCGAGACCGAGATGAAGGACAAGAAACTGCGCCTGGAAGATGCCATCAACGCCACCAAGGCGGCTGTTGAAGAGGGCATTGTTCCTGGTGGTGGTACCACCCTGGCTCACCTGGCTCCTGCTCTCGAGCAGTGGGCTGCTGCCAACCTCTCCGGCGAGGAGCTGATCGGTGCCACCATCGTGGCCTCGTCCCTTACCGCTCCCCTCAAGCGCATCGCTGAGAACGCCGGTGTGAACGGCTCTGTGGTGGCCGAGCACGTGAAGAACAAGCCCTTCACCGAGGGCTATAACGCTGCTACTGGCGAGTATGTCGACATGCTGGCTGCCGGTATCGTCGACCCCGCCAAGGTGACTCGTTCCGGATTGCAAAATGCCGCCTCGATCGCAGGCATGGTGTTGACCACCGAGTGCATCGTGGCTGACATGCCCGAGAAGAAGGAAGCAGCTCCTGCCGGCGGCGGCATGGGCGGCGACTTCGACTATTGATCGCAGTCGGTTCGACGCAATGCCAAGGGGAGGGCTATTGCCCTCCTTTTTTTTGTCTTGGCTGATCTGTCAGGATGGAAGCTGCTGATTTGAGCTGCAATGTTTCGTCGTTGGTTACGTGAGTATGCTGACTTCTTCTTTAAGAAGGGCAATGCATTGGAATTGGCCATCGGTGTGCTCGTGGCCACTCAGTTTCAGCAGATTGTGGATGTGATTACCAAGGATCTGTTGATGCCTCTGCTCAATCCGTTGGCTCTTGGCGGTAGTTGGCAGGATCTCTCGGTTCCCTACTTTGGTGGGGAGATCATGGTGGGGCGTGTGATTGATATGATCTTGAACTCATTGATTGTTGGTTGGGTGTTGTTTGTGTTGATCAAGTTGATCAGTCGCACTCGGTCGTTGACGGCAAGTGTTATTCCTGGCGATACCGACGGGTGACGTCCATGGCGCTGTTTTCGGGACTTCGGGCTGACGGTCTTGGGGATTCCCTGCCCGCCCTGCGCCTGCCTGATCAAGAAACCCCCGAAATGTTCATTCTGAACTTTTTCGGGCTCCGTGCGCTGGAACAGTAGCGATCACTACGGTATGGAGGGGCATGCGCACCCGTTGGCGGAATGCCTTGATTGCGGCTGCCGCGGTGCCGGCGATGCAGCTGCTCTGTGGAGCCCTGCTGCCAGCTGAGGCTGTTGAAGATGCTGGCGCCTTGGCAGCGGCAGACAACACCTTGGTGCTGGTGTCTGCTGCCTTGGTGCTGTTGATGACCCCAGGGCTCGCTTTTTTCTACGGCGGCTTTGTTCAGGGCCGCAATGTGCTCAACACGATGGCGATGAGCTTCGTGATGATGGGCATTGCCACGTTGGTTTGGGCGAGCTTCGGTTTCAGCCTCGCCTTCGCTAACGGCGGCACCCTGCAGCCCTGGATTGGAAATCCCTTCAGTTATGCCCTGCTGGAGAACATTCCGGCCGCTTGGCAGCCGCTTGCGATTCCCGGGCTGAGTTTTGCTCTGTTTCAGGGCATGTTTGCGATCATCACACCGGCATTGATTTCAGGTGCTCTGGTGGAGCGCATCAGCTTCCGCTTTTGGTGCTTGTTTACCCCGGTCTGGCTGCTGTTGGTTTATGCGCCGCTGGCTCACATGGTCTGGGGCGGTGGTCTGCTGGGTAAGGACCTTGACTTTGCCGGTGGCACGGTAGTGCACATCAGCTCTGGTGTCACAGCTCTGATGCTTGCAGCCTTGTTGGGTGCCCGTCGCGGCTGGCCGCAGTCGATGCGTCCGCCCCACGACGTGACCCAGATTCTTTTGGGGACTGGCCTGCTCTGGTTCGGTTGGTTTGGCTTCAATGGCGGCAGCCAGCTCACGGTGGCGGGTGCCGAATTGCCCTTCACCACCACCCATGTGTCTGCGGCGGCGGGAATGGTGGCTTGGTCATTGTTGGAGACCTTCAGCGATGGCCGCAAACCCACCGTGGTGGGGATGGCCACCGGCGCAGTGGCTGGCTTGGTGGGGATTACACCAGCTGCTGGCTTTGTGACGGTGGGATCGAGCATGTTGATCGGCTCCCTCACCGCGCTGGTGTGCTTCTTCTCCGTGCAAATCAAGGTGAAGCTGCGCTTTGATGACTCCCTCGATACCTACGCGGTTCACGGTGTTGGTGGTACAGCCGGAGCGTTGCTCACTGGGGTGTTTGCCAATGCCGATCTCATCGCGAGCCACCCTGCAGGGCAGGTTTTGGCCGAGCAGGGTCGTCTGGCCTTGGTATCCGGCCAGTTGCAGGCTGTTTTGGTGGCCTATGGCCTTGCCGCAGCGGGCACGTTGTTGATCGCTGCTGCCTTGCGGGGTCTTGGAGTGCGCTTCCGCGTGCCCGTGTCAGCTGAGAATCTCGGTGTGGATGTGCAGGAGCACGGTGAGGAAGCTTATGCCGAACGAATCGGTTCGCCTCAGCTGTTCTGAGGGTTGGGCTTGAAGCTGAGCGCGACGCCGTTGTTGCAGTAGCGCTTGCCTGTTGGTTTGGGGCCGTCGCCAAACACATGGCCCTGGTGGCCCCCGCAACGGCGGCAGTGGTATTCCGTGCGTGGCACGATCAGCTTGAAATCCACCTTGGTGCCGATGGCGTTGGCCAGGGGTTGCCAGAAGCTCGGCCAGCCGGTGCCGCTGTCGTATTTGGCGTTGGAGCTGAACAGTGGCAGATCGCAGCCGGCGCAGTGGAACGTACCAGCTCGCTTTTCGGCGTTCAGTGGGCTGCTGAAGGGGCGTTCGGTGCCTTCTTTGCGAAGCACTTGATAGGCGGCCGGACTGAGCCGCTGCTTCCACTGCGCATCGCTGAGTTGCCACTTGGGATCGGAGGCGGCTGAAGCCGCCTCGGCGGCGCGAGGTGCGAGAAGCGGGGTGAACAAGGCCGTAAGAGTGGCCAGAACGCTGCGGCGAGGCATGGTCACGTTGGTAAGAGCCGGATCAGAGCTTGAACCAGCCAGCGCTTAACGCCGTCGCCAGACCGACAAACACGGCCAGCAATGTCCAGGTGATGCGGTTGAGTGTGGCCTCGGCGCTGCGGGCACTGCTGAACATGGAACTGCCACTGGAGGCAAGGCCACCCATGCCATCGCCTTTGGGACTATGCAGCAGCACACTGATGATCAGCAGCACGCCGCTGGCCAGCCAGATCCAGGTGAAAACGTTTTGGAGCATTGAAGCAGCCTAGTGGCGCGGTTCAGACCCCAAGGGTCTGGGGGATGCGGTTGAGCACAGCTGGACTACCTAGCGGCACCACCAGTGATTCCCCCGTCATGCGGGCCGGCTGCGGCAGGCCAAGGATTTCCAGCAGGGTTGGGGCGATATCCGCCAGTCCACCGCCGCTGCGCAGCTCCACGGCATTGCCGTGGCCGGGCAGCTTGCGCTTTTCGCCCTCCACCAAGATCACGGGCACGGGGTTGGTGGTGTGGGCGGTCCAAGGTCGCCCATCAGTCCCTTGCATCAATTCGGCATTGCCATGGTCTGCGGTGACCAACAAGGTGCCGCCCATGCGGTTGGTGGCTTCAAGTAAGCGACCCACGCTGAGATCCACGGTGCCGATCGCATCGATCGTGGCCTCCATGTCGCCGGTGTGCCCCACCATGTCGGGATTGGCGTAGTTGATCACCACCAGCGCATAGATGCCCTTGTTGATCGCCGCAATGCAGTGATCGGTGAGTTGTTCGGCCGACATGGCCGGCGACTGGTCGTAGGTGGCCACACGGGGTGAGGGCACTAGGTGGCGATCTTCACCGGGGTAAGGCTGCTCAATGCCCCCATTCATGAAGTAGGTGACGTGTGGATATTTCTCGGTTTCGGCGGTGCGGAATTGGCGCAATCCCGCCTCTGACACCACCTGCCCCAGTAGCCCATCGAGGGATTCAGGCGGGAAGGCCACCGACACGGGCAAGCCTGCCTCGTACTGCGTGAAGGTGACCACAGCGAGATCCTCAATCGGCTCGCGCTCGAAATCTTTGAACTGCGGCAACACCAGGGCTCGAACGATCTGGCGCACCCGATCGGGCCGGAAGTTGAAGCAGATCACACCGTCGCCTGCCTGGATGCTGCCTGAGTTCAGGCGGGTGGGCTCGAGGAATTCGTCGGTGATGCCGCTCGCGTAAGCGCTTTCGAGCACCTGGTTCGGGCTGGCTGACACCACATCCCCATCGCTGCAGAGCAACCGGTAGGCCTTTTCGGTGCGATCCCAGCGGTTATCGCGATCCATGGCCCAATAGCGGCCACAGATGGTGGCGATGGAGCCCACGCCCGCTGAAGCGATTTGGCTCTCGATGGTTTGTACAAAACCGGGTGCGCTCTGGGTGGGGGTGTCACGCCCATCGGTGATCACATGCACGCACACCTGTTTGAGCCCCCGTGCAGCAGCCCAATGGAGCAATCCGCCCAAGTGGTTGAGATGGCTGTGCACCCCACCGTCAGAACACAGGCCAATCAGATGCAGCGTGTTGCCGTTGGCCAGCAGGCGATCGGCCAGAGCATTGAGTTCAGGATTGTTGTTGAGGCTGCCGTCGCGAACGGCCTGGCTGATCCGCACTAATTCCTGACGGATGATCCGGCCCGCACCGATGGTGAGGTGGCCCACCTCGGAGTTGCCCATCTGGTCGTCGGGCAGGCCCACATCGGCGCCGCTGGCCTCGATCAGCGTGTGGGGATAGGCATGCCAAAGCGCATCCATCACTGGGGTCTGGGCGGCCCGGATGGCGTTGTGGGCTTCGTCGTGGCGGTAGCCCCATCCATCGAGGATGCAAAGCACAACGGGCGCAACACCACCCCGTTTCCCTTCAACAGCTGAAGGAGCTGTTGGCTTGCCTTGATCGGTCGACGGTACAGCTGTCACCCGATGAACCCTGCCTATCTGCAACAACTGCTCTTCCAAACCTACCCTGCGCCTCGGTTAGCTCCCCGCTAGATCCCGCCTGCGTCAGCTTTTGGCTACACCACTTTCTGCCGTTACCATCAGCCCCCCTCCGCCTGGCTTATGGCTGTCGATCGCGTGGAGATCCTCTCGGCTGATGAGCTGGGCCGCACGCTGAATCGCCTTGCATCGCAGGTGCTTGAGAGCGTGGCCGACAGCAATCAGCTGCTGTTGGTGGGTATCCCCACGCGGGGCGTGGCCCTGGCAGAGGTGCTGGCCCAGCGGCTCGAGGCCCTCTGCGGCCATGCGATTGCTTGCGGCAGCCTTGATCCCACCTTTCATCGTGATGACCTTGAGCGGATCGGCACCCGCCTCGGCACACCCACCCAGCTCCCCGCTGACCTTCAGGGGCGCGATCTGGTGCTGGTGGATGACGTGATTTTCACAGGTCGCACCGTGCGTGCTGCGTTGGAAGCCCTGCAGGCCTGGGGGCGCCCCAGGCGTGTGCGGCTTCTGGTGATGGTGGATCGAGGCCACCGTGAACTGCCGATCCAGCCTGATTTCTGCGGTCGGGTGGTGCCTACCAGCCGTCAGGAGTTGATCGCCCTGTGCTTGCAGGCGATTGATCAGGAGGAGGGCGTGTTTCTGATCAAGGAGAGCTGAGGCAAGTCAGCTCACCGGCTCGAGTTCGTCGCTGCGGAAGTGCGCGCGGAAGCGGCCGAACGCCACGATCACGGGCATGGTTGGGCTGATGGTGCGGCCTTTGTAATCGTTGAGCACCTGAAATACCTCGCCTTGCTGGCCCTTCAGATCGAAGGCCTGGCCGCGGTGTTCGGGATGGTGGAAGACCACCACGCTCTGGCTGACCTTGACCTGATCTCCTGCCTGCATCGAGGGTGAGGGGGATTGAACGCCCCATCCTGTCACGTGTGATCAGCGCCGGCAGGTGGTTTCGGGGCCGGCTTCCACCACCCGGCCGCCGAGCTCTTCGCACGCGGCGCTAAAGGCCTGCCAGTCATCGAAGCCCTGGGCCAGCTTTTGAGTGATCAGATCGTTGAGGCGTTCTGCGGGCACGTTGGAATCGAGTTGGCCGCCATGCACATCGTGGTTGCGCTCACGGGGATCCCGAAGGGATTCGATGCCCTGCTCCACCTGGCGGCGCAGGGGCAGGCTCTGCTCCTTCCACCAAGGGTGCTCGATCCGATTCAGGGCATCCAGTGCTTCCCACCAGCGCTTCTGGGGAATGAGCTGTGCAGCCCTGTCTTTGAGAAATTTCTGGCGGTTCCAATCCTCATCGAGTTGATCGCCGAGGGCCGTGCCGCTGGCGTTATGAGCGGCATTGAGATTGCTGAGGATGCCCAGTGCTTCTTCGAGCCTGCCTTCGCGATAGAGGCTGAGGGCACGCGTTTCGAGCTGCTGCTGCCAGTTGAGTAGCTGCTGCTGGTCGGCAGGGGTGCTTGTCCCCGAGTTCACCAGTTGTAGCTGAAGTTTGAGAGCTTCGGCCCACTCGCCTCCGCGCCATAGCTCCTGGGCCTTGAGCCGGCGGCAGCGGCCTTGCTCCAGCGGTGCCTTGCCCCCTAGCCAGCGCAAGGCTGCCAACTGCTCTCCATAGCGCAGGCAGTCGTCGAGTCGGCCCTGCTCAGCGGCGCGCTGCAGCTGTGCGGGTAGCTGCTTCTCCCACCAGTAGGCCGATCCCACCCCGGCCGCCACCAGGCCGAGCGTGAGCACCAGCCAGAAACGTGGAAGCCGGTGCCGGCGGATGGCCAAGGGCGGCGCTCATGCAATCCATCCGTTCTATGGATCGATGCGCCCTGCATCACGAATTCAGGGGCAGCCCGCCAGCCGTCACGTCAACGAACACGGCCCAGCCGTCGCTGCGGCAAGGGCCGGTCGCTGAGCAAGTCACGGCCTTCCACGATCAGTTCGCCTGCGCTGTTGATCGAGAACTGCAGCTCAAGGCGATCAGCGCCAGGAGTCCCGGGGGGGCTGAGGGGAAGGGCTGCGGGTTGTTCGCTCCAGGCTTGCACCGCTGGGCTGCCCGCGGCCTGACGGCGCAGCACCGGAAAGCCGTTCACAAACACCACTTCGCTCCGCTCCTCCTGCTGTGGTTCCCCTAGGTGCAGCTCCAGCTCCCCTTGCTCTGGTCGGCTGCAGCTCAGTCGCAGCTGCAGGGGCTGCTCGCTCGGCCAGGGCTGTCCGGCTAAAAACAGTGGGTGCCACCGGTGCTCGCTGCTGCGTTGATCCCAGCAGCGCAGCGAGACGCCCCGGTGCAGCAGGTCTTTCACCGCCACGCCTGGTGTCAGGCGTAACGCCCCGAGGGCCACGGCCTCCACCGGGCGCTCGCCGTGAAGCGGCACTCGCGGCAGGCGCTCCTGCAACCAGGTGCGGATCAGCGGCACACGGCTGCAGCCGCCCACCGGCAGCACGGCATCGATCTCCGCCTCGCTGATGCCGCAGCCCCGAGCTGAGGCCAGAACCTGCTCCAGTAATTCATCCAGCAGCTCCAGCAGCTGACGCTGGCCAAGGAGTTCGTCCAGCTCATGGCGTTGTAAGTGCAGGTCCACCGGGGCGTGCCCTGGCCCGGCGATCCACAGCACGAGGGCTTCCTCCGCATGGCTCAGGCGGCACTTCAGCTGCTCGCAGCTGCTGAGCAGTGAAGGGGTCTCCGGATCCACGCCCGCAAGGGAGGGGTGGCGTTGCACCAGCTCGGCGGCAATCCAGCGGTCGAGATCGCGTCCCCCCAGCGCTAGCCCCGCCTTACCCAGGACACGGGCGGTGCGAAGGCTCTGGCGACTGTTCTCGAGGTTGCGCCCTCCGAAGCGCAGCAGCTGGGCGATCGGCGCCGCTTTGCCCTCTCCCCCCTCGAGGGCCACCAGCGACAGATCCGTGGTGCCGCCTCCCAAGTCGATCACCAGCACGCGGCTGCCGGCTGGTAGCCCAGCCCCGATGGCTGCTGCCGTGGGTTCATCCACGAGGGCAATTTCGGGAACCGCCAGGCCACCCGTGGCCTCCAGGAGCCATTGGCGGTAGCCGCGGTAGCTGTCGATCGGAGCGGTGAGCACCAGGCGATCGGGCTTGAGCTCCTGCGGCAGCCGTTGCCAAATCTGCTCAAGAAGAAGGTGGCCGCTCTGTTCAGGACTCAGCAACGTGGTGTGTTGCGGATCCTCAGCACCGATCAGGCGTTTGAAATCGCGATGCAGGCCTGGGCCTCCGCGCTCGAGTAGGCCGGCCTCGATCACCTGACGACCGATCAGTGGCTGACCACTGTTCTTATCGCTCAGCCAGATCAGGCTGGGCACCACCCCGGGTTCGCTGGTGCTGATCGGAGTTAACGCCAGCAGCCTTGGAGCGGAATCACCAGGGGACTGAAAGGCCACCACGGTGGTGGTGCTGCCCAGGTCGATGGCGAGGGTGCCGGCCATGGGCGAAAGCTGAAGGGAACACAACACTCATGAGGGTGGCGCAGCCAAGCGCTTCATGGTGAGACCAGAGGGTCTCTTGGCTAATGGAGCGCGCGTTGCAGGCGGTGTTGTCGTTTTATCGGGAAGATCCCGATCAGTTGCGTCGTCTTGATCCTCTCTGGGCTTGCCGGGTGACGCGCGGCTGGATGGGATTGCGGATCGAATGCCGTGACCGGGTGCATCGCGCTGTGGTTTGCGGCGTGATCGAGCTGCTGCGGCCGCCTTTGGCGGCCCTCGCGCTGGTGCGGGAGATCCGGCTGTTGGCGCCTGGTGCGGAGCCGCTGGTGTTTCCGGTCAGCGTGCCGCTCTCCAGCAGCCTGCTGACCTACGATGAATCCATTGGTGAATAGTTCATGTACCTCGGCGTCAACGTCAGTCCCAAAGAACTCGCTCAACGCGCCGAGAGCCTGGTTCGGTTTTCCAGTAATCGTTATCTCACCACCGTTCGGATTGCCTTCCGCGCCAAGCAGCGTCGCTTCGACGACTTCGACGGCCTGCTCGAGGACTCGATGGTGAAGCCGGTACAGCGAGCCATCATCGAGCTCAGCGACGAGCAGGACCAGCCTGACCTACTGCCCGGCTGAGCTGTTCAGTCGCCTTGATTCAGCGGGAAGGACAGGGTTGGCGGTTGGCCTGGGATGGCAGCCGCCAACCCTTTCCGGTTTTAGTGGGAGGTGATGGTTGGGCGGTGGAGCTCACCCAGGCCGAAGCCGAGGCTCTGCGTGATGCTGTCGCCGAGCTGGTGGCGCAGCATCAGAGTCTGGTCGATCAGTTGATGCCGGAGGAAGAGATCGAGCTGGAGCTTGAACGTGATCCCTGGTGGCTGATCATCGAGGGCGATCGTGCGACATGGGCGTTGCGGGTGATGCTCACACCAGCTCCTGGGCAGCGAGCTTTGGAGGGATCCTGGAGTGAGATGGCGGCTGCTCCCTTCAGCCAGGCCCTGCAGCAGCTGTTCGGCCAGCCGTGAGTTCGTGGAGAGCGCAATAGTCGAGATCATCCAGCCCGGCCTTGGCAGAGCGTTCCAGTAGGGCGGCTAATCCCTTGAGCCCCTCGCTGTTGAGACCGGCTTGCTGAGCTGCAGTGATGAAGAGGTTGAGATCCTTGCGTAGATGCGCGGTGGGGAAATTGGGATTGGCGTAATCGCCACTCAATTCGCGTTGCAGTTTCTTATCGAAGGTGGCTGCATAAAGGGCACTGCCGCGCAGCAGGTTCATGAATAGCTCCACCTCCACGCCGCCCTGCTGCACCAGATGCAGCGACAGGCTGAAGGCATGGGTGAGGCTGGCGATGAGTTGATTGAGCGCCAGCTTGGCGGTCATGGCGCTGCCTACGCACCCCAGATGCTGCGGGTTTTGGCTGAGCTGACGCAACAGGGGCATGGCCTCCTGCACCAGCTCGGCGGGGCCGCCGCTCATGAGCTGCAGCGTTCCGGCCAGGGCTTCCGGCCTGCTGCCCAGCACCGGTGCTTCGAGATAGCGGCCGCCTAGCTCGGCAACCGATCGCGCCAGGGCCTGGCTTTCGGCCGGTGCGATGGTGCCAACCTGGATCACGCGCCGCCCCTGCAGCGCCTCACCCACCTGGTTGATCAGCACGTCTTGTGTGGCGGGGCCGTCACTGAGCACCGTGATCAGCCAGTCGGCTTCCAGGGCCGCTGCCGCTGAACTGTCAGCGCGTCTCGCCCCTAGGGCTTCTAAGGGGGAGCAGCGTGCAGGGTTGCGGTTCCACACCGTGACCTGCTGGTTGCAGGCCAGCAAACGGGTGGCGATGGCGCTGCCGAGCAGGCCGGTTCCAAGCAGGGCAACGGTCATGCTTCTCAGCTTGCCTGAGCTCGGGTGGTGAGACTGACCACGAGATTGGACGGCTGATCAGATCTCCTGATCAGCGCTGTTCTCCCAAGGGCGTCATCCTTCTCCGCAGGCTTTTGCACGGTTTTTCCACAGACTTAGCCACCGGAGCGCCGCTGGCCGCCCTGGTCTGGGGAGAACGCTGCTGCGTGGCAGTTTCCCGTTGACAGCCGCCGCGGCCCTCGGCATCGGGGGGGCGCTGCGGCTTCGCGCTGGGTCAAACCCGCTGTGCGGCCAGGGATCTTGCGGTGAGAGTGTCTGGGAAGCGGGCTGTGTGCCTTCTGTTGACCGCGGCCGCCCCCTGTGGGGAACTGGTGGGCGTTGAGGGAGTTCCGGATGGAGAGCGCAGGCACCGTGAGCATGCAGGCAGAGGTGCCCGAGGCCTTGCTGCAGTCGATGCAGGGCTTCATCGAGGCGCATCCCAACTGGGATCAATACCGCCTGTTCCAAGCAGCACTGGCCGGTTTCCTCGTGCAGAACGGGGTCCAGACCCGCGAGATCACCCGCTGCTACCTGGCCAATCTCTTCCCGCAGCAGCGCCGTTTCAGCGAGCCGATCGCGTGAAGGCCCTCGCGCTGCCCACTTCTGGTTGAAGCTGGCTGTAAGCCCCGGTGATCGTGATGGCGAAGAGTGGCAGTACCGCCACCAGGGCCAGGGCGGTGGCCGCGCTGCCCAACCCCGCGCTCAAGGCCTCGGCCAGCAATCCCAGGATCACCGGAATCAGCAGCAACCCCAGCAGATAGCCGCTCAGCTGCATCAGACCGGGCCAGTGGTGCTCGAGCAGCCACATTCCCTGGCGAAACAGGGCGGTAGGGCCCAGGGCTGTCTCCAGCACCAGGCAAGGTCCGAAGATCTGACTGAGCAGGATGCCTCCAGCCGCTAGCAAGCCCAGCAGGGGTGGAACGGCGCTCAGCGAAGGCAGCAGCAGCAGCAGCAACGACCACAGCAGCGCTGTGATCAGGGCTGTGGCTGTCAGGGCGGCCAGCAGATAGCCCAAATAAAGGCAAAGCCGCCAGCTGTGCCAGCAGGCATCGGGGCTGAGATCGCGCCACGCCAGCCGCTGTTGCTGGTTCTGGGCCAGGCCGGCTCGGGTGAAGCCCTCGATCATCCAGAGCAGGCTCCCGGCGTAGAGCCCAATCCCCAGCAGATGCAGTAGCGCGGCCAGGACTCCACTGTCCACTTGCTCAGCGGCCGCGAACATGGCCCAGCTCAGCAGATGAGCCCCGAGCGCAGCGAGGCTGAAGCCCAACAGCAGCAGCGGTTGGCGCCGCAGGGCGCTGAAGCTCTGCCGGCAGGCTCTCCAGCTGTTGAGCCGGATCGGTTTCACAGAGGGCCCAGCAGGTCGAACAGCCGCTGGGCACTCGCTTCCGGTACGGGCAAGATCGAGAGGCGGTTGCCGTTGCGCACCACAGCCAACTCCTCCACGCTGAACTCTTCTCGCAGAGCATTCAGGCTGAGCAGCTCGCGGAAGGTGCCCAAATAGCGCAAGCGCACGCAATCCCAGCGGGGCTTCTCGGGGCTTGACTTCGGGTCGAAGTATTGATGACTGGGATCAAACTGGCTTGGATCCACAATGCCAAGTTCTACCACTTCCATGAGTCCCGCGATGCCCGGTGGTTTGGCATTGGAGTGATAGAAGAATGCTCGATCTCCAATGGCCATCGAGCGCATGAAGTTGCGCGCTTGGTAGTTGCGGATCCCATCCCAGAGAGTGGTGCCTTCCTTCTGAAGATGCTGAATCCCGTAGACATCGGGCTCGCTTTTCATCAGCCAGTGGGCCATCGCTACCGAGCACGTAGCGGTGAGGTTAGCGGCGCTGCAGCGCCGCTCCATGCCAGGTCAGAGGCTCTGCACCAGCTGGCGGAAATGCTCGCCGCGTGCTTCGAAATCCTGGTATTGATCAAAGCTGGCGCAGGCCGGTGAAAGGAGTACGCCCCGGCAGTGATGCTGGGCCGCGAGTTCGCTGGCAAGGGGCACCGCTTCAGTCAGCGTTTCTACGCTGTGCATGGCACCGCTGTAGCCGGTGTTGTTGAGCAGCTCTTCGAAGGTGGTGCGGGCCGCACCGAACAGCACAACCGCCTTGGCCTGGCGCTCTAGTTCAGCGAGCCAGCCATCGGCATCCCCTTGCTTTGCCTCGCCGCCGGCGATGACCACCAGTGGCCCTTCCAGCGCCCGGAGAGCCACTTCGGCGGCGTCGTAATTGGTGGCCTTGCTGTCGTTGAACCATGACACGCCATCCCGTTCGCGGATGCGCTCGAGCCGGTGGGGAACGCCAGGGAAGGCCCGTAGCGCCGCTTCCATCTGGCTGCCACTCAGGCCGGCTTCGAGCCCAACCGCCACGGCCATCAGCATGTTTTGGCGGTTGTGGGCGCCAGGCATAGCCAAGGCCGTAGCTGCGAGCAAAGGGCCGTTGCTGCTGCAGATTTGATCGGCTTCGATCCAGAGCGCCGGTTCGATACCGGCGGCCTGGGCCTGCTGGCGGGAGCCGGCGGTGATCCAGTGGCCGTGATCCCAACTGGTGGCACGGCTGCGCAGATCTGGATCATCGCCATTGAGGATCCGCACCTCCGAGCGCTCCAGCAAGCTGCGCTTGATGGCTCTGTAGTTGTCGAGGCTGCCATGGCGCTCGAGATGGTCGGGGGTGAGGGTTGTCCACACACCAATCCGTGGAGCCAGCCGCGGTGCCGATTCGATCTGATAGCTGCTCAACTCCACCACCAGCCAGTTGGGAGCGGTGGCATTGGCCCGTTCCAGAGCGAGCTCTGCGGCGGAGTAGCCCACGTTGCCGCACATCGGTGCATCAAGGCCGGCGGCCTGAAGTAGGTGCGCCACCAGATGGGTCACGGTGGTTTTGCCGTTGGTGCCGGTGATGCCGATCCAGGGAATCCCGGCAGTGGCCTCCCAGGCGGTGGTGATTTCGCCGTCGGTGTGGATGCCCTGTTGGCGCAGGCTCAGCAGGGCGGGGTGATCCCAGCGGATGCCGGGGCTCACGATCACCCGAAGGGGTCGTTCGGGCAAGGCGGTGAAACTGGCCGGATCGAGCGGGGTGTTCAGCTGCACGCTGATGCCCTCGCGGCGCAAGCTTTCCGCACGTTCCTTCAGCACGGGTTGATCGCCGCTGTCGAGCACAAGCACCCGCTCACCTCCCTGGTGCAGCAGTCGTGCAGCGCCTATTCCCGAGCGGCCAAGTCCCAGCACCACCTGCAGAGTCATGGGTGGATGAAAGGCTTCAGCCTTAAGCAGATGGGCGATACTGGAATCGAACCAGTGACTCCTACCGTGTCAAGGTAGTGCTCTACCTCTGAGCTAATCGCCCTCAGAGTGCCTTCCGGCCCAAGGAACTTAGCAGCCGGTTCCTTCAACGACGCTGCATCACGAGTCGCCACCGATCGCGTTTGGTGGGCTGTATCTCCAGGATTTCGAGCTCCCCACGCCCATCGAGGCGCACGCGATCGCCGCAGCACAATTCTCGGCTGGGTGAGGTGATCACCTGCCAGTTCACGCGCACGGCACCGCTTCGGATCAGGTCACTCATCCGGCTACGCGACATCCCCATCCCCGCGGAGGCCACCGCGTCGAGACGAAGCGAGGCCTCCACGCTGTTGAGTTGCCGTGGCGCGCGGGTGGCGGGCCACTGGAGCTGCTCGAGGGGAACGACCTGCAGCACCACCTGCACGCTGCGCACCTGTGCCTCCGTGCCCTCGCAGCGCGCCGCTGCCTCCTCGCTGATGACAGCTTGGGCGCCGCGGTCGCCTCGCATCCAGATATCGCCGAGCTCGCCTGGTGCAAGGCCCGCCTCCAGAAGCCCTTGGCGCACATCGACCGGCTCAGCTGGGTCGAAGAGAAAGTTGCCGCTCACCATCAAGCCGTTGAGGGCGGCCGCTGGTGTTGGGGTGTCCCGCTCGTCTGCCAGTTCCGCCCGGCGCAGCAGCAGTCGGCGGCGCTCAGCCTGGGGCCAGCCCCCGTCGCTGAGTACCTGGACCTCGCTCAGCGCGCCCAGCCGTTGTTGGGCGTCCTCCTGCAGTTCTGCTTCCACGAACCCGCTCCAGCAGGGTTCCCAGGTGCGAAGGGCCTGCTCCGCTAGCTCGATCAGTGCCGCCAGCTCATTGGGTTGTCGGCTGCCCTTGAGCAGTTCATCGCGCGGCAGCATCGCGGGGCCTCAATTGTCGTTAAGCCGCACGACGGCTTTGGGCTTGGCCTCTTGCAGACGGGTCCAGGGCATCTCGAAGCCGTTGGGCATCTCCACCAGCAGCAGCCAGTTGCCTTCCTCGAGGCGATTGCGCAGGGCACGCACCCGATCGTCGGCTTCGGAGCTCACGCTGGCCGCGGCCGCAAAACTTCCCATCCAGCCCGATCCCAGCCCCAGCAGGCCGCCGATCAGATGGGAGCCCAGTTCGCCGGCGAAAGCAAAGGTGTCGAGATCCGTGATGAAGGTGAAGGTGAGCCCGGCGAAGAAACCAAAGGGGATCAGCCATGTGGCCATGCTCCGCTGACGCAGCTTCCGCGTGAGGGCCGGGTTGAGCTCCTCGACCTCAGTGATCGGGGTCTCGCCCTTGCCGATCGCCACCAGCCTCTGTGGCGCGGGGCTGAGCTCTCCGAGCTGATCCTTGAGCTGCAGCAGGCGTTTGCGCTCCGCGATCACCACCACCACGCTGCTGCCCACGAAGCTTCCGCCCTGAGTTCGCTTGATTCTCCCCTGAGCCGGCCACGGCGGAGGGGTTCGTGCCCCCCCTCTCTACACTTCACCTCCGGCCGCCCCACCCCGCCGGGTCATGACGAAGGTTCTGGTTTCCGATCCCATTGACCAGACAGGGATCGACATCCTGTCTCAGGTGGCGCAAGTGGATGTGCGCACGGGCCTTTCGCCCGAGCAGCTCAAAGAGATCATCGGCGAGTACGACGGTTTGATGATTCGCTCCGGCACCACCGTGACGGCCGAGATCATCGAAGCCGCGGGCAAGCTGCGGATCATCGGCCGCGCCGGCGTGGGCGTCGACAACGTCGACGTGCCTGCAGCCACCAAGCGTGGCGTGATGGTGGTGAACTCACCGGAAGGCAACACCATCGCCGCGGCTGAGCACGCCCTGGCGCTGATGCTGTCGCTCTCGCGCCATGTGCCTCACGCCCACGTGAGCACCATGGCCGGCGGCTGGGATCGCAAGAAATACGTGGGCAATGAGCTCTACAAAAAGAAGCTCGGCGTGGTGGGTCTGGGCAAGATCGGCTCCCATGTGGCCCGCGTGGCCAAGGCCATGGGCATGGAGTTATTGGCCTATGACCCGTTTGTGTCGCCCGAGCGTGCGCAGCAGTTGCAGGTGAAGCTGCTGCCTCTGGCGGAGCTGTTCGCCGAGGCCGACTATGTGAGCTTGCACCTGCCCCGCACGCCTGACACCGAAAACTTGGTCAATGCTGAGCTGCTGCGCACGATGAAACCCACAGCTCGCATCGTGAATTGCGCGCGTGGCGGGATCATCGCCGAAGCCGACATTGCCGAGGCGGTGGACAAGGGCGTGATCGCCGGTGCCGCTCTCGATGTGTATGCCAAGGAACCCCTTGAGGCCGACTCACCTCTGCGCAGCGTGGGCGAACGGCTGATCCTCACGCCGCACCTGGGTGCATCCACGGCAGAGGCTCAGGAAAATGTGGCCATCGATGTGGCCGAGCAGATCCGTGATGTGCTGCTGGGCCTGCCGGCCCGCAGCGCCGTGAACATTCCCGGCCTCAACGCCGAGGTGATGGAGCAGCTCAAGCCCCATCTGCAGCTGGCGGAAACCCTGGGTCAGCTGCTCAGCCAGCTCGCCGGCGGTCAGATCAGTGAGCTGGAGGTGCGGCTGCAGGGCGAATTCGCCAGCCATCCCGCTCAGCCTCTGGTGATCGCAGCCCTCAAGGGCCTCCTGTCCACCGCCCTGGGCGACTCGATCAACTACGTGAACGCGGGCTTGGAAGCCAAAGAGCGCGGCATCCATGTTCTTGAAGTGAAAGACGATGCCGCCCGCGATTTCGCCGGTGGTTCTCTGCAGCTCAGCTCCAAAGGCGCCAACGGCCATCACACCGTGACCGGAGCGGTGTTCGCTGATGGCGAACTGCGCATCACCACGATCGATGAGTTCCCGGTGAACGTGGCTCCCAGCCGCCACATGCTGTTCACCCGCCACCGGGACATGCCGGGCATCATCGGCAACTTGGGCTCGGTGCTCGGTGAACACAACGTGAATATCGCCTCGATGCAGGTGGGCCGGCGCATCGTGCGTGGTGATGCGGTGATGGTGCTCAGCCTCGACGATCCTCTGCCCCCTGATCTGCTGGCTTCGGTTCACGCCATCAATGGCATCCAGGAAGCCCATCCGGTGACCCTCTGAGCGGGGAGGCAAGAGCCCGATGACGCTCTCCTGGTGGCGGCTTGAGCTGCCTGCTCTGCCGGAGCTTGAGGAATCGCTCGTGTGGAAGCTCAACGCCCTCGGGATCCCTCGGGTGGCGCTGCGCCATCGGCCGGAAGCCCCCGATCAACGGCAGCTGGTGGCCTGGCTGCCTGAGGCCGACTGGCCGGAGCCTGAGCGCCGGCAGCTGGAGCACGCCTTGGCGCCGTTGGCCGATACCTTCGGCCTCACCCTGCCACCGCTGACCTGGGAGCTGCAGGACGACGAAGACTGGAGCCTCAGCTGGAAGCAGCACTGGCAGGCCGATCCTGTGGGTCAGCGCCTCTTGATCCTGCCGGCTTGGCTTGACCTGCCGCCTGAGCATGCGGATCGGTTGGTGATCCGCATGGATCCGGGCAGTGCCTTTGGCACTGGCAGCCATCCCACCACCCGCCTCTGCCTGGAAGCGCTTGAGCAGCTGGCCAACCAGCGCGGCAGCTCGGAGGCGCCTGATCTGGGCTCAATCCGGGTGGCCGATCTGGGCTGCGGCAGCGGCATCCTCGGCATTGCTGCACTGCTCCAGGGTGCCAGCAGCGTGGCTGCCGCTGACACCGATTCCCTGGCGGTGCGCGCCACCCGCGACAACGCCTTGGTGAGCGGTTTCGCAGATCGCTTCACTGTGGAGCTCGGTTCTGTGGAACGGCTGGCTGAGCAGCTTGAGGGCAGGCCCGCCGATCTATTGCTCTGCAACATCTTGGCTCCTGTGATCGAAGCCCTTTGCCCGGCCTTCCACACCGTGTTGGCACCGGATGGCCTTGGGCTGCTCAGCGGCCTGCTGGTGGAGCAGGCGCCGCGGTTGCAGCAGGCTCTGGCCGAGGAGGGCTGGCAGGCCGAGCTCAGCGCCCAGCAAAGCCAGTGGGGATTGATGACGATCCGGCGCCTCTGATCTGCTGTTGTTGCATAAGGCACGCTGATCTGTGCCTTGCGTTCTGATTGGGCTTCGCGGCCAGAAGGCCTCAGAACCCCAGAACCACGCCTCGGAGGATGTAGGAAGGGTCCGTCCTACGGGCCCGGGAACTTTCCCAGGAGCCTGTGAGCCCCAATCCCTTCCATGGCTTCCTACAAGGTCACCCTCATCAGCGAGGCAGAGGGCCTCAACAAGACCATCGAGGTTCCTGACGACCAGTACATCCTCGACGCCGCTGAAGAGCAGGGCATCGACCTCCCCTACTCCTGCCGTGCAGGTGCCTGCAGCACTTGCGCCGGCAAGATCACCGCTGGCACCGTTGACCAGTCCGACCAGAGCTTCCTCGACGACGACCAGATCGAAGCTGGCTTCGTTCTCACCTGTGTGGCTTACCCCACCAGCGACTGCACCATCAAGACCCACGCCGAAGAAGAGCTCTATTGAGCTCCTGCTCGGGGCGTGCCTGTTCACGTCCCGGCAGTTTGATCTCCCCAACCACCCTTCGGGGTGGTTTTTTTGTTTGCATCCAATCCCCCTCGCTTCGCTCTCGCCGTGCCCGCCGCCTCCGCCTCGGCATCCACGCCTCCTCAGGTGGCTGAGCTCTACGCCCACGGCACGGAGCACACCAGCCCTGGCGGGCAATACAGCTTCCGGGTGTTGGGCCCCTGCTGCCGCTTGTTTGATCGCGAGGAGCTGCCCTGGCCCTGCTGCCGCATCGCTTGGCGCAGCAAGGAGCCCAGCTGGCGACGGGTAGGGCGGCGTTTCGTGGCCGATCTTGCTGCCCGCCGCTGCCCCTCCTATGCGGTGGAGCTGCTCCAGCCTGGCTCACGCCCCACGGTCACCGTGCTGACCTTGTTCTCATTGCGGCTGAGCGGGCCGCTGCAGGAGTGGTGGTACAGCAAGCAGCCCACCTCCTTTGAGCCGGAGAACTGTGCCCCGCCGCGTCCGCAGCTCCGCGGCTGAGGCACAAAAAAAGACCCTGCCACGGGCAGGGTCTAGGTCGTTGGAGTGAAGATCAGAAGTAGATCTTGCCGCCGCCCCACTGCTGGCCCTGCACTTTGGGGGCCACCAGGATGAAGCCGGCCATCAGGCGAAGGTCTTCATCGTTGAGATCGCGCATCTTCACGAACACGTCGCTACTGCGGATGCTGGGGTGCACGTCGGCAATGCTGTATTCACCGTCGTAGCTGGTGGGATCCTTCATGTAGTCCACCAGGGAGTCCACGTTGTCGCGGGAGGGGGTGGCCAGGGCCAGGGTCTCGGGATCGAGGCCTACGTTCTGGTTGGTCTTGGTGATGCCGCCGGCGTGGCATTCGCCGCAGCTGCTGTTGAAGATCTTGCGGCCTGCTTTGATCTCCTGCTCGCTGAAGGTCACCATGGCGCCATCAGGATTCTCAGGCACAGTGAGCTGTTCAGCAGTCCACGGAGCAGCCTGGGCAGGGCCGGCAAGACCCACCAGCAGAGCCAGGGGTAGAACCAGCACCCGGGCCAGGGTCCGGAGGGCAAAGGAGAAAGAAGAGGCCATTGAAAAAGCCGGCAAGGTGGCGGTGCAAACCGCGCCAGAGCCCTTGTATCACGGCCAATGGGCCTCCTGGTTGCCTAGGCCGCTGCCACTCACGAACTGTTGCAGCCTCAGCTCTCCTCCGCAGCAATCTCAACGGTGAGGAAGTCTTTGGCGAGCTCGGTGTTGGGGAAGATCGAACGGGCCTCGTTGAGGAGGTCGTCGGGAGTGACCGGATTGCCCGGCACGTAGCGGGGGCTCAGATGGGTGAGCATCAGCTGCCTGACGCCGGCCGCCAGGGCCGTCTGGGCTGCCATGGTGCTGGTGGAGTGCTGCTTCGCAAAGGCCATCTCCGCTTCGGCGTGCGAGAAGGTGCTCTCGTGGATCAGAAGGTCAGCTCCCCGAGCGAGCTCCACCGCCGCTTCGCTGAATACCGTGTCGGTGCAATACACAAGGCTGCAGCCAGGCCGCTCTGGGCCGCACAGGCTGGCGCCATTGATGATCCGTCCATCGTCGAGCACGACCTCGCGTCCGGCCTTGAGTTCGGCGTAGATCGGGCCAGGTGGAATCCCAATCGCCCGGGCCTGTTCCACATCGAAGCGTCCGGCTCGGGGTTTTTGGTCTACGCGGTAGGCGTAGGCGGGCACCCGGTGGATCAGCTTGGTGCAACGCACCGTGATGTCGTCGTCATCCAGCAAGAGCGCGCCACTGCTGGCCGCCTCCTTCACCCGATGGCTGCGCAGGGGATAGCCGATCCTGGTGGAGGAGGTGCGCAGCACGCCTTCCAGGTAATCGCGCAGAGGGTCGGGGCCGTAGAGGTCGATACCGCTGCAGGTGCCCGCCAACCCCAGGCTGGCCAGCAGCCCCGGCAGACCGAACACGTGATCTCCATGCATGTGAGTCACGAAGATCCGCCGGAGCTGGCTTACCCGCAGCTCGCTGCGCAGGAACTGGTGCTGGGTGCCTTCCCCGCAGTCGAACAGCCAGAGCTCGGCCCGTTGCGGCAGGCGCAGGGCCACGGCCGATACGTTGCGGCCGCGGGTGGGGACGCCGGAACTGGTGCCGAGGAAGGTGACCTGCACGGCCGGCCGGAGGCTCCCCGGTGTGACTGATCTGATCGTGCCATGGCGCCGCCAGGAGGCACTGGCAGGCTGAGCGCTCACTCGTCACAATGGCCTGCCTTGCCCGTTGGCCTGCGATGGCTTTGAGAAGCCTCCCGCTGGGAGCAATCACCCTGTCAGCTGCGCTGCTGGCTCCTCAGGTGGTGCTGGCTCGTGCGATTCAGCCCCAGCAGGTTGCGGCTCAGAACGATCCGGTGCTGCGGGTGCTGTTGCGGCAGGGCGGTGAGGCTCGCCTGCGGCCAGCGATGGCGGCGGCAGGCCTACGGCTGCGGGACGCGCGCGGCCGAGTGCTCAAAGACTTCGCCGATCAGGTGGTGCTTCAGGTGGAGCCGGATGGCACCTGGTTGAACCTCAGCAGCGTTGATCATCCGGAGCAATGGCAGCTGCGGGAAGCCTGGCTTGAGGCCTTGGCTGGCCCTGAGGAGCAGGATCCAGGCCTGTGGTTGGGGCAGCGCCGCTACCGCGGCAGGTTGCAACTGCGGCTTGAGGCGGGCCAGCTGCAGGTGGTGAATCACGTGCCCCTGGAGACCTATCTGCCCAGCGTGGTGGGCAGCGAGATGCCGGCCAGCTGGCCCATGGAAGCCCTGCAGGCTCAGGCTGTTGCGGCCCGCACCTACGCCCTGAAGGCGCGCAAGCCTGTGGCCGCTTTTGATGTGCAGGCCACAACAGCCAGCCAGGTTTACAAGGGGGTGGAGTCGGAGACTCCGTCCACCCTGGCTGCAGTGCAGGGCACCCGTGGGCTGGTGCTCACCTACAACAACGCCCTGATCGATGCGGTCTTCCACAGCAGCAGTGGCGGCAGTACCGAAAGCAGCGGCGACCTCTGGCCACGCCAGCTCCCCTATCTGGTGAGCGTGCCTGATTTCGATCACAGCTCTCCGGTGCGGGATTGGCGTCAGCCCCTTGATCAGGCCCGCCTGCGCCAGGCCTTCCCGGAGCTGGGAGGCGCCTTGGGGATCGATGTGCTCTCCACAACGCCCACGGGTCGCATCCGTCAGGCGCGGGTGGTGGGACCTTCCGGCCAGCTGGCCCTCAGTGGCGCCCAGCTGCGCTCCCGCCTCGGTTTGAAGAGCACCTGGGTGCGCTTTGAACTGGTGACCACAGCCACGGCTGCTGCGCCGGTCGTGACGCCCGCCACCGGGTTGGCCCTGCCGCCGGTGCCGCCGCCGCCTCTACCGGCATTCACCTTGCCTGTTCCAGCCGATTCCAGGGCTGAGGTGGTGCAGCTGGTGGCCGTGGGCCGTGGCTTCGGCCACGGTGTGGGCATGAGCCAGTGGGGCGCGCTGGCCATGGCCCAGCGTGGCGATTCGTTCGAATCGATCCTGCGGCACTACTACAGGGGAGCCTCCTTGCAGCCCTATGCGGGGCTGGCGCGCACGGCCCGCGCTGGGCGAGGCTTGAGTGCGAAGGATCCCAAGAACCTGGCCCGCTCGCGTTGATCACTGCTCCGCCATTGCCGCTGCTGCCCGGCCACCTGCTGGTGGAGGCCGATGCAGCTTCGGTGGCGGCGGTGGTGGCTGAACGGTTGGAGCAGGCGCTGCGGCGTGGTGCCCTGCTCGGGCTAGCCACCGGGCGCACGATGGAGCCGGTGTATGCCGCCCTGCGGAGCCGCATCCTCGCCCTGGCGCCAGCGGAGCGTGAGCCGTTGCTGGCGAGATGGCGCAGCTTCAACCTGGATGAATATGTGGGCCTGGCGGCTGATCATCCGGCTTCATTCGCGGCGTTCATGCGCCAGCAGGTGGGAGATCCCCTGTCTCTGGCGGCCCAGTGTCTGCAGTTGCCGGATGGCGTGGCTGCAGATCCGGATCAGGAAGCGCGGCGCTATGCGGCTGCCTTGGAGGCTGCCGGGGGCCTTGATCTGCAGCTGCTGGGTTTGGGCGGAAACGGCCATGTGGGCTTCAACGAACCCCCCTGCGGCCCTGAGGCCCCCTGCCGCTGCCTGGAGCTGAGCGCTGCAACCCGCCGCCAGAACGCCGCCGCCTTCGGCGGCGACCCTGAAGCCGTGCCGCCCCGTGCGATCACCCTCGGCACCGCAGAGATCCTCGCTGCCCGCGAACTGCTGCTGGTGGTCACCGGTGAGGCCAAGGCCGAGATCCTGCGCCATACGCTGCTGGAACCGCCCTGTCCTGAGGTTCCCGCCAGCTGGCTGCAACGCCATCCCCGCCTGCAGGTGGTAGTAGACCGGGCGGCAGCGGCGGCACTGTCGCCCGGGTGAACGGAGTCAGCGGAGGTCCTGAGCGGCGGAGATCAGATCGCGGTAAGAGCTGCCGTTGAGGATGGAGGCATAGGGCTCAACACCGTCATCGCCGTTGGCAGGGCTGATCAGGCCTGTGTTGCCGCGCCCCGCCGATGAGTCGTTAGAGACAATGGTTCCTTCGCTGCCCGCATCGAAGGTGCTCCACAGGGCCTCACGGGAGAAGCGGCCATTGTTGCGGCGTTTCACATAGGCCGTTCCGGCGAACTCTCCCTGAGAAGAGGCGGCTGTGAAAGGCATCTGATAGACACCTTTGCCCGCATAGAAGATGCCTTCGAAGTGGGTCACGTAGGTGTTGTCTTTGTCGTTGTTGTATTGGTAGCTTCGCTGATTCGATGTTTTTCCCGTGATCGGGTCGTAGTCCACCAGCGTGGCAGCTCCGAGGGCTTCACCCATGGAGCCGAGCTTCTTGACAGCTGGGTCGATCATGGATCGGCCGCCGGCGATTGTGTAGGTCTTCTTGTTGTTGCTCCAGTCCTGTCTGCCGTTCTTCCAGATGCCGAAGGCAGTGTGAGAGGTGGAGTTGTCCTGATAGGTGAGATTGTGCTGCTCACCGGTCACGGTGTCGTAAACGAAGGCGCTGCTGTCCAGGCCGGTGTTCAGCGTTAAGGCCAGGAAGCTGTTGTTGAGTGTGTAGTTGCCGGCCACCAGCCGGCCGCTCCAGCTGTGCAGGAAGGTGTCGGTGGTGGGCCCGCCATCAGGACGTTTGGCGTTGAAGGCTGTGAAGTTCTGATCGTTCGGTGTGCTGGTGAGTGGGCCGTCGTAGATGAAGCCGCGCGTGACGTAGGCCTCCTCGCCATCCAAGTTGATCGGCTGGCTGTACGTGCCTGCAAGCTGAATCGAGCGGATTCCGCCAGGCCCTTTGCCCGCTTTGATCGCTCCCGGGCCGTAGATCGAGCTTGAGGGTGCATCCCAGCTCTCGGGCACATCCATCAGCACCCAGGTGCCACTACCGCTGCCTTGGCTGGTGGAGGCGCCATTGATGCGACCCACATACACGGAGCCCTGGCCTTCGCTCGTGATGTTCCCGGAGGTGCCGGTGATCACGTAACGATTGCGGCCAGGAGCCTGCTTGATGCCCTGCGCACCGTTCTCGGAGCTGGCGCCCGTGCCGGTATACACAAATGGGCTGTAAAACTTGGCAGGGCTGAGGATCGTGGATTGCTGCGCCATGGGAATGCAAGGCGGTGATTCCCCGATTGTGTTGACGCTGTGTCAGGCGATCATGGCCTTCATGATTTCTTCATCCGCCTCGAGGTTGCTGGTCACACTGCGCACGTCGTCGAGCTCTTCAAGGGCATCGAGCAGCTTGAGGCAGCCAACGAGTGCGCTGGTTTCCTCCACGCGGCAGGGGGTGCTGGCGATCCAGCGGTGCTCCCAGCTGTTCACCGGCAGCCCCAGATTGCGCAGGCCATCCTGCAGGGCTTCGAGCTGCTCGAACGCTCCCAGTACTTCGGCGCCGTCGGGATCGATCTCGTAGCCGATCAGGTTGGGTCCGCCCTGCTCCTCCAGGTCCAGCAGCTGCTCGAGCAGCTCTTCCTCCTGCAGACCAGGCTGCTCCAGCCGCACCACGCTGCGGTGCTCAAACAGGTAGCCCACGCAGCCGGTTTCCCCGAGGTTGCCCCCGTTTTTGCTGAAGGCCAGTCGTAGCTCGGCAGCGGTGCGGTTGCGGTTGTCGGTGAGGGCCTCGATCAGCACAGCCACGCCGCCGGGGCCATAGCCCTCGTAGCGCACCTCCTCAAATTGCTCGCCGCCTCCGCCGGCCTGGCCGGCACCCTTGGCAATCGCGCGTTCGATGTTGGCGTTGGGCACCCGCGCGGCTTTGGCCTTTTCGATCGCCGTGCGCAACTGAAAGTTGCCGTTGGGATCGGCGCCCGCCCGGGCCGCCACCATGATTTCGCGCCCCAGGCGGGTGAACACAGCACCACGCTTGGCATCCACCACGGCTTTGGTGCGCTTGATCTGGGCCCATCGGCTATGGCCGGCCATGTTGCGCTGGTACGGAGTCGGGGATTGGACGGGCGGCGAGCGGTTCAGCCGGCGGCGTCGAGCACGAGGCGCGGCTGCAAGCTGCCAGTGGCCTGCACGCGGGCCATGCCCGCCAGGTTGCCATCCGGTGCTACCACCACCACGGCAGTGTCGGCGGCCCAGCTGGGATCGCAGGCCTGGGCGCGGCCGCAGCGCCAGCCCTGGAGATCGTCGTTCTGGAGGGCATGGCGTGGAAAGCTGGCCAGGGCCTCCAGGGGATCCACCAGCGCTGGTGGTGGTTGATTCTCGAGCTGTTCAAGACCCACGCTTTGCGCGAGCTGAAAGCCCAGGGCCTGGGTGCGGCGCAGCCGCGCCAGGGCGCCACCACAGCCCAGCAGCTCCCCCAGATCCCTGGCCAGTGAGCGGATATAGGTGCCGGCTGAGCAAGCCACCTCCAGCTCCAGTTGGCCCTGTGCGGGGTTCCAGCTCTCCAGGCTCAGGCGATGGATGGTGACGGGCCGTGCCGGCAACTCCACAGCTTCGCCGGCTCGCGCCAGCTTGTAGGCCCGTTGGCCGTTCACATGCACGGCTGAGACCGCAGGGGGGCGCTGCTGAATGGTCCCGCGGAAGCCCTCGAGCGCTGTTTCCAGTTGGGCTTTGTTCAGCGCTGGCAGCGGTTGGCTTTGGAGCACCTCGCCTTCAAGGTCATCGGTGTTGGTGGTGATCCCCAACTGGATCACGCCGCGGTAGGTCTTGTCGCCGCTGAGGTACGGCAGCAGCCGGGTGGCGGGCCCCAGGGCGATTGGTAGCACCCCAGTCACGGCTGGATCGAGGGTGCCGCCGTGGCCGACGCGTTTGAGGCCATAGGCGCGGCGCACCTGCGCCACACAGCTGTGGGAACTCAGGCCGGCGGGCTTGTCGAGCACCAGGAAGCCGCAGGTCAAAGCAGTGGGCGTGTTCAACCCTGATGCTCCCATTGCGTTCTCTGCTGTTCCCGCCAGGCTGTGCTCTTGCGCTGTTGGATGAATGCCTGCCCCTTCGGCCTTAGGCCCAGCGGCCCTGCAGAAGCGGCGGGAGCTGGCGTTTCTGGTGCTGGCCGGCCTCTTTCTAGGCACGATGGGGATGCTCAACATCCTGGGCCTCACGCGCTTCTTGCAGCTGGGGCGCATCGGCTCTTGGCCTGTGGTGGTAGCGGTGGGCGCGCTGCCCTATCCCGTCACGTTTTTGTGCACGGATCTGATCAGTGAGATTTGGGGGGAACAGCGGGCCAGTCAACTGGTGTGGGTGGGACTGCTGCTGAATGGCTGGATCGTGCTGATCCTTTGGCTTGGAGGTGTGTTGCCAGGGCTCCCTGGCGCTCCAGATCAAGCCTTCTTCGCGGTGCAGGAGTTGGCCTTTGGTGCGGTGGGGGCCTCGATGGTGGCTTATCTGGCAGCTCAGTTCATCGATGTGCGGCTCTTTCACTTCTGGAAACGCTTCAGCGGCGGCCGGGCGCTGTGGCTGCGCAACAACGGCTCCACCCTGGTGAGCCAGCTGGTGGACACCACAGCGGTGGTGCTGATCAGTCACTACGCGGCCCATGCGCTGCCTGTGCGGCTCGATGTACCGGTGTGGCCCCAGTTGGCCAGCTTCATCGCCAGTGGCTACCTGTTCAAAGCTCTGGCGGCCCTGCTCGACACCATGCCCTTCTATTGGCTCACCGCCTGGCTCAGGCGTTGGCTGGTGGTGCCTGGCCCCGGCGCTGAGTTGGGGGGTGCGCCAGGGGCAGCACTACCGTGAGCAGCCATGAGCCTCACTGCCACCCTTTCCCTGGACCAATTCCTCGAAGGGGGATTTGATCTGCGCTGCCAGCTAGCCGACCACCTGGCCCTCGATCTCGAGGAGTTGGAACGTCGTCTGCCCCTGGCCACCGATGCCCTGGCTGCAGCTCATCCCGGCGCGTTCGTGCCGGAGCAGGTTGAGGCGTTCTATGAGACAGCAGTGGGCACCGGCCATCTGCTGGAGTTGGCGGCCTGGCACCTCGGCAGCGCCGAGTACATCGCCGACACCCTTCGCTTGCAGCAACAGTTCGCCCAGGGCACGGTCCTCGATTTCGGTGGCGGTATCGGCACTCATGCCCTGGCAGCCGCAGCTTTGCCACAGGTGGATGCGGTGTGGTTTGTGGATCTCAACCCCGAGAACCGTCGCTTTGTTCAAGCGCGGGCTGAGCGTTTTGGCCTGGCTCACAAGCTGCGTTGCTTTCGCGATCTCGATGCGCCTGAGTTGCCGGCTCATTTCGACACGATTGTGTGTCTGGATGTGCTGGAGCATCTCAGCGATCCCAGCGCTCAGCTCGAGCAGTTTGCGGCGCGCATGTCGCCCGGGGCGATTGCATTGCTCAACTGGTATTTCTTCAAGGGACATGCAGGCGAGTACCCCTTCCATTTTGATGAGCCGCAGCTAGTGGAGCGTTTCTTCCGCACCTTGCAGAGCCGCTTCTTGGAGGTGTTTCACCCCTTCTTGATCACCACGCGGGCTTACCGGTTGCTCTGAGCTTTCACGCGCCAGCTGTAGACACAACAAAGCCGGCGCCTAAGCGCCGGCTTGAAGGCCTGAAGGCTCAGACCACGCGTGGAAGCTGAGCTCAGCCGACAGCCACGTTGATGCGCTTGCGGGTGCGGAGGCCACGCTTGATGGTGTCGAAGCTCACGACGCCGTCCACCAGGGCAAACAGGGTGTCGTCGGAGCCTCGGCCCACGTTGGTTCCGGGCAGCACGGAGGTGCCGCGTTGACGAATCAGGATCGAGCCGGAGTTCACGCTCTCGCCGCCGTAACGCTTGACACCGAGGCGCTTGGAGTTCGAGTCACGGCCGTTGCGGGTGGAGCCGGTGCCTTTCTTGTGGGCCATGGTTCAGAGAAGTGGTGGGTTAACGAACGCTGCGGCTGATCAGGCCAGGGCTTTGCCGCCCACGCTGATGGACTTCACCATCACGCGGGTCAGCTCCTGGCGGTGACCGTTCTTGCGGCGGGTCTTCTTCTTGGGGCGCATCTTGTAGACAATCACCTTGGGACCGCGGCGATGCTCCATCACCTGCAGTTCCACGGTGGCGCCCTTCACGTAGGGCTGGCCCACGTCGGCGGCTTTGCCGTCGTTCACCAGGAGCACGTTCTCCAGGGTGAGGGTGCTCTCAACCTCGGCGTGAATGCGGTCGAGGTCGTAGTAGCGGTTGGGCTGAACCCACACTTGGGTGCCTGAGGTCTCAACGATCGCGTAGGGACCGGTGCTGGAGGCTGTGCTCATGGCGTTAAGGGCGTGGACAGGCTGACGGCGGAGGCCCGTTTGGGCACGTCGTCATTCGGCCTGCCGCACGGCAATCGAAAGACAAACAACGATCTTCCACGTTTGCCCTGCCTCTCGTCAACACTGTGAGCGTTGCCAGGCCCCGATCGCGGCGCATGTCACAGCCGGCTCTCACAATCGCGTCGCTTCTGCCGGATCCACGTGTGGAGAAGGCTTGCCGTAGTTGGCTCAAGGGCGGCCGCTACGAACTCGAGGATCTGGGCTCCCTGTCGGATCCAATCCTCGAGCTGCAGCAGCGGCGTGAGCTCTTTGATGTGGTGCTGCTCCAGCAAGGGGTCCATCCGCCGGAGGTCTACGAGGAGCTGCGTCAGCAGGGTCTGCTGCTTCCAGCCGTGGTGATCGGAGAGGTGAGTGGCCGTTTGGAATACCACGAGGCCGAGGTTCACCTCCCCCAGGATCAGCTTGAGCAGATCGCCTACAGCGTGGATGCGGCCGTGTCGCGCTTTCTGCGCCGCGGGATGCCCTCCACCGCGGGCGTGGGCGAGGCCGGCGCCACCTCCGACACCCCTGAGCGCTGGCAGTTGCCCAATCGCCTCAAGGGGCGCCTGGGGTACCTCGGGGTGTTCTACAAGCGGGATCCCTCTCTCTTCCTGCGCAATCTCCCGGCGGAAGAGCGTGGGGAGTTGCTGCGTTCGCTCAAGCGCAGCTATCGCGATGTGCTGATCGGCTACTTCCGCGATCCAGCCGCGGCGAACCAGGCGATCGAGAGCTTCGTGCATTCCGCCTTCTTCTGTGATCTCCCCATCAACAAGGTGGTGGAAATTCACGTCGATCTGATTGACGCTTTCTGGAAGCAGCTCAAGCTGGAGGGGCACAAGAACGACTTCCTCCAGGACTACCGCCTCGCTCTGCTCGATGTGATGGCCCATCTCTGTGAGATGTACCGACGCTCGGTGCCTCCGGATTTGCCTCTGGGGGAACCTGAATTGCAAGCTGAAGCCAGCCAGTCCTTAACTCAGGAGGTGATCTAGATGAGCCCGCGCAAGACCTACATCCTCAAGCTCTACGTGGCGGGGAACACGCCCAATTCGATGCGCGCATTGAAGACCCTGCGCAACATTCTCGATACTGAGTTTCAGGGGGTGTATGCCCTTAAGGTGATTGATGTGCTGAAGAATCCCCAGTTGGCGGAGGAAGACAAGATTCTGGCCACCCCCACCCTGGCCAAGATCCTTCCTCCGCCGGTACGCCGCATCATCGGCGATCTCTCGGATCGAGAACGGGTGCTCATCGGGCTGGATCTGCTTTATGAGGAGCTCAGCGATGAAGCACTGGGTAATCCCTACAGCGAAGAGGAGGACTCCGGCGGATTGCTGTAAGCCTCTGCCCCCGCTCTGTTTTTTGGTCACATCCACCTAGATTTCCCCCAGGCCCACCCGTTCCATGCAGGACCCCACCGCTCCAAACCATTCCCTCGCCTCGGTGCAGAAGCTGCCCACCGGGATCGAGGGTTTTGATGACATCTGTCAGGGTGGTCTGCCGATCGGACGCTCCACTTTGATCAGCGGTACCTCCGGTACTGGTAAGACGGTCTTCTCCCTCAACTTCCTCTACAACGGAATCCGTCAGTTCGACGAGCCCGGCATCTTCGTGACCTTCGAAGAGTCGCCGCTAGATATTCTGCGGAACGCCTCCAGCTTTGGTTGGAACCTGCAGGAGATGGTGGAGCAGGACAAGCTCTTCTTGCTCGATGCCTCCCCCGATCCGGAAGGTCAGGATGTGGCGGGTAGTTTTGATCTGTCAGGGTTGATCGAGCGCATCAACTACGCCATTCGCAAATACAAGGCCCGGCGTGTTGCAATCGATTCGATCACAGCGGTGTTTCAGCAATATGACGCTGTGTCGGTGGTGCGGCGCGAGATTTTCCGCTTGATCGCCCGGCTCAAGGAGATCGGTGTCACCACGGTGATGACCACCGAGCGCATCGACGAATACGGCCCGATCGCCCGCTACGGCGTGGAGGAGTTTGTGAGCGACAACGTGGTGATCCTGCGCAATGTGCTCGAGGGTGAGCGGCGCCGGCGCACTGTGGAGATTCTCAAGCTGCGGGGCACCACCCACATGAAGGGGGAATTTCCCTTCACGATGGGATCCCACGGCATCAGCATCTTCCCGCTGGGGGCGATGCGCCTCACCCAGCGCAGTTCCAATGTGCGCGTGAGCTCCGGTGTGCCGCGCCTCGATGAGATGTGCGGCGGTGGTTTCTTCAAGGATTCAATCATCCTGGCCACCGGTGCCACCGGTACTGGTAAGACCTTGCTTGTGAGCAAGTTTGTGGAGAACGCCTGCGCCAACAAGGAGCGGGCGATCTTGTTTGCCTACGAGGAATCACGGGCCCAGCTGCTGCGCAATGCCACCAGCTGGGGCATTGATTTTGAGCAGATGGAGCGCGACGGATTGCTCAAGATCATCTGCGCTTATCCCGAATCCACAGGTCTGGAGGATCACCTCCAGATCATTAAAACTGAGATCGGTCAGTTCAAGCCGTCGCGGATGGCGATCGATTCCCTCTCGGCCCTGGCCCGTGGGGTGAGCCATAACGCCTTCCGTCAGTTTGTGATCGGGGTAACGGGTTACGCCAAGCAGGAGGAGATCGCTGGCTTCTTCACGAACACCTCCGAGGAGTTCATGGGTAGCCACTCGATCACTGACTCTCACATCTCCACGATCACCGACACGATTCTGCTGCTGCAATACGTGGAGATCCGCGGCGAAATGGCCCGTGCTCTCAACGTGTTCAAAATGCGCGGGTCCTGGCACGACAAGGGCATCCGCGAATTCATGATCACGAGCAATGGCCCCGAGATCAAGGATTCCTTCTCCAACTTCGAGCGGATTATCAGCGGTGTCCCCCACCGCATCAACACCGATGAGCGCAGCGAGCTCTCGCGGATCGTTCAAGGTGTAACGAGCGACGAGCGGCTCTAAATCCTTATCGCTCTTAGGCTATTCGAGCAGATTGCATTCTTGTCTTCACCGCGATTGTGAGCCCCGACAATCCTTTGAAAAGCGTGTATATGGCTATGAGTAGATAGCTTGAGCGTCCAATTGCGTCAGCAATTGGACTATTGGGGTGCACGTATAAAAGCATGGCGGCAATGTTGCAAGCTAGCCATAGAGATAATGCTTTTGCTCTGAACAGGTCGGGCTTTTTGTTCTCATTTTTGGTGAGTCCTTTTGTTCCCCAGCTAAGATCATTGCAGTTGCAGACGGCATAAGTGTTGAGTGTAAGCATGTAAAATGGGGTTAACAGGGGATAGTAGAGTAGTATTTTAGATGGACGAGTTGATTTGCCAGTGGCAGTGATGCCTGCTGCGGCATAGATAAAGGCGAGCCAGGTAACCTGAAGCCAGGAAACTGCTATGATCCGGTCTGCACTGGAAAAGCTAATTACAGAAGAGGCTACAAGGCCTCCTTGGATTAGCGTTGTGATGGCTGCAACCTTGCTCATGGCTTTCTCTGAAAGCTTGTCGCTAGCAAAGGTTGTAATTTGGACGGCGATCGTGAGTATAAATACAAGGAGTAGTGGCGAGACAGGTGGGTTAGGAGGTGTGGTTGTAGACGTCAGAAAAACGAGCAGAATGCACATCTGCGCTGGCATAAACCACTGCACAAGTCCAGTTATGGCAAGCCAGGAGATGGCGGCAATGGTTTTGCATTGCGGCCCTATTTCTGCGCTTCTGCCTTTGAGATTTCTAATTAAGCCGATTGTGGCATGAAGGTTGCAGGTAAAAGAGCTGTTGATCCAGCGACGTCTCTGGTGCATTAGTTCGGATAGGCTTTGGCAGGTATCAGTTGTTGCTTCGGCCTGAATGGCGTATCCAATATTGTAGGGAGTATTTTTTCTGCTGATGATCTCGAAGCCGAGGACTCTGTCCTCAGCAAGAAACATATTCCCTTCCATCGGAGATAGAGGTCCAAGCCCCCGAAAGTACTTGTCCAGGGTTGAGTTAGGCGTTGGTTCTTTGTTTGATTCTGCTTCGGATAGTGCGCTCCAGCGGACTATGCTGAATTGTCCTGGAATGACAGTCAGGTAGCCGCTTAAGACCTCAGCTGGCCAGTCGAGGATCTTTTGGACAAAGAAATCAGCATATTGCCACGCCAGCAATATGTTTGTTGGGCCATAGGGTTTTAGTGTTTGAACGCGACTCGCAAGCGCGCCAAGGGTCGGATCTGCTTCTAGCGTCTTTTGGAGGATGTGAAGCGCGTTTCGATGTGAGGCGGTTCCTGCATCCATTTGTATGCAGTGATCTGGATTAATCTGCCTGCAGAAGTGATTGAAGAACCACCAATGTGAGTTGAGTTTTCCCTGGTTAAAATCTTTGATGAAAAGGGTGATCGATAAGCTGGGCTTGAATTCCACCGATCCTGTCGCATCGGCTTGCTGGCCCTGTAGTGATTGCTGGTAGATCTCAGACCAGCTGTTGGTGCGTTCAATTGAATCTGTTTGATTGGTATATCTGATCAGCTCTAAGAGGTCTCTGTGGTCAAATGAATGAAGGGTGTATGTGCTCCCCGAGGAAAGCCTGTTGTGCTCGCCGCTGAATAGTCTCAACTCTCGGAAGAGGAGCAGTGTGCTATCGGATATTTTTCCTTGTCCGTCTGCGATGATGAAAATATTGCCGTTTCTTGGGGTCGGGTCTCGCTTTTGCTGGTAGGCAATGGCATTAACCAGGCTTGCAAGTGATGTCAGGATTGCCACTCCTGGTTCGTTGTAAACCGTTAAGCAGTAAGCCGTCTGTAGAACCTTTCTCTCCAGCGGCTCAGGCAAGCAATGATCTCCTAATTCTATTGAATTCTAACTGTACTTTTTCGTTCGGCTGCCAGTATTAGTTCGCTTTCATCGGCCTGATCCAGTGGTAAATCGAACCAGAACGTAGTACCGACTCCTGGCTCGCTGGTCATGCGCGCTTGGGTGCCGTGTTTCTCCAGGATGCCGCGCACAATGGAGAGGCCAAGGCCTGTGCCCACCTCGGTATGCACGGCGTTTTCAACCCGATAGAAGCGCTCAAAGATCCTCGCTTGGTCTTCGCGGGAAATCCCAGAGCCGGTGTCGGCGATTTCCACACGCAGCCGCGGCAAGGGTGCGGTGAGAGCGCAGGTAGGGCTGTCGCCCTTGGCTTCGGTGCTGGGATCCAGTGGGCAAGTGTCGGGCCAGGGGTAGGCCCGCAGCATCAGCCGCCCGCCGCTGGCGGTGAATTTCAGGCCATTGCCCACCAGGTTGTCGAACACCTGCAGCAGCAGATCCCAGTTGCCGCGCACGCGAGGTAGTTGTTCATCCACCTCTAGCGATAGCTCCACCCCCTTGTCTTGGGCATTGAGGCGGTAGTTGCGCAGGGTTTGCTCCATGGCGGGCCGTAGCTCCACCGGCTCCATGCCCCAGTCACGATCACTTTCCAATCGAGAGAGATCCAGCACATCGTTCACCAGGCGGGTGAGCCGATCGGTTTCGGCATTGGCGATCGCGAGGAACTCCTTGCGGTCTTCCTCGCTCAGTTGATCGCCGAGGTCGTGGAGCGTTTCTACGTAGCTCTTGATGTTGAACAGCGGCGTGCGCAATTCGTGGGAGACGTTGCTGATGAAACGGCTCTGGGCGGCATTGAGTTCCACCTCACGGGTGAGATCCTGCACCGTGACAGCAATGCCTTTGAGGCT
Organism: Synechococcus sp. LA31; assembly: GCF_018502385.1. Lineage (NCBI taxonomy): Bacteria > Bacillati > Cyanobacteriota > Cyanophyceae > Synechococcales > Synechococcaceae > Synechococcus > Synechococcus sp. LA31. The sequence goes on from NZ_CP075523.1 coordinate 2,709,719, forward strand.
CTCGCCACTGGCATCACGCACCGACTGCAAAACAATGCGCAGGGTGCGGGGTGGCTCACCAAAGTTGCAGCGCACATCGCTGCTATCGCGCTCACCACTGAGCAGGGTGTCCAGCGGGCTCTGCAGTTCGAGTGCCAGCACGTCTGGCAGCTCCTCGCTGACCACTGCTCCTTCGAGCTTGCGGCCTTCCCAGCGGAACAGGCGGCGTGCTGTGGGATTCACCAAGACCACCCGGCCCTCGGCATCGAGCAGCAGGGCGCCATCGGCCATCGTGGCGATCAGTGATTGCTGCTTCACCTGGGCGGCGGTGAGCTCTTCGATGTTGGCTTCGTTGTAGGCCTCGAGCTGGGAGGCCATGTCGTTGAACCCTTCCAGTAGCTCTCCGAGTTCGCCGCCCACCGGCAGGGCGATGCGGGCTTCGAAATCGCCGCTGGCAATCGAGCGCACACCCCGCAGCAGCTCCTTCACCGGCTGGGTGATGGTGAGGGCGTTGAACACGGCCCCCAGGATCACCAGCACCCAGATCGAGATAAACACCGCCACGGTGACCTCCCGGCTGAGGGCCGCACTGGCTAAAGCCGCTTCGTTGGGGTTGATGCCCAGGGCCAGCACGCCTAGGTAGCGATCGCCCGACACCAGCGGTACGAACACATCCGTGACCTGCCCATCGGGGCTGAGGTGTTGGCGGATGAGGGGGTTTTGTGGCCGGCGGGCCAGATCGGCCGGGAGTTCCAGGCGGCGGCTGAGCAGCAATTCACTGCCGCCGCTGCTGCCGCTAATGGGGATCCCGAGGTAAATCACGCCATCGGGATCGGCGAAGAAGATGTAGCGGAGGCTGCGGCTGGATTTCCAGAAGCGTTCGGCAACCGCCGCCAGTTCGCGATCGTTGCCTTCGGCCACCAGGGGCGTCACGTTCGCCGAGAGCAGCAAACCGAGATCCCGGGCGAACCGCGTGTCGCTCATGCGCACATCCGCTTGAATGCCGTTGAGGGCAAAGAAGCAGATGCCCGCCATCACCAGGCTCACCACCAAGGTGGCTGCGGCGAGCAGTTTGGTTTGCAGGCTGAATTCAGCCCACCAGCGGGCCAGCCGCTGCCACAAGCTCATCGGCTGCGCACCTGGTGACCGATGTCGCGGCGGTAGGTCATTCCCTCGTAGTGCACCTGAGCCAGGCCGGTGTAGGCCCGCTCGAAGGCATTGTCAAAGCTGTCGGCCTGCGCCACCACCGCCAGCACGCGCCCGCCGCTGGTGCGGCAAAGGCCATCGGGTTGGCGCTGGGTGCCGGCATGGAAGAGCTGCAAGTCGCTGGCTGGTTGCAGCTTGCTCTCAATCACATCTCCCTTGCGGATCTCGCCGGGGTACCCCTGGGCGGCGGCGATCACGCAGGCACTGCAGAGGGGCGCAATGCTCAGCGGCGGTGCCTGATCCAGGGCGCCGTTGGCACAGGCCAGTAGCACCGCGGCTAATTCAGGCCCCAGCAGCGGCATCAGCGTTTCGCATTCCGGATCGCCGAAGCGGCAGTTGAACTCGATCACGCTGGGGCCCTGCTCGGTGAGCATCAGGCCGGCATAGATCACGCCGCGGTAGCGGATGCCACGAGCGTTGAGGGCGGCCAGGGTGGGCTCGAGCACCAGCTTGCGCACCTGCTCGAGCCCTGCGGCGTCGAGCAACGGAGCTGGGGCATAGGCACCCATACCGCCCGTGTTGGGGCCGGTGTCGCCTTCGCCGATGCGTTTGTGGTCCTGGGCGGGAGGTAGCAGCACCATCCGCTCGCCATCGGTGAGGGCGAACACCGAGACCTCCGGCCCATGGGTGCGCTCCTCCAGCACCAGCGAGGCTTCTCCTTCGCCTCCGAAGCGGCCCGCAAAGATCTCCTCGATGGCGGCGCGGGCTTCCTCCATGGTGTCGGCCACGGTGACCCCCTTGCCAGCAGCCAGGCCATCGGCTTTGACCACCAGCGGTTTCCCCTGGGCTTCCAGGGCGGCTAAAGCTTCCTCGCGGTTGCTCGCCGGCCAGTAGCCCGCGGTGGGCACGCCTGCTTCCTGCATCAGGGCCTTGGCCCACTGTTTACTGGCCTCCAGCTGGGCGCCATCGGCCCCGGGGCCGAACACGGCGACGCCTGCCTCACGCAGTTGATCGGCGAGGCCCGCAGCCAGCGGAGCCTCCGGACCCACCACAACCAACTCGACAGCGTGCTCGTGGCAGGCGGCCAACAGCCCGTCGTGGTTGCTCTCTGAAAGGCTGAGCTGCTGGCAGCCCGCCAGCTCCTGGGTGCCGCCATTGCCGGGGCTCACCCACACCTGCTCAACGCCGTGGCTGCGGGTAAGGGCCCAGGCCAGGGCGTTTTCGCGGCCGCCGCCGCCCACCACGAGCACACGGGCGGGGCTCACTCCTGGTGCAGCGGTGCTCATGGGGCAGCTTGAAACGGTGTCTGCTCCGGCGGACTCCCCTAGGTTGATGCCAGAGGACTGCCGCAGGTGCCATCCCTTCTTTACACGCCGGTGGTGCCGCGATGCCTGGCGGTGCTGCTGGCTCTGGCAGCAGCGCTGCTGGCTCCGCCTGCCCGAGCGCAGGAGTTGTTCATCCTGCGGGTGGTTGGCGGCTTCTTTGAACCCAAGGCACCTGTGCCAGAACCGGGCCCATCGGCACCGGCCGTGCCGGGCAGCATGCCGGAAGCTCAGTTTCAGGAGCTGCTGGTGAAGGGTGAGCTGCCGGCCCTCAATCTGGCCTGTCTAGAGGCCGATGGCTTTGGCTTCACCAAGCGGATGCAGCTGCTTCAGGCTCGCCTGCTCACGATCGCTCCGGCGCCACAGCCCTTTCAAACGGTGCTGGTTAATGCCAATGCCCTGCTCAGCTGCCGAGCTCCGGATGGGGCCTTGATTGTGCTCAACCGCTTCAGCCCAAGGCCCGGGGTGGAGCGCGATCAATGGCTCGTGCAGCGCTGGCGGGCGGCTCAGGCGGGCTTGCATCACGCCCTCGCGGTGGAAACGCTCGAGGAGTTGGCCAAGGGCAATCCAGCCAACCTCGAAACTCTGGCGCTACCGCTCAAGCTGCGCGACGACGGCACGATTGCCACCCGGTCTGGCCTGGATGTGTACGTGGATCACCTGCTGGTGCTGGGCCGCCGCCGCGATGCGGCGACGGCCCTTCTCGCCGGACAGATGCCCGGTCAGCCCATGGCCGAGCGCTTGAAGCAGGCGGTTGCACTGTTCCCAGAGCTGCCGCTGCAAGAGCGTGATCAGTTGCTGGAGAGGGCTTTGGATCAAGCGGCTGTGGCGGAGGCCTGGGGGTTGGCGATTGAGCTCTTGGAGCAGCAGCGGGTTCTGCTGGAGGCCGAAGGGGAGGTGGCCAGCCGGCCCCGGGAACGGCTGGAGCGGCTCAGTCGGCGGGTGGATGATGCCTACAGCGCCTGGCGGCTGGCACGGCAGGATCCTCAACAGAGCGAGCGGGCGGCCCAGCTGCAGCAACAGCTGCGTAGCCCACGCGCTCCCGGTGGTCACGCCACCGTGTTGCTCGCCGCGCCTCCCACCGCCAAGCCATGACCGCCATCACCCTTGGATCGCTGCTCTACGAGGGAAAAGCCAAGCGGGTGTTCGCCACCGATCAGAGCGATGTGGTGGCCGTGGAATACAAAGACGACGCCACCGCCTTCAATGCCTTGAAAAAGGCACAGCTGGTTGGGAAAGGCGAGCTCAACTGCCAGATCTCGGCACGGCTGTTTGAGCTGCTTGAGCGCAACGGCATTCCCACCCACTACCGGGCTCTTCAAAAAACCAATTGGATGCTGGTGCGTCCGATGCGGATCGTGCCGGTGGAGGTGGTGGTGCGCAACACAGCCTTTGGATCGCTGTGTAAGCAAATGCCGATCGAGCCCGGCACACCCCTGGATCCACCCCTGCTCGATCTTTATTACAAAGACGACGCCTACGGCGACCCGCTGCTCACCGATGCACGCCTGGAGCGCTTGGCGCTGCTGAGTGCAGACCAGCGCCGGGAGATGGGGCGCTTGGCCATGGCTGTGAACACCTGTCTGCGCAGCTTCTTTGCTGACATCGGCCTGCAGCTGGTGGATTTCAAGATCGAACTGGGCTTCAGCGCCGAGGGTGAGCTGGTGGTGGCCGATGAGATCAGCCCCGATACGTGCCGCCTTTGGGACCTGAAGGTGGGCGACTCCAGCGATCGAATCCTCGACAAAGACCGTTTCCGACAGGATCTTGGCGGTGTGGTGGAGGCCTACGGGGAGGTTCTCAAACGGGTCCAGGGGGCGTGTCCACCCCCCCGTCTCGGCAAGTAAGTTCGGCGGAATTTGCGGCATTGCCGCGCTTTCGCTGTAACCATGCCCGCCACCCGCCACGGTTTGAGCCGCGCGCTGCGTCTTCGCGGCTCCCTCGGGCTGGCATCGATGCTGCCACTGGCTGCAGGAAGCCTTCTGTTGAGTGCGCCCGTGCGAGCTCAGGAGCAGGCACCTGAGGCTGCTCCAGTCGCCACTCCGGAGGTGAGTCCACCGGAGGATTCCCTGGCTCCCCCGGCCAAGCCTGAGCCGAAAGTGCTGATCAGCGAGGTGGTGGTGAAGGGGATTGAGGGCCACCCCGAGCAGGACCGGCTCGAGATCGCCGTCTACAACGCGATGGTCACCCGGCCTGGTACCCAGGCCACCCGCAGTGAGCTGCAGAACGATCTGTCGGCCATCTACGCCACAGGTTGGTTTTCGGATGTACGCATCCAGCCCGTGGATGGCCCGCTTGGGGTCCAGTTGGTGGTGACGGTGGTGCCCAACCCTGTGCTCACCCAGGTGGAGCTGGAGGGCGTGGGGGCCAAGACGGAGATGCCCCCCACCCTGGTTCCCGACATCTTCGCCGCCGATTACGGCAAGACCCTCAACCTCAACACCTTGCAAGCCCGCATCGGGGAATTGCAGAAGTGGTATGCCGATCAGGGGTATTCGCTGGCGCGGGTGAGTGGTCCCACCCGGGTGAGCCCTGAGGGTGTGGTGCAGCTACTGGTGCGCGAAGGCACCGTGGCCGGCGTGGAGGTGCAATTCCTCAACAAGGAAGGTGAAAGCACCAACGACAAAGGCCAACCGATCCGCGGTAAGACCAAAACATGGGTGGTGACCCGTGAGGTGTCGATCAAGCCTGGCGATACCTTCAACCGCCGCCAGCTTGAGGACGACATCAAGCGCTTGTACGGCACCGGCTTGTTCGGTGACGTGAAAGTGACCTTGCGCCCTTTGGCGGGTAACCCGGGGGAGGTCACAATCGTGCTGGGGATCGTGGAGCAGTCGAGTGGCTCGCTCTCCGGCGGCCTCGGCTACAGCCAGGCTCAGGGTGTGTTTGGTCAGGTGCAGCTCCAGGACAGCAACCTTCTGGGCCGCGCCTGGGATCTGGCGGTGAACTTCACCTATGGCCAGTTTGGTGGCCTGGGCGATGTTTCCTTCACCGATCCGTGGATCAAGGGCGACAAGTTCCGCACAGCCTTCCGCGCACGGGTGTTCTTCAGCCGGGAAGTGCCGCAGATTTTCCAGAGCCAGAACAACGGCACGATCAACACCGTGTCGGATGTGTCCAACGACTTCTTCAAGGCTCCATCGAATGCAACGGCCTACAACATTCAGAGTAAGAAGAATCCCACCGGTACATCGTTCGGTTCGATCGCTAAGGCAGAGAAGGCCGATCCCAGCCTTAACTGGTTCAATCTCGACAACAATTCAATCGCCCTGCAGCGCATCGGCGGCAATGTGCAGTTCGTGCGGCCACTGAATGGTGGGAATCCCTACAAGCGTGCTGCTTGGAATGTGGTGCTCGGTTTCAGTGGCCAGGAAGTGACGCCCATGAACTTTGGTGGCTCGGTCATGCCCTATGGCATGAACACTAATAACTACCGCAAGGGCAAGACGCAGGTGAAAGATGTGATCTGCATCGCCTACAACTGCGCTGATCAGAACCAGTTGGTGGGCCTGCGAGTGGCCGCCACGATGAATAACCTCAACGATCCACGCAATCCAACCTCGGGTAACTTCCTCAGCCTCGGTACCGAGCAGTTTTTCTCGGTTGGTCCTGATTCACCCACCTTCAATCGCCTGCGTGCCAGCTACACCCACTACATCCCGGTGAACTGGCTGAAGATCTTCAAGGGTTGCCGTCCAAAGCCTGGCCAGAAGGAGGATTGCAAACAGGCCCTGGCCTTCCAGGTAACGGCCGGCACCAATGTGGGCAATTTGCCTCCCTATGAAGCGTTCTGTTTGGGTGGTTCCAACTCCGTTCGTGGTTATTACGACTGTGATCTCGGTGTGGGCAAGAGCTTCGGTGAGGCCACGATCGAATACCGCTTCCCGATCTTCAGCATCATCAGCGGCGAGGTCTTCGTCGACGGCGGCACCAGCTTCGGCAGCCAGCCCAACGTGCCGGGCAATCCTGGTGGTTTGCTGCTGAAGCCCGGTGATGGCTTCTCGGTGGGCACCGGTCTGATCGTCACCACGCCTGTTGGTCCCTTGCGTTTGGAGGTGGCGAGCCAGGATTTCACCGGTGAGTGGCGTTTCAACCTGGGTGTGGGTTGGAAGTTCTGAGCAGCAGCGTGACTCTCTGGCCCAACGATTACTCCCAGGCCTGGACTCTGAACGCCCCAGTGGAGCGCTCAGGGATTGGTCTCCATAGCGGTTCAACAGCCCGTTTACGCCTTGAACCGTTTGAGCAGCCGGGCTACTGGGTGGCCTGGCTGGATGATCCCAGCCTTCAGCCCCAGCGCCTGCATCCCGCTCAGGTGTGTGAAACCCAGCTATGCACAGCCCTTCAGCTTGAGCAACGCCGGCTGGCGACTGTGGAGCATTTGCTGGCGGCCTTGGCGGGCGTGGGAATCAGCTCGGCTTTGTTGCTGGTGGATGGTCCAGAAATCCCATTGATGGATGGTTCGGCGCAGCCCTGGGTGGAGGCGATCGCTGAGGTGGGGCTCAAGTCCCTAGGGCCCCGGCCTCTTCCCCTCGTCTTGGACCACCCGATCACCCTTCAGCAGGGTCAGAGCTTCGCTACGGCGCTCCCCAGTGATCAGCTCAGGCTGGGGGTGGCGATTGAGTTTCCTCAGCCGGCCATCGGCCGTCAGCTCTATAGCCTTGCGCTCACGCCGCAGGCGTTTGTGGAGCAGATCGCCCCGGCGCGCACCTTTGGTTTTAAGCACCAAGTGGAGCAATTGTTGGCTGCTGGCCTGATCAAGGGCGGCGCCCTCGATAACGCCCTTGTGTGCGATGGCGAGGGCTGGGTGAATCCACCACTGCGCTTCGCTGATGAACCGGTGCGCCATAAGCTCCTTGACCTGCTGGGGGATCTCGCCCTGGCAGGTCTGCCTCAGGCCCAGGTGTTTGCCTTCCGCGGCTCCCATGGGTTGCACACGGCCCTGGCTGCCGCTCTGGTTTCTTCGAACTGATCCTCTTGACCGCTACCCCCTCCGCCTCGGTGCCTGTGCTCACCAGCGAGCAAATCCAGGGATTGCTGCCTCACCGCTATCCCTTTGCGCTGGTGGATCGAGTGATCGAGCATGAACCCGGCAAGCGGGCGGTGGCGATTAAGAACGTCACCTTCAACGAGCCTCAGTTTCAGGGCCATTTTCCTGGGCGGCCTCTAATGCCAGGGGTGTTGATCGTGGAGGCCATGGCCCAAGTGGGTGGTCTGATCGTGACCCAGATGCCAGATCTACCGAAAGGTCTGTTTGTGTTTGCCGGCATCGATGGTGTGCGGTTCCGCCGGCCCGTGGTGCCCGGTGATCAGCTGGTGATCAGTTGCGAGTTGCTCAGTCTCAAGCGGCAGCGATTCGGCAAGGTGAAGGCTGAAGCGAGGGTGGATGGTGAACTTGTCTGTGCCGGGGAGCTGATGTTCTCCTTGGTGGACTGAGCCGCACTGTGATGTCGTCTCTTGCCATGGAATCCAGCACGGCTGAAACCAGGATCCATCCAACCGCGGTGGTTGATCCCCGCGCGCAGATCGATCTCGGGGTGGAGATCGGCCCCTATGCGGTGGTGGGTGCGGAGGTGTCGATCGGCGCTGGCACACGCATCGGTCCGCATGTGGTGCTGGATGGTCGGGTCACCATGGGGTGCCGCAATCGCATTTTCCCGGGTGCGTGCATCGGCGCCGAGCCGCAAGACCTCAAATACAACGGTGCCTCCACCGATGTCGTGATCGGCGATGACAACGCCATCCGCGAGTGCGTGACGATCAACCGTGCCACCCATGAGGGCGAGCAGACCCGGATCGGCAGCGGCAATCTGTTGATGGCCTACAGCCACTTAGGGCATAACTGCCTGCTGGGCGATCGCATCGTGATCGCCAACAGCGTGGCGGTGGCTGGGCATGTGGTGATCGGCGATCGGGCTGTGATCGGTGGTGTGCTGGGGATTCACCAATTTGTGCACATCGGCACCCTGGCGATGGTGGGCGGGATGAGCCGCATCGACCGCGATGTGCCTCCCTTCGCGATCGTGGAGGGTCACCCTGGCCGCCTGCGGGGTCTCAATCGCATCGGCATCAAGCGCAGTGGCCTGTCTGAGCTTGATGGTGGAGCCCAGGCCAAACAGCTCCAGCAAGTGTGGGCGGAGCTTTACCGCAGCGATGCTGTGCTGGCCGATGCCCTCGGCCAGGTGCGAGCTCAGACGCTTCTGCCGCCGGCTGAAACCCTCGTGAGCTTCCTGGAGGCTTCGATCGGTCCGGGTCGACGCGGCCCCCTGCCCGCCGGGCGTTCATGAAGCGTCTGCTGATCAGCACCGGCGAAGTGTCTGGTGATTTGCAGGGCGGGCTTTTGGTGGCGGCCCTGCACGCAGAGGCCAAGCGTCGCCAGCTGCCCTTGGAGATCACCGCCCTTGGCGGGGAGCGGATGCGCCGGGCAGGCTCCACCCTGTTGGCCGACACCACCGCGATGGGCTCGATCGGTCTTTGGGAAGCGTTGCCCTTGGTTCTGCCCACCCTGCGGATTCAGCGGAGGGTGAGCGCTTGGCTTCGGCAGAGCCCCCCGGATGTGGTGGTGCTGATCGATTACATGGGCGCCAACGTGAGCCTGGGGCTCAAGCTCAGGCGCCTGCTGCCGCAGGTGCCGATCGTGTATTACATCGCCCCGCAGGAATGGGCTTTCCGGGTTGGTGAAGGCGGCTCCACCCGCCTGATCGGCTTCACCGATCGCATCCTGGCGATCTTCCCTGAGGAAGCCCGTTTTTATGGGGATCGCGGCGCCCAGGTCACTTGGGTGGGCCATCCCCTGCTCGATACCCTCTCGGATCTGCCCAGCCGGGAGGCGTCTAGGGCTCAGCTCGGGCTGCAGGCCCATGAACGGTTGCTGTTGCTCTTCCCTGCCTCACGCAAGCAGGAGCTGCGGTATTTGCTCCCTCCCCTGGCTGCGGCTGCCGCTGCGTTGCAGCGCCGCTGTCCTGGGCTTCGGGTGGTGGTGCCGGCCGGGCAGGCCAGCTTCGAGCCCGTGCTGGCTGAAGTGCTCCAGGCTGCGGGGGTGAAGGCTGAGGTGGTGCCGGCTGATCAGGCCGATCAGCAGCGGTCGCTGCTGTGCGCGGCTGCCGATCTGGCCCTTACCAAATCCGGCACCGTGAATCTTGAGCTGGCCTTGCGAGGCGTGCCCCAGGTGGTGGCCTACCGAGTGAGCCGCCCCACGGCCTGGGTGGCCCGCCATTTGCTCAAGTTTGAGGTGGCCCACATTTCACCGGTGAATCTGGTGCTGCAGGAGCGGCTGCTGCCAGAACTGCTGCAGGATCAGCTCACCGCCGAGTCTGTGGTGGATGAGGCGATGCCTTTGTTGAACAATCCCCAGGCTCGCGAGCGGGTGGCCGATGGTTATGTGCGGCTGCGGGATGCGCTCGGGCGGCAGGGTGTCACCCATCGGGCCGCGGCTGCCATCCTGGACGCGCTCCCGCTTACCCCTTCAGCTTGATCAAGCGCGCTTTCCCTCTTCTGCTGGCCGTGCTGTTGCTGCTGGCGGGTCCTGCGCAGGCGGCCGTGGACGAGGCTGTGTTGGCTGGAGGATGCTTTTGGTGCCTCGAGCATGATCTCGAGAAGCTGCCCGGCGTTCTGGAAGCTGAAAGCGGCTACAGCGGCGGCCGTGAGAGCAACCCCACCTACCGCCAGGTGAGCGCTGGGGGCACAGGCCATCAGGAAGCTGTGCGAGTGCGCTTTGATCCCGCCAAGATCAGCTATGCCACGCTGCTGCGCGCCTACTGGCGCAACGTGGATCCCCTCGATGGCGGCGGTCAGTTTTGTGACCGTGGCAGCTCCTACCGGCCTGTGATCTTCCCGCAAGGAGAACCGCAGCAGCAACAGGCCCAGGCCAGCCTTCAGGCGGCTGCCCGTGAGTTGGGTCAGCCCGTTTCGGCGATCCAGGTGAAGATCAAGCCCTTCACCCGCTTTTGGCCCGCTGAGGGCTACCACCAGGATTACGCCGAGCTCAACAGCGTGAAATACCGCTATTACCGCTGGGCCTGCGGGCGCGATCGGCGCCTGGATCAGGTTTGGGGCAGCAAGGCTCGCACCCGGGGGGCCTGGGTGTCGGCTCGCTGACCGAACAACCTCCGCAGCTCAGGTGGCAATTCAGAGGAAAAGCTTAAGTGCGCTCTTGGCGGCTTTCGGCGGTTTTTAAGTGGTGGAGCGGGTTTCCGCCCTTTTTCCTTCCATGGGAGTCTCCTACCTTGGTCTCGATCTGAATGCAGGTGTGTGTATGTATCTGCTGACGATTCGCGACGGCCTCGTCACCCGTCATATCGGCCCCTATGAGAGCCCGAAGCAGGCATCAGATGATCTCGACCGACTTCTGGACAGCTTTGGTGAACGAGCCCGCTGGCAGATTCATGCCCTTGAGGCCCCGCTTGATGTGATGCAGCGCCGTGGCCGCATGGCCGCTGCCGCCTGATCAGGGCTGAACGTCGCGCTGCTGACCTGGGTAGCCCCGTAGGAGCCCACTTTCCACCATCAACCCAACCCCAGCCACGATTGCGACCAGGCTGAGGGTGCCGTACCAGAACCAGGGGCCGTGGGCTTGGCCCAGGGTCTGCAGCGTGCGCCGTTGAACCGCCTCACCAAACAGGCAGAGACCGGCTGGGAGCAGCAGCACACCGATCTGTGCCTTCACGAACCAGCGGATCTTGCGAACAGCCATGGAGAGGTGCTGGAGCGGTCAGGAACGACAAGCCTAGGCGGGCCCCCCGGCGCGCACCCAGTTCACGAGGGTGCGGACCCCGTAGCCCGTGGCTCCGGCGGGATCCAAGCCACGACCCTTGTCGCTCCAGACCGTGCCGGCGATGTCCAGGTGAGCCCAGGGCAGCTCTGGGGTCACAAAGTCCTGCAGGAACAGCGCGGCAGTAATGGAGCCACCGGGTCTTGGACCGGTGTTCTTCATGTCGGCGAGGCCACTTTTGAGGCCCTCGCGGTACGACGCTCGCAGTGGCATGCGCCACAGGTTTTCTCCGCCTTGGCTGCCTGCCTCAATCAGGCTTTTGGCCAGCGTGTCGCAGGGTGACCACAGGCCGGCGATCTCCTCGCCCAGGGCGATCACGCAAGCACCGGTGAGTGTGGCCAGATCCACCACGGCATCGGGCTCGAGTTTGCAGGCGTACACCAGCGCATCGGCCAGGGTGAGGCGCCCTTCGGCATCGGTGTTGTTGATCTCGATCGTTTTGCCGTTCGAGGCCTTCACGATCGCGCCGGGGTGAATAGCACCGCCACTGATCATGTTTTCGCAGGCGGCCACGATCATGTGCACTTCCACCCCGGCAGGCTTGAGCTCGGCGATGGCACGCATGGCCCCCAGCACTGCAGCGCTGCCCCCCATGTCGTACTTCATCATGTCGATCTGGGAACCGGCGGTTTTGAGGTTGTACCCGCCGGAATCGAAGGTGAGGCCTTTGCCCACCAGCACGAGGCGCCGCTCCACAGACCCTGCAGGCCGGTAGGTGAGATGAATGAACTTGGGCGGCAGATCTGATCCCTGGGCCACTGCTAGATAGGAGCCCATCCCCAGGGCTTCGCAGTCGTCGCGCTCCAGCACCTTCAGCTCCAGGCCGAAGTCTGCGGCGATGGCCGCGGCGGTGTCGGCCAGGGCAGCGGGAGTTACCACATTCGGCGGTGCGGCCACCAGCTCACGCGCGAGCTCCACGCCGCTGCACACCGCGGCACTGGCGGAGACTGCAGCCTGGGCGTCTTCACTCAGCCCCAGCAGCTCAATGCGTTCGGGGCCGGGCTTGGCATCGGCTTCGCTTTTGAAGCGTTGATCGCAAAACAGGCTCAGACGCACCGCTTCGGCCATGGCGGCGGCGGCGTTGTTGGCAGCAAGCCCTTCAACCGGCATGGCCAGTCCCAGCTGGCCCGCCCCTGCCGTTGCGGCCTGCTTGCTCGCTGCCGCAACGGCCCCGCGCAGTTGTTCGGGGCCGAAATCAGCCGGTGCCCCCAAGCCCACCAGCACCAGCAGGCTCGGGGTTTGGCCCAACAGGTCGATGGATAGGCATTCGCCTGGTTTGCCTTTGAAGCGCCGTTGCTCAAGCCGATCAGCCACGCCCGTGCCGAAGCGCTCGATCAACAGATGGCGGCTGGAGCTGCCGGCATCGCCGCTGAACAGGCCCACCGCCAGGCTGTCGCCACTCCAGCTGGTGAGGTTGTCGGCAGTGCAGCGGATGTCGGCAGCCATCACGGCGGTTCAACTGGCGGCGATGGTAGAGCGATCAGTCGATGTCAGCGGTGAAGGGGGTGGCCCAGCGGGCGCGGGTTTCCTTGTTGAAGGGAGGCAACCAGTGGCGGATCAGGGCCTGCTCCAGCGACCGCCGCGGGCGCACCGTTGTGGGTGCATCACTCCAGAAGCGGATGCTCAGCTGACTGGCGAACCCAACCTGTTGCAGTGCCTCGCCGTAGGCCGCTAGGTAGCTCTTGCAGTCGTGCTCGCCCTTCCAGCGGCGATCAGCCTGGCCTGTTTCGCCCACGTAGAGCAGCAGGTGGCCCGCTAAATGGGGCGGTCGATCGATCACGAAATAAAGGGCGGCGCCGAGGTTGTTGCTCTCAGGCCAGCGCCAGAACTGCAGATGCTGTGGGGCGAGGGCCAGTGGATCGAGCCTTTGCACCGTTGCGGCGGGACCGGCCACATCACCATCGAGCAGGTTGATCTGGCCCGCCGCGATGCTGCGGCCTTCAGCAACGGCCACAAAACGTGGCTGTTGGAAGGCCAGCAACCGTTCTTGCCACTGGAGGAGCTGATGCTTCTGCAGGGGCAGATCCTGGCTGCCGCCCTGTGCTCCGAGCGCTTGAACGAAGAGATCCCCCTGCCTGGATGTGGAGCCTTTCCCCATGGGTTCAGGCCGAACGGGGCAGTTGCGGCCCGGCTGGGCCCTGGCCAAAGCGCACCTTCCCGATCAGCTCCTCCACCAGGGCTGGAGGCAATTGCAAGCGCTGTTGCAGATCGGCCAGATCGTTGAAGGGTGCGCGTTGTCGCTCGCGCAGCAGCCGCGCTCGCCGCACCCCATCTAGCTGGGGAAGCTCCCGCTCCAGCGAGGCAGCACTGGCGTGATTGAGGTCGACGGGCGTGAGGCTGGCCCTGAGGGGGGCGCCATCGCCATACCAACGAAATAGCAGGAGTGGTTCCCAGGCCATCACTTGGCTCCGGGGCAGCTCCAACAGGCGCTCCAGATCGTCCAGGCCGCTTAACTGCACGCCGCCATGCTGCAGCCGTAGGAGTAGGTCCACCTGGGCCGCTGTGATGCCGGGTAGACGCAACCAGTCATCGGCACTGGCACGGTTCACATCCAGGCGCCAGCCCAGGGCGGCGGCGCGGAGAGCCTCGCTGGAATTGTGCAGGCGCCGTTGAGGGTCCTGGCGGAGCTTCAGCTCCAGCAGATCACGCTCGACATCCTCATCGCCTGATACGGCTCGCTCCGGTGCTGGTGCCGGTTTCGGTCGACGCTGGATTTGCCCGGTGGCCTCCAGCAGGCTGCGGGCAAGTGGATCCAACCAGTGGCCACGGGCCATGGCGGTGGCAGCAGAAGCACAGTGGACCGACCTTAACGATCTTCCGGCCACTCCACCAAGCCGAGGCGGATGCCTTTCACGGCGGCATGCAGACGGCTGCGTGCCGCCAGCTTGTGGAAGATCTGTGCCACGTGGCTCTTCACCGTTTCCGCGCTGATGAACAGTGCGCCCGCGATCTCCTGATTGGTTGCATCGGCCGCCATCAGTTGCAGCACCTCCAGCTCACGCAGGGTGAGTTCGGCCAACGGAGCATCGCCAAGGCCCGAATAACCCTCGAAATACTGCTTGTAGAGCCCCTTCTCGGTGTAGGCCGCTCCTGCGCTCACGGTTTTCAGGGCCAGCGCCACCGTGCCACGACCGATCTGCGATTCGAGGCAGACGCCATCACACCCTGCTTCCACGGCCCGACGAATCGTGATCAGCCGCCTGGGTTGGGTCACGATCATCACGGCGCTGAGCTCTGGGTGGCGCGCTTTGGCTGTTGCCACGAGGGAACCGCCGTTTCCTTGCTCAAGCCGGTCGGTGCAGAGCAACAGATCCGCATTCTTGGCCTGCAGCAGTTCGAGAGCGGTGATTTCAGTGGTGGTGGCGCCCACCAGTTGATGTCCGGGGCGGATGGCGCTGACCAACAAGCTGAGGGCCATCCGGCTGCCCATGGCGGCCACCACCCGGTGCGGTTCCATCAACTGGTTGCCGTGGTCCACATGGGCGCGAACCTCCTCGATCAGGGGCGTGAAATCCAACCCTGCAAGTCGCGACTGTTTTTACTGTGTGCAGAGATGGCCGAAGCGTCAGCTGCGGCTGGATCTCCAGATACGTGGATCCGCACTCGTCACCCCTGCTGGCGCTCAGCAGAATCCCCCAACGCGCTTGGGCCCGGACGCCATGGCTTTTTTTGACTCCGAGATCGTGCAGGAGGAAGCCAAGCGCCTGTTCGGTGACTACCAGCAGTTGATGCAGCTGGGCGGTGAATACGGAAAGTTCGATCGTGAGGGAAAGAAGCTGTTCATCGAGCGCATGGAAGAGCTGATGGATCGCTACCGCGTGTTCATGAAGCGCTTCGAGCTCTCAGAGGATTTCCAGGCCAAGCTCACCGTGGAGCAGCTGCGCACCCAGCTCGGTCAGTTCGGCATGACGCCTGAGCAGATGTTTGAGCAGATGCAGCGCACGCTCGAGCGCATGAAGGGCGAACTCGAGAAGGAAGCCTGAGGGTCGCTGCCTACGATCCGCCCCTGAACAACAGCGGCAGCAATGGCCAAGGGTGCGTGGGAATTGCCGCAGTGGCTTGAACGTGGTGTTGCTGATCTGTTTCCGGCCGGTGAGGTGGCCAGCGATCCCGATCAGCAGCTGGCGGCGCGGCTTGCCCAGGCCGAGAACGACGGGCGGCGGTTGCGCATCAAGCTCGGCATCGACCCCACGGGCTCCGACATTCACCTGGGCCATTCGATCCTGTTCCGCAAGCTGCGGGCTTTTCAGGACGCCGGCCATACAGCGGTGTTGATCATCGGTGACTTCACCGCTCGGATCGGTGATCCCACCGGCAAGAGCGCCACGCGGGTGCAGCTCACCGCTGAGCAGGTGGAGGCCAATGCCGCCACCTATCTGGCTCAGCTTGGTCAGGGGCAGGACCCAGCTCGATCTCTGCTCGATTTTGAGACCCCGGCTCGCTTGGAGGTGCGTCGCAACAGCGAGTGGCTGGCGGGGCTGGATTTGCCGAAGGTGATCGAGTTGCTGGGGATCTCCACCGTGGGCCAGATGCTGGCCAAAGAAGATTTCGCTAACCGCTACGGCTCCGGCACCCCGATCTCCCTGCACGAATTCCTGTATCCCTTGCTGCAGGGCTACGACTCCGTGGCGGTGCAGGCCGACGTGGAGCTAGGCGGCACCGATCAGAAATTCAATGTGGCCACGGGCCGTGATCTGCAACGCCATTTCGGCCAGAGCACCCAGTTCGGAATGCTGTTGCCAATCCTGCCGGGCCTCGATGGCGTGCAGAAGATGAGCAAAAGCCTGGGCAACACCGTGGGCCTCAGTGAAGACCCACTCTCGATGTATTCCAAGCTCGAGAAGGTGCCCGATGCGGTGGTGGAGGAGTACCTCACGCTGCTCACCGATCTGGATCTTGAGGCGCTGCCGGCCAACCCCCGCGAGCGGCAGAAGGCGATGGCGCTGGAGGTGACGCGGCAGCGCCACGGCGACGCGGCGGCCCAGCAGGCCCAGGCCGATGCCGGCAAGCTGGTGGGTGGTGCCAGCGGCAGCGGCGCCGCGGATGCGGAGGTGCCAGAAGCCTCGCTGGAGGGGGTGAACTTTCCGGCTAAGGCCTTTTATCTGCTCAGCGCGGTGGGCATCTGCGCCAGCAGCAGCGAAGCGCGCCGCCAGATCCAAGGCGGCGGCGTGAAGCTCGATGGCGAGAAGCTCAGCGATCCCAATCAGGAATTTGCAGGGCCCGATCAATTGGCCGGCAAGGTGCTGCAGCTGGGCAAAAAAACCTTCCGGCGTTTGGTGCCGGGCTGAGGCTCAGAGGTTGCGGAGCACCTCCAGATCTTCTGCATCCAGTGGTGTGGGAATGCTGTGTTTCAGCTGATTGGTGAAACCGCCGTCTTTGCTGAGCACCGTGAGTAGGTAGAGCCGCCCGGGGCCTGGGTTCTCCAGGTCGTGGAGGGCCTCCTCGGGCACCACCACCACATCCCCACTGCGGGCGGTGATGGACCGATCGTCGACGTGAAAGATCACCCCGCCTCGCAGCACGAAGTACAGCTCAACTGCCTCTTGATGGCGGTGGGGCGGCACCCGATCACAGGGGTCGTGCACTTCGAGGAACACCGTGCAGCCACCGGCGTCGGTGTTGTTCAGCAAAGCCAGGCGACAGTGGTCGTTGCTGCTGAGCCGGAAGCCTTGGAGCTCCTCGGGATGCAGGATCCGTGGCAGCATCGAGCAAGGATCGGGTACGGCCTTCCCATCGTGGTGGTGGAGCCGGAGGGCTGCCACCAGCCTTCGTAGCCTGAGATGTCTTGCATGCGCTCGATTCCGCGTGAACAGCTCAGCCGCCGATCGGATCATCGTGGCTCTCGATGGCATGGCCCCCGAGCAGGCCTTGGCCTTTGCGGCGGCGGTGCCCCAGTTGCGCTGGGTGAAGGTGGGGCTGGAGCTGTTTGTGGCGGGCGGCCCGGATGTGGTGCGGCAGCTGCGCGATCAGGGCAAGCGGGTGTTTCTGGATCTGAAATTTCACGACATCCCCGCCACCATGGCCGGCGCCTGCCGCAGTGCCGCGCGCCTCGGGGCGGAATTGATCACCGTGCATGCCTGTGCGGGCAGCGAAGCCCTTGGTGCTGCCCAGGTTGCAGCCTCTGAATCGGCGGCAGCAGCGGGGTTGATGCCGCCCACCCTGCTGGCGGTCACGGTGCTCACCAGCTGGGACCCCCAGCGCTTTGGCGCTGAGCTGGCCATTGAGGAGCCGGTGAGGGATTACGTGCCGCGGTTGGCTCAGCTGGCGGCTCAGGCGGGCATTGGCGGTTGTGTGTGTTCTCCGCTGGAGGTGGCGGCGCTGCGGGCGGCTCACCCCGACCCGTTTGCCCTGGTGACCCCTGGTATTCGTCCTGCCGGCGCTGCTCTGGGCGATCAACAGCGGGTGATGACGCCAGCCCAGGCCATCGCTGCTGGCTCCAGTCAGCTGGTGATCGGCCGGCCGATCACAGCCGCACCAGACCCGGCCGCTGCATTCGCTGCCTGCTGCGCCGACCTTCTGGCTTAAGGGCGGTGGCGGTCTTCAGGCCGCCAGGCTTCCTTGAGGCACCAATTCGGCGTAAAGGCGCTCCAGCTCGTCGATGTTGCGGGTGAGGGTGTAGCGCTCGAGGGCACGCTGGCGGGCGCGGCGGCCTAATTCGGCGGTAAGTACAGGTTGATCACGCAGCACCGGCAGCAGCGTGCGCAGCTGGGTGGTGACCCCCTGGGTGCTGATCACGATGCCAGCGCCGCCCTCCAGCACCTCCCCATCAGCGCCCGCATCGGTGGCCACGCAAGCGGTGCCGCTGGCCATCGCCTCCAGCAGCGCCAGGCTCAGCCCCTCCACCAGAGATGGCAAGAGGAACACCTCCGCCATTTGCAGAAGTGCCAACCGCTTGGATTGATCGGGTTCATGCCCCCACCAGTGCACGTTGATCTCGCGGCCGTAGCTCTGCATCAGCGATTGGCGCACGGGCCCGTCGCCCACAACCACCAGGGTGCAGCCCGCCAGTTGCACCAGCCGCCAGGCGCGCAGCAGCGCCTCCACGTTTTTCTCTGTGGCGATGCGGCCCATGTATAGGAACACCCGTTGGCCAGCGAAGCGCCGCCGCAGCTCCAGCAGCTCAGGGGATTCGGTGCTGGGCAGGCTGGGTTTCCATTGCTCGGGATCCACGCCGTTGGGGATCACGGCGAGGCGGCTGGCCGGCACCCCCAGGCGCATCAGCACGTCCGCCTGGAGATCCGAGAACACCACCACGCGGTTGTAGCGGGCTAGTGAGGGGGCATAGAGCTGATACGTGAGCTGCTGGGTGCCTGAGCTGAGGTTGCGCAGCGCCGCATCAAACGGGGGGTGGAAGGTGGCGACCAGAGGTAGCCCCAGCTGCTGGCAGAGATCGGGCAGGCGGAAATCCAAGGGGGAGAGGGTGAGGCTGGCGTGCACCAGATCCGGCCGCAGCCGCTCCAGCGACTCCCTCAATTCCCGCTGCGCTCCCGGTGAGGGGATGGTGTACACCTGCGACTTCACCAGGTAAGGCAGGGCTACTTCCAGGCTGGGATCGCTGCTCTCAATCGACCGGCCCAGGCTTCCGGCCGGTGTGTCGAAATGAATGAAGCTGATGTCGTGGCCGCGTTGCTTCAGGGCTGCTGTGGTTGCAAGCCCATAGGTGACGTTGCCGCAGAACGGTGACTTCTTGCCCAGCCAGGCGATGTGGGGCACGCAGCGGCGGGTGTCCGATGTCTGACGCTAGCAGCGTTCCCAGGGCCGCTCCAGAAGTGCTGCCACCATCGCCAGGGCTGCCAGGGCCCAGAGCACCGGCAGCAGCCCGTAGCGGCTCACCACCGTGCCGGCCAACACCAGCGGCAGGCTCAGGGCGATGTTGATCAGGTTGTTCTGCAGGCCAAACACCTTGCCGCGCATTGCTTCTGGGGTGTCCTCCTGAATAGTCGTCTGTGCGGGGATAGCGAGCAGCGCCGCGCCTACACCGAGCACGGCGCAGAGGGTGAGCGTGGGTGTGAGGTCGCCGCGCAATTGGCCGAGCAGAACCAGGCTCCAGGCAATCGTGCCCAAGCCCGCCGAGGCCAGCCGGCGGCGGTTGAAACGATGCCCAACCTGCGCTACGGCCACGGCCCCCACGGCCAGACCGATGCCGCTCATCGCCAGCAGCGTGCCGAACTGGGTGGGGCCGAGCGAGGCGATTGCGGAGGCCAGGCTGATGGCGAGAACATAAAGAGCGGCCAGAAGGCTGTAGAGCAACACCAGCTGCAACAGGGCGCTGCGCACACTGGGGCGCTCCCGCAGCACCTGCAAGCCGTCGGCCATCTCCTGCCACACCGTTTGTTCGCGCTCTTGGCGCGGGGTTTCCTCCACGCGGATCCAGGCGATGGAGAGGGCCGCCAGGCCATAGCAGAGCGGCAGCAGTGCAAATTCGCCGTTGGCAATGCCGATGGCCCCAAGGCCGTATTTGAGCAGCCGCAGAATTGGATCACCGAGGGCGAAGCCCACGATCGTGGCCCCCATGCTCGTGGCTTGATACAGGGAATTTGCTGCCAGGAGCTGGTGGGTGGGCACCAGCATCGGGATGGCGGCCTGCTCCGCCGGCGCAAAGAACTGGGTGAGCACCGATTCGCAGAAGGTGATTAGCAGCAAGGCCCAGTAGCCCCAGCTCAGGCCCAGCCATTGCGGCCCATCCAGCAGGCTCAACGGCGCCAGCAGGGCCAGTCCGGCCCGGATGCCATTGCTGGCCACCATCACCTCACGCTTGCGCCAGCGGTCGGCCCATACACCAGCCACCAGGCCCAGCACCATGGCCGGAATCGTGTTCGCCACGTAGATCCCGGTGGCCAGCAGGGTGATCAGCTGGGCGCGGGTTTCGATGTTGAAGCGGAAGGCCCCCGCGGCCTCGGCGATCGCGCCATCAGCCGGTAGCGGTCCTGTCACCCAGTACTGGGCGATCAGAAACACCATCAACACGATGTAGAACTTGTCCGCCAGCTGACTGAAGATCTGCCCCAGCCAGAGCTTGCGGAATTCAGGCAGCGCCAGAACGCCTTGAAGGCCCGTCGATCTTGGCGGCTCGTTCAAGGGGGGTATCGGTTGAGACCAGAGGTTCCGGCTCACGATGATGCCCCATCGGCAAAGCAGGAGCGCAACAGCCTCCAGGAACGAGGCGCGCGCCCCAAGTGTTCGCGGCTCCACAGTTCCACGAGCTGTAGCAACCGCAGCCACACCGGCACCGGCCCCATCAGCTCGCCATCGCGGCGGCGCGGCAGGGCTGGCCGCAACAGCCGTTGCAGCAGGGCCAGTTCGGAAGCGTTGAGCACTAACTGAGCACCGGCGATGGCGCCTACGACAAAGCCTTCCCCCGGCAGCAGGCTGCAGCGCCAGTCCCAGTTGCCCAGGGGCGGCTCCAGGGCGGCGCTCGTGCGGGCGCAGCTGGCCAGGGGCAGCGCATAGCCCCCCAGGGCCAGCAGATGCACCACGCCCTGCACGGCCGTGGCCAAGGCCTCCAGGCTCACCTGGCGCTCCTTCACCACCCGCTCCAGCCGCCCGAGCTGCAGCAGCAGATCCTCCAGAACTCCCTCCACCGCATCACCGCTGGGCACCAGCAGCAGGGTCTGCTCCGCCAGGCCCTGGGCTGCGGCCAGGGTCTCTAGCCGCTCGGCCAGGGCCGCGAAATTGCGCTGCACGCTGAGCTGGCGCACCCGCTTGAGATCCCCCCGACCGCCCACCTGCAGGTTCAGCAGCGCCAGGGGCACGGCGGCAGCCATGGAACTCTTGGGTTTGCGGGCGCCTGGTACGGCGAGTCGGATCAAGCCATCGCCGGCGCTGAGCACGCTGATCAGCCGGTCGTTTTCACCCAGTGGCGTGCTGCGCAGCACCAGGCCTTCGAGCCGCCGCTCGCCGTTCACGCCTCGGGCTGGCGCAAGGCCTGCATCAGAGCTACACCGCGACTGGTTCCCAAGCGAGCGGCACCGGCTTCCACCAGGGCGATGGCCTGCTCGAGGCTGTTGATTCCACCTGCAGCTTTCACGGCCGCGCGGCCGCGGGCCAGTTGGCGCAGTTGCTTCACCTGATCCACCGTGGCGCCCGGACCGAAGCCGCTGCCGGTTTTGAGCATGGTCGCCCCCACATCAATGCTCGCTTCCACGGCTAGTTCCAAGGCTGTGGGGCTCAGACGGGCCACATCGAGGATCACCTTCACCGGCAGGCCCAGCTCCACGATCGGTGCCAGGTCGTTGCAGAAGCGACTGCTGTCGCCATCGGCGAGGGCCGCGAAATCGGGCGCCACATCCAGCTCTTCAGCGCCGGCGGCGGCGGCCCATTCCGCCTCCGCTTGTTTGATCTCAGGTGGGATGGCGCCGAAGGGGAAGCCCACCACGCTGATCAGCTTGGGCCCGCGCCCGCCGCTGGGGCCAAGACGCTCCCGAACCACCGGTAACCAGCGTGAGGCCACGCACACACCGGCGAAGCCGAAGTGGCGGGCCTCATCGCAGCAGCGCAGCACGACGTCAACGCCCTGGTGGGGGTCCAGCAGGGCGTGATCGATCAGCGGGGCGAGATCGGGAAGGTCGCGCAACGGGGAAGGCGCCAATCGGGGCAGTCTGGGCGAATTGCCCTCAGCCCTTGGCCTGAATCACCCCAAAGCCGCCGTGATTTCGGCGGTAGACCACTTGCAGCTCGCCGCTAGCGGCGTCGCGAAATAGGTAAAAGTCGTGGTCGATCAGCTCGAGCTGATGCAGCGCATCGTCGATGCTCATGGCCGGCATCGCGAAGTATTTGCGGCGCACGCCTCGGCTGGGCAGGGTGGCTTCCTTGCCTTCCAGCAACGATTCACTCACCACATCTTGACCGGGCAGCTCCGCCAGGCTGGGGGTGGTGGTGGCGTGATGGCCGGGGCTGTGGTGGTGATCGTCGTGCCGATCCTTGTAGCGCCGCAGCTGGCGTGTGAGCTTGCCGGCCACCAGATCGATGCTGGCGTAGAGGTTCTCGCTGCGCTCCTGGGCGCGGATCACCGTGCCGTTGGCAAACACCGTAACTTCGGCGGTCTGTTGGGGTACGCGCGGATTGCGTGCCACAGAGAGATGCACGTCCGCTTCTTTCACCATGCCGTCGAAATGACCGATGGCTCGCTTCAGCTTGTCTTCGGTGTAGTCGCGGATGGCTGGAGTGACCTCCAGATTTCGGCCGTGAATCAACAACTTCATCCCTTGCCTCCCAAGGCGATGGGCTCGTTTGAACGCTAGGAACGGTGGATGATTTGCACCACGGCCGATGCAATCTGTTTCGAGCCCGCGGGGTTGGTGCCCTTCGAGCGGGCCTGGAGCTGGCAGCAGCAGCTGCAGCAGCGCCTGCTGGCGGATCCTGGCGGGCCGGATGCACTGCTCCTGTTGGAGCACCAGCCCTGCTTCACCCTGGGCCGTGGCGCCGATGCGCGTTTTCTGCGGTTCGACCCGGCTGATCCGCCGGCTCCGCTATTCCGCATTGACCGCGGCGGTGAAGTGACCCACCACTGCCCCGGCCAGCTGGTGCTCTATCCGGTGCTCAACCTCCAGCGCCATGGCGCTGATCTGCATCTGTATCTGCGGGAGCTGGAGGCGGTGGTACTTGATCTATTGGCCGAGCTGGGCCTGCGCGGTGAGCGCATCGAGGGGCTCACTGGCGTTTGGTTGGAGGGCCGCAAGGTGGCGGCAATCGGGGTGGGAGCGCGGCGCTGGATCAGCCAGCACGGCCTTGCTTTGAATGTGGACGCAGACCTCAGCGGTTTTGCCGCCGTGGTGCCGTGCGGTCTTGTTGGTCGTCCGGTGGGGCGATTGGCCGATTTACGGCCTGATCTCTCAGCGGCTGCATTGCGAACACAGCTGCTCCAGTGCTTCAGCCGCCGCTTCGGCTTGAAGCTGCGTCGCCCCACCCCCCAGGAAGCGCTTCTGGGGTGGTAAGACCGGGGCCATTCATCTGCCCCTCATGTCTACCGCTGAGATCCGCTGGAGCGGCAGCCGTCGTGACCAGCAAGCCCTGACAGAACGGCCCGACTGGAGCGATCTCAGCGGTCTCGAGCAGCTCTGGCCGCGGCTCGCTGAGCGCCATGGCGATACCACCGCTCTGGATGCGCCCCATGCCAAGCCACCCGAGCAGCTCAGCTTCCGCGATCTGAATGCCCGCATCGAGCAGGCCGCTGCCGGCTTTGCCGCCCTTGGTGTGAAGCCTGGTGATGTGGTGGCTCTGTTTTCCGAAAACAGCCCCCGCTGGCTGGTGGCGGATCAGGGCCTGATGCGGCTGGGCGCTGCCGATGCGGTGCGCGGCAGCGGTGCGCCGGTGGAGGAGCTGCGCTACATCGCCGCCGATTCTGGGGCGGTGGCCTTGGTGCTCGAATCAGCGGAGCTGCTCAGCCGGCTGAAGCTCAGCAGCGAACTGCTCGGCCAGTTGCGCTTTGTGGTGCTGCTCCAGGGCGATCGTGGCTCGGTGGTGCCGGTGCTTCCCTGCTTCACCTGGGAGGAGCTGATGTCCCAGGGTGCCAAAACACCAGTGCCCGCTTGGCCAGAGGGCGGCGAGCAGCGACTGGCCACGGTGCTGTACACCTCCGGAACCACCGGCCAGCCCAAGGGTGTTCCCCTCAGCCACGCCAACCTGCTGCATCAGCTGCGCCACCTCGGTGTGGCCGTCGCGCCGCAGCCGGGAGATCGGGTGCTCAGCGTGCTGCCGATCTGGCATGCCTATGAGCGCAGCGCGGAATACTTCCTGCTGGCTTGCGGCTGCGCGCAGAGCTACACCACCCTCAAGCAGCTCCGCCCTGATCTGCAGCGGGTGCGGCCTCACTATCTGATCAGCGTGCCCCGGCTCTGGGAGGCGCTGTTGGGTGGCTTTGAAGATGCTCTGGCAGCCATGCCCAGTTCCCGGCAGAAGCTGCTGCGATCGGCCCTCCACCTCAGCCGGTATCACTGCCTCTCGCGGCGTGTGGCGGCGGATCGCACGCTCACGCCCGAGCCGGCGGGCCGGCGCCTATTGGCGGCCGGTGGCGCCCTGCTCAGCTGGCCGTTGCATGGTTTGGCCAGCAGGGTGCTCTGGCCCAAGGTGCGCCAACAATTGATCGGCGGCCGCCTGCGCACCGCCATCAGCGGTGGTGGTGCTCTGGCGATTCATGTGGATGGCTTCTTTGAGGCCGTGGGAATCGAGCTGCTGGTGGGCTATGGCCTCACCGAAACCAGCCCCGTGCTCACCTGCCGGCGCCGCTGGAACAATCGCCGCGGCAGTTCCGGCCAGCCGCTGCCCGGCACGGCGATCCGGATCGTGGATCCCGAGAGCGGGGCGTTGCTCCAGATCGGCCAGCGGGGTCGGGTGCTGGCCCAGGGGCCTCAGGTGATGGCGGGCTATCTGGGCAAGCCGGAGGCCACTGCCAAGGTGCTCGATGCGCAGGGTTGGTTTGATACCGGCGATCTTGGCCATCTGTTGGCCGACGGCACCCTGGTTCTCACAGGCCGCGCCAAAGACACGATCGTGCTCAGCAGTGGCGAGAACATCGAACCCGGCCCGCTCGAGGAATGCCTGGTGGCCTGCACGCTGGTGGAGCAGGTGATGCTGGTGGGGCAGGACCGCAAAGCTCTCGGCGCCCTTGTGGTGCCAAAGCCGGAGACGCTGGCCAGCTGGGCCCGCGAGCAGGGGCTTCCTCTGCCGCAAGACGGCGCCGCCGCTGACCCGGCTCTGCTCAAGGCGCTGACCAGCCGTCTGAACCGGCGCTTGCAAGGGCGCCCTGGCGCCCGCCCCGATGAGCGTCTGGCGGGTGTGGCTCTGGTGGCGCCCTTCAGCCTCGACAACGGGCTGCTCACCCAGACCCTCAAGCAGAAGCGCGACCGCATTGCCGAACGTGACGCTGCAGCGATCGCGCTGATTTATGGCCGCTGAACCCGGATGAGCGGCAGCGGGGTCGGCCGGAAACCCGCCCCGCTGCCGCGTTGCCGCTCATGGCTGGCGCTGACAACCTGAGCGCTGCTTTTTGATTTCCATGGCCGACGGCAGCCTCTCGATCAAGCGTTCGATCACCGTGCGCGCCGTGGTGACTCCCCGTTGGAAGGAAGACGCTGAGCGGGAGATCAGCAACGCCATCGCCGGCAGCGATGCCCAGCTTGCCCAGCTGGAGCAGGAAGGCCAGCAGTTGGTGGATGCGATCCGCAGCCAGAGCATCAACCCCCTCGACCCCCGCGTACAAGAGCAAGTGGGGTCGGTGCAGGAGCAGGTGGCTGCCAAGCGCGCTGAGCTCGAAGAGCAGAAGCGTCAGCTGATCGAGCAGCAGCGCCAGGTGCGCGATCTTGAGATGGAGCAGATCGTGGATCAGGGCCAGCTGGACAGCTTCTGTGATGTGCGCGTGGGCGACAACCTCGTGGAGAAGCTGCAGGTGGCTGTGGTGGTGCGTGATGGCTTGATCGAAGCCATCGAAGGCACCCTCTGAGCCACTTCCAACCCCCACGCCGCTTGAGCGGGTGGGGGGGCTGTGCCACGTAAAATCCGCCCCAATTGCGCGGCAGACCTCCGTTGGCCACCCACGAAATCTTTATGCCCGCCCTTTCCTCCACCATGACGGAGGGGAAGATCGTGGAGTGGCTCAAAAAGCCCGGCGACAAGGTTGAGCGCGGTGAGTCGGTGCTCGTGGTCGAGTCCGACAAGGCCGACATGGATGTGGAGTCGTTCAACGAGGGCTATCTCGCTGCTGTGTTGATGCCGGCGGGTGGCACCGCTCCTGTGGGCGAAACCATCGGTCTGATCGTGGAAACCCAGGCGGAGATCGCTGAGGTTCAGGCCAAGGCCCCCAGTAGCGGTGGTGCTGCTGCGGCTCCCGCTCCCGCCGCGGCGCCTGCCCCTGCTGCAGCTCCCGCTCCCGCAGCTGCCCCCGCGCCGGTGGCCGTAGCTCCAGCACCCGTTGTCGCTTCCGCCCCTGCTGCCGTGGCCAGCGGTCGGGTGGTGGCCAGCCCCCGCGCCAAGAAGCTTGCCAGCCAGCACGGCGTTGCACTCGAAACCCTGCGCGGCAGCGGCCCCCACGGCCGCATTCAGGCCGAAGATGTGGAGCGCTCCCTTGGGCTCACGGTGGCGTTGCCCCGTGTGGCGGAGGGTTCTGCACCTGCGGCGGCAGCCTCGGGCAACGGCGTGGCAGCTCCGGCTCCCGCATCTGCCGGCGATGCTTTTGGTCGCCCTGGCGAGAGCGTGAACTTCAACACGCTCCAGAACGCGGTCAACCGCAACATGATCGCCAGCCTGGAAGTACCTTGCTTCCGGGTGGGCTACACGATCACCACCACCAAGTTTGATGCCTTCTACAAGCAGGTGAAGAGCAAGGGCGTCACCATGACGGCCCTGCTAGCCAAGGCGGTGGGTGTGGTGCTGGCCCGTCACCCCCAGGTGAATGCCGCCACCAGCGCTGATGGCAGTGCGATGACCTACCCCGCCGGGGTGAACGTGGCGGTGGCGGTGGCCATGGAAGACGGTGGTTTGATCACGCCGGTGCTCGCCAACGCCGATAAGACCGACATCTATTCCTTGGCCCGCAACTGGGCCGATCTGGTGAGCCGCGCTCGCAGCAAGCAGCTGCAGCCCGAGGAATACAGCACAGGCACCTTCACGCTCTCCAACCTGGGGATGTTTGGTGTGGATCGCTTCGACGCCATCCTGCCTCCTGGCACCGGCGCCATCCTGGCTGTCGCCGCCTCTCGCCCTGCTGTTGTGGCCGGCAAAGACGGCTCGATGCGCGTGGCCAACCAGATGCAGGTGAACCTCACCTGCGATCACCGCGTGATCTATGGCGCCCATGCGGCAGCCTTCCTCAAAGACCTCGCCCAGCTGATCGAAACCAATCCCGAAAGCTTGGCGATCTGATCTAAACCACGTCTTTTCATGGCCACAGATCCGGCTGATCTGCGTCTATCGAGCTATGTCTTCGATTTGCCGGAGACGTTTATCGCGCAACGGCCCATGGAGCCTCGTCATTCAGCCCGGTTGCTGGCTGTTGATCCCGGGCCCACGCCTAGTTGCCGTCATCTCACGGTGTGGAATCTGCAGGACGAGCTTCAGCCCGGCGATCTGCTGGTGGTGAACAACACACGCGTGCTCAAAGCTCGTCTGCAGGTTCGCCGCGCCAGCGGAGGCTCCGTGGAGCTGCTCGTGCTCGAACCGGTGAGCGGCAGCGACTGGCTCTGTTTGGCCCGCCCGGCTAAACGGCTCAAGCCCGGAGACGTGCTGCAGCTGGAGCACGAGAGCCAGGAGCCCTTGCTCCTTGAGGTGGTGGGGGTGGATGAGGCCAGTGGAGGCCGTGTGGTGCGCTTTCCTGCGGGATGCACAAGCCCTGAAGCGATCGAAGTCCTGCTGGCGCGGTATGGCTCGATGCCACTGCCTCCGTATATCCAGCAGCAGAACGACGATGACGACACCCGCTATCAAACCCGTTACGCCTCACGCCCCGGTGCCGTTGCTGCCCCCACGGCGGGCCTGCATTTCAGCGACGAGTTGATCGCTGCGATCCAAAGGCGCGGTGTGGAGATGGCCGAGGTCACCCTGCATGTGGGACTAGGCACGTTTCGGCCAGTTGAAACGGAAGATCTCACGCAGCTGGAGTTGCACAGCGAATGGGTGGAGGTGTCGCCCAAGCTGGTGGAGGCTGTAGCTGCTTGCCAGGCGCGCGGCGGCCGGGTGATTGCCGTGGGCACTACCTGCGTACGCAGCCTCGAAGCTGTGGCGCAGCTCAATGCTGGTGAACTCAAACCTCACACTGGCCCGGTGAACCTGGTCATTCAACCCGGATATCGCTTCGCCGTTGTGCAAGGGTTGCTCACCAATTTCCACCTGCCGAAGAGTTCGCTGTTGCTACTGGTGAGTGCACTGATTGGTAGGGTTCGTTTGCTTTCGCTCTATGAGCAGGCCAAGAGGGAGGGCTATCGCTTCTTTTCCTATGGCGATGCCATGTGGATTGCGCCGGAGGCCGTTGATTGCCCAGGCCCAACCGGCCAGATGATCGAGTAAATCAGCGCAAAAAAAAAGCCGCCGGCGTTGAAGCCGGCGGCAGGGTGTGCTGATTGGATCAGGGAGAACTGATCAGCTCTGGCCCCAGCACATCTTGGGGTTGGCGGTGGTGAGCAGCATGCCGGTCATGGGCACGTTGGTGGTTTGCAGGGTGTAGCTGAACTCGCTAGGACGCACACCGGTGGGCTTGGCGCACAGGAAGGTGGCGCCATTGGTGTTGGTGGTGGTCTTGGTGCTGATGCCGTAGAGCTCCAGCAGGTTCACCATGGATGCGTCGTAATCCACCTCAGCATCGTTGCTACCGAGGAACAGCTGGGAGCGGCTGCTGCCACAGCGTGCCTTGGAGGTGGTCACGTTGGGATACAGAGCAGCAGATGTGTAAGTCACATCACACATCACACCCTTGGAGGTGTTCGAAGAGCCCTGGATCGACAGGATCGCCACTGAAGTGGGGTTCGCCTGCTTGACGAACACTTGCTTGGGGATGAAGCTCTTGAGATCAATGGCCTCGGCGCTGTTCACCAGCAGGGCGGGAGCAGCTGCAACAGAAGCGGCGACGGCTGCGGAAACGGCGCCAGCGCGGAACATGAGACGCATGGAAATTGCACAAAAGCGTTTTAATTTTGCCACATAAAAAGCGCCCTCTGCGAAAGTAATTTTATTTGCACTACGTGGCCCTTGGTGAGAATCCTTGCGCTGTCGTTTGTTGTTGCTCGCCTCTTCTTCTCGGTTTGTCTGTGGTGGTGGTCGTTGGCTGATTGGTTGTGTTTTGGCTCCAAAAAAGCCCCCGCATGCCATGGCGTGCGGGGGCTGGTGTGATTGGTTGGGTCTGAATCAGCCTTGGGAAAGGATCAGGCGGCGGCGAGATTGGCGGCCACGAAGTCCCAGTTCACCAGCTTGTCGAGGAAGGTGGTGATGTAGTCGGGGCGACGGTTCTGATAGTCGAGGTAGTAGGCGTGCTCCCACACATCCATGGTGAGCAGTGCTTTCTGACCGTGGGCCAGGGGCAGGTCGGCATTGCCGGTCTTGGTCACCTTCAACGTGCCGTTGTCGAGCACAAGCCAGGCCCAGCCACTGCCGAATTGGGTGGCACCAGCGGCCTTGAACGCCTCAATAAGCTTCTCGAAGCTGCCGAAGTCAGCGTTGATCTTGTCGAGCAGGGCGCCGCTGGGGGTGCCGCCGCCATTGGGCTTGATGCACTGCCAGTAGAAGCTGTGGTTCCACACCTGGGCGGCGTTGTTAAACACGCCGGCTTTGCTGGCATCGCCTGCCACTGCGGTGATGGTGTCTTCCAGGCTCTTGCTTTCCAGCTCGGTGCCAGCCACCAGGTTGTTGAGGTTGGTCACGTAAGCGTTGTGGTGCTTGCCGTGGTGGAACTCAAGGGTCTGGCGTGAGATGTGGGGCTCGAGCGCATCGAGGCCGTAGGGCAGCGCAGGCAGCGTGTGAGCCATGAGACGTGGGGGCGTTCTGGTTGTTGCCCGGCCATGTGCCGGACGGCGGGCGCATCCTAACGATCGCTTTAGGTTTCCTCAGCGGCGTTCGGGTCGTGAGAACCGGCCACGGGAGGGGGCGGTGCAGCGATGGAGCAACAAAACGTCCTCAAGCGGATATCCACAGATATCCGCTTGAGGACAGTGCAGAAAAGCCCCGCCGTCGCGTTCAGCGGCCGTTGGGTGGCCGTTGGTCTGGGGAGAATCAGCCCTTGATCTGCAGCAGCTCCACCTCGAAGATCAAGGTGGCGTTGGGAGGGATCACGCCGCCGGCGCCACGCTCCCCATAGGCAAGATCGGGGGGGATCACCAGCTTGCGCTTGCCGCCCACCTGCATGCCGGCCACGCCTTCATCCCAGCCCTTGATCACACGGCCGGCGCCGAGGGGGAACGAGAAGGGGCCGCGGCCGTAGCTGCTATCGAACTCCTTGCCATTTTCCAGGGTGCCGCGGTAGTTCACCGCCACGGTTTGGCCGGAGCTGGCCTCCGGACCATCGCCCACCACCAGATCGGTGATGCGCAGACCGCTGGCGGTGGTGCGCTCTTTGGCAACCACCATCTCGCCGCCCAGGGCGGCGGCACCGGAATCGGCGATTTGATCAGGGCTGCCGGCGTCGCTGGCCATGGTGAAAAGGGTGGGGTTGGGGTCTTCGGGATCCAGCTCGAACTGACCGCTGATGGCCGCATTGGCTGCAGCGGGGGCGGCGGCGACCACGGCGGCCGTGGCGGTCGGCTGAGCCTGCACGGTTGAGGGTGCCACCAGTTGGCTCACCAACGCCAGCAGCAAGCAGGCCACGCACACCGCCGAGCTGATCAGGATGTCGCGCATGGGCTGTTCGAGGGGTCTCCTTTTGCGGGATTCTGCCGCAGCCTCAATCGGGAAGGTCGTCGTAAAGGCCGGCTTCGCCTGAGCCTGCATCGCTGCGTAGGCGCCTGAGCTGCTGTTCAAGCCGGTCGATGCGCCCTCTCAGTTCGTCCACCTCCCGTTGGCGGGCCAGGCCGAGGTCCTGCAGCAGGTGATCGAGGTTCCGCCCCACTTGGCGTTCGGTCTGTTTTTCCAGCTCGGGGTTGTCGCCTCGCAGGCTGGCCAGCACGTCGTCCACCAGAGCTGAGGCCTGAGAGGGATCCAGGCGCCCGCTGCTCACCCAGGCCTGGGTGACGCTGCGCAGTCGTTCCGCCACCAGGGAGGTGGTGCCGAGGCCGCGTACCAGCAGCTGTTGAAGGGGATTGTTCGCGTCCATGGCCCCGCCCGTGATTGCCTGCTTCAAACCATGGCGCTTCCTAGGGTCAATCGCCATGGCAGGCAACCGGCCGTTGTGGAGATGGATCGGCGCCGCGGCCGCAGGCGTTCTGGCGGGGCTGGCCCTACCGCCATGGGGCTGTCCGCCGCTGCTTTGGCTGGCCCTGGTGCCGTTGTGGGCGTTGGGGCCTGCTCCGGCCCTCCTTTGGGGGGGCGCAGCGGTGCTGATCAGCCATCGCTGGCTGCTGTGGCTCCACCCGCTCGACTGGGTGGGCGTGCCGTTGCCGCTCAGCCTGCCCCTGTGTCTGGTGCTGTGGCTGTTGCTGGGTGTAGTGGCTGCTGTGTTGGTGGGGGCTTGGCGCCTGCTGGTGCAGCGGCTCGGCCCCGAGCGCCTGAGCACCGCTGTTCTGGCAGCAGCGGTCTGGGGCTTGGCGGAGGTGCTGCTGGCCAAGGGGCCCTTGTTTTGGATCGGTGTCGGTAGCGCTGTGTTGCCAGGAGATCGAGCCCTGGCTGGGCTGGCGCAGCTCTGCGGTGCCGGAGGCCTGGCCGCCTTGCAGCTGCTGCTGGCCTGGTGGCTCTGGCGCTGGTTGACCGCCTGGGTGTCGCAGCGGCCCACCGCCTGGCGTTCGGCGGGCGCCTGGCTCTTGGTGGTGTTGGTCTTGCATGGTTGCGGCTGGTGCTTGCTTCCGGTAGCCGGTGCAGCGGGCGATCCCGTGGCCTTGCTGGTCCTTCAGCCCGCGATCCCCACCCGAGAAAAATTCAGCTGGACGCAGCAGCAGGCGCTGTTGCGTCGGTTGGCATCGGCTCAGGCCCAGGCTGAGCGTTTAGGGGTGGATGCACTGGTGTTGCCGGAAGGAGCCTTGGCTCTGGGGGAGACGTTGCCCCGGGAGAGCCAGGTTGAGGTGCTCAGTGGCGGCTTTCGCCTGAGCGGTAGCGCGTTAAGGAGTTCGGTGCTGCGCTTTGCGCCCGGGGCTCTTCAGCCCGTGCAGGCCATCGATAAGCATCGGCTTGTGCCCCTTGGTGAATGGATCCCTGGTGCTGCCTGGCTCAGCTGGAGCGGCCTCTCTGCCGTTGGTGGGGTGACCTTTGGCGAGCCCTCGCGCGTGCTGCAGCGGCCGGATGGGCCCATCGGGGTGGCGATCTGTTACGAGATTGCCGATGGTGCCGCGCTGGCCGCTGCGGCCCGTGATGGCGCTGGCTGGCTGCTGGCCAGCGCCAATCTCGATCCCTACCCAGCCCAGTTGCAGGGGCAGTTCGCGGCCTTGGCCCAGCTCCGTGCCATCGAAACCGGCCGCTGGCTGGTGAGCGCGGCCAATACCGGCCCCAGCCTGCTGGTGGATCCGGCTGGCGCCGTACGTGAGCGCTTGCCGTTGCAAGGCGCCGGCACCTTGGCGGTGGCCCTGGAGGCCCGCAGCGCGCTCACCGGCTACAGCCGCACCGGTGAGTGGCCCCTGCTGCTTCTGGCGGCCCTGGGGATGACCAGACGCATCCAATCTCGAGTGCGACAATCTTGAGACATTCTTGAGAATGCCTGTGCTGCGTTTCCCCTGGCGCCTGGGCGTGGTGACCACGCTGGTGGGTTTGCTGGCCCCAGCGCCGCGGGCTGAACCGCTGCCGCTTCACAGTGAGGCTCGGCTGCTGGAGAGCCTCAGGGGGCTTGGGGTTGCTGTGCAGATGGGTGGCGTGTGCGGAGCCCCTGGCCAGCTGGCTACGTACAACATGGGTGCCAACATCCTCTGCCTGGGGGATGCGCTGCAGGAGAGGCCTCAGGAGCGCGCCAAGGTGTTGCACCACGAGTTGGTGCATGTGGTGCAGGACTGTCTGGATGGTCTGAACACGCCCACCTCGATCAGTCTCAGCGAGGGCTTGCGACGCGCGGGTGATCTCTCGGAGCGCCAGCTCAATGGTTTTTTCCTGCAGCACCTACGCAATCAGGGCAATCTGCGGCACGTGGTGGCCACCACAGCTCCTTTGCCACAGGACAGTCGTCAGCGGGAGATCGAGGCGTACGCCTTGCAGGCTGATCCAGCGCTAGTCCAGCACCTGTTGCGGCAAAGCTGTCAGCCATGAAAAAGGCGCCCCTTGGGGCGCCTGGTGATGAACGTGCCGCAGCGGCTCAGAAGATCTGAGCGCGTGGGTTGCTCACGGTGGCGAGCTGAGCCTGGTGTAGGCGTTGGGCCTTCAGGATTTGCGCGCGAATCAGAGCGAGTGTGTTCATGGCGGTTGCCTCAAACTGGCAGCCCCGTTCCCTGCTGCCAAGGCGTGCGTCCCACGAAGGGATGAACGTGCGCGAATTGTAGTAACGGATACCAGGTAAAAAGTGTTCATCCTGTACCGAGGTTTGGTCTTGTGGATCACCTCCTGATGTCATCCCCCGCTGGAGCTGGCCTTGGCCCGCGAGCGCAGCTGTTGCTCCGCGTGTTGACCGTGATCCGCTGGCCTCTGTCGCTGCTGCTTTCGGTCGGGATCCTGGGTTGGGTGATTGCCACCGACGACGAAATGGTGTTCAGGGGTCCCGTGCACGTGAAGCTGTCGCTAGATGAGCCCTTGCCGGTGTCGGCTGTGGTGACGGGTATTGAGGCCCCCATCCGCACGCAGGCGCTGCAGGCCACGGTGAAGCTGCCGGACGGTGTGCGGTTGGCGGCGCCGCTCGAGGTGGATGTTCCTCAGCTCAAGAAGCCCTTGCGTGCCGATGTAACAGGTGCTGTGGTCGCCGAGGTGGCGGGCGATGTTGGCGTCACAGGCGCGGTGCAGGCTCAAGTGAGCGGCAGGGTGGATGCGGCGGTGGACGGTGAGGTGACAACGCAGATCACCAAGCCGATCCGGCACGAACGGATTCGTGTAGGACTTTGATAACCCTCGATCAGCCAAAAAACTCAGGTCGTGCTTGAGTTCATGAGGATGGAATCAAGCAGATTTAAACTGCTTTCCCTCCTGGTTGAAAAAGGTCTTGTGATACCTCGTGACTGAACGCCGCACACTGGGTAATGGGTGCTGTTGATTCTTGTGTTCTGCTTGCTATGTTTGAGGTAGAATCTATTGCCAAGGAAATGAGTGGGTCCAGTCTGCAATAGATGATGCTATCGATCTTGTTTGGAAGAACTTGGTCTGCCTGATTGGTTGTGCCATGGCCGCAGGTGATTTCACAACGCGACTAGGCCTCTCCGGATGGCAGCTTGGGCTTACCGGTGGCGCCTATTTCTAGGCATACTCTCTCTCCCCGTTGTAGCCGTGGAGCTGGTTGTAGTCATTCCACCCATTGAAGAGCTGCCACCAGCATGGCGGCTGGTTTGAGAACCCCATTCTCCTCCTGAGCTAGGTCGAGGCAGTTGTTCACGATCAGAAAGGCATCGCCGCCCGATGGTCCGAGGGCATAGGCAGCCGGAATCCAGACACCGGCTGAATTGGCTGCTGCCAGCAGGATCCTGCTGACGCTCGGCACTGCCGTTGGTTGCAGGTAAACGAGGGCTGGAACGGAGCCGTCGTCTGAAACGCTGCGATAGAAAGTTCTTTCAAGACCCTTGAGCGGTTCCAAGGTGTTGAGAAAGGAAGCGGAGCCATAGGCGGAGCAGTTGGGCCCGGAATCAGCGCAGTCCGCCGACTGTCCATCGGTGCGAACTGCAATCTCCGACCGTTTCCAGCTGGGGGGGAGCCGCGTCGGTGTTGCGCTGAGTCGTTGCTGCACCTCCTTCGGGCTCAGGCGATTGAGTGCCTGGCTCTCAGCCTGATCGATCAGGATCGTGAGTGTCTGCTGGGCTCTGAGGAAAGCCTGGGGATCCCTGGTGGGATCTGGCACGCGAAACTGACCTCGTTCATCACGGAAGGCGGGCATCAGTTGGGCAATCCCCTGCTTGCTTCCCAGTTGGTGTTCCAGATCGCGGGGGCCCAGGGCAGATGCCGGCAGGGCTGGCCAGAGTGTGATCCAGATCGACATCAGAAGCAGAATCAAACGCTGGCCCATGGAATCCACCACAGATTGACTGAGTCATTGTCTCCGCATTTCGTGCGTTGAGACTGCAGCTAGGTCGACACTTGACCTCTTGGATCTGTCATGTTGCGCTGTATGGGCCGGTTCAAGGTGGTATGGAAGTCCGCGCGTTCATCGCTCTTCTGTCGCCCGTGCTGCTGGGTTTTTCCGCTGCCGGTGCCCAACCGGTGGTGCCCTCTAGTAACCCGGCTGCCTCTGAAATGGCCCCAGGTACTGGAGAGTTGGGGCGCCTACTTGGATTGCCTGCTGATGGTGCGCTGCGACTCAGCGGCGTTTGGGTTGGGAATGCCACGGGGCAGTGGTCAGGAGGTGTATCCACACTTGCGCCTTCCACGCCGGTGGAGGCCTCCAATGGAGCCCAGCAGCTGCTGGTGGAAGCCAGCTTGGATCTTGGAAAAGCGATCGGCTTCGACAACACCTGGCTGTGGGTGCAGGGGTTGCAGGTCAATACCACTCCTGATGCCGGAGTGGCCAGCGGCAGTGTTCAGGGCAGCAACAGCCTCGTGGCAGCTCCTCCTCTCGATCGAACTGAGCTCTATGAATTTGCGATCCGTAAGGATCTGCTGGATGGTCAGCTGCGCCTGATCGTTGGTAAGCAATCGGGCAGTACGCAGTTCGCCAACGTCAACCGCCCCGATGGCACTCAAGATGCCCGTTATGAGGTGTCCAGTCTCACAAGCCTGGCCTTCACCCCTGTCTATTCCATGCCGACCCTTCTAGGCCGGTTGCCGGGATACACCAACTCAGCGCTGGGGTTGACCATGACCTTCCAGCCAGATGCCCTGAAGCGACGTTTGTATGTCAGCGCCGGTGTGTTCGATGGTCGCGGTGGGCTCGGCGACGCATCGGAGCAGACCGGGCTGGTGCCGCCATCACTCAGTGGCCCCCTGTTTTCGATTGCTGAGGTGGGTGGCGGGTGGGTCGCCGGTGTTTCCCGCAAGCCAGGGTCGCTTGCCTTTGGGGCTTGGTCGCAGGGTGGGGAAACAGTGGTCTGTAGCGAGATCAGCCCGGAGCGTTGTTTCAGTGAAGTGGGGGCCTGGGGGATCTATGGACTCTTCGATCAGCGTTTGTCGAGTTTTCGCCCAGACCGCGACAGTAGCGGTATCAATGGGTTCATGAGTGCCGGTTGGTCGCCCGCAACCAGCAACACCATGGGGGCATCCATAACCGCTGGTCTGACGGCCCAGGGCCCGTTGGAGAGTCGCCCAAACGACAGTGTGGGTGTGGGTCTGTCCTGGGCCAGGCTCAACACGCGCGAGTTTCTTGCGCAGGAGTTCAATGCGAATGAGCTGATGCTGCAAACCTATGCGCAGATTGCTCTTGCTGGATCGCTCTACCTGCAGCCAACGCTCACTTTTTTGCCGCTGGTGGGGGCGAAATCGGCGGCAGCAGACTCCCTGAGTGGGCTAATCCAGCTCACACTGTTGTTCTGACGAGCAAGGCGTCAGGGGCGGGTAAATGGGTCGAAACCTGCGTTATCTCGTTCATCAAACTGCTGCCGCTTCTGGCAACCCCTGAAAAAAGAGACGACCCATGGTCTTGATCTGCTTTTGCAGCAGGGACAGAATGCTGCTGAACGTCTTAGCTGTGGTTGGGGCGGTGGATTGCCATAACTCATGATGTGATAGACGAGTTCTTAGCCTGTTACTACTCGGCAGTAGGTGACAAGCCGTTCACGTGCTGGTCGGTCTTTCAAGGGCGCGGGGTGAGGCGATCCGGCCCCTATCGAATCGCCGTGACCGCAACTATCTGCGGAATGCTGTTTGAGCTGCATGCGTTCTGGTCTGTGCGCAGCTGCGTCAGGTGCTGGAGGCCATTGGCCATCCCTTGAGCTGCTTAAGAATCTGGCTACAGAGAGCCTGCCGCTGGCCACGATCGGGATGGGCCAGAGACTGCTGCATCTTCATCACCAGTTGGTGCTGGAGTTTCTGCGCGAGGAGCAGTTAGCGCAAAAAAAACGACCAAGGATTTAGCGCTGAATCTTGCGCTAACCCCTGAGCCTGTTTGTCTAAGAATTAAGTGGAGCCAAGCGGATTCGAACCGCTGACCCCCTGCATGCCATGCAGGTGCTCTACCAGCTGAGCTATGGCCCCTTTGGGTCGAATGGCTGATCGGGGCTGGACTCCCGAACTGGCCTGTTGGCCTGCCGTTTCGATGGGTAGAGCTTACACCGCAGGGGTGCTGGGCGGATGGGCTTCACACCTGGCGCCACACAGCCACCAGCTTCCCCTGAACAGCCACCTGCTCGGCATCCAGCACGAGTGGTTCATAGGCCGGGTTGGCGGCCTCCAGTCGCACCTGGCGGCCATCACGGTGGAAGTGCTTCAAAGTGGTGCCGCTGCCGGGTACGAGAGCGCTCACGATCGTGCCGTTGCGCAGGCGGTTGGGTTCGAGAACGGGCTCCATCAGCACCACATCGCCATCGGCGATGTGGGCATCCACCATCGAGTCACCGTTCACGGTGAGGGCAAACAGTCCCCGCGTCTCTAGTACCGGGGCTAGGTCGATGCGGTCGCTCACGTCGTCGAACGTTTCCACCAGGCCGCCGGCAGCTACGGCTCCGAGCACGGGAATGCCGGGCGTCAGTGAGGCCAGCAGCTGCAGTGTGCGGGCTTGCCCTTCTTGCCAGGTGATCCAGCCTTTCTGTTGCAGATGACGCAGCCGGCTCTGCACAGGTGCCGGTGAGCGCAGCCCCATGGCTTCCATCATCTGGCGGATAGACGGGCTGTGGCGGTGTTGCGCGATGAAGTCTGCGAGCCAGTCGTAGAGCTCCTGTTGCGCAGTGGTGAGCGGCTCGGGAGATCCTGTGGACACCAGCAACAGAACGGTTCGTCAATACATTTGTACCGCTGAGTGCGCCGTCTGGCAAGGGGCTGGGTTCAAGGGAGTGCTGGCGGTGGCGCAGGTGGTGGTACGGGTGGAGGAGGAGGTGGTGGTGAAGGCGCTGGGATGGTGGTTGTGTTGCCCTTCGGTGCCAGTAGCTGCTTCAGGCCTGCTATGCGTTCGCTCGTGGGTTCTGGGCCAAGGCTCCAGAGGCTTTCCAGATAAAAGAGCCCAGTGCCGAGGCCCTGCTCACGGTTGGCTCGAACTTTCTCTTGGATCAACGGCAGCGGTGTGGGGCGGTTGCGCTGGCCGCTCAGCAGGGCAATCGCGGTGGGGATGCGATCGCGAGCCTCCATCACTTCCGGTTTGCTCAGCTGGGGCAGATAGCTAGCCAGATCAGGTCTGTAGATCTGAATCAGCAACTCATCAGCGATGCCCTTCTGCACCCAGCTGCGCCAGTCCTGCAGTTGCAGCTTGTAGGCGAAGTCGTAATAGTTCGGGGAGATGGACACGATTGCCCCCGGCCTTGCTGTGCGAATGGCCGCGCTCAGACGCAGCATGAACGCTGTGAGGCGATCGGCTCGCCATGTGACCCAGGCCGGATCATCGGGATTGGCTGGCGGAGTTTGTCCTGTCTCCTTGCGATAGAGCTCAACGGTGAATGGGTCATAGCCGAAGTCCCGCGGCAGGCTCATATGGTCGTCAAACTGGATCCCTTCAGCGCCGTATTGGTTCACCACCTCCAACACAAGATCGGTGATCAATTGCTGCACCTCTGGCCGGAAGGGGTTCAGCCACACCACCTCCCCTGCTGCGCTGGTAGAGGTGAGACCTCCATCGCGTTTTTGGGTAAGCCAACTGCGGTGTTGTTTGGCGAGCTCTGAATCAGGCGGAGCCATCAAGCCGAATTCAAACCACGGCAGCACCACCAGTCCGCGGCTGCGTCCAGCGTTGATCAGCTCACCAATCACGTCCTGCCCTTGCAAGCCGCGGTAAGTGAAGTTCTGAAAGCCACGGCTTTCGCTGAGTGTGCTGGGGTAGTAAGCCATGCCCCCGTTCCACACCACCACATAGAGCCGATTGAACGCAAGATCGGCCAGTTGGTCCACAGTGGCTTGCATGCGCGCGCGGTCACGCAACACGGGCATGTCATTGGCTGTGAGCCAAACGCCCCGCAGCTCTTGTTGCTGGCTCAGGGCAGGCTGGCCCCATGGCAGCAGGTATGAGGCCATCAGCACGATGGCCAGAGCCTTCCACCGATAGCGTCTGGATGGATGCAAGCCGGCCATCGGCCAACGCTAGGGAGAGTGGCTGGTGGGCTTGGGTGCCTTAAAGCACGCGCTCAGGTTCCCCCGAGGAGGGCTGCCAGAAGAGCCTGCTGGGCGTGCAGGCGATTTTCCGCCTGCTCGAAGATGCGATTGCTGCTGCCCTCCATGGCGCCGGCGCTGATTTCCAGGCCCCGGTAGGCCGGGAGGCAGTGGAGCACGATCGCCCTTGGATCAGCTTCAGCCACCAGCTCTTCGTTGAGGCACCAACCGCTGAAGGCCGCTTCGCGCGCTGCCTTTTCATCCTCCTGGCCCATGGAGGCCCACACATCGGTGTAGAGGGCATGGGCGCCGCGTACCGCAGCTACAGGCTCATGGATCACGTCGATGCTGCAGCGCGCGTCGGCCAGTTCACGCGCCTGTTGGAGCACCGCTGCGTCGGGCTCATAGCCCTTTGGACAACCCACCCGCACGTTCACGCCCAGTAGAGCGCCACACAACATCAAGGAGTGGGCCACGTTGTTGCCGTCGCCCACATAGCTCAAGGTGAGGCCGCTCACCGCCCCGAAGCCCTCCTGGAGGGTGAGGAAATCAGCAAGGGCCTGGCAGGGATGCTCGAGATCGGTGAGGGCGTTGATCACGGGGATCGAAGCCCAGTGGGCATACTCCGCCAGCTCCTGTTGGGCAAAGGTGCGGATCGCCAGGGCATCCACATACCGGCTGAGCACACGCGCTGTGTCGGCCACCGGCTCGCCGCGGCCCACCTGGCTCACCTGGGGATTGAGATCGATGGTTTGGCCACCCAGGCGGGCCATGGCCACGGTGAAGCTCACCCTGGTACGGGTGGAGGCTTTGCTGAAGATCAGGCCGAGTGTGCGGCCAGCCAGATCGATCTGGCTGCGTCCGGCCTTGAGGTCGGCAGCCAGCTGGAGCAGCGCTGCGGTCTGCTCAGCGGTGATGTCGGTGGAGGAGAGAAAGTCTCGCCCTTTCAGCTCCGCCAAGGCTGGGTAGCCGCTGCTGGCAGCCATGAGACCTGCTTTAAAGAACCCTTATCTGGGATTGGGGGCCCCGCCGTCAAGGGTTGGCGGCGGGGATGAGCTGCTGATAGAGCAGCCTGCGTTGCTTAAACGATCGCTACAGCGTCTTCCGGAAGCACGCTGCTGGCTAGCAGGTTTTTGAGGTCATCACCCTCGATCACCTCCTTTTCAAGGATCTGCTGGGAGATGCTCTCCATCAGATCACGGTTGTGGTGAAGGATCGAGAGGGCCCGGTCATGGGCGCGATCCACCAAGGTGCGCACCTCCTTATCAATGGCCTGAGCTGTGGCATCACTCACCACGCGGCGAGGGTTATTGGCGCCGCCGAGGAAGCGACTGCCGCCCTGCTTGTCGTAGGCCAGCGGGCCGAGCACATCGCTCATGCCATAGGTGCCCACCATTTGTTCAGCGATGTCGGTGGCCCGCTGCAGGTCGTTGGCGGCGCCGGTGGTGACGGCTCCAAACACGATCTCCTCAGCGCTGCGTCCCCCAAGCAGGGTGGCGATCTGGCCTTCTAGATCCTCTTTGGAGTTAAGGAAGCGCTCTTCGGTGGGGAGTTGCAGGGTGTAGCCCAGGGCCGCCATCCCGCGGGGCACGATCGAGATCTTGGCCACCTTGCTGCCGCCTGGCATCAGGTGGCCAACGATGGCGTGGCCCACTTCGTGATACGCCACCACCTTTTTTTCATCGGGCTGAAGCACCCTGCTCTTCTTCTCAAGGCCAGCCACGACGCGCTCAATCGCTTCGTTGAGATCGCCCTGCTCCACGGTGGTGCGCTTGGCCCGGGCGGCCAGCAGCGCCCCTTCGTTCACCAGGTTGGCCAGGTCGGCACCGGCGAAGCCACTGGTGGCCTGGGCGATTTTGTCGAGATCCACCCCGGGGGCCAGCTTGACCTTGCGGCCATAGATATCGAGGATCGTTTTGCGACCGGAAAGGTCGGGGCGATCCACCAGCACCTGGCGGTCGAAGCGACCGGGGCGCAGCAGCGCGGCATCAAGGGTTTCGGGTTGGTTGGTGGCCGCCAGCACGATCACCGGCTTTTCCTTGGCAGCAAAGCCATCCATTTCGGTGAGCAGCTGGTTGAGGGTCTGCTCGCGTTCGTCGTTGCCGCCAACCACACCCATCGAGCCAGAACGGCTTTTACCGATGGCATCCAGTTCGTCGATGAAAATGATGCAGGGGGCTTTCTTCTTGGCTTCTTCGAACAAATCGCGAACGCGAGCAGCACCCGCGCCCACGAAGAGCTCAACGAACTCCGAGCCGCTGATGATGAAGAAGGGAACGCCCGCTTCACCGGCCACGGCCTTGGACAGCAGGGTTTTGCCGGTGCCGGGAGGGCCGACCAGCAACACGCCCTTGGGGATGCGGGCGCCGATAGCGGTGTAGCGCTCGGGTGTTTTGAGGAAATCAACGATCTCGTTGAGTTCCTGCTTGGCCTCATCGACGCCGGCCACATCAGCAAAGGTGACCCGTGATTCCTCATCGGGCACATACACCTTGGCCTTGCTCTTGGTGAAGCTCAGCGCACCTTGGGCTCCGCCCATCGAGCGGCGAGCAAAGAACTGCAGCACCAGGATGAAGATCAGCGGCGGCACGATCCAGCTCAGGGCCGTGGTGATGAAGCTGGGCTTCTGCGGTGGGGCCGCTGCGAATTCAACACCATGCTCTTCGAGCCGCTTCGGCAGATCCATGTCGAAGATCGGCGTGGTGGCCAGCACGCTGGGGGCGCCTTCATCCGGTGCCTCCTTCAGCTCGTAGCGGATCTGCTCCTGTGTGATGTAGGCGCGGCGCACATTGCCGTCGTCAACCTGGCTCACAAAGAGCGAGTAGGGCACGCGGGGTACCTGCTGCATGCCCTGATTCGGCAGGAAGCTGCTCACCAGGAGCAGTACCCCGAAGCCGATCAGCACCAAGTTCACGATGCCGAACCGCCGATTCGGGGGCGTGTCGTCCTTGCGGATAGGCATGCGCATTGGCCGTAATGACCTCCAAACTAGGGGTCACCCACGGGCCTGGTGGTGGGTGAGAACCGAACGGGAGCAGCTCTCGCCGTGTGTGGTCGTTATTCCCTTACTGCTCACCTGGACCAGCTCCTGCCTCGTCTGGCCGGTCCGTTGCCACCCGGGCTGCTGGAGCACTATGCGCCGCGATCGTTCATCAAGCCGGGTGAACCGGTGCTGGCCTTGCGTCAGGAGCACGGCCAAGTGCAACCCGCCCTGATGCTTTGGGGGATGCTGCCGGAGTGGAGTAAGGATCCGCTCGCCGGGCCACGACCTTTTAA